>JAIXOE010000056.1 GCA_027486895.1 Sphingomonadales bacterium
CGATAAGGAACACCGATAACCCCTCAGTTTTGCTGGAAACATCTTCACGCGGTGTCGTGCGCGCAAGTAATAGCATGAGGTCGGAATACTCCGCGCGGCTCGTCCATAATTTTTGGCCGTTGATGACATATTCATCGCTATCGCGAACCGCGACAGTACGCAACGACAGTGTGTCCGTGCCGCTCGTCGGTTCGGAAACGCCAAAAGCCTGCAACCGCAATTCGCCCGTTGCAATCCTTGGAAGATATTCCAGCTTCTGATCTTCGCTGCCATATTTCAGCAGCGTGTTCATGATGTACATCTGCGCATGTGCCGAAGCGCCGTTGCAGCCTGAGGCTTGAATTTCCTCCATGATAATAGCCGCGTCAGAGAGTGTTAGCCCAGACCCACCATAAGTTTCAGGAATGAGCGCGGCGAGAAACCCTGCCTTGGTCAGAGCATCGACAAATTCGCCCGGATAGGCACGTGCGCTGTCCTTTTCGCGCCAATACGCACCCGGAAAATCGGCGCATAATGCCTGAACTGATCGGCGGATTTCGGCGATATTTTCACTCTCGGTCATTTCAAATATGTCCTTGCGCCGCAGCGGCCATAATCTGACGTCCGTCGCCTGCAAAGGCGGCCAGTTCAATCTCGTTGCCCGATCCGCGCATCACCAGATGCAAAGCCTCCCCACAAATCGCCGGCGATAGACCTCGGAATGTGAAACTGGCCAACGCGTTGTCACCCAATTCCCGGCGGGCGAGATCCAGAAGCAAACTCGCGGTCAGTGGACCATGGACAACAAGGCCACGATAGCGCTCTTCATTGCGTGCATATGGCAAGTCATAGTGAATCCGGTGGCTGTTGAATGTCAGGGCGGAGTAACGGAAAAGCATTGGCTCGCTTGGGACGACAACGCGCTGACTTTGCCAGCCATTGGCGTCAAAGCCGGTCGCGCCGGCCGATGGCGGCGATAATGGTGTCTCAGTTCCCACAGCTTCGCGATAGACGATGCTCTGCACTTCAAGGACCGCTAGTCCATTTTCACCAGCGGTTTCATGCGCAACATCGACAAATGCCAACCGCCCCGAATTGCCGGACTTTTCGGTTATCGACAATATGCGCGACGTCCGCGTGACGACTTCACCAACGTGCAATGGCTTGAAAAACTCGGTTTTGCTTGAGGCCCACATGCGGCGCGGCAGTGGCATAGGGGGTAGAAAGCTTTCCGCACCGTCATCGCGCAATGGATGCCCGTCGGGCCCAAGTTTTGCCGTTGCCGCATCGGGCAGACAAAGGCACCAGTGAAGCCCCTGCGGGACATTGTCATCACTTGCCGCATCTCGGTCAAATGTAGCGAGCCAGCGCGACACAAGTCCTGCATCTACCCTGTCTGTCCGAACCTCCTCGCGACCAATCCAGTCATCCCATGAGCCCATCAGTTTACACGTCCAATCAGGCCTTTGGCGATGACCTGCGCCTGAATTTCGGCGGCGCCTTCAAAAATATTCAATATGCGTGCGTCGCACAAAACGCGGCTGATTTCATATTCCAACGCGTAGCCATTGCCGCCATGAATTTGTAAGCTCGCGTCCGCATTGCTCCATGCCGCGCGGGCGGCCAGCAGCTTCGCCATGCCAGCCTCAATGTCGCAGCGTTTGCCGGAATCCTTGGCTCGTGCTGCTGCGTAAGTCAGCTCGCGGGTCATCACAAAGTCCGCAAGGCTCATGACCAATTTATCGGCAACGCGGGGGAAATGTATAATCGCTTGGCCAAATTGTTTACGATTGACCGCATAATCCAGACCCAGCGCTAACGCGCGTTTGGCAACACCAACGGCACGCGCTGCAGTCTGGATACGCGCGCCTTCAAACGTACGCATCAATTGCTTGAACCCCTGCCCTTCTTCACCGCCCAACAGAGCGTCGGCAGGGGCAACCATGCTATCGAACTGCAACGCATATTCGCGCATGCCGCGATAGCCCAGCACTTCAATTTCGCTGCCGGTCATACCCGTTGCGGGGAACGGATCGCTATCGGTTCCCCGCGGTTTGGGGACGAGCAGCATCGACAGCCCGGCATAGCCTTTGGCTTCGGGCACAGTGCGCACAAGCATCGTCATCAGATCGGAACGACTGCCATGCGTAATCCATGTCTTTGCGCCTTCTATGGCCCAACCTTCGTTGGACAAGCGCGCGCGCGTTTGAAGCGCGCCGAGGTCAGATCCAGTATCGGGTTCCGTAAAAACCGCTGTGGGCAAAACTTCCCCGCTCGCGATCTTCGGCAGCCAATATCCCTTTTGCGCCTCTGTGCCGCTTATGGAAATCAGCTCGCCAGCGATTTCAGACCGCGTGCTTAGTGAACCAGCGCCGATCCAGCCACGCGAGAGCTCTTCGGTTATCACACACATAACCAGCTTGGATAAGCCAAGCCCGCCATATTCGGCAGGAATACAAACGCCGAAAGTGCCAAGCGCCGCCATCGCCGAAATCGTGTCATCGGGGATCAAATCATTGGCCAAATGCCAACGATGCGCGTGCGGCAGAATCTCGCTGTTCGTGAACCGGCGATATTGGTCGCGAATGGCGTCAAGCTCTGCGTCATGAAGGCTTTCGCTCGGCATCACACCTGACGCCATAGCTTGCGCCACTTCGGAGCGCACCGCAGCATGATCTGCGCACAATATATCTTCGCAACGTGCGGCCAACAGTGCCGCCTGTTGCGAAACGCCAAGATCAACGGGACGAAATATTTCATTCTGTCCCATCGGCAAGCCGCCCGTCAGCTGGCCAATTGTTTCCGCGAAAATCAGCGTCGCAATCTGCTGGTCAAGCGGCGTTCCGCCATTGTTTAGGTTGAGCCACTCGGCCACTGCTTCAAGCCCGGCAACACTCGTCGCGATCCACGAAAAGCCGTGGGCCGCACGTTGGTCGGCGTCAATGGACCGCTCTTTCAGGCGCCCAGCCAGCGCCGCCTTCGCCACATCGCGATAGTTCTGGGCAGCTGTTAATGCGGCGTCAAAATTCATGCGCGCTCAAACACCGCCGCAATACCCTGACCACCGCCGATGCACATGGTCTCCAAACCATAACGTACATCACGCCGCTGCATTTCGCGCGTAAGGTTGGCTAATATTCGCCCGCCGGTTGCTCCGATGGGATGGCCAAGCGATATGCCCGATCCATTGACGTTGAGCATGTCATGGCGGCTGTCATTGTCAGACCAACCCCAGCCTTTCAAGCAAGCCAACACCTGCGGCGCGAATGCTTCATTCAATTCGATCAGACCGATGTCGTTCCACGAAAGGCCGTTGCGCGCAAACAGCCGCTCGGTCGCGGGAACGGGACCAAAACCCATGCGTGATGGCTCGCAACCTGCTGCGGCCCAGCTGTGGAAATAGGCGATGGGTTCCAACCCAAGTTCCTCAAGCTTATCTTCAGCGACAACAAGGCATGCGGCTGCCGCGTCATTTTGTTGGCTGGCATTGCCCGCAGTCACAACCCCGCCCTCGAGCGGGCGTAACGCAGCCATAGTCTCAAGCGTCGCGTCGGCGCGATAGCCTTCGTCATGGTCGACAACGATCGGATCGCCTTTGCGCTGTGCGATACGAACTGGCACCAATTCATCGTCGAACAGGCCATTGGCCCATGCCACTGCCGCACGCTGATGCGAACGCACCGCGTAAGCATCACATGCTTCACGGCTGATGTCATGGTCCTTGGCGAGGTTCTCAGCCGTCTCAATCATCCCAGAAATCACGCCAAAACGCTCGACGGGTTGGCTCATCAGACGTCCGCGCGTCAACCGGTCATGCAGTGTCAGATTGCCCGCACGAACACCTTTGCGGATATCGGTTGTGTAATGCTCGACATTAGACATGCTTTCACATCCACCTGCGACCACCATATCGCTCACGCCTGTTTGGACCATCATCGCAGCATTAACGATCGCCTGAAGCCCGGAACCGCAACGACGGTCGATTTGATAGCCTGGCACTTCAATGGGCAAACCAGCCGCCAGCCATGCCCAATGGCCGATGCACGGGGCCTCCCCGCTGCCATAGCCTTGCGCGAACACGACATCGTCCACACGCGACGCATCAATCTTCGTCCGCTCGACCAGCGCTTTCAATATTATGCCGCCCAACTCACCTGCATTTAAGGAAGAGAGCGCTCCGCCGAATTTGCCAACGGGCGTACGAATGGGCGCAACGATGGCGGCACGACGAAGTTTGGTCATTGGGCAATTCCTACGGTTCCGGAGTCAATAAGGCGGGCAATTTCGCCCGATGATAGGCCAAGCATATCGCTCAGAATTTCTTCGCTGTGCTGTCCGTTACGTGGCGCACCTTGCGCATCGCTGCGCTGCATTTGCGGGATGGTGGCAAAGGCCCCTGCGGCAGGGTAGCCAAGCCCGGACGGGTTTGCGTCAAAGTTTGCGAACATCGGGTTGTTACCAACCAGCCGGGGGTCGTGGGCGGCATCGAGCATCGTTCGATAGGCCGAATGCACGACGCCCCTTTCGTCAAGCAAAGCCGCCAAGCTGGCATGATCCAGCACACCAATCGCGCGTTCAAAAAGTGGGAAAAGCGCATCCCGATGTTCAAAGCGCACGCCGTCGTCGTTGGCAAAACTGACACCGCACTCGGTTTCAACTGCGTGCACCGCGTGGGCTAAGCCAAGCGCGCTGAGCAAATTCGCCCATTGCCGGTGGGTCACAACGACGATCATCGTCCGCACGCCATCTTTGGTGACAAAGTCACGGCCGAACAGTCCATAGACGGCGTTACCCAGCCGTGGCCGATTGGCGTCCTTGTGTAGGACTTCGGCAATACCGCCGATATTCGCGACAGTCCCAATCGCAACATCCGACAATGGAATGCGCACCTCAATGCCCTCGCCCGTTTGCTCACGGCGCCGTATCGCGGCAAGCATGGCGAAAGCGGCATAGCCGCCGCTGATTAAGTCCCAAGCGGGCAAAACATGATTGACTGGTTCTGGTCCAACGCCCGTCATCATGGGAAACCCGACCGCATTATTAACAGTGTAATCGAGCGCCGGCGCACCGTCCGCCCAACCCATGACCCGAACGGTCACAAGGTCGGGCCGCCCTTCTGCCAATGTTGCGTGAGAGAGGAAACCCTCCGCCGGAAAGTTGGTGATGAATTGACCAGTAGCCCGAACCAATTCTTGCAGCAATTCACGCCCATGCGGGCTAGACAGATCGAGCGCGAGTGACTTTTTACCGCGGTTCAAATTTTCCCAATACAACGAGTCATTTGCCTCGGTCACCGGCCATCGGTGAAAGTCGGGACCGCCACCGATTTGGTCGACACGAACAACGTCTGCGCCAAATTGCGCGCAATATAACCCGGCCGTTGGCGACGCGAGGAACGACGACGCCTCAATAATCTTCAGACCATCGAGAAGGTTATACACGCATCAGGCCTGAGCTGCCCATTCGCGCAGCATATGCTTGGCAATCTGAAGCTGAAGGATTTGCGTCGTGCCTTCATAAATCCGGTAAATGCGTGCATCACGATAGAAGCGCTCGGCATCATATTCCGCCAAATAACCCGCGCCGCCATAAATCTGCACAACGCGATCAACAACGCGGCCGCACATTTCGGATGCAAACACCTTAGCGGCAGCGGCCTTTCGCAACACATTCTCACCCGCATCGGCACGGCGCGCAGCGTCGTCCAACATACATTCCGCGGCGTAAATCTCGATTTCGCTGTCGGCGAGCATTTGCTGGATAAGCTGAAAATTGGCAATCGGTTCACCAAATGCCTTGCGCTCATTGGCATAGCGAAGCGCGCTGTCGAGTGCTCGCCGCGCGTAGCCAGTCGCCGCGGCCCCTACCGACATACGCCCGTTGTCCAGGCTCTTCATGGCAAAAGCAAAGCCCTTGCCCTCCTCGCCACCCAATATCGCGTCAGAAGGCAGCTTCACATCTTCCATGATGATATCTGCGATATGGCTTCCGGCCTGACCCATTTTCTTGTCGGACTTGCCAACGCTAATGCCGGCGGTGTCCATTGGCACGATAAACGCCGAGACATGGGCATTTTTGGGCAAGGCTTCCTTGCTTGTCCGCGCCATGATCAACGCGACATTCGCGAATGGGGCATTGGTGATATAACGCTTCGTGCCGTTCAATACCCAGCCATTGCCTGACTTCACCGCAGTCGTCTGCATAGCAGCGGAGTCGGATCCGGACCCTGGCTCTGTCAGACCAAAGGACGCAATTTCGCCAGCCGCCAAACGCGGCAGCCATTCAGCTTTCTGCGCATCGGTTCCGCCATTTTTAAACGCCGAACACACCATCCCGACATTTATTGATGTGACGGAGCGAAAGCATGGTGCCGCGTAGCTGAATTCACGCATGGTCCGGATATATTGCTGGATATTCATACCCGCGCCGCCATATTCTTCGGGAACAGTCAGGCCAAACAATCCAAGCTCGCGCATCTCAGCCATGATTGCTTCGGGAATCATTTCCGTTTCGAGCACTTCTTTTTCCGCCGGAATCAGCCGTTCGCGAATATAACGTCGCAGCTGTTCCGTGAATTGTTCGAAAATGTCGTTATCCATCATCATCCCTCTCGCTCCCACGGGAGCAATTTAATCGCGCACTGAAATATTCACCAAATTTCGCAAAACAGAAACTGCACCATTTGCCCAGATGAATTTTCTGTTTTGTTATGTTTAAAATGAACCCGGCACTTCGCGTTGGGCGGTTCTTGCATCCATTGGCACAGGAAGAACCCGGCGTTCCGTGCGCGTCGACGTGCTTTGCGCGGTTTGCGCCACTGTCACTGGTGTACAACTGCGACCGGCAACAAAATCAAGCGCAGTGCGCAATGATGCCTCCAACGGATCACCCAATGGCCGCGTAATGTCATCCGCTGCGGCGCATGTCGTTCGCATCGTGCCTGCAAGTCCGGAATAATAGTCCCCCTGCCCGGCAGCATTGTCTTTGGCGAAGGCAATAACACGTATCCGGTCATCGCACGCCGCCTGATCTACAGCGATTTGCCCCACAGGCTTGCCGTAACTGTTGCTACCAATCAGTGCAGCATTTACGCCCAGATAGGGCACGAAGCTGTTCATCACCAGTTCGCTGGCGGAAGCCGTGGCGTTGGTCGAGATAAACGCTATTTTGATCGGCGAGACCGATTGCGTTAATGGCGAGAAACGGCGGGTTTCATTGTTCGACGATTTGGATGCACGGAACCGTGTGACCGAGAAAACATCGCTCGTGAAACGGTTGCCACCCATGAGGTCGCCCATCAGCTCAGCCGTGGAAACTAGCCCGCCGCCATTGTACCGGAAATCGATAACAAAATTTGTAATGCCCTGTGCTCGAAAATCGGCAAATGCGGTCCGCAACTGATTATCTGCGGTTGAAATGAACGTGCGCATGTTAATGTAGCCAACGCGCTGGCCGCCATTGTCGATCACTTTCACGCCATAGCGTGGTGATAATGGATCGATGTTGTAGTCAGCCTTAGTCACAGTCACATTGCGCGCTCCGCCCCCATCGGTAATGCGCAATACCCGGGTTGTGCCGACCGTGCTTGGACCAAGCGCGCTGCTGATGCCATTTGAGCCCTGCGCGGCGATGATCTCAGTGACTGGTGTAAGATTTGCGACGTCCGTTCCAATCGCCAAAACTTCGGTCCCGCGATCAATACCCGCGGCAAGCGCCGGAGCGCCTTCAAACGCTTCGATTACAAAGACGCGGTTACCCTGAAACGCAAAACGCACGCCGAGGCCAGCGGTCGAACCCGAGGAGAAAAACGCGTTTTCCTCTTGAATGGACGTCACATAGGTAAAGAACCGGTCGCGTCCCTGCGCACGCGCATTGGCGGTGAGCGCATCAATGTAAGATTGAACCGACGTATATGGCGCCGTTGCCAATGACGCCGGAAGGGTTTCGGGAAATAGATACCATTCATTCAAAACCGAAAAGGCAAAATTCTGCCTGCTGCTCAGACTGCACCCCGAAGATGTGGGCGGAGAAGTGGGGGGTGTCGCGCTGGTCGGCGGAATTGTGACCGCTCCGCCACCCGAGTTACTACCACCACCGCCACAAGCCGTCAGACCTGCCGCCAAAATGACAATCACGTTCTTCAATGGACCGCTTTTCATGTCACGCATCTCTCTTAATTATCGGTTTATGCATCCATAGGTGCACTGGAAGAAGAGTGCCGACAAGGTGGATTTCGCCTCAAATCGCAACATCATGCAAAATCTTCTGGCGGCGTATCTGTCTTACGAAGAGATTATTCGGACCGTTTGCCTTGTCTAAATCGCTACGCGCCTCATATTGAATGCTTAAACAATCGAGAACCTCTCCCATGCCGCCTGAACAATTTCGGTCCAAAGGACTTCGTGTGCCCAGCGGTCGGCTTTCGCGTATTGCCCGTTTTGGCAATATGGCGACAGGCATCGCCGGAAGCATGCTGCTTGATGGTGCCAAGCAATTCGCATCTGGACGCCGGCCCACGGTTAGCGATTTGCTCCTGACACCCGCAAACGCGCTGAAGGTGACGTTGCAGCTTGGCCAAATGCGCGGAGCGGCGATGAAGTTGGGCCAGCTTGTGTCCATGGACACCGGCGATTTCCTTCCGCCAGAGCTTGCCGATATTTTTGCGCGGCTACGAGCGGATGCACAGCATATGCCGCTTGCGCAGTTGAACGCGGTGCTCGCGGGGCATTGGGGCAGAAACTGGCGCGAACAATTCATTCGCTTTGACGAACGCCCGATTGCGGCTGCGTCCATCGGGCAAGTCCACCGCGCGCTGACTCTCGACAATGAAGATGTGGCGATCAAGATCCAGTATCCGGGCGTTCGGCGCAGCATTGATAGCGATGTCGATAATGTCGCCACCTTGCTGAAACTATCCAAGCTGTTGCCAAGCTCACTCGAGATCGCACCTTTGTTGGTTGAGGCTAAACGCCAACTGCATGAAGAAGCCGATTATGTGCGCGAGGGCGAATATCTCGCACGGTTCGGCGCGCTTTTGACGGATGACGCGGCATACACAGTTCCGGCGCTTCATCCTTCCATGAGCGGCAAAAACGTGCTGGTCATGTCGTACATCGACAGCGTCGCGATAGAATCCACGTTGACCGTGCCACAAGAAGAGCGCGACCGAATCATGACGTTGCTGATTGAACTGGTTTTGCGAGAGCTGTTTGAATTCAACGTCATGCAAACCGATCCAAATTTCGCCAACTACCGCTACGACCCGGCAACAGGCAAAGTTGTGCTGCTCGATTTTGGTGCGAGCCGTCCTTTGCCAAACAATGTCGTGGACCAATATCGCAATTTGCTTCAGATGGGATTGGCCGGTAATCACGACGGCGTTCTGGCAGCCGTGATCGATATGGGCTTTATGAACGCCCACACGGCAAAGCTGAATAGCCGCGAGATTAAAAACATTGTCGCGACCGCGATTAACATGGTGCAGCAGCAAGGCCCATTTGATTTCGGCCAAACCGGATTTGTTGGCGATATGCGCGACGAAGGCATGAACATCGCTGCTGACCGCCGCAACTGGCACATCCCGCCATCCGAAATGCTATTTGTCCAACGTAAGCTAGGCGGCGTGTTTCTGCTTGCAAGCCGGTTAAAGGCCCGTGTTGATGTTCGTAGCATGTTGGATAAATATGTGTGACGCAGCGCGGATATGCTGCATCGCACCAAACATGTTTCCCTGCGAACCAAGTTATCGGAAAAAACGATTAGTCATTGCAAAAACGGTTGCTGGACTAAATAAGAGAATTCGTGTTGGGGAGCGCGAGAATTTCAAAACCACCATCGAAAGGATTTCACATGGGTATCATCGGTTCAAGCATTAAGCCGTTCACAACGCAGTCGTACAAGGCCGGCAAGTTTGTTGAAGTTTCCGACGCCGACGTAAAGGGCAAGTGGGGCGTATTCTTCTTTTACCCTGCCGACTGGACTTTCGTCTGCCCAACCGAGCTGGAAGACCTTGCTGACCAATATGCCGACCTGCAAGCGATGGGCGTTGAAGTATTCGCAGTGTCGACCGACACGCACTTCAGCCACAAGTCATGGCACGACAGCTCGCCAGCGATCAGCAAGATCAACTACCACATGCTTGGCGACCAGAACCACGTCATCAGCAACAACTTCGGCGTATTGCGTGAAGGCCAAGGCCTTGCCGACCGTGCGACTTTCGTAGTCGACCCGGACGGCGTCATCCAGGTCATGGAAATCACCTGTGAAGGCGTTGGCCGTAACGCGGTAGAACTCGTCCGTAAGATTAAAGCCGCAATCTATGTGCGCGAGCACCCTGGCCAGGTTTGCCCTGCGAAGTGGGAAGAAGGCGGCGAAACGCTTGCACCTTCGATCGACCTCGTCGGCAAGATCTAATTATGATATCGGGTGCCGCGTTCTTCAGCGCGGCACCTACACTCATACTCGACCAATTTAGCCGCCATCCGTCGCGGCGTGACCGTGCATGCTTGAAAGAGACCCCCGATGCTTGATGCTGCTACCACTGCCCAGTTGAAAACGTATCTGGCAAACCTGCGCACCCCCGTTGAGCTCGTCGCGACCCTCGACGACAGCCCCAAGTCTGCAGAAATGCGCGCGCTGGTCGAAGCCGTCGTCGAACAATCTCACCTGCTGACAGCGCGGTTCGACGGTCATGCCGACCGCGTGCCTTCATTCGCCATCCGCCGCGGCGATGGCACTGCCGAGACGCATTTCGCCGGTCTGCCGCTTGGTCATGAATTCACATCTTTGGTCCTCGCGCTTCTCCACATGGGCGGGCACCCGCCAAAAGAAGAGGCGGAATTGCTCGATTCGGTAAAGGCGCTTGAAGGCGACTTCCGTTTCGAAACCTTCTTTTCACTGTCGTGTCAGAATTGCCCCGACGTCATTCAAGCCATCAATATCATGGCCGCACTGAATCCAAGCGTCAGCCATGTGGCAATTGATGGCGCCATGTTCCGCGAAGAGGTCGAGACCCGCAAGGTGATGGCTGTCCCTGCCATTTACCTGAATGGGGAACCCTTTGGCCAAGGCCGGATGGACCTCGCGCAGATTATGGCGAAGCTTGACACAGGCACCGTTGCACGCGCTGCTGAAAAAATCGCAGCTAAGGAGCCATTCGAAGTCTTGGTCGTCGGCGGCGGTCCAGCGGGTGCAGCGGCAGCGATTTACTCCGCCCGCAAGGGTATCCGCACGGGTGTTGTCGCTGAACGTTTCGGCGGTCAGGTGCTCGATACGATGGGCATTGAGAACTTCATTTCAATTCAGCACACCGAAGGGCCAAAACTGGCTGCACAATTGGAGCAGCATGTCCGCGAATATGACGTCGACATCATGAACCTTCAGGCCGCGACTGAGCTCGTGCCTGCTGCAGAAGGCGGTCTTCACGAAGTTAAGCTGGCCAGCGGCGCAACATTGAAGGCACGGACGATCATCTTGTCGACAGGTGCCCGTTGGCGCCAGATGGGCGTTCCCGGCGAAGAAGAATATCGCAACAAGGGCGTGGCATATTGCCCGCATTGCGATGGTCCGTTGTACAAGGGTAAGCGCACAGCCGTCATTGGTGGTGGTAACTCCGGCGTCGAAGCGGCCATCGACCTTGCAGGAATTGTGGCGCACGTGACGCTTATCGAGTTCGACTCTCAACTGCGCGCCGACGCGGTGCTGCAGAACAAGCTGCGCAGCCTGCCCAATGTGGACATCATCACTTCCGCGCTCAGCACGGAAGTATTGGGCGACGGCGAGAAGGTTCAGACATTGGTTTATACCGACCGTTTGACCGGAGATTCGCATCGCATCGATCTCGAAGGCATATTTGTTCAAATCGGACTTGTGCCGAACACCGAATGGCTAAAAGGACCGCTTCAACTTTCGCCGCGCGGCGAAATCGAAGTGGACGCGCATAACGCAACGAACATCCCCGGCGTGTTCGCTGCCGGTGACGTAACCACTGTCCCATATAAGCAGATTATCGTCGCGATGGGTGAGGGAACCAAAGCGGGGCTATCGGCGTTCGACCATATCATTCGGCATTGATATACAATGGTTGTTGCGGGCTGTTAGCTGAGGCGCTTCGGGCCGCCGCGACAGGGCGGTGTTTCGCCCGTAGAAATGCTTTCGTCGAAATCTGCTATTAAAATGGTGTAAGTTCGGCCATCACGCAAACTCCAGTATCCCAATCCCCTCCCCGGTGAAAAATGCGCAAGCCTATCATTCTGTCATTGATGTTTTGTGTCGCTGCCTGTGGCGGCGGTGAAGAAAAACGTGACCGCCCTACGCCTTTGGTGACCGTGGGTGCTGCCACCCAGCATGTATTTTCGGATCGCTACGTTGCCGTGGGCACTGCAAATGCGAACGAGCAGGTTTCTGTTCGTGCGCCCGTTACCGAACGGATTACGCAGCTTGGTTTTTCGGATGGCGACTATGTTCGGCAGGGACAGATGCTTGCCGTTCTCGCGCAGGGACAGGAAACGGCATCACTTGCCAGCGCGCAAGCGCGTGCACGCGAAGCAGATCAGCAATTGGCACGGATAAGTGAGCTGCACCGCCGCGGCTTTGCAACAAACGCGAGCCTTGAGGCACAGACAGCCTCTGCAACCGCAGCAAAGGCTGCAGCAAATGAAGCACGCGCAACGATTGGCGACCGTGTCGTGCGCGCGCCTTTTTCAGGGCAAGTTTCGTTGCGACGCATTTCGGTTGGCGCGGTTGTAAGCGCAGGCGACGAAATCGCGGCAGTCAGCGACCTGAGCGCTATCAAGCTGGACTTTACGATACCCGAAACGATGCTGGCGAACGTCCGCGTTGGCCAAGATATCAGTGCGAAGGCCGCGGCCTTCCCTGATTATGTCGCGTCGGGGAAAATCGTTGCGATTGATCCGGTGGTGAACCCGCAGACACGAACAGCCACGCTGCGTGCAATACTACCGAACCGCAACGGACAGTTGAAACCGGGGATGTTGCTGTCGGTCACGATTACATCCAAAACACGCACGGCACCTGCAGTGCCTGAACTGTCGTTGGTCCGTGAAGGTGATGCGAGCTTCGTCTACACGCTGGGTCCAGACCAAAAGGCGAAACGCACCGAAGTTAAAACCGGCACCCGCGACGGCAATCTGGTTGAAATCGTCGACGGACTTCAGGTTGGCGACAAGATTGTGACCGAAGGCGTCGTGAAGCTATCGGACGGAGCGAAAGTGCGCACGGGCAAAGCCGCCGCTAGCGAAGCGCCTGCCAAAAGCAAATGATCCAGGTTTGAGATGACACTTTCCGACATCTCTGTCCGTAGACCCGTCTTCGCAGCGGTGCTCGCCATCTTAATGGTGCTGGTTGGCATTGTCGGCTTTTTAAACTTACCCGTTCGCGAATATCCCGACACTGAGCCTCCGATTGTGTCGGTAGGTACAGCATATACGGGCGCTGCTGCCAGTGTTGTCGAAACCCGGGTAACGCAGGTGCTGGAAAACGCGCTGGCCGGTATCGAAGGCATTCAGACCATCACATCGCGATCCCGCGATGGGCAGTCGGATATCACCATCGAATTCGCGCCGGGCCGTACCGTAGACAGCGCTGCGAACGATGTCCGCGACCGTGTCGGCGGGGCGGCGGACGACTTGCCTGAAGAAGTGCTCGCGCCCGAAGTGCGCAAGGTCGATGCCGATGCATCACCTATTCTGTTTCTGGTGGTGTCGAAACCGGGCTGGTCGCGGCTTGAACTTAGCGACTATGTCGACCGTAATCTGGTAGACCGCTTCTCTGCTATCGATGGCGTAGCGCGTGTGTTTGTTGGCGGTGAAGCGCGGCCATCCATGCGTATTTGGCTGCAGCCGGACCGCCTTGCCGCATTGGGTCTCACGCCGCTTGATGTTGAAAATGCCCTTCGCAGCCAGAATGTCGAACTGCCTGCCGGTCGTTTGGAGTCTACTGACCAGAACGTCACACTGCGCGTCAGCCGACCTTTTGGGAATGAAGCCGAGTTCCGGCAGCTGATAGTCGCACGCGGATCCGACGGGTCGCTCACGCGTCTTGCTGATGTCGCTAGGGTCGAAACGGGTCCGGAAAACCCCTATGCGGCATTCCGGTTAAACGGTGAATCCGCGCTTGGCCTTGGCATTGTGCGTCAGTCAGGCGCAAACACTTTGGCTGTGGCAGAAGGCGCAAAGGCGCTTGCGGAACAGATTAAGCCCGATCTGCCAAAGGGAATGACAGTCACTGTTGGGTCCGATGACTCACTGTTCATCAGCAAGGCGATTAGCGGTGTGTGGACCACATTGGCCGAGGCTGCGGCATTGGTTGTGTTGGTGATCTTCCTATTTCTGGGAAGCTGGCGCGCAACGCTTATTCCGGCGGTCACTGTGCCAATCTGCTTGCTCGCGACCTTTGCTGTGCTTTGGCTGTTCGGATTTTCCATTAACCTGTTGACGTTGCTGGCGCTCGTGCTCGCAATTGGTCTGGTCGTTGACGACGCGATTGTGGTGTTGGAAAATGTCTACCACCGCATCGAACAAGGCGAGCCTCCGCTTGTCGCAGCGGTTACTGGCACGCGGCAGGTTGCCTTTGCCGTTGTATCCACAACCGTCGTCGTTTGCGCCGTGTTCGTACCCGTCATGTTTCTGGCTGGCCAAACCGGTTTGTTATTCCGCGAGCTTGCTGGCGCAATGATTGCCGCCATCGCTTTTTCGGGCTTTGTCGCGCTCAGCCTTGCGCCAATGCTTTGCTCCAAGCTGCTCAAGCAGGAAAAGCGAGGACGCGTTGCATCTTGGGTGGATGACAAATTCCAACGCGTGGAGACACGCTATTCCAATATGCTGTCCCGCGCGATTGCAAAGCCGTTGGCTGCGACGCTTGGCGTGATTGGATTTTTGGTCGTTGCAGGCTTTTTGTTCACGACGCTTCAGTCCGAACTCGCGCCGGCTGAGGATGTCGGCATATTGAACGCGAATATTTCCGCGCCGGAAGGCACTGGCTACGAAGCCATGGACAAATATATGTTGGATGCCTCCAAACCGATTTTGGAACTGCTCGACAAGGGCACTGTTCGGTCCATCATTCAACGCACACCGGGCGGCTTTTCCGCGAGTGACGACTTCAATTCGGGCACTTTTGTGATCTTCCTGAAACCATGGGAAGAGCGCACTGAGAAAACCGAGGATGTTGTTGCTCAGGTCAACAAAATCCTTGCCGAACTTCCTGCTGTGCGCGGCAATGGCGCGGCGCGGTCCTCTATCGGACGTGGCCGGGGCCAGCCTCTCAACTTTGTGATTGCGGGCTCGACATATGAATCACTCACCATTGCGCGCGACCGGATTTTGACCGCTGCGCGGGAAAATCCCGGCATTGTAAACCTCGATTCCGACTACAAAGAAACCAAGCCGCAAATGGAAATTCAGGTCGACACGGCGCGTGCTGGTGACTTGGGTGTGTCGGTAGCTGATGTCAGCCAGGCGCTGCAATCATTGTTGGGCTCGCGCCGTGTCTCGACCTATGTGGATCGCGGCGAAGAATATCGCGTGATTGTTCAGGCAGATGCTCAAGACCGTGCAACCGCGGAAAATTTGGCGGCTATCCAATTGCGGACGCGCGATGGTTCGTTGGTATCTTTGGCCAACCTCATCAAATATAATGAAACTGCCGGCGCGCGGGACTTAGGCCGCTATAATAAGTTACGTGCTATCACCCTGTCGGGCGGATTGGCCCCCGGCTATTCCATGGGACAAGCGCTCGCGTTTCTTGAAGAGCAAGCCGCTGCATCGCCAGAAGTGCTTGCCGTTGGCTATCGCGGCGAGAGCCAAGCGTTCAAAGAAACCGGCGGATCAATCGTCCTCGTATTCTTCCTCACCATCCTGTTGGTCTATCTCGTTCTTGCGGCGCAGTTCGAAAGCTTTGTCCACCCTGCGACCATCATCACCACGGTCCCATTGGCCGTCGGCGGCGGCATCATCGGGCTTGCCCTTACCGGGATGACGCTCAACCTCTACAGCCAAATCGGTATCGTCATGCTCGTCGGGCTTGCGGCAAAGAACGGCATTCTGATCGTCGAATTTGCAAACCAGCTTCGTGATGAAGGCATGGAAATTCTGGAATCAATCCAGCAAGCCGCGACACGCCGTCTGCGGCCGATTCTCATGACATCCATCGCAACCGTGTTCGGCGCAGTCCCGCTTGCTATTGCAGGCGGCGCAGGTGGCGCTGCGCGCTCTTCGATCGGTGTGGTAATTGTGTTCGGCGTTACCCTAGCAACGCTGATTACCCTCATTCTCATCCCGCTGATCTATTCGCGGCTTGCGAAATACACTAGCTCACCAGAAGCCGTCACGCGTCGTTTGCAGCAGGAAATGGCCGAGCAGGAAAAAAGCTCAGCCCGATAGCTACCGCGCGGTGCCACACAAAAGGGTACATCTCTTGTGCCAGCCAAAGGCTCGTGCACTCTGCAATTTGTAAACTTTGGTTCACATCGGGAAATGTTGCAACGTTTGGCTTTGTGATTTTGTCACTTCTTAACATGTTAGGGTTAGATGGCAGCCTGCACACTGGCATCGACTGCAGGAACCCGACATGCACAAAAATATGGTTATCTTCGGCACGCGGCCTGAAGCCATAAAATTATTTCCTGTAGTCAATGCGTTGGCAATCTATTCTGACATGCAGACTGAAGTTTTGGTCAGCGCGCAACATCGCCAGATGCTCGATCAAGTGCTCGCGATCAGCGGCATTACACCAGACTATGACCTCGACCTCATGCAACCCGGGCAGTCACTAGATGCGCTGACGGCGCGCTTGTTGGAAGCCATTGGCGGCGTTCTCGATTCCGCGAAACCTGACCGCGTGATTGTGCAGGGCGACACCGCAACTGCAATGGTTGGCGCCCTTGCCGCATATTATCGCCAAATCCCTGTCAGCCATGTCGAGGCGGGTTTGCGAAGCTATAACATTTACCAGCCATGGCCTGAGGAAGTGAACCGCAAAATCATTGGCACAATTGCCGATCAGCATTTCGCGCCCACTAATGTGTCGGCCGCTGCACTCGCCGCTGAGGCAGTTTCGTCCGAAAACATTTTCGTCACGGGCAATACGGTGATTGACGCGCTCCACTGGGTTAGTGATCGCATCGCGCAAAATCCAACATTGGCCGCAAACCTTGCCCCGTACGAAGAACGATTCCGTGGACGGAAGATCATTGGCATTACAACACACCGCCGTGAGAATTTCGGCGATGGCATGGACAATATCGCAGCGGCAATTCGGGCGATTGCTGCGCGCGATGACGTTGCGTGCATCTTCCCTGTGCATATGAACCCCAATGTCCGCGCAGTCATGGATGCTGCACTTGGCAACCTGCCGAACGTCGCCATGATTGAACCTTTGGACTATCCCAACTTTGCCCGTCTGTTGTCGATTTCCCATATCATGTTAACCGATAGCGGCGGCGTTCAGGAAGAAGCCCCTGCGCTTGGAAAACCGGTATTGGTCATGCGCGATACAACCGAACGCCCCGAGGGCGTAACCGCAGGCACAGCGAAGCTGATCGGCACCGATAAAGACCGCATCATTTCCGAAATTTTCACTCTTTTAGACGATGATGCCGCTTATTCAGCAATGGCCCGCGCGCACAATCCATTCGGGGATGGTCACGCAAGCCAGCGCATAGCGGAGATCATCTATAATGCTAGTCGACAAGAAACCTGACGTATGTGTGGTTGGCCTGGGATATATTGGCCTACCCACAGCAGCCGTTATTGCCCGTTCAGGTTGCCGCGTCGTTGGGGTCGACGTCAACCAGTCGGTCGTCGATACAATTAACCGCGGCGAAATTCATATCGAAGAGGTCGATCTTGACGGCCTTGTGCAGGGTGTCGTGGCGCGGCAAATGCTGCGCGCATCGACAATGGTTGAAACCGCTGACATCTTTGTCATTGCTGTGCCCACGCCGTTTGACGACAATCATGCGCCTGACATCAGCTATGTGTTGAATGCCGCAACCAACATCGCTGCTGCATTAAAAATTGGTGACACGATCATCTTGGAATCCACGTCACCCGTCGGCACCACGGACCGCGTTCGTGACCTCATTGCGCAGCTACGTCCCGATCTGAAAATTCCCGGCATTACGTCCGAAACACCTGATGTTTCGATCGCATATTGCCCTGAACGTGTCCTTCCGGGGCGGATATTGGAAGAATTGACCAACAATGACCGCTCCATCGGCGGCATAACGCCGCGCTGTGCGCGTAAGGCGCTGACCTTTTACAAGCGCTTTGTGCGCGGCGAATGCGTCACCACTGATGCCCGATCTGCCGAAATGACGAAGCTTGTCGAAAACGCATTTCGTGATGTGAACATCGCATTTGCCAATGAATTGTCGATGGTCGCAGATCACATGGGCCTTGATGTGTGGGAAGTCATTCGCCTCGCCAACCGTCATCCGCGCGTCAACATCTTGCAACCTGGCCCCGGCGTTGGCGGCCATTGTATTGCGGTCGACCCATGGTTTATTGTTCATGGTGCACCGGACCAGAGCCCGCTCATCCGCACTGCGCGCAACGTCAACGATGGCAAGATTGATCACGTCATCGCCCGCGCGCGCACGTTGATCTTGGAAAATCCGGGCATGAAAATCGGCTGCATGGGCCTGGCGTTCAAAGCGAATATCGACGATTTTCGTGAAAGCCCTGCATTGAAAGCAGCGACAACACTCGCCGAAGAATTCGGTGACCGCATTTATGTCATTGAGCCATATGCGGCGGACTTGCCCCCGTCATTTGACGGCACTAGCGCCAAACTGGTCGATATCGACCACGCGCTGTTGGAATGCGGTATGCTGATAACACTGGTCGACCATGACAGTTTCAAAGCCATTCCCTTGGCGGAACGCGCTGGAAAGATTGTCTATGACGTCCGTGGCATTTGGCCAGACCAGCCCGAAAATGCGGTGCAGAGCCAACTTCGGCTTGCCAGCTAAACCGAAACGGCTAGTTGGCTATTGCTTGGTCGGCTGAACTAGCCGACGCAAGACTTGTTCCTGCAACGATAAAGTCATAAGGCGCAAGCATTCGGCAGCCGCCTCCAAAAGGGTATCGTAATGAAAATCGCAATGATCGGTTCGGGCTATGTTGGCCTTGTATCTGGCGCATGTTTTGCAGATTTCGGGCATGAAGTTGTCTGCGTCGACAAGGACGAAGGCAAGATTTCCCGCCTGAACGCCAATATCATGCCGATTTACGAACCGGGCCTTGATGCTTTGGTCAAGACCAATGTCGACGCTGGCCGCTTGAGCTTTTCAACCGATGTGCTGCAATCTGTCAAAGGTTGCGGTGCGATCTTCATCGCCGTTGGTACACCTTCACGCCGCGGCGATGGCCATGCGGACTTGAGCTATGTCTATGCAGCAGCTGAAGAGCTGGCGCGCGCAATCGACCCCGGCACCGTGGTCGTTACGAAGTCTACTGTTCCTGTGGGCACAGGCGACGAGGTTGAACGCATCATCCGCGAAACCAGCCCTGACCTTGAATTTGCCGTTGTTTCAAACCCTGAATTCCTGCGCGAAGGCGCGGCCATTGGCGACTTCAAACGCCCCGACCGCATTGTTGTTGGCAGCGATGTCGAATGGGCCCGCGATGTGATGCGCGCGATTTACCGCCCATTGTTCCTGAACGAATCGCCGTTGCTGTTCACCAGCCGCCGTTCGTCAGAGCTGATCAAATATGCAGCAAACGCATTTCTTGCGACCAAGATTACCTTCATCAACGAAATGGCGGATCTGTGCGAGAAACTGGGTGCCAATGTGCAAGACGTATCGCGCGGTATCGGCTTGGATAACCGCATTGGGCCAAAGTTCCTGCATGCAGGGCCCGGCTATGGCGGAAGCTGCTTTCCAAAAGACACGCTAGCGTTGCTCAAGACTGCACAGGATAATGAAACACCTGTACGCGTGGTTGAAGCCGTTGTTCAGGCCAATGACCTTCGCAAGCGCGCGATGGGCCGTAAGATCATCAATGCACTGGGCGGTGACGTCCGCGGCATGAAGGTCGGGTTGCTTGGCCTGACGTTCAAACCCAACACCGACGATATGCGTGATGCGCCGTCGATCGCGATTGTCCAGACGCTGCTGGATGCCGGCGCCATCGTCCATGCGCATGATCCCGAAGGCATGGAGGAAGCTGCCAAGATCCTACCCGATGTAGTGATGACCGACAGCGCCTATAGCGCAGCGCAAGATGCGCATGCCGTTGCCTTGGTGACCGAGTGGGACGCCTATCGCGCGTTGGACCTGAAGAAGCTGCATGCCGCAATGGCGGGTGACGTTCTGGTCGATCTGCGCAACATCTACCGTGTAGAAGAAGCGCAGGCCGCCGGGTTCAATTATGTCAGTGTCGGGCGTTAAGCGAACTGCGCTAATTTACCTGCCGGTCATATCCCGCCCAATAGGGTGCGCGTAAATCCTTGCGCAAAATCTTGCCTGACGCATTGCGCGGCAGTGCCTCAATGACGTCCACTGAACGTGGTACCTTGAACCCTGCAATGCGTTCGCGGGCCCAGCTCATGACGCTTTCGACGTCAACATTTGCGCCGGGCTTGGGAACACAGACAGCCTTGACCGCCTCGCCCCATTTGTCGTCGGGCACGCCGATGACGGCGACTTCAAGCACATCGGGGTGCCCGTAAATCGCGCTCTCGACCTCAGCGGGGTACACATTTTCGCCGCCCGTGATGATCATGTCTTTCACGCGGTCGTGGATGTATAAATAGCCATCCTCATCGAGGTATCCGGCATCGCCAGTCTTGATCCAGCCGCCCTCGGCAACGGTGCCCTTGGTCGCATCGGGCAAATTCCAATAACCAATCATATTGTTTGAAGACCGCGTCCAGACTTCGCCGACCTCTCCGACCGGCATGTCGTTGCCTGCGCCATCGACAATGCGCAGATCAACCCCGGGCAGCGGCTTTCCGGCTGACCGCATTCTTTTGTTGCCATTGGGGTCGTGGTCTTCGGGCGGAAGCATGCAGATTGTACCGGTCGTTTCGGTCATGCCGTAGACTTGAATGAATTGTGCATTGAACACATCCATGCATTGCCGCAGCAGCTCGAGCGGAATGGGCGCTGCGCCGTAAAGGATATATTTCAGGCGGCTGTAATCTACCGAACGGCATCGCGGGTGATTGACCATCATCTGCAAGGCGGCAGGCACGATGAACAAGCGCGTCGCGCCGCCTTTTTCAATCGCATCAAAAACCATGTCAGGCGAAAACTCGGCCTGGACCAACCCCGGCAAGCCTGACGCAAGCGCCATGATGCCAAGCCCAGTCCCGCCAATATGCGCGCAGGGCATGGCGATAAGGACGACTTCATCATCCTCCCATTTGGTATAAGCATGGTCGGAATCTGCGGACTGTTTGCGCAAGGCAAACAGGTTACGGTTCGACAGCACGGCGCCTTTCGGGTTACCGGTGGTGCCTGATGTGTATAGCTGCAAGACAGCATCATCTGCGCCGGCAGGTTCAAATGCTGCACGCGGCGTCGTGTCAATCATGCGCCGCGCTTCGTCCTCTGCTATGACACGCTCAACGCTTGGTATGTCTTCGGCAAGTGCCTGAACGCCAGCGTCAAACCCCTGCCCCGCGAACAGCACGCGCGCGCCCGTGTCGTTCGCAATATACGCCCACTCTGCAGGGGCAAGCCGCCAGCCAACTGGCACCATGACGATGCCAGCGCGCGCCGCTCCATAAAACAATGCGAAATAAAGGTCGCTGTTTTTGCCAATCCACGCAATCCGGTCGCCTTTTTTAAGGCCCAGCGCGAACAGCATCGACACAATTTTTGCGGTGTATTCTTCTAACCCGCCATAGTTCAAAGCGCGGTCATCTTGCGACAAAGCGGGCCAATCGGGGCGGTCTTTTGCCCAATGGTTCAGAAACCCGTCAAAGGTCACAATATCGAAATCGGCCACCGCCATGTCATCTCTCCCAAGATTGGGCCGCGTTTGGCAGAGGCCCTGATGCATTTTGTCGAGAGATTATAGCCACATGTCAATAAACTCATTACGTCAATGCTACCCCCCTTTGAATGCGAGGATTCTCTCATGACGAAAACTTTTCAACTGACCGCAATCCTTTTGCTGACAGGGGTCAGCTTGCCCGCTGCCGCACAGAATGAATCCAAGCGTGAAATTGTTGTAACTGCGCGTTCATTGAAGGACACAGAGGCTGATTTGAAAGCCTGTCTTGCGCGGAAATGCCCGCCTGATCAGGATATCAAGGCCACCCTCGCGCATGCTGAGAACCAATTTGTCGAAGGTGATTATCGCGATGCGCGTACCACCTTGGCAAACGCCCTCGGCCGCAATCGCAAACATAAAGAGCAGTTCCCCATCGAAGTCTCGGATTTGCTGCGCGCAAATGGCAACGTTGCTGCCCATTTGGGTGAATCCAACATTTACCGACTTTCCGTGCTCGATATGCGCGACACGTTGAAAGGCGCGCTCAAGCCAAATGACTTTCGCGTATTCGGGGCAGAAATTGAAGTCGCGGACTCCCGTTTGAAGCTTGGCTATCTGGAAGAAGCCAGCGACAAATATTTGGAGATCGAACGGCGTGCGCTAACTGCGGGCCTTCCTCAAGTTGCCGCGATTGCACGTCTGCGTGATCTATCTCTGCGGGTGCAACGCGCGGAAACAGAGAAGACGGCATATCGCCGGAAAGACGCCGTCGAAGCCATTGACCTGTTCTTGAAAGAACCGACCGGCGGCGCTGAGGAATTCAAGATTGTTGCTGAAGTCCTCAAATCACGCATGGACCGCAATGGCGGCAACAATGAAACCACCGACAAGTTGATTGCGCGTTATGCTGCGATGGGCGGAACAGCACGACCTGTCCTTCTGCACTCCAAGCCTATTGAAATGAACGAGGCACAGGCAGCACGCGCGATGGCGGGTGGCAGCGACCTCAACCGGATCGGCACGCAGGTTGTCGAAAAGCGCTGGGTCGATATTGGTTTCTGGATTGGCGCAGACGGCAAGGTTGATGAGCCAGAAATATTGCGTAACCAAGGTGGTACCGATTGGACCGACGTTGTTCTGAAGGCGATTAAAACCCGCATTTACGCGCCTTTAAAGGCAGAAAGCGATGGGGCTACGCCCGGCATCTACGCCATCGAGCGTTATTCGCTCACCGCGCAATATGAGAATGACGTTACCGGAACGCGTATCCGTCAGCGCTCACCTATCGCCAAAATCGAGCGTACTGATTTGACTGGCTAAGCGCGGAATACCAGCAGCAGATTGTTTGCGGGCATTTCCACAATCTGGTCGAGCCGTAATCCGGCCTCGCCAGCTGTTTCGCTCAGGTCCTCAACCGAGCGCAGCCCCCATTCGGGGTTTTGCTGGCGCAGCGACGCATCAAACGCAGCGTTGCTCTCCGCAAGGGCAACATCGCGCTGCCGAAATGGCCCATAGATGCAAAGCGGTGACGACGGCACAAGCGTTCGAGCCGCATTACGCAGCAATCCGACTGTCGCCGCCCATGGGCTGATATGAACCATGTTGATGCACAACACAGCATCGGCTTGCGCAAACGGCCAGTCGGATGCTGCGTCCAGCAACATCGCAGGCAAGACGTTCCCTGCATTCTCTTCCGCACGCCATGCTTCAATAGACGCTACCGCGATTGGATCGGGATCCGTCGGCTGCCACGTCAGCGCGGGAAACAATTTGGCAAAGTGCACCGCATGTTCGCCCGTTCCACTCGCGATTTCCAGCACTAGCCCGTGGTCGGGTAGCAGATTGATAAGCGCGTCCGCTATCGCATCGCGATTGCGCACAGTCGCTGGCGCGTGCCGCTTTACCTCAGGACCGCTTTCAAACACGAAAGGCTGCGGCGTACTCACTCCGCCGCAACTGCCTGTTCTGGTTCGCGCCATACCAGCACGGGCTTACGCGCAGCCTGCGTTTCGTCGAGGCGACGACGCGGGGCGTAATGCGGCGCGGATTTCAGCATGGGATCCCCTGTCTTTGCCCGTTGAACAACGGACCGCATTGCGCCGATAAACTGATCAAGCGTTGCCTTGCTCTCGGTCTCTGTCGGCTCGATCAACATCGCGCCATGAACCACCAGCGGGAAGTACACCGTCATCGGGTGATAGCCTTCGTCGATTAGGCCCTTGGCAATGTCGAGCGTGGAGAAGCCTTCGGCCATGCCATTATCGCTGAATAACGCCTCATGCATGCACGGACCGCTATGCGCAAAGGGCGCCTCAAGAACGTCCTCAAGACTGCGCAAAATATAGTTGGCGTTCAGCACTGCGTCTTCGGCAACCTGACGCAGACCATCTGCACCATGCGACATGATGTAGGACAGCGCGCGCGTGAACATGCCCATTTGGCCGTGGAAGGCGACCATACGGCCAAATGTCGACCCATGCTGCTCGCCAGCATTTTCCTCTTCAACAAGGCGATAATGGTCGCCATCCTTGTCAACAAAAGGCAGTGGCGCATAGGGCGCCAGCGCTTCGGATAGCACAACGGGGCCTGAACCCGGTCCGCCACCACCATGCGGCGTCGAGAATGTCTTATGCAGGTTGATATGCATCGCATCAACGCCCAAGTCGCCGGGGCGAACGCGGCCAACGATCGCGTTGAAGTTCGCGCCGTCGCAATAGACATAGCCACCGGCGGCATGGACCGCGTCCGAAATCTCGCGCAAGTCACGTTCGAACAGGCCGCAGGTGTTTGGATTGGTGATCATCACGCCCGCGACATCCGGACCAAGCCGCGCCTTCAGCGCGGCCAAATCGACGCGGCCTTCCGAAGTTGCGGGGATATTCTCGACCGCATAGCCCGCAAAGGCAGCGGTGGCAGGGTTGGTGCCATGCGCGCTTTCGGGACACAGGATGACTGAACGGGCATCACCGCGCGCCGTCAAAGCCGCGCGAATGGCGAGGATTCCGCACAACTCGCCATGCGCGCCAGCCTTGGGTGACATCGCTACGGCTTTCATACCCGTCAGCGTAACCAACCAATGCGCCAGTTCGTGAATGACGCCCAATGCACCTTGAACGGTTTCAACCGGCTGCAGTGGATGGACATCCGCAAAGCCAGCCATACGCGCGACTTTTTCATTCAGCCGCGGGTTATGCTTCATTGTGCAACTGCCGAGCGGGAAAAAGCCCAGATCGATGGCATAATTCTGACGGCTGAGGCGGGTATAGTGCCGCACAGTTTCGGGTTCGGATAGGCCGGGAAGGCCAATGTCACGGTGGCGGGCCAAATTGCCAAGGCGCGAGGTGACCTTTGGCGCATCGGCAAGGTCAACGCCCGTTGTTCCAGCCGTGCCGATTTCGAAAATCAATGCCTCTTCGAGCATTAGCGCCTTGTTGCCGGTATATGTCGCAGGTGCGGTTTCGCCTGCGCTGCCCATCTCGGGCTTCCATCCGCTTTGATTGATCGTGCTCATGCCAACACCTCCTGCAATGCGACTGCAAATGTTTCCACATCCTCCATGGTCGCAACTTCGGTTACGGCGACGACCAGGCCATTGGCGAGTGCATCGGATCCCGGATACAAACGTCCCAATGAGACGCCGCCCAGAACCTGCCGGTCTGCAAGCGCCCGCACGACGGGGCGCGCTTCCTTGGGCAGCCTTAAGGTGAATTCGTTGAAAAATGTGTCGTTGACGAGTTCAACGCCAGAAATTTTGGCTAGCCGGTCGGCAGCTTGAACCGCAAGACCATGGTTGAGTTCGGCCAATCCGCGCAGCCCCTTTTCACCCAACAATGTCAGATGAACGCTGAAGGCCAATGCGCAAAGACCTGAATTTGTACAGATATTTGATGTCGCCTTTTCACGACGGATATGCTGTTCGCGCGTCGACAGCGTCAGCACGAAACCGCGCTTGCCTGCGGCATCAACCGTCTCACCGCACAAACGCCCTGGCATCTGGCGAACGAACTTTTCCTTGCAGGCAAACAGCCCGACATAGGGTCCGCCAAACTGAAGACCGACGCCAAGCGATTGCCCCTCGCCCACGACAATATCCGCGCCCATTTCACCCGGCGCCTTGATTGCACCTAACGCCACAGGCTCGGTCACAACAGTAATCAGCAACGCGCCATGCGCATGTGCCTTCGCTGCAATCGCCGACAAATCTTCAATGCGGCCAAGAATGTCTGGATATTGCACAACAACGCAGCTGGTTTCGCCGTCAATCGCATCCAGCAACCGTGCGCTATCGGTAACAGGCGAAAGCTCGGGCAAGGCTGTGTCCAGCGTGTCGCCGGTATATTGTGCCATCGTCTTAGCAACACTCACATAATGCGGGTGCAGCCCTGACGAAAGCACAGCCTTGGTCCGCTTCGTAATGCGGCCAGCCATGCCGATGGCTTCCCAACATGCGGTCGAGCCATCATACATCGATGCGTTGGCAACGTCACAACCGAACAGCCGCGCAACCTGCGTCTGGAATTCGAACAGCATCTGAAGCGTGCCCTGCGCGATTTCAGGCTGATATGGTGTGTACGCCGTCAGGAATTCGCCGCGCTGGATGATATGGTCGACACTTGCAGGAACATGATGCTTGTAAGCACCAGCGCCAAGAAAGAACGGCGTATGCGACGCGGTCATATTTTTGCGCGCGAGATTTGAAAAATGCCGCTCCACCGCCATTTCACTGGCATGGTTTGGCAAGCCCCGGATCGGCCCGTCCAGCTGCGCTTCCACAGGAACATCGGCAAACAAATCATCAATCGACTTTGCCCCAATGACACCAAGCATCGCCTGACGATCAGATGGGGTGAGCGGTAAATAACGCATTTCAATCTCCATGGCCCGCAAGTTGCGGACTGATTAGCTTAAAGACCGTCGACAAATGCCTTGTACGCGGTTGCATCCATCAGGCTGTCGAGTTCGCTTGTGTCGCTGAGGGTGATCTTGAAGAACCAGCCTTCGCCTTCAGGGTCGTTGTTCACGAGTGCGGGATCGCCTTCCAACGCGTCATTGCCTTCAATGACGGTGCCGCTGACGGGTGCGTACACATCGGATGCCGCTTTCACGGATTCGACCACCGCAGCATCTCCGCCTTTTTTCAGCGTCGCGCCGGTGGCGGGGACTTCAGCGAACACAATATCGCCGAGCTGACTTTGCGCATATTCGGTGATGCCAACAGTGGCGCTATCGCCGTCGACTTCGATCCATTCATGATCTTCGGTGAAATAACGGGTCATGTGTTGGCTCCTTTGCGATGATAATGATGTGGAACGAAGGGTAAGGGTGAAACCGTGACGGACACGCGCTTGCCGCGCACCTCCGCCTCAAGCGCGCTGCCAGCGGCGTTGTGGCCAGCATCAACATAGCCCATGGCAATCGGCGCGCCGACGCTTGGCGCAAATCCGCCCGACGTGATGACGCCAACTTGCGCGTCGCCTGCGAAAACAGGCGCGCCTTCGCGGACGGGCATTTTGCCTTCAACCGATAGCCCAACCAACTTGCGTGCGGGGCCGTCGCTCAATGCTGTCAATATACGGTCGGCACCAAAAAAGCCGCCTTCTGCGCGGCGGCGCTTCGACACTGCGAATGCCGCGCTGGCTTCAATGGGGTCAATGTCGGGATTCATATCATGGCCGTACAGTGGCAATCCTGCCTCAAGCCGCAATGAATCGCGCGCACCAAGGCCAATCGGCTTTACTTCAGGTTGCGCACAGATTTGATCGGCAAGCGTTTTTGCGTGCGCGGCAGGAACCGAAATTTCAAAACCATCTTCGCCGGTATAACCCGAGCGGCTAATCCACAATGGCTCAGGATCGGTCTTTGGCCCCCAGAAGAACGAGCCTGCTTCCATAAAGTACAGCGCATCGACACCGGGCACCACGCGCTTGAGCGCATCGACGGCTTTGGGGCCTTGGAGCGCCAGCAACGCGCGGTCTTCCATATGGTTGATGGTGATCTCATCGGGCAAATGCTCACGCAGATGGCCCATGTCGTCCCACTTTACGGCGCCATTGACGACCACATACAACCCCATGGGTGCAGCAGTAATCATCATGTCGTCGAGCACACCGCCATCTTCATCCAGAAGCAGCGAGTAACGCATCTTGCCTTCTTTAAGTGCCGATATATCGCCGGGCACCATCGCCTCAAGTGCTTCGGCAGCGCCGTCGCCGGTGAGCATCAGTTGTCCCATATGGCTGACATCGAACAGCCCGGCGCTCTCGCGCGTCCAAATATGTTCGGCCATGATGCCTTCATATTGGATTGGCATGTGATAGCCGGCAAACTCGACCATACGCGCGCCTTTTTCGCGATGCCATGCGTCGAGCGGCAGTTCCAAAATTTCAATAGGTTCGAGTTCGAATTCTTCTTCTTCGCTCATGATCAGTCCGTTCAAAGAGTTGCAGCGACCGACGCCGATTAGCGCCTAGCCTGCACCCCCTCTGTCACGGATACCTGAGAGCTTTACCCCTTCGGTGGCTCGCATAAGGCGAGCGCTTTCCAGAGTGTCGCAAAAGCCAAAGCGGTCCTTTTGCCTGAGAGATTCCGGGGCGGTTGCTCCTTCGGCGTTCCCTTGAAGGGAAGCTC
Organism: Sphingomonadales bacterium; assembly: GCA_027486895.1. Taxonomy (GTDB): domain Bacteria; phylum Pseudomonadota; class Alphaproteobacteria; order Sphingomonadales; family Sphingomonadaceae; genus Sphingorhabdus_B. Next base: position 28,572 of record JAIXOE010000056.1, read on the forward strand.
TCCCGCTTCGTCAGCGACAAGTCCGCATTGGCCGTGCCGAATGGCAGAGTCAACCAGCGAGCGCGTTTATGGATTCATTTTCGTGAATAAAAATGCCATCGCCGCTCTCGCGCGCCAGCGCCGCAATCGCCTTCGCCACTTTGCCCGACGGCGTGGAGGCAAATTTCTGCATCGGTCCGAACATCAGCAAATCCATAATCGGTGATAACAATATGCCGATCGCCTCGCCCGGACGGCGTTCATCGCGTTGACCGCCGGTCAAGAGGCTGGGCCGCATGATGTCCAGGCGACCAAAACCGATTTTGCGAAGCCCCTGCTCCATTTCAGATTTTGTCTTAAGATAGAAATTGCTGCTGGCTGGCATCGCCCCTACCGACGACACGGTGATAAAATGGCGCCCTCCGGCGCTATGGCTCGCCTCGGCAAAGGCAAGCACCAGATCATGATCAACTGCCCTGAAGGCGTCGCGCGAACCTGCCTTGCGTATCGTAGTACCCAGACAAGAAATTGCTGTGTCTGGCTTTATGCTTGCCACAATCGCTGGCCAGTCAGCGGTGGGTGCGACATGCTCCTGTAGTTCCTGCGTCAGCAATGCGGACGGTCGGCGCGAAACGAGGTGGACCTCAAAACCACTGCGCGCCAGCAAAGCCGCCGCCTGTTTGCCCACTAGGCCCGAGCCACCAGCAATGACGATCCTCTGGTTCATGTGACTGGTCCGCAGATTTCGCGGTGGCGATCAGTTGCATAGCGGTCAGTCATCCCAGCGAGGAAATCCCCGATATGACGGCCACGCTGTGGCTCTTCGGCGGGAAGGCTGTTCAGCCATTCGTCGGGCAATAATGCAGGATTGTCGCGGTAGGCCGTAAACAGCTCGCGTACGATTTTGGTCGCTTCTTCGGCAGCCGCCATCTGCGTTGGGTGATGATACAGCTTTTCATACATGAAGGATTTCAACTGCCGCTCACGCGCCGCCATTTCCGCCGAAAATCCACCAATCATGACCCCCGCATTGCGGACATCGTCGGCGGTTTTCACGCCCGCTTGAGCAATTCGCGCACGTGTAGATTCAATCACATCATTGACCATGACGCCAATCTGTTCGCGCGTAAGCTCACCAATCAGGCGGCGCGGGGGAACGTTGGGATAGCGGCCCAAAATCGCGTCCCAGCGCTGGGCGACAAAGGGCAGATCAAGCAACTGGCCGATATCGAGCAGTCCCGCTCTGATGCCATCGTCAATGTCATGATTGTCATAAGCGATGTCATCGCTAATCGCCGCAATCTGCGCCTCAAGCGATGGCCAGTCGGTCAGGCGCAGATCAAATTGCGCATTAACCTCGGACAAGGCCCAACCCGGACGCGCCACAGGTCCATTGTGCTTTGCTAGCCCTTCAAGCAATTCCCAACTAAGGTTGAGGCCGGTCCATGACGGATATGGCGACTCCAGCTGCGTTAGCGTGCGTAACGTCTGCGCATTGTGGTCAAACCCGCCAAAAGGTTTCATCGTCACCTCGAGCGCATCTTCGCCAGCATGCCCGAACGGCGGGTGCCCGATGTCGTGCGCAAGACACAATGCCTCGGTCAGGTCTTCATTAAGCCCGAGCGCGCGTGCAATAGTGCGGCCAATCTGCGCGACTTCAAGGCTGTGGGTCAGGCGCACACGATAGTGATCGCCATCTGGAGAAATGAACACTTGCGTCTTGTGTCGCAAACGCCGGAACGCAATCGAATGAATGATGCGGTCACGGTCGCGTTGGAAAATATCACGCGGGCCGCGGATATCGCGTTCGGGCTCTGAATGAAATCGGCCGCGGCTGTTGCCGGGAAGTGATGCGTAGGAAGCCAGTTGCGACATGCCGCGCTTATGAAGCCAAGCAGCCGCTTCAGGAAGATGCTATTTTCCCTTCAAGGCGTTCACTGGGACGCCATTTTCGCTTTTCCACATAAATCCGCCACCGCCTGCCTTCTTAAACTCGCCTTCCCACTTCTTGGCGGCCTTCATATCTGTAAACGGTCCAACCAACAGTCGCGCTGTCTTGCCCCATGGTGACGTCCACGGGTTCTGCGCCTTGAACAGTTCAGGGTTTTTCTTCGTCCATTTGCGATAGTCGAAACCAAGCGCGCTTGCCTCGCCAGTCGCTATTTGCACCCAGAACCGCGCTGGATTTGCCGCTTCCAACTTGGCTTTACCTGCAAGCTTTGGATCAACCTTGGCGGCCTTGCTTGCCTCTGCCGCAGCCAATGCCTTGGGTGTCGCGGGCTTCAGCTTCTTCAAATCGACCGGGATTTGCGAATGCCGTTGCTCGCTCTCTGGAATTTCGATTGCGCCAACAATCGCATCCAGACTGAACCCTGTCGCCGCTGTCGCAGCAGGCACAGGCGATAGCGCTGACGTTACAGCCTGCGCTTGTGCTGGAACCGACAAAGTCGTTGATGGCTGTACTGCTGCAATGCTGACGCCAGCCGTACCAGGTGTCACTGGCGGTCCAACAAATGCCGGCGTTGCAGCCGTCGGGAAAGGAGCGCCCGCCTGTGCTCCGGGTGTCAGTACAGTCGACGCTGGAATAGTCGCTGAAGCCATTGTGGTCGTCGGCACCGGTGATATCGCGGCAAGTTTAACTGCCGGTTGAACCGTTGGTGGCGTTACCACAGCCACAGTTGCTGCCGGTTCGACCTTTGCAACAACGGCATCAGGTCGAGGCGCTGTTTGAACCGGTGGTGGCTGAACGGTCGCTGTTTGAACAGGTGGTGTCCGAACCGGTGGTGCGCCTGCGGCCAAGGTCGCTGGCGGCAACGCGACGCGCACAAGCGGCCGTGCGGCTTCGGGCGGGGGAAGTGTATTGTTGCCGACGCTGGTTATGCGCGCAGATTGCGCATCGGTCACAGCCGCGCGTGCGGCCGCTGTGCCCAATCGTGCCGTATCGGTCTTGGGCAGCTTCAATGCATCGGGAATGTTGGCGGCTACCGCCTGAACTTCCGCACGTTCCTGCGCTCTTCGATCCCGCTTGCTTAGGGGCTTCGCCTCGCTTTTCGCATCGCGTGCTTTTGCAGATTTTGGTCCGAGCGGAGAACCCGACGGGATAAGACGGTTTTCAGCAGGTGCGATGGCAGTTTGCGGAAGCGTTGCAGCGACCCGGCGGACCTGTTCACTGTCGCGTCCGACCGATTGGCTGGTTGGAAAATGCCCCAGATGAATGGCGGCAGCCTGTTGGGCGCCTGTCAAATTGGGCATTAAGCGAAAGAATCGCTCCATCTTTTGCGCCGACGTTGCGTCCATGAACCCTTGCGCAACCTTATTGGATTCGCGCAAGTCACCACGTGCGGCAAGCATCAAAGCGCGCGCACGCCACGCGGTTGCACTGTTGCGTTGCAAAAGCGGCACGAGCATTGCGTCGGCCTGTTCCTTTTGCCCGGCCAGCGAGAGAGAAACTGCCTGACGAATTATGATGTCATCCGACGAGGCAGCTGTTCGTGCCAATTGGTAATCCTGCTGCGCGCGGCCGAAATTGCCAAGCAAGTCAAACGCCAGTGCCCGATCGGCAGCAATTGAACGTTCGGTGGCACCCAAGCGGACGGCATCATCAAACAGACGCAAAGCCTCAAAAGGGTTTTCGGTGCGCACGGTAGCGGTTGCCAGACCGGACACGATCCGGCTGTTATTCGGGCGTATCGCGTTGGCCCTTGTGAGGAAATTCAGCGCAGCATTGGCATCACCCAAGGCCAGAGACGCATTGCCTGCATCAGCCAAGGCATCTGCGTCACTTGGATTGAAGGAAATGCGCCGCATCGCGGAACGAAGTTCCACAGCGCCAGCGGGTTCGGAAACATTCGGCACGACCGCTGGAGTTTGCCGGTCAAGTGCATCGAGCGCACTTTCATCAACCACCTGAGCTTGCACAGCAGACGGCGAACCAGCGGCTGAAAACACCAGCGCGCTGCACAATCCAAGGCTACGTAATATTGTCACATCCATAACATTCTATGTAGCTACCGAGAGCCGAACACAAAGCGCATTCGCGCTTTGGTCCGACAAACGGTTGCATAGAAAGGACAAGATGACGGTGCGCTTAACGCGCGTCTTATGAGTTGTTCTGACGGTCAAGAAAACGTGGAATGTTGAGCCCGCTTGGGCCTTCATTGCCCTTTTCCTCTTCGTCTTCCGAACGCGTCAAGCCACGAGATAGGTTGGACATACGCTCAAACAATGTTCCACCCGTAGGGATGCGCGGTGCTGCACGCTCGGGTGGCTCAGTCACATCAACCGGCTCCGCTGACGCGTCGCTTTCGGCAACGGGCGTATCCAGTTCAAGTGCGTCGGCATTGGCCCATGAATCGCTCGGGCTGTCGTTGCCGTCGCTGCTCTCTGTTGCAGCAACATCTTCAACTTCGTCAGAATCGGTTGCAACAAGGTCACTTCCAAGCTCGAGGCTGTCGTCCGCTGCTTCGCTTTCAACATCTGCAGCGGTTTCTTCCGCTGTTGAAGTATCAGCGGCGTTTTCAAACAACGATGTTGCAGCAGGTGCGACCTCCACAACTGGTTCAGCCGCAGGACGGCTAAACGCAAATGGCGTTCTTTGTGACGCCGGTGTCGCTGACAAACCTTCGTTATCGATGCCTGTTGCGACAACCGAAACGCGGATTTTACCGTTCAGATTTTCATTGAATGCCGAGCCCCAGATGATGTTGGCATCGGGATCAACCAACTCACGGATGTGGTTGGCAGCTTCGTCAACTTCCATCAGGCGCATATCTTCGCCACCGGTAATCGATACGATGACGCCCTTTGCGCCCTGCATTGACACACCGTCGAGCAATGGGTTTGCAATTGCCTTTTCCGCAGCTTCGAGCGCACGGCCGTCGCCTTCGGCTTCGCCGGTACCCATCATTGCCTTGCCCATTTCATGCATGACGGAACGAACGTCGGCGAAATCAAGGTTGATGAGACCAGGCATAACCATCAGGTCAGTGATGCCACGAACACCCTGCTGCAACACTTCGTCGGCAAGCAAGAACGCTTCCTTGAATGTTGTATTCGGGTTCGCGACCAAGAACAGGTTCTGGTTTGGAATAACGATCAGCGTATCGACATGCTGTTGCAGTTCGGTGATACCCGAGTCTGCGGAGCGCATACGGCGCGAACCTTCAAACAGGAACGGCTTGGTAACTACACCTACCGTCAAAATATTCATTTCGCGCGCAGCCTTGGCGATAACGGGTGCAGCGCCGGTTCCAGTGCCTCCGCCCATGCCGGCCGCGATGAAGCACATGTGGCAACCGGCAAGCGCCGCTTTCACTTGCTCGATGGTTTCTTCAGCAGCAGCACGGCCAACTTCGGGACGTGAACCCGCGCCAAGACCCTGTGTGATTTCAGGTCCAAGCTGAATGCGATATTCGGCAGGCGAAGCGTTCAGTGCCTGTGCGTCGGTATTGGCAACAACAAAGTCGACGCCCTCTACTTTTGCACCGATCATGTTAGCGACGGCGTTACCGCCTGCTCCACCAACACCAATAACTGCAATTTTCGGCTTCAACTCGTCAACCACTGGTGGACCGATATTGATGCTCATAAGATTATCCCCCTAGCCTCGTTGGCTTGTTCGAAATTTTCACGCTTTTGACACAAAAGCACAAGACGCACACTTAAAAATTAACCCTTTTGCACAGTTTTCTGTCAGAAATTCTCTCGCACGGCCCGTTTTATTCGTTCTATTAGTCCTGGCATCGATCCACCCATCTGTTCGGCACGCAAATCATAACCTGATTTCAGGTCAACACGCTCCGATGCAGCGTAATGTATTAATCCAACCAACGTTGAAAATGCGGGCCCGGAATGCGCTTCGGGAATACTATTAAGGCCAAATGGGCGGCCAATGCGAACGGTGCGGCCAAGCGCGCCTTGCATATGTTCGGCCGCGCCCTTCAACTCAGCGCCGCCGCCGGTCAGCACCACTTGATGTCCAGATGGACCTGAGAAGCCCAAAGTTTTAAGCGCTAATGCGATTTCGGTGACGATCGCGTCCACGCGCTGGCAGACCACGGCATTCAACTGCGCTTTGGTAATGCGCGGTGCATTTGCGCCCGCTTCATTGCCGTTTTCATCAGGGCCAATGTCGAGCACTTCCTGATGATCGCGCGGGCTGGTCAATGCCGAACCATGGAAGCATTTCAGCCGTTCGGCTTGCGCCCTGCGAATGCCGAAGGCGGATGCGATATCGTCTGTGATATCGGAGGCGCCCTTTTGAATGGTCTCAAGTCCAACGAGCATGCCGCCGATGAAAACCGAGACATTGGTCACTGCCGCGCCAAATTCGACAAGCGCAACGCCAAGCTCGCGCTCTTCAGCCGTCAAGCAAGCAAGCCCAGTGGCCACAGGGCCGACGACGAGCGACTCAACATCAAGATGCGCCGCGCGCACGGTCATATCCATGTTCCGCACAGGCGACTGGTCGGCCAGAACGACATGAACGTCCACACCAAGGCGGTCCGCATGCAGCCCAATGGGGTTGGCGACGCCGCCCACACCATCCAGCGAATATAGGGTTGGCTGGATATGCAGCGCCATCTTGCCGCCGGTCTGGATGTTCGCACGTCCCGCCTGAAGCAGTTCGTCGACGTCTTCCTGCGTGATGCGATCGCCACCCAGTTCAATTTCAACCGGTGCGAGCAGGCTATCGAGCCCACCCGACGACATGCCCACCCAAACGCGGTCAATATTTAACCCAGCAATACGCTCGGCTTGTTCGACGGCATGGCGGACGGACAATTCCGCCTGCTCGACATCGGCTATGCATCCGCGCGTAACGCCCCGGCTCTCGCGTTGGCCCGTACCCAGTACTAACAATTCGCCGCTGTCGGTTTGTCCGGCGATTAACGCAGATACTTTCGACGAGCCGATATCAATGGCCGAAATCAGTTTTTCAACGCGTGCAGCTTTCATGCTTCTCTTCCGCTCGTGGTCGACGATATGTCATCGCTCTCTACTTTAACAGGTTCGGCCTTTGGCGCCTTGCGGAAATATGCGCGCTCGGGGTCTCGCAGGTCGAAATGGATTAGGTCGCGGCCAAGCAGCCGGTGGATGCCATCCATCCGTGCAAAATTGAGCAACGCCTCGGCTGCTGCCTTTTCACCTTCGGGCAAAGCAAGCGTTTCACCACTTTGGAACTGCAAATCCCAACGGCGATTGCCAACCCACGTTGCACCCACAACCTGCGCCTTCAGCGCCGATGCATTGTCCAGAAGGGTGTTAAGCGCAACCGCATGGCGGTTTGCATCATTGCCATTCAATGTTGGCAGATCGCCACCTTGGCCCGCCGCAACATTTTGCAGGACGATCCCGTCCGCATCAATGAGCGAGTATTTGCCATCGCGTTGCCAAATCGCCGCAGGCTTGCGTTCAACAATTTCGACCGCAAGCGTATCAGGCAAACGCCGCGCCACGCGGGCATCTTTAATCCAGCCATATTTCAGCAAATCGGCGCGGACCTTGTCGATATCGACCAAAGGCATTGCACGGTCTTTTTCAGCAAGGACAAGTTGATAGACCCTCAACTGATCCACACGCTCCATGCCGGTGACTTCAACGCGCTGCACCTGAAAGCCGGCCTTTGCCGCAAGCGCTGCATATTGCTGATACGCTGCCGCCGTAACGCCGGTATATTGGGCAACTGCAAGTGCAAGCACCGCAAGCGCAGCAACAAACACCCATGTGATTGCGCGCTGCACATCTTCTTCCGAAAACGGCAGCGTCCGCATGATCCGGTCGACCCATGATATTTGCCGCACTTTCTGGCGCGGGGTCGGCGAAGCAGCCTTACGTTTTGCAGCAGGCTTTCGTGCAGCGGCTGCCATTATGCCAGCGCCTCTTTCACGATCATGTCGACCAATTGTTCATAGCTGATGCCAACCTGCCGCGCCTGTTCGGGCACAAGGCTAAGCGGCGTCATTCCAGGCTGTGTGTTTGTTTCCAGCACGAACACACCGTTTTTGCCCAATTCATCATCCCAGCGGAAATCGGTGCGTGATGCCCCTTTGCAGCCAAGCAACCGGTGCGCATCGAGTGCGACGTCGAGCATATATTGCGCAATATCCTCGGGGATTTCAGCCGGGCAAATATGCTCGGTCAGGCCATCGGTATATTTTGCATCAAAATCGTAAAAGCCACTCTTCGGCTTTAACTCGGTAACGCACAACGCCTTGTCACCCAACACGGCCACCGTCAGTTCGCGGCCCTTGATAAAAGGCTCAGCCAGCAATGTTGCGAATTCCTGCCATGGGCCTTTGGCATCGCGCGCAATTGGATTTCCGTAATTGCTGTTTTCGGTGACGATCGCCACGCCAACCGAGCTGCCTTCGTTAACTGGCTTCAGCACATAAGGACGCGGCAACGGGTCTGCAGCATACAGGCTTTCGCTGTCGACCATCGTGCCCTTTGGCATCGGAATGCCAGCTGGAACGAGCCGCTGTTTTGTCAATTCCTTATCGATGGCAATGACCGAAGTCACCATCCCGCTATGGGTGTATTTAATGCCCATCAGGTCAAGCATGCCCTGAACCGACCCATCTTCACCCGGAACGCCATGCAGCGCGTTAAACACGACATCGGGCCGGAGAGCCGCGAGAACCTGCGCGACGTTGCGGTCCATGTCGACGCGGCTGACCTTATAGCCGACTTTCTCAAGCGCATCGGCCACACCATTACCGCTCATCAGCGACACTGGCCGTTCATTTGACCAGCCACCCATCAATACCGCCACGTGGATTTGCTCACTCATTTCGTTTCACCCACGCGTTGTATTTCCCAATGCAGGTCAATGCCTGACTTCGCCTTTACGCGCTGGCGAACTTCATCGCCCAACGCCTCGATATCGGCGCTCGTAGCATCGCCTGTGTTGATCAGAAAGTTGGTATGTTTTTCAGAAACCTGCGCACCGCCGATTTGCAATCCACGGCATCCGGCTTCATCAACCAATTGCCAAGCTTTATGGCCATCCGGATTTTTGAAGGTCGACCCGCCGGTTTTCGAACGTAGCGGCTGCGACGCTTCACGTGCAGCGCTAATCCGGTCCATTTCGGCCTGAATGGCCTCTGCTTCGCCCGGCACGCCGCGAAAACGCGCGCCAACGACAATCGCGCCATCGGGAAGTTCCGAATGGCGGTAGCTATAATGCAGTTCTTCGACAGACAAGGTGGCAAGCGAACCGTCGCGCATCACGACATGGCAATCGCGCAAAATATCCTTCACTTCGCCGCCATAAGCGCCGCCGTTCATGCGGACAAAGCCGCCGACCGTCCCGGGAATAGACCGCAGGAACTCAAGACCCGAAATTCCATTGTCCCGTGCCGTCGACGATACCAATATGCCCGAAGCTCCGGCACCGCAATCAAGCGTAACCGCGTCGACCGCTGCCACTTTAGCAAAGGCTTTGCCAAGGCGAACCACAACGCCCCTGACGCCGCCATCGCGCACAATCAGGTTGGACCCAAGGCCAAGCGCCATGACTGGTACGTTCGGATCAAGCTGCCGCAGAAATTCTTGCAGGTCGTTGATGTCTTTGGGTTCGAACAGATATTCGGCGCACCCACCAGATTTGAACCACACCAAAGGCGCAAGCGGGGCCTCAGGCGTAAGCTTGCCTTCAACCTTGGGAAGGATGTGCACGCTCATGCACGGGCTGCCTTTATGGCATCCGCAAGTCCTGCTGCCCATTTGGTGATGTCACCCGCGCCGAGGCAAACAACCATGTCATTTTCCTGCACGGTTTCCGCAAGCTTTGCCGCCAGCTCGCCTGCGTCTGCGACAGCAGCTGCAGAACGATGCCCACGCGCTTTGATGCCGTGGACGAGCGCTTCGGAATCGACCCCATCAATCGGCGCTTCGCCTGCAGCGTAAACGGGGGAAATGAAGACCATGTCGGCATCGTTAAATGCCTGCTGGAAATCATCCATATGGTCGCGCAACCGTGTGAAGCGATGCGGCTGTGCCACGGCAATAACGCGACCCTGCGCGCCTTCGCGTGCGGCAGAGAGCACGGCGCGGATTTCGACAGGGTGATGGCCATAATCGTCGATAATGGTCACGCCATCGACTTCGCCGACTTTGGTAAAGCGACGTTTGACGCCACCAAATTTGTCAAACCCGTGCGCGACAGCTTCATCGCTCATGCCCATTTCCAGGCCAACCGCGATGGCCGACAAGGCATTCTGCACATTATGCCGTCCGGGCATTGGCAAGACGACGCCCTCTATCGTGCGTTGCGATCCGTCGCGCGAGCGGACAACCACATCGAAGCGATTGCCACCGGGGAACGGCGTAACATTCTCGCCGCGAATATCGGCCTGCGCCGAGAATCCGTAAGTTATAATCCGGCGATCACGAATCTTGGGCAAGATGGCCTGAACCTCTGGATGGTCGAGGCACATGATTGCGGCACCATAGAAAGGCACATTCTCGACAAATTCGACAAAGGCCCGCTTGATGGCGTCAAAATCGCCATAATGGTCGAGATGCTCGGGATCGATGTTGGTGACAACCGCGAGCGTACCGTCAAGGCGAAGGAAGCTGCCGTCGCTTTCGTCGGCTTCGACAACCATCCAGTCGCTTGCACCCAGACGCGCGTTGGAGCCATAGCTGTTGATAATGCCGCCGTTGATGACCGTGGGGTCAATGCCGCCATGGTCCAGCATTGCAGCAATGAGCGACGTTGTCGTTGTCTTGCCATGCGTTCCTGCCACGGCAACGGTATTCTTCAACCGCATCAGCTCCGCGAGCATCTCTGCGCGACGCACCAGCGGAATGCGGCGTTCGAGCGCCGCGTCGCGTTCGGGATTGCCTTTTTTGACGGCAGTCGAGGTAACCACAACAGCCGCATCGCCAAGGTTGTCGGCACTATGGCCAATCATCACCTTAATCCCGCGTTTGCGCAGGCCATCAACAACATAGCTATCCGCGATGTCGCTGCCCTGCACCTGATAGCCAAGATTGTGCATGACTTCAGCAATGCCGGACATGCCGATGCCGCCAATGCCGACAAAGTGGACGATGCCAATATCTGTGGGAACGCCCTTCATTAAATACTCTTTCGTGCCAATGCTGGTGCAGCACCAAATGATGCCGACGTCTCTGACTTTGAAGTTATGCCATGCATGATGGGCGCGCGGCCAAAGGATTCCACAAGGTCTGCCAAGTCGGCGACCGCGTTCGGACGGCCACAGCTCTTGGCCGCTTTTGCGGCATTTTCCAGCGCGCCGGGTTCAAGCGCGATCTTCTGTATTTGCTTGGCAAGTTCAACCGCGGTGAAGGCTGGCTGCGCAATCGCACGCGCACCGCCGGCTGCAACCATTTCTTTTACGTTGTAGCTCTGGTGATCGTCTGTTGCACTTGGCAATGGCACCAAAATCGCAGGCCGCCCGGCGCAGGTAAGCTCGGAAATCGTTGATGCACCCGCGCGCGCGATGACCATATGCGCCCAACCCAATCGTTCGGGCAGGTCAGGCAAATAAGTAGCAAGCTCTGCCGGAATGTCATGCGCCGCATATGCTTGGCGGACGGTCTCGATGTCCTCTTCGCGGCACTGCTGCGTGACCTGAAGCCTGCGGCGCAAATTCAGCGGCAACCGCGCGAGGCCATCGGGGACGATGTCGGAAAGGATTGTCGCGCCTTGGCTTCCGCCAGTTACCAGCACGCGGAAGATGCCGTCGGCCAAAAGTGGAGGATATGGCTCGTCGCGCAGCGCCAGCACTTCTTCGCGTACCGGATTACCAACAAGATGAACCTTGCTAGCATAACGCGGCGAAAGGCGCAGTACTTCAGGATAGGCCGTCGCAATAGCGTTGACCTGACGTGCGGTGAAGCGGTTGACTCGCCCAAGCACGGCATTCTGCTCGTGAATGATCGTCGGAATTTTTTCGGCGAACGCACCCAGTAACGCCGGGAATGCAGGATAGCCACCAAACCCGACCACGGCGGTGGGTTCAAAGCTGGCATATAGACGCCGCGCCATCAGTCGGCCTTCTGCGATTGCCTGAATACCGGGTATCCAGCTGCGCGGGCTTTTTGTAATGCGACCAGCGGGTAAGATATGCGTTGCCATCTTTTCGGGGCAGCCCGGAATTTTCGCACCGCGCGCGTCGGTTATCAACGCAACATGGTGCCCTCTGTTCAGAAGTTCCTGCCCCAGCGCAAACGCAGGGATAAGATGCCCCCCTGTCCCGCCAGCAGCCAACACATAATGCCGAGAAATGGTCATGGCCGTTATCCCTTCACCATATACTGCGACCGGTCAAGATATGGGTTACGCTTCGTCAATGCGAGGATGAGACCGCAGGTCATCGACAGCGCCAAAATGGAGGATCCACCGTAACTGATAAAGGGCAAGGTCATACCCTTTGACGGGAACACGCCGAGGTTCACCGCTATGTTGATCATGGCCTGACCACAAAATTGCGCGCCGAGTCCGGTGACGGCCAGAACCACGAATTGATCCTTTTCATCGAGCAACCGAATGATGATGCGGACCAAGATGGCAAAATACAAAATGGCGATAACCATGCACGCAAGAAGACCGAACTCTTCACCAATGACGGAGAAGATATAATCGGTATGCCCTTCAGGCAGCGAATATTTCTTGATGCCGAGACCGGGGCCAAGGCCAATGAAACCACCATTGGTCAACGTCGCTAACGCCATCTTGTCGTGCGTCAGGCCTTCGGTTCCGAAAATCCATGCATCAATACGCTGCGTTGCCACCGGATAGAAATTATACGCCAATACGATAAACACGACGCCGCTGATGATGAGGCCCCAAAGCCGTGATGCCTGAACGCCGGAAACCATCATCAATGCAAACCATGTGCCCATGAACAAGATGGTCTGGCCAAGGTCAGGCTGCATCAATAACAGGAAGCAGACAACACCCGTCACGATGCTGCTCAAGACGCGCACCGGCAGTGACGGGTCTTTTAGACGCCAGCTGATAATCCACGCCATCGCTACGGCGTAAAAAGGTTTCAGAAACTCAGACGGCTGAAGTCCGGCGAAACCCGCCCCAACCCAGCGTTGCGATCCGTTCACTTCGCGGCCAATGATGGGCACAAGTGCGAGCAGCACGAAAAACACGCAAAAGCCAAAGACCGCAAAGCGGCGGGCTTGTTCGCGTGGATACATCGACACGACAAGCATCAACGGTACGCCGACAATCACCCACATCAGTTGGCGGTAAAAGAAGTATAACGATGACAGTTGCGTTGTGGAGGACGAAAGACGCTGGGCACCGGCAGGAGAGGCCGCCGCAACAGCCAGCAATCCTATCGCAATCAACACCATCATTAGCGACAGCAGCACGCGGTCGAGTTCCCAGAACCACACGCCAAGCGGCGAGCGGTCACCGCGGCCAAGCCGGTTCGCGAAGCCTATTTTTCCGGTCTTCGCAGCCAGAACCCACGGAACATCTTTGCGGTCGCCGTTCATAGTGCCTCGACAATCGCCCGGAAGGCGTCACCGCGCGCTTCGAAATCTTTAAACTGGTCGAACGATGCGCAGGCCGGCGAAAGCATGATAACGTCGCCGGGTTCGGCCTGGGCAGCAGCGGAACACACCGCAGTGCCCATCATCTCGCTACGCTCGACGGGCATATAGGGTGACAGCAGATCATTAAACAACGGCCCGGCCTCGCCAATGGTATAGGCTTTGACGACATGACCGAAATTGGGAATGCATTCATCGAGATTATCGGACTTCGGTAGACCACCGACGATCCAATGAACGCGTGGATAGGCTGCGAGCGCGGGTGCCGTCGATGCTGCATTGGTCGCTTTGCTGTCGTTGACGAACAATACGCCATTGCGTTCGGCGACGACTTCCATCCGGTGCGCAAGGCCTTTGAATGTCCGCATTGCTGGACGCCATTGTGCCTCAGTCACGCCAAGTGATTCCACCAGCGCGATGGCCACCGCAATATTCTGAAGATTATGAGGGCCTTGCAACGAAGGCCACTCCGCCTGCCCCGCTACCAACGCCGGGTCTGCAAGATGCACCAGTTCCGCCCCGCGTCGCGCCAGAACATCGCGGTACACTTGTTCGGTATCGGCGTCACCTTTGCCAAACACGGAGTGCGCATTTCCGGTCTGCATGTCGAACAGCCGTGCCTTGGATGCGACATATCCTTCATAGCCATCATAGCGATCCAAGTGATCGGGCGAGAGGTTGATGAGTGCAGCTGCGTCGCACGACAGTGAACGGGTAATATCAATCTGGTAGCTGGAGAGCTCCAACACGTAGACACCGCCTGCTGGCAACGGCGCTTGCGACAAAATCGGCAAGCCGATGTTTCCGCCCATCCGAACCGGCAGCGCCGCGCTTTTCAACAAATGGTGGACCAACGCCGTTGTGGTCGATTTGCCGTTGGTGCCGGTAATCCCCACCACACGATGCGGTGGTAGGTGCGACCGCGCCATAGCAAATAATTCGATGTCGCCAATTAACGGCAGCCCTTCGGCCTTCGCCTTATCCGCTATCGGATGGCGATTGATGGGCACTCCGGGCGATACAACAATCGCGTCGTAACCCGACAAGTCTGCCAGCAATGGATCGCCGATGGTCGCGATATCGGCAATTTTGGCGCGCGCGCCTTCGTCATTATCCCATGCAAGGATTTCCGCCCCGCCCGCAACAAGCGACTGCGCAGCTGCAAGGCCGGAGCGCGCAAGCCCCAGTATCGCGAACTTACGGTCTTTGAAGGCGGGGGTAGTAATCATCTCAGCTTGAGGGTCGATAGCCCTGCAAGCGCGAGCACGAATGCGACAATCCAGAAGCGGATAACAACGGTTGGCTCTGACCAGCCAAGCTGTTCAAAATGGTGGTGGATCGGCGCCATGCGGAAAATGCGCTTTCCAGTGCGTTTGAACCAGAACACTTGAATGATAACCGACAACGCCTCGACCACGAAAAGTCCGCCAATGATGGCGAGCACGAATTCATGATGTGCGACGACGGCTATAGCGCCAAGGGTACCGCCCAGAGCGAGGCTTCCCGTGTCACCCATAAACACCGCAGCGGGCGGCGCGTTGAACCACAAGAATGCCAACCCAGCGCCAACGATCGCGCCGCACAACATCGCAAGATCGCCCGCGCCCAAGTAAAAGGGAATGCCGAGATATTCTGCATATTTGGCGTTACCGACCATGTAGACGATCAACATGAAGGCGATGGAGGCAATAATCACGGGCATCGTCGCCAAGCCGTCAAGGCCATCAGTCAAGTTAACGGCATTGCCGAATGAGACAATGACGAATGCGCCAAACGGGACATACCACCAACCCAGATCAACCACCGGGCCATTGACGAAGGGCAAATACAACATACCGCCGGACTGCGCGACGATCAGCGATACCGCAACGCCCGCAATTGCAAACTCCATGAGCAACCGAACCCTGCCTGAAACGCCCTTGTGACTGCGTTTTTTGACCTTGTCATAATCATCAAGGAACCCGACGGTGCCAAAGCCTGCGGTGACCAGCAGACACGCCCAAACATATACATTGGTCAGATCCATCCACAGCAGCATGGAGATACCGACCGAGACCAAAATCATCAGGCCGCCCATGGTGGGTGTTCCAACCTTGGCGAGGTGGGATTGCGGCCCGTCGCTGCGAATGGGCTGGCCCTTGCCCTGACGGACACGTAGCATGCTGATGAAGCGCGGACCGATAAGCAGGCCGATGACAAGTGCCGTTGCGACGGCTGCCCCTGAACGGAAGCTGAGATACCGGATGAGGTTCAAGAGACCGGGGAAACCAAGATATTCGGCCAATATATACAGCATTAGTTTTTCCCACCCGTCAGCGCGCTGACGATGGAGGAAAGTCCCATACTATTGGAACCTTTGACCAAAACCGTGTCTGATGCGCAAAGATAATTCTGCAGAAGGTCAAGTGCCTCCTGCGCGGTTGCGCAATGCGCGAAATCCATTGGTCCCTCAACCCCTGCTTTCAACTCTTCGGCGAGAATTTCCATCTCTTTACCGACGAGGATCGCAAAATCCACCTTTGCGGCAGCCAAGGGGGCAGCAAGTGCGCTGTGATATTGTGCAGTTTTTACACCGAGTTCTTTCATCGATCCCAAAATGGCGATCCGGCGGCCGTCGGATGCTTGTCCCAACTGGCCAATCGTCGCCAGCATCGATGCAGGGTTGGCGTTATAGCTTTCGTCAATGAGGTGGCCTGTGCCATCGCCAATGCGAATGACATGGCGCGCACCGCGTCCAGCAAGGCCGCCCATTTCCGCCATAGCGAGCCCAGCCGAAGCCAGATCGCCGCCTGCCGCCGAAACCGCAGCCAAAACCGCCATACTGTTGGCGATCCAATGCTCGCCGGGCTGTGACAGCGTGAAAGACAACATTGTCTCGCTTACTTTCGCAGTGATGAGCGTGCCGCCTTGGGCGTTCATATGGTCGACCACGCGGACATCGGCATCGGCACTAAAGCCAAATGACATGATGTTGCCGGTATATTGCTCCGCCGCTGCACGAAGCCGTGCATAATGCGGGCTATCGGCGGGCAAGATGGCCGTGCCACCATCGGCCAGTCCTTCAAATATCTCGGCCTTGGCATCCGCAATGCCGCTTTCGTCCTTGAAAAATTCGATATGCGCCGGGGCAATCGTGGTGATAATCGCGACGTCGGGACAGACAATCTTGCTGAGCGCGCGCATTTCACCAGCATGGTTCATGCCCATTTCGAAAATACCGAAATCGCAATCCGCTGGCATGCGGGCAAGGCTAAGCGGAACGCCGACATGGTTGTTGTAGCTTTTGACTGACCGGTGCGCGCGCCCGCGTGAATAGCGGTCGAGCGCGGCGTACAGCGCTTCTTTGGTCCCCGTCTTACCGGCGGAACCTGTCACACCGATAATCTTGGCCTTGGTCCGTGCGCGCGACGCATGGCCGAGTGCCTCAAGCGCTTGCATCGTGTCACTGACCAGAATGTGCGGAAAAGGCACTGGTTGCGAAACAATCGCGCCCGCTGCACCATTTGCAAATGCTGTTTCGATAAACCGATGCCCGTCGGTCTCCGCACCCTTCAGCGCAAAGAACAAATCCCCCGCCCCGATTTCGCGGGAGTCAAACGCAACGCCATGAACGTCAAAATGCCCCGCAGCCGTCCCGCCGGTCGCAGCCAGCAGTTCTTCAAAGGTCCATAATGGCGTCATGCCGCGCATTCCCGCGCAACTTCAACATCGTCAAACGGCAAAACGCGGCCCATGATGATCTGCCCTTGTTCGTGGCCCTTGCCGGCAATCAGGACGATATCATCGGGTTCGGCATGTTCGATGGCAAAGGCAATGGCATAGCGCCGGTCGCCAATTTCATGTGCGCCGGGCGCGCCCGCCATGATGTCAGCCCGAATGAGTGATGGGTCTTCGCTGCGTGGGTTATCGTCCGTCACGATCACAATGTCGGAATCGGCGACTGCAACCGCGCCCATTTCCGGACGCTTGCCGGTGTCACGATCACCACCTGCGCCGAATACCGTTATCAGCTTGCCCTTTGTATGCGGACGCAAGGCCGCGATGGCTGCGCGCAGGCCGTCGGGCGTATGGGCATAATCAACATAAACGGGCGCGCCGCTTTTGGTGATGACAGCACGCTCAAGGCGACCACGGACGGGCTGCAACCGCGCAAGATGCGACAGCAGGCTTTCAACATCGCCGCCACTCGCCATCACGACGCCAGCTGCCACAAGGGCATTGGCGGCTTGATAGGCGCCGATGAGCGGCAGCTTCACTTTGTAAACGTCGCCCTGAATCCGCAGCTCAAGCGTCTGGCCAAGTTGCGTCGCTTCGCGCGAAACGAGTTGAATGCCTTTGCCCTTTTCGCCCACGGTAATCATCCGCAGCTCGCGCTTGCGCGCACGTGCGATGACCTGATCCGACCAAATATCATCCGCCCAGATCACGGCGCAGCCATTCTCATCGACCACCTCGTCGAACAAGCGCATCTTGGCGTCGAAATAGCTTTCCATCGTGCCGTGATAATCAAGATGGTCGCGGCTTAAATTGGTGAACGCAGCTACCGAAACCTGCACCCCTTCGCTGCGATATTGCGACAGGCCATGGCTGGACGCCTCAAATATCGCATGGCTTATGCCTTCGCGGGCCAGACCGGACATGTTCGCAAGAAAGGTCACGATATCGGGCGTTGTCAGACCCGTCGTTGTCTGGTCGGACGCTGTCGTAATACCCAAGGTGCCTATCGACGCGGCATTATGCCCCGCCATGCGCCAAAGCTGGCGGGTGAGCTCAGCGGTTGATGTCTTGCCATTTGTGCCGGTGACGGCGGCAATCTGCCCGGGAAAGGGTCGGAAATATGTAGCGGCAAGTCGCGCAAACGCACGCCGTGGTTCAGCATCAGCGATATGCACTGCGCCGACGACTTGTGCCTCGGGACGCGCGACGATAGCCACCGCGCCCGCGGCAATCGCAGCGTCGATGAAATCTTCGCCATTGAAACTGGCGCCCTCAAATGCGCCGAAAACTGTTCCGGGCGCAATCTTCCGATGGTCGATGGCAAAGCCGGTCACTGTTCTGTCGGCAAATGCCTGATCGGCACCGCTTACCAATTGCCCGAGCTTCACTATTGCTCTCCCTTCGCCTTCCACAATAAAGGCATCAGTTCCGATACATCAACATCGCGTTTCATGTCAGGTATAATTCCCATCAATGGACCTACGCGTGTAATCGTTTTTTGCACAACTGGCGCAGCGGTATAGCCAGCGGTCCGCTGGAAACTTGACGCTTCGGTCCCCTTAGGCTCGTCAAGCATCGCCAAGACCACATAGCGTGGATTGTCCATCGGGAACGCAGCGGCAAAGGTCGCAACCACGAGATTGCGGCTGTAACCGCCCACGCCGGGCTTTTCGGCCGAACCGGTTTTGCCGCCAACGCGATAACCCAAAGCATCCGCTTGCTTGCCAGTGCCATCGACGACGATCATGCGCATCAATTGCCGCATACGCGCGCTGGTTGCGGCGGTGAAGACACGCTTTCCGGCGATTTTGGCATTCGTCTTGGTCTTGAACATCGTTGCGGGGCGATAGATACCACCGTTCACCATTGCGGCATAAGCGCTAGCCAGATGCAAAGGTGTAACCGATATGCCATGTCCATAGCCCACTGTCATATTGGTAAGGCGGCCCCAGGTCTTGGGATAAAGCGGCATCGCCTTTTCCGCGAGTTCAATGTCTGGACGGGCGTTGAAATGCATTGTCCGCAACATGGCGTCCATTCGTGCCGCACCCAAATTATCTGCGATTTGCGCGGTCACAATATTCGAACTGTGGATCAGCGCCTCAGGCGTGTTCAGCCAGCGGCCAGAGGAATGCGAATCGCGGATTTTGAAACGGCCAATCTGAAGTGGCTTGGTCGCGTCATAGCGAATCGACAAATCGCGCACCGTTCCTGCGTCCAACGCGGCTGCCACAGTCAGAGGTTTAAAGGTTGAACCCAGTTCATATACGCGATTGGTGACGTTGTTGGTCTGACGTGTGATGGGATAACGTCCATCCTCAATCGTTTGCCCAAGGTCTGGAATATTCGCAAATGAAGGGCGGTTGGGATTGAACGACGGCAATGTTGCCATGGCGATAACCTCACCGGTTGCGACATCCAAGATAACACCGGCCGCGCCTTTTGCACCTGTGGCTGTCATACCCGAAGCAAGCTCGCTTTCAAGCGCCGCCTGAACGCGTACATCCAAAGCAAGGTTCAATGGAGTCGACCGCTTGGCAGGATCGCGCAGGTAATCGTTCATCACCCGCTCCATCCCCATCGCGCCGCGGCCATCGCGGTTCACGAAACCGAGGACATGCGCTGCCATGTCATGCTGCGGATACAGGCGCGTTGCCTCACGCGGGAACTCAATGGCGATTTCGCCAAGGTCATGGACCTGTTTAACTTGCTCAGGCAGGGCGCGTTTGCGCAGATATCCGGCCTTGTCAGACGTCAACTTGGCATAAAATTCTGCAGCTGGCGTATCAGGGAAAATCGCTGCCAGCTGGTTGGCCAATTGCTTGCGGTCGCCCAGCAAATCCGAAGGCTTCACCCAAATGGCATAGCCATAAATACTGCGCGCCAGCGGAATGCCATTGCGGTCCACAATATCGCCGCGCTCGGGCACATATTCCGTGCTGGTGGCACCATAAGCCCGCGAGCTTTCAAACAAGGCGAGTGTCGCCAAGCGCCCGATGAGCAACATGACAAACACACCGAAAGCGGCAAGCAGAACCAGCAGCCGCCAAAAACCGTGCGCTGCAAACGGGGGCGTACCAACGCCGCTTTTCCGGGTCGTGGTGCGGGCCGTCTGCGGGGTCATTAACGGCGGCGTTCTTTAGCAGCTTTCGCCGAGATATCGCGCAGCAAGTCGTCCGACAAAAGCTTTTCGTCCATCCGCGCCAAACGCTCGGTGCGGGTCTGCTCGACTTTAGGCGCTTCTACTTTCGCAGCAGCACGCTTCGTAGGGGCGGCAAAGATTGGCGTGTCATTGGCGGCGAGTCTCGGCGCAGCAAGCTTTGGAGCTGCCTGCTTTTGGATTTCAACGACCTCTTCCCGCGCAACCTCAGGCTCGGCAACAGCTTGGGGTATGTCGACATCTGCGGCAGCCATCATGACTGGCTTCGTGTCGGGCAGATCACCAGTGAGTCCAGCAAGCGCCGCTTCACCATTTACAAATTGTTCAGCCGATGGGGGCTGGTAACCGTACAGAAGTTCGTTCCACTCTTCCAATTGCTGAAGGCTCGCACGCGTGCGAATTTCTGCCTGAAGGAAGCTGATCTCACGCTTTGTATCCAGAATTTCACGGTCAACCGCGACAAGGTCGCTGTGCATCGCGGCTACGTTAAGCGACAACGGGTACAGCAGGATCGCAACCATGAACACCAGCGCAAGCCAGCCCAGGTTTTTAAGTCTTTTCATGGCGAGACTCATGCTGCCAGTCCTCCTGTTGCCCATGCGGGTGCGTCTGTGCGGGTTGCGGATCGCAAAGTGGCTGAACGCGACCTTGGATTGCGGGTAAGTTCGGCATCTGATGGGCGAATGGCTTTATCCGCCTTTTCAAAAGTGGGTGTTGGGCCAGCGCCGCCGACCATTGGCACATGGCGTGAACCAGCGCCTTCTGCACCACTGCGGCGGCGCAGGAATTGTTTCACAATGCGATCTTCAAGGCTGTGGAACGTAACAACCGCCAGACGCCCACCGGGCTTCAGCATGCGTTCGGCAGCTTCCAGTCCATCGGTCAATTCATCCAGTTCGCGGTTCACATGAATGCGGATCGCCTGAAAAGCCCGGGTGGCGGGATCTTTTGGCGCGCCGGGCTTGTGACCCACTGCCTTGCGGACAATGGCTGCGAGTTGTGCGGTTGTTTCAATGGGGCGCGCTGCAACGATCGAACGGGCGATGCGCCGCGAACGATGTTCCTCGCCATAACGATAGATGATGTCCGCAATGTCCGCTTCGTCGGCTTCGTTGACGAAGTCAGCGGCAGACATTCCGTCTTGCGCCATGCGCATATCGAGCGGACCGTCTTTTTGAAATGAGAAGCCGCGCTCTGCACGATCAAGTTGCATTGACGACACACCGATGTCGAGAACAACGCCATCGACCGACAATATGTCGTCCGCCATCAGCACGTCGTCCATGATAGAAAAGCAGGCCGAGTACAGACGCAACGCGCCCCCACTACGGCCTGCAAGGTCGGCACCTTCTGATAGTGCATCAGGATCGCGATCGAACGCATAAACGCGCGCGCCGCCAGCCAGTATCGCTTGGCTGTATCCACCTGCACCGAAGGTACCATCCACGATCTCCGCGCCAGGGGTGATGGCAAGAGAGTGAATCACTTCATCCAGCAAGACTGGAATATGGGGGGCTGACGCGCTCATTTGTCGCGCTTGCCTTGGGACAGCCAATAGTTCAGCTCATCCTTGACGGGATTGAACGCTGTTGGCGCTTCCTTCAAGAAGACGTCAGGGTTCCACAGCATGAAGTGCGTGGTTGCACCGAAGAAAAATGCACGGTCGTCAATGCGGCCAAAATGCTTGAGCATCGGCGAAAGGACGAAGCGGCCGCTGGCTTCAAATGCGGTTTCGAAGATCGAAGATGCCGAAACGCCAGCCAGTTCGCGGTCAAATTCTGTCCCGCGGTTAACGGCGCTTTGCCATTGCGCTTCGATGTCAGCGCGCAGCTTCAGGCGTTCGGAGCTGCCAAAACCAATGAGGCAAGGAAGGCTGGAGTGGCGCGAAATGCAAACGCTGTTGCTGCCGCTGGATTGCAAAACGCTGTCGCGGATCTCGGCGGGTATGGTCGTGCGGCCCTTGGCGTCGACACCCGACACCCCCGAACCTGCATAGACCACCAACGCTGACACAGTCCGAAACACCCCCCTGAAAAAGGGCGCAGACTGACGATCACGGCGAAGCACTTCACCATGCGGACGCTGTAACGACCGATATCATCAGGAATCCACCCCTTGGATGACTGTGCATAGCAAGGGATATTGTGGATGAAAAGAGGGATTTTATGGGAAAATCCGGAGCAAAAACTTTAATGCACTGATATTACTGTATAATTTTATTACCCATGCCAAAATAATGCGCAATTTGAACGTGAATCTTCGAGCTGAAATGGCGGTAAAACACCGATTTTAGGGCTATTTCCCGTTCCGAGCCCATTTCTATTCCGATTTTCCCACGAAATCCCCGGATTTGGAGTCGCTCTCATTCAAGCGCGACAGCAGTAATTCCACCCACGCCAAATTGCCGAATTCGTCGCCGCCGGTCAGCACGCGCATTCCCCGCCCTTCCCAATAAACCGTATCCAGCAAATCGGCGTCAGCGACAAGCAGCGCGCGCCCTTTGCCAACCCGGCAATCCGCCAATAATCCAGCCTGCGATATGGCACATTGACCGGAATCGATGCGGCTGATCTTCAACCACTCGCCAGGGGTCTGCGTGCGGATGCTCAGGTCACCAATCTTTCTGATAGCCATCGGTTCCGCATCGACAATGGGCAGGACAAGCTCAAGCCCCCAATGCGTGAACAATGGCGACAACATAGACGTGAACAAGGGCCTGCGCTTGTCGCCCAATGGATAGAGGCTCCCCCACTGCAGCGCAGGATCCGCGAGTATCAATAAACGGCCGCCCTTGCGGACCCAGCTATCGAGCGCAACCAGTTCTTTCGGGCTGAGTGCCCGCGGCTGCGCGAGCAACAGCAAGGGCAGCATCACAGCATCATCCAGATTATCAAGCGGCTGAACATCATAATTGCCGCTTAGTCGCGCGAACGCAGGGTGCGGTTGTGCATCTTCGGCAAGATCAGCTTCGATGCCGCCCTCGCTCCACTGCAGCGGCAATGTCGTTATCAACCCCAATATGGGTCTAGGGCCGTCGGGCGCAGGCCGGGTGAAGGCATATGCCAAAATGGACGACAGCAACAGCACCGCAATCGCGAGCAGCAGCAAGAGCAGCCGCCTTTTGCTGCCGGCGGGTTCAGCCAAGTCGATCATGATTGTTACTGCGGGCGGGCCGCAGGTGCCGGCTGGGCGCGTGGCGGTGTGGCGCTCATGGGCCGCGTGCCGGTTGTCGGCTGCGTCGCGCTTTCATCCTTGGCTACGGGGGTTACGCCCAATTCGGCCAAGGGTTCGTCAGGCGTGACATCCTTAGCTTCAGTCATCGGGGCAGCGTCCATTGTCCCAGGGGCTTGCGGGCTATCACTGACCCGATCAAGGACCATCGTCGCTAAGGTTACGAACAGGAGCACCACCACCAGACCGACGACGCCGACCTGAATGCGCTGAATTGCGGATTGCCTTTGTTCAACCACCTGCGATCTCCTGTAACCCGTAAAACCCGTTATTGCGCCGCGCTGTCCGTTTGCCAAGGCATCGGGTCAAGATTTTTGCTCCGCATCCATTCGGGATTATACAGTGTCGACAAATAGCGAAAACCAGTGTCGCACAAGATCGTCGCGATGCGCGCATTTGGCCCAAGCTGTTTGCCCAAAGCGACTGCACCGGCAACGTTGATACCTGAAGACAAGCCAAGGCAAAGCCCCTCCTCGGCCAACAAACGCCGGACCCAAACAAGCCCCTCTTCGTCCGATATCCGGAACTGCGTATCAATGGGCGCACCATCCAAATTGGCAGTAATGCGTCCCTGCCCGATACCTTCGGCAACCGACGTGCCTTCGGAGCTGAGTTCACCATTCGCATAATAATTATACAGCGATGCACCATGCGGATCGGTCAAGGCGATCGTAACATTCTCGTCCTTCGCCTTCAGGCCAAGCCCTACCCCAGCGATGGTGCCGCCTGTCCCTGCGGCACAGGTAAAGCCATCAACCCGGCCCTCCATCTGTGCCCAGATTTCTTCAGCGGTTGTTTCAATGTGTGCGCGGCGGTTGGCGATATTGTCAAACTGGTTCGCC
Organism: Sphingomonadales bacterium; assembly: GCA_027486895.1. GTDB lineage: Bacteria > Pseudomonadota > Alphaproteobacteria > Sphingomonadales > Sphingomonadaceae > Sphingorhabdus_B. Next base: position 53,043 of record JAIXOE010000056.1, read on the forward strand.
CATACCGCATTCTCGGTTTCTTCGGCCAAACGGCGCGAGGTGTGTACAAAATGCCCGGGGTTCGAATAAGGCGCGGCGGGAACAAGGACAAGCTCAGCACCGAGCGCGCGTAACGTGTCTTTCTTCTCCTGACTTTGCGTTTCAGGCATGACGATAATTGTCTTGTACCCAAGCGCATTGGCAACGAGCGCAAGGCCGATACCCGTGTTGCCTGCGGTGCCTTCAACAATCGTGCCGCCGGGCCGCAACAGCCCCTGCCTCTCGGCGTCGCGCACAATGTACAAAGCCGCCCGGTCTTTTACCGATGCGCCGGGATTGGCAAATTCGCACTTGCCAAAGATGTCGCAACCCGCAGCCTCGCTTGGTCCTTTCAGGCGGACGAGCGGAGTGTTGCCAATTAAATCCAATGTCGAAGCGAGCATGTTCATAAGCGAGATAGCTAGTCGTGTTCATGACCATCCGCAACCCGGTGTCGCGCGACAGGCGGCCTGTCGACCACCTAAAAAGCATCTGGAGCCTGCACTTCATCGACTATCACGATTAGGTATTGATATATTATATCATGTTCTCTAAGCAGTCATACCATTGCCCCATGTCCAACAGGATGAATGTAATTCCATGAATATCCAACATTCTCGCGTTATTTCTGCCAGCCTCGCCGCGATATCAATTGCGCTATCCGTGCCCGCTTTTGCACAGCAGGCAGGCAGCAGCGGCGCTTCAGAAGCCGCGCCGCAGACAGATGATTTTCACGGCACTGAAGAAATCGTTGTCACCGCGCCTTATGTCGAGCGGCTGGATATTCTGTCCGGAACCTCGGCGGTGACGGGTGACGTTCTGGCGGAAAAGACCCGTGCGCAATTGGGCGACATTCTTTCCAGCCTGCCCGGCGTATCGGCAACCAGCTTCTCACCCGGTGCATCGCGGCCAGTGCTGCGCGGATATCAGGGCAACCGCGTTGCGGTGTTGACCGACGGTATCGGCAACATTGACGCATCGAATACCTCCGCTGACCACGCGGTCACCATCGACACGCTCACGGTCGAGCGCATCGAAGTACTCCGCGGCCCAGCGGTCTTGTTATTTGGTGGCCAAGCCGTCGGCGGCGCCGTCAACGCGCTCGACAAGCGTATTCCGCGTTCAGTTCCTGACGAGGCAGTCCATGTCGATGCGCTTGCTGGCTATGGCAGCGCGGCGCGCGATTGGTCCGGCGGGGCTTCAGTTGACGTGCCATTGACGGACCGCGTGGTGGTCCATCTGGATGGCAGCTACCGCAACAGCGATGATATGCGCACCGGTGGCTATGTGTTCGCGCCAAGCCTGCGCAGCGAACTGCTCGATTTCGCAACGCGTCAGGCCGGGGCCGGCAACACTGCAGGTGCTGCAGAAACGCGTGGCATCGCCAATGAACGCGGGCGGATTCCCAACAGCGCGGTAAAGACGTGGACCGCCGCGGGCGGCGCGGCCTTTATCGACGAGGGCGGAAATCTGGGTATTTCCTATAGCATTTATGACACGAACTACGGCGTCCCTGATCGCCCTGCTACGGCCTTTGCCGCGACAAGCGGAAGCATCGCCGCCACGCCCGTCACCATTGGCATGCGTCAGTATCGTGCGGATTTCCGTGGCGAACTTAATCTTGGCGACGGGCTGTTTGACAAATTGCGTTTGCGCGCTGGCTACGCCGATTACACGCACACGGAATTTGAGGGCGACGAAATAGGCACCGTATTTATCAGCCAAGGAATAGAGGGCCGGGCCGAGTTAATCCAAAATGACCGTGGCGGATGGCGCGGTGCAAGTGGCGTCCAATATCAAACCCGCGATTTCGAAGCGATTGGCGCGGAAGCGTTCGTGCCACCAAACAAGAGCCGCCAATATGGATTGTTTACGCTGCAAGAATTCACCGTGGGAAATCTGGATGCTGAAGTAGCAGTGCGCTTTGACAGTGCAGAGCTGCGCGCAGACACCATTGGCATCAGCCGTTCGTTTAACAATTTCTCGGGCGCTTTTGGCCTTGGCTACCACATCGGTGATTTGAAGATCGGCGCGAACCTGTCACGCACCGGACGCGCGCCTGCGGTCGAGGAATTGTTTTCCAACGGCCCGCATATCGCGACTCAGGCTTTTGAAGTCGGCGATCCGCTGCTGAAAAGCGAGCGCGCCTGGAATGGCGAGCTTTACGCACGCTATGATACACCGGGCTCTGCTTTCAGCCTGACGTTGTACACCAACCGGTTCGACAATTTCATCTACGAAGCTGAAACAGGGTTGGTCGAAGACGATCTGCCCGTATTCCAATATTTCCAGAATGACGCCAAGGTTTGGGGTGTCGAGTTTCAAGGGTCTAAAAACGTGGCCAGCTTTGGTGACGTTGACCTGAAAGTTGATGCCGTTGCCGATTATACCAGAGCAAAAATATCCGCTGGCGCTGGCAATGTCCCACGCATCCCGCCATTGCGTTTGTTGGGCGGCGTGGAACTGAACGGTGCACGCTTTGACCTGCGCGGTGAAGTCGAATGGAGCGATGCCCAGACAAAAACAGCTTTGTTCGAAACAGCGACCGATGGCTTCACTTTGGTCAACGCGACCGCGACATGGCGTCCGTTTGGCAGCGACCAAAACATTGCGCTCATCGCATCGGCGAACAATATTTTCGACGTTGTCGCCCGCCGCTCGGCATCATTCACGAAAGATTTTGTCCCGCTGTCAGGACGTGATTTCCGCTTGTCCGCCCGCGTCAGTTTCTAACGGTAAGCAACCGTTCATGAACGCGGTTGCATCGATGACCTGCGAATTCACACGGGAGACTATCATGCGTAAAGTGACCATCATCATACTTATGTCGGCATCATTGCTGGTGTCAGCATGCAACACGGTCAAGGGGCTTGGCCGCGACATTGAATCGGTCGGACAAGCGGGCGATCGCGCGACCTGAAGCGCGCGTCCGGAACATAGCCAAGTAATGCGCGTTCTATCTCTGGGTCTGTTCAATCAGACGTGAATGATGGAGAATAGCATGCGCAAATTTGCAACGATCATCCTGCTTTCGGCTTCCTTGCTGGCTGCGGCCTGCAACACCGTCAAAGGCGTTGGCGAAGATATTGAATCGGTCGGCGAAGCTGGCGATCGCGCTATCTGATACCGGGATAATCTTTCCAACATCGGCAAGATTATTTCCTACAAAAACTGGACGCGCACATGCTGCGTTCAAAAGGGGGACGGCCGGCGCGGAAGCGCTGGTGCGTGCTTCCGGCTGATGGCGTTGGTTGATTAAGGCCCGCTTGTTCCATCAGGCTAAAGCCCCGGGCCGCCTTTGCTGGCTGGCATGTTTTCCTTCGGGATAAAGGTTCGTAAAATCCCA
>JAIXOE010000009.1 GCA_027486895.1 Sphingomonadales bacterium
ATATGCTTCGGACGACGCGAAAGAAAAGTTCGTGACCGATTTCATCGCAGCATGGACCAAGGTGATGGACGCAGATCGCTTCCAGTAACCAAGTTTAACGGCGACGGCAGGTCATCCTGTCGTCGCCTTATTTTTTTATCGATGAAATTCTAACGGTGAGTCTAGCGTGCACTATTTCCCGCAAACGGCGGCCCTTGCCGCGTTTCTGATACTTTTCGCAGTAGCCATGCTGCCGGATCCGGCGACGGCACAGCAAGCACGCCCGGCAGCCTTCGCGGTATGCGCGGGTTGTCATTCGACACAGGCGGGCAAGACGGTCTTTGGCCCAAGCCTCGCTGGAATCGGAGGGCGCCGCGCTGGCACGCTTGAGGGATACGCCTACAGCCCAGCACTCAAATCGTCAGGGCTGACATGGAACGCAAAAACACTCGACCGCTGGTTAACCGCGCCCAAGAAAATGGTGCCAGGCACAAAGATGCCCTTCAATGGAATTCAGGACCGTGCGACGCGCAACCAAGTCATCGCCTATTTGCTCAAATTGTAGGGCTAGGATCTAGCTGCGCAGGGCGCTTACACCGAGCGTTTGGCTGATAGAAAACCCATGGCGAGTAAGGCCAGAGCAAACGCAATCAGCATATGATAGACATGCCAGCCCATGGATTCATCAAGCCAAGAGGCACGCCGGATGAATACAGCATTGGCAAGCATGATGGCTGAGCCGAGGGTTACAAGCCAGAAATGCCGCGATGAAACCGGACGGAATAGTGATGCGGCAACCGTAATCGCCACAGATAGCAGAAAGAGTGGGCCGAGAAGCGGGTGCGCGAACAGATAGATCGCCCCAGCCACACATAGAATACTCACAAATCTTAAAACTACATCCCGGCCCCGGGCGCGAAACAGGCACGAAGACAAAACAGCGAGCACACCCGCAAAGCCTAAAAATTGCGAGGCCCCCGAATGCAGAGTGGCAAGCTCCTCCTGTAAACCACCCCCAAAACGTACCGCGCCGATAGCGGCGGCTATCCCGAAACACGCCATGGCGGATGCCAATAGACCTTGGCCATTCCGCCAAAGGGCAATGCCCGCAAAGACTGTGACAAGGACAATAGCCGCGTCAGACAACGCATAATGGGCGGGCATCACGCGCTCGTGACGTGCGTTGATGCATCGGCAGGCGGAACCAGACCGGCTTGCCGCTTGATATCCATCGACATCAACCGCGACCCGTCATGACTCCAACCGGGCGGCGCAAAGATATAGCAAAATCTCTGCCACAAACTCAGTCCGCGCTGGCTGGCGTCCTTTGCTATACCGACATATTCGTGCGTAAGGATTTTGAACACATTGGAGGTTTCGAGATTTTTGACCAGGCCATAATCAACGGGAACCGCGCGATCTTCCTCAACAAACGTTCCGAACATACGATCCCAGATGATCAGTGTACCAGCAAAATTAGCGTCGAGATATTCGGGATTACGGCCATGGTGCACCCGGTGATGGCTTGGCGTGTTGAATAGATATTCGAACCATCGCGGCAGACGGTCAATCGTTTCGGTATGTAGAAAAAACTGGTAGGTAGCGTTGAGGACGCCGCAAAAAACCACCAATGCTGGATCAAACCCTAAAAGGATCAGCGGGATTTTCAGCATCATTGTCCCCGTAAAATGCTTCATCCAGCTTTGCCGAAGCGCAATCGGCATGTTGAAATTGGTCGACGAGTGGTGGACGACATGCATTGCCCAACCCCACCGAACGCGGTGACAAATTCGATGGTGCAAGTAGAAGCGCAGATCGTCGAGGACGAAGCACAGCAGGAATGACCACCAAGTTACTGGGATGTCGGCAATAGCGAATGGCGCGGCAGCAAACAAAGCAGCAGTCGTAATAATGGCAAAAATTGCGTTGACCGGATCGCTTGCCAATCCAAGAAAAATGGAAAGCGCTGAATCCTTGAGTGGCACGCGCCCAGACCGCTTGAAGACGTGAATAGCACTGAGTTCCAGCAGAGCCCCCGCGGCAAAAGCAGCCAGCGTGATAACAACCCAATTTTGGTTCATAAACTCTTGTGCTGTCATATCATCCCTCGCCCTATTGCCGTGAGGGATAGCCAAACAAATTTATAATAAAATTGAATAATACGATCATATTATGTAATTATTGGAACATGAATATCAGCCTCACCAGACTTGCTCGATTCTTGGCTGTCTACCGCAACAAAAGCTTCAGCCGCGCCGCGAGCGAGCTTGGCATGACGCATTCAGCGCTCTCCAAGTCGCTACAATTGTTGGAACAAGAACTTGGTACCGAGTTATTTAGCCGAACCACGCGGAGTATTGTTCCTACAACTGCTGGGAACCGTCTTGCCGACCGAGCTGAAAAATTGTTGGCGATGGCAGACCAAATCGGCGAAGAGGTATTAACCGGTACTCGACATATCAGGTTGATTGCCGGGCCAGCGGTGATCGAAGCATCATTAGCGCCTGCGTTAGCCTCATTTTATAAGGCCTATCCCGATATACGCGTAACGGCCGAGACACTTCCTCTCGACATGGCGGCGGCTCAGCTACGCCAACGCGACGCTGAATTACTGCTTTTTCACTCGACCACGGTCAATGCCATTCCCGAAAAGCGGCTATTCCAAATAACGAAGATTATTGACGAAGCATATGTCGCTGTTCTCCGCCAAGACCATCCCGTTCTTCAAAGCGCTTGTAGCATCGATGAGATGCTTCAATATAAATGGGCTATTCCCGGCTATGGCAAAATTTATCGCTCTGCCATTCCGACAGAAATTGAGAAAAAATATCGCCGCGCCGGCTTCCCGCATTACCGCGTTCTAAGTCTCGTGACCTGTTTGGCTCTCGTAGCCGAAAGCGATATGATTACATTATTGCCGGCGTCATTCGCAGCCCGGGAAGCGCGTGCGCTTCAGTTGAAGGTCATCCCCATGCCATTAAGCGACGGGGCCCGTTATGATGTAAGCGCGGTCATCTTTCCAAACGGCGACCCTGATCCTGCGTTGGATGCGCTAATAAACGCGTTTGCGATTCAGCGGAACACCGCCCTGCTGCGGGACGCAGCTACCCCTTAATCGAGGTGATCAAAAACATACTATCTAACGCAGGGTAAAAATGGCGGAGAGATAGGGATTCGAACCCTAGGTACCGTCACCGGCACGCCGCATTTCGAGTGCGGTGCTTTCGACCACTCAGCCATCTCTCCGCAAATCATTAGGACTGGTCGTTGCCGGTAAACCGGCGCGTCCCAATGACAGAGCGGGGCCATTAACTGATGTTTTTCGCTTTGCCAAGACAGAAGGTTGATTTGCGCGCCAGAAGACATGATATTAGCGGGATGACGTTACAAATTCCTTTACCCGAACAAGCTGAAGCTGCATTTTCCATCGGTGATGTGGTTCGCCACCGCATTTTCGACTTTCGCGGCGTGGTTTTCGACATTGATCCCGTTTTCGCCAACAGCGATGAATGGTATGAGTCAATTCCAGAGCCCATTCGGCCGACCAAAAATCAGCCATTTTATCACCTGTTCGCTGAAAATGCGGAAAGCAGCTATATCGCGTATGTCAGCCAGCAGAACTTATTGGCTGACCGCGAACAGGGCCCCGTTAGTCACCCTGGCATTGGCGCGGTGTTTGAAGGTTGGGATGGCAACCAGTATCAGTTAAAGCGCTTAATGCGTCAGTGAGTGCGTGACGGCATTGCGGCTATCCATTCCCGCAACAATTCGACGCCTTCTTTATGAACAGTTGAACGCCCAAGTTCGGGCATCGCGATACCGGGGTCTGTGCTTTCCATCCGCTTAATCAGGATAGATTGGTCGGGCTGGCCTGGCGCGATGATGAAATCAAGATCGCCACTTGCCCTGCCCGCTGCAACTGGCCTTTTGCCGATCCCAAGAGCAGCGGCGCCGTTCGCAGAACCATCCAGAAACAAACCGCTATTGCTGGCCGAACCATTGGCTGCATGGCAGTGACCGCAATTCACCTTCAGATATTGACGCGCCCTATCGTCCAATGAACCGGTGCGTTTGTCATTCCATTTCGGATATGGCGGAAGTTTCGTTAGTGAGGGCGCGCCCTTAATGATGGCCTGTGCGTCCGCTGGTCGCAAAAATTCCATATTTTGCCACACTGGTCCTATCGGCATGATATTTCCTGCCGCCGAATGACATTGCTTGCATTGGTTCTTGTTCGGCACGCTATAATTTACGGACACATCATTGCCACCATGGGCAAAAGTGACAGGCACCCGCGTGCCACCAACACGCAAATCTGCATCCTCACCATTGGCGCGCCACACATAGGGCAAGGCAACCCAGCCCTGCGCTTGGTGCAACAATATGCGTGTCTCGATAACATTGAGCCCGCCAGATTGCGCAGGATAGCCAAAGCTTTTGATAAGCGCCGTACCCACCGGGAAGATCAACTTACCGTCAGCATCTGCACTAATGTGGGTTCCCGCAGGCATATAAATGAAGCGTTGTTTTGCAGCATAATCGCTGAACAACGGTGTACGCAGTTCATAAGGTATCAGCCGGGAGGATGGCCGCGCCGCGCTACCGTCAAAGAATCCGAAGGCCGATAAGGTTGGTGGACTTTGGGCACCGGCGAAGGGGACACCTGCCGGATCACCTGACGCCGCCGAGGTCGCGACCGCCGCTGCGAAAGTGAGCACAAACGGCAAAACAAAACGCATTAGCGGACGACAGCTTCCATCGCATCGGGCAGGACAATGGCTGGTAAGCCCGCAGGGCGGGAAGTCGCACGGACAAGCGGTGCCGGTTGCGCCGTTGCTGTATCCGCGGTGACGTCCTTCAACCCAAGCGATAGCGCTGCGACGTCGTCCTGAATAATAGGCATATATTCCGAACCGCCTGCGCCGTCCCAGAATATCGCCGGAAAGCTTCCGCCCATAGCTGCAGCGATTTCAGCACCGCCACGGAATTTAGGGTCCCACCCTGCGCGGCTATGCTGGTTGTCCCAGATGCTCACCTCGCGGGGTAACGGGTCATATTTCGTATCCTGAAAGGGGAAGAGATAACCAACAATCATGATGTTGGTTGTGCCGTTTTCGCCAATGACATTGTCAAAGATTTCGACCCTTCGGTTTGCCATAACCATGACGCCCGTTCCGGTCGGGACATTTGCCACGATATTGCCCTTTGGCGCGAAATTCGGAGTAATGTTATTCACAATGATATTGTCGAATATCCGGACATTGTGCCCGCCCATTTGTGGCAAATTCGGTAAGTCGAACACCAGTACACCGCCAGTGTTGTGGGTCGCGATATTGTCATGAACATCAGCGTTAAAGCTGTTCTCGATTTCGATGCCTGCGACATTTTCAACTGCAGTGGAATGGCGCACTATTATATTACGCGACTGCCCGACATAGATACCCGCATCAGACGCACCACGCACGAATACCGAGTCAATCAGTACATCTTTGCTTTCAACAGGGTATATTCCGTAGGCGCCGTTTGTCGCCAGCGGTCCGCCAGTCCATTCGACGCGCAGTTTGTGATACACGATGCGATCCGCACCCTTTGACTTGATGCCATCGCCTTTGCTGTTCTCAACGGCAAAGTCCCTAAGCACGACATCGTCGGAGGTCACCAATAGTCCCTCGCCAGCGCCTTGCTGACCTGAAAAATCGAGAATGGTTTCTAACCCGCCCTGCCCTTTTACCGTCACGTTGTTGACATCAAGCGAGAGCCCGTCAGACAGGCTAAAACGACCGGCAGAAAGCTCAACGACATCACCCGGCTCAGCGGCGATAAGCGCCTCTTGCAAGCGCTCCTGTGCACCCTCTCCGGGCGAAACGGCGATGGTCTTTGCCAAAGCAGGTTGAATGAGCGCGCAAAATGCAGCGCCAACGAATAGCAATTCCCTCATCCTCATCGGCGCAACATGCCTTAGAGGATGATAATTGCAAGCAGGATTAGGGTTGGGCGCCCAATATCCAGTCAACGCCAGCATCCGCGTGGATCTCAGCGCTGTCGTAGATCGGCAAAACATTGGCTTTGGTGTCGATGACCATGCTCAACTCGGTGCACCCCAGCACCACAGCCTTGATACCCTCTTGGTCGATTTCGGTAATGAGCGTTTTCAATGTCCGCTCTGAATCCCGCTTCACTATACCGTGCATCAGTTCATCGTATATGATCCGGTCGAGATCTTTCACGTCGTCCATTTCCGCGGGCAACAGCGATACGCCATGTTGTACCAATCGCTGGCGATACCAATTTTCCGCCATGACATTGGCCGTACCAAGCAAGGCCGCCGATGGGACGGCGTCTGCCTTCATCTTGGTACCCACCGCGTCCGCAATATGGATGAGCGGGATGGAAACCGCCGCTGCGACCTTGTCGAACACTTTATGCATGCTGTTTGCACAAATAAGAATGGCGGTCGCGCCTGCCTGCTCCAAACGTTGCGCAGAGGCGGTCAATACTTCTGCGACATGTGCCCAATCCTCATCTGTGCTGGCTTTGCCAACATCGCAAAAGTTGAGGCTCTCGATGAGCAAGGGGGCGTTGCACGTACCATTTGTGCGCCGAAGCACCTGTTTGTTGATGCGGGCGTAATAAAGTTCAGTCGAATACCAGCTCATGCCGCCGATCAGCCCGAGTTTGCGCATAATCACTACCCCTAAGATGAAACAAATACCGCCCCGAGATTGCTCAGGGCGGCCTTTGTTCGTCGATAGCGTGAAGTGACCTAGTGCTGCAAGGCCTTGACGATGTCTTCGCACATCTTCTTCGCATCGGCGAGAAGCATCATCGTTTGGTCCATGTAGAACACGTCATTGTCGACGCCGGCGTAGCCTACGCCGCCCATCGAGCGCTTGATGAAGAACACGGTCTTTGCCTTGTCGACATCAAAAACGGGCATGCCATAAATCGGCGATGTCTTGTCGGTTTTAGCCGCCGGATTCACAACGTCATTTGCACCAATGATGAATGCGACATCCGTCTGCGCGAATTCGCTGTTAATATCCTCAAGCTCAAACACCTCATCATAAGGCACCTGCGCTTCGGCCAGCAAAACGTTCATATGGCCTGGCATGCGTCCTGCGACCGGGTGAATGGCGTATTTCACCGAAACACCCTGCTTTTTCAGGACATCTGCCATTTCGCGCAAGATATGCTGCGCCTGCGCAACCGCCATACCGTAGCCGGGGACGATGATTACGCTTTCTGCTTGCTGCATCATATAGGCAGCATCTTCGGCAGATCCACGTTTCCATGGCCGCTGCTCTTTGGCAGGACCACCGGTAGCGGCTGCTTCGGCACCAAAGCCGCCAGCAATAACGCTGATGAAGCTGCGGTTCATGGCCTTGCACATGATGTACGACAGAATAGCACCTGACGAGCCTACAAGCGCGCCAGTGATGATCATCGCTGTGTTATGCAGCGTGAAGCCCATGGCGGCCGCTGCCCAGCCAGAATAACTATTAAGCATCGATACCACGACGGGCATGTCTGCGCCGCCAATTGGAATGATGAGCAAGAAGCCAATCACGAAAGCCAGCGCCGTAATCGTCCAGAATATCCACGGGCTTTGATCCACCGTGAAATAGCCAATGAGGCCGAGGATAGCGGCGAGCGTGCCCAGATTAATCAGATGCCGCATAGGCAGCATAATCGGCGCACCGGACATTTTGCCCGCGAGCTTCAGGAATGCGATAACCGAGCCGGAGAACGTAATCGCACCGATCGCGATACCAAGGCCCATTTCAACGCGGCTGACGGGGTTAATTAAGCCGTCCGCGCCATTGATGCCAAATGCTTCAGGGTTTAGAAACGCCGCGGCAGCAACGAGCACTGCCGCCATGCCGACAAGGCTATGAAAGGCAGCGACCAATTGCGGCATATCCGTCATCGCAATCTTGCGTGCGGTCACCCAACCTATGCCGCCACCGATGGCTATTGCAGCCAAGATTTCAGGTAGCGATGCGACTTCGTGCGTGATCAATGTAGTGACGACAGCAATCAACATTCCGGCCATGCCAAAACGGTTGCCGCGTTGTGACGTCGCCGGCGACGAAAGCCCGCGTAAAGCCAAAATGAAGAATACGCCCGATATCAAATAGGCGAGCATAACCCATGCGGGAGGAGCAGCATGTTCCAACTTAGCGCTCCTTTTTCTTATACATCGCGAGCATACGCGCGGTGACCGCAAAGCCGCCGAAGATGTTCACGCTTGCCAGCGCAACTGCGATTAGCCCCAACCATTTTGCGGTCGGTGAACCACCCGCTGCCGACGCAATCAACGCGCCGACAATGATGACAGATGAAATGGCGTTGGTCACCGCCATCAATGGCGTATGCAGCGCGGGCGTAACCGACCAAACGACATAATAGCCCACGAAACATGCCATCACGAAGATGGATAAAATTGAAATGAAGTCCATGGTGCCCCCTTACGCCAACAGGCGATCATTCACGACCTTGCCATCTTTGGTCAGGCGAATTGCTGCAGTAATTTCATCGTCATCGGGCAATACTGGCTTACCCGCTTCCTTGTCCCAGAATGCGGATAGGAAGTTGTACAAATTGCGCGAAAACAGCGCGGACGTATCCGCAGCCAAATGCGCAGGTGTGTTTGAGTAGCCGACAATCTTGACGCCATGCTTTACCACAATCTCGTCTGGCTTTGAACCTTCGACATTGCCGCCTTGAGCAACTGCGAGGTCGAATATCACGGAACCGGGCTTCATCGTCGCAATCTGTGCATCCGAAACAAGACGCGGCGCCGGACGACCAGGGATTAACGCTGTCGTGATGACGATATCCTGCTTGGCGATATGCGCGGAGACAAGTTCCGCCTGCGCGGCCTTATATTCGTCGGACATCTCAGTGGCATAGCCGCCAGCGCCTTCGCCTTCGATACCGGCAACATTCTCAACGAATATGGCCTTGGCACCGAGCGATTCGATCTGCTCTTTGGTCGCTGAACGCACGTCGGTTGCCGAAACTTGCGCACCGAGGCGCCGTGCTGTTGCAATGGCCTGCAGCCCTGCAACACCCACACCCATGATAAACGCTTTTGCTGCACTTACCGTACCAGCGGCGGTCATCATCATTGGAAAAGCGCGACCGTAAACGGACGCCGCTTCAATGACAGCCTTGTAACCTGACAGGTTCGACTGCGAAGACAATATGTCCATCGACTGTGCACGTGTGATGCGCGGCATAAACTCCATAGCCAATGCATCCACACCAGCCTTGGCATATGCATCAACGCGCGAACGCTGTCCGAACGGATCAAGTCCGGCAACAAGCCAAGCACCAGCCTTCATACCAACTAAGGCCTTCGGGTCAGGTCCCTGCACGCCGAGAATGATATCGGCGTCCTTCAGAACGGAAGACAGGCTTCCAACTGTCGCCCCTGCGCCTTCATAATCGCTGTTACCGATTGAGGCATTGGCCCCCGCGTCACTCTCGACGGAAACCGATGCCCCCAATGCGATGAATTTTTTCACCGTTTCGGGCGATGCGGAAACCCGCGTTTCGCCCAGAGCGGTCTCTTTCAGTACAGCGATTTTTACCACTTAAGCAGCGCGGCTGGCGATGATGAGTACCACCAGCGCAGTAACTGCAGCGGCTACAATAGTGCCCCATTTGAACAATGTTACGAAACCGGCATAGGTGTCTTTTGCAGGTCCTAGGTCGTGATCTTGTGCCAAAACAGCCTCCATATAAACTTTTATTACGTTGCAGCCTTAACTTGTGATTTTCCAATGCTCAAGCGGCATAGTTAAAGAAAATAATTGGGCTGCTTAATCCGGTCTTTACCCATTCGTCTTACCAAGGCTGTCAATGAACATTGGCGGACAGTGAATGCAGGAACGAGAAACCAGATTGTTGATGCTCGTCGACGACGAACCAGCGCAGTGCAGGTTGGTGTCGGCCATCGCATCGCGGGCCGGATGGAGAACGGTTTTTGCGCGTGATGCAGAGACCGCGATAGCGATGCTTGGCACGCAAGACGGGATGATGCTGGACGCGATAATCCTCGATCAATGGGTCCCGGGAGCTGATTCTGCTTCGTTAATTTCTGAACTAAAATCGCGTCGTCCCGCGCTTCCGATCTTGCTGATGACTTCCATCGGTTCAAACGAGGCAGCAATCGATGCAATGCGCGCAGGTGCCTCTGACTATATTATCAAGCCAGTCGCCCCCGAACGCCTTATTGCAGCACTCAGCATGGCTGCGGATAAAAGCAAAGAGCTGGGCGAACTTCACCCGCTGACCGAGAAAATCACGCAACCATTAGCGTTCGAAGAGATAATTGGGTCCGCGCCGGCCTTTCGTACAGCACTCGCGATCGCGGCAAAGGCGGCCCGCAGCCGGGCGCCAATCTTTATCGAAGGCGAACATGGCGTTGGCAAAGAGGTTGTCGCCGACGCCATTCAAGCCGCTAGCCCGCGCGCCAAGCTTCCCTATCTAAAGGTCAATTGCGGCGCGATTTCTTCCAACCTGCTGGACTCTGTACTTTTTGGGCATGAGAAAGACGCGTTCGCTGGTGCATTTGACCGGCGCATTGGCATATTTCAGCAGGCTGAGGGCGGAACAGTATTTCTAGACGAAGTGGATTTGCTGCCGCCTGAAACGCAGATAAGGTTGGTTCGCCTTCTCACCCAAAACGAGATTTCCCCTCTGGGTGCCGCACATAGCTTCCGTATTGATGTCCGCATTTTGTCAGCAAGCAACTCGTCATTGGCAAATAAGTTAGAGGACGGACAATTTCGCGAAGACCTCTATTATCGGTTGAATGTGGTGCAGCTGACCATTCCACCGCTACGCGAACGGACATCGGACATACCCGCACTTGCCCGTCATTTTCTAGGACGCATGGCAAGCCAGCCCGGGCTTCGCAGCCTCGGCATCACTGATGAGGCATTAACAATGCTGCGTGGATACAACTGGCCAGGCAATGTTAGGCAGTTGCAAAGCGCATTGTTCCGGGCCGCAGTCCTGTGTGAGCGCGACGCGCTTACGCCCGAAGAATTTCCGCAGATATCAGCAACTGTAGGTGTTCCGGGCAATGGTGGATCGGGCGGTGCTGGCGCCAATGATGGTATCGGCGTTACGCTTTACGAAACCGACGGCAACATGCGCCCACTCGAAGAAATCGAAGCGGACGTCATCCGGCTAGCCATCGGGCACTATCGGGGACGAATGACTGAAGTCGCGCGCCGCCTCGGCATTGGCCGTTCAACGCTGTACCGTAAGCTCGCTGACCTTGGAATCAGTGAGGTTGCTTAGGCGTTTTTGCCGAGCAACGCCTGCGTAATCCAAAATCCTGCAAGCGACGCCGAACCCGTCAAAAAAGTGCCCCAGATTATGTCGAGCACGGTGACCTTCGTGCTCCAAACTTTCAACGTGGCGAAATTCGTCAGGTCATAGGTCATATAGCAGAAAAAGCCGAGCATCGCGCCCCAGAGCAGTGCTGTCTGCCATTTGCCCGAATGCAGCGCGGGCCCAACGGCAAAGATCATCATGCCCAATATATATAAAAGGTAGAAGATAATGGCCGGCCCCATACGGAAGCCACCTTTCATCAACAGTTCGCCAATCTCTGGCTGGTAAAGGCGCGTATACATGTTGCGCAACCAAATGCTGTCGATCATCGCGAACGCAATTCCGGTGGCGATGTAACCTACTATATATTTCAAGAGCATCTCGGTTTCTCCCTGAACTTATTTCTTTTGCGCGACGGTGATCCCGCTAACAAGGCAGGCAAATAACGGTAGCTTAGGCTCTCGCAGTCAACGCCGCGTCGCGCATCCCTCGCCATACCTGCACGGCTTGAACGGTTTCAGCGGCATCATGCACACGAATGATATGCGCGCCTTGTTCAACCGCTTTCATCGCTAGAAAAATAGACCCACCCAACCGGTGTTGCGCGTCAGCTTCATTGGAAAGCGCACCAATCAGCCGCTTCCTGCTCGCCCCGAACAAGATCGCGCAGCCGAGACCATGGTAAATGGGCAGATTGTTGATGATCGCGAGATTTTCTGTGAGTGACTTGCCAAAGCCGATGCCCGGATCGACCAATATTTTGTCGCGCTTTATCCCGGATGCTTCAACCGCAGCGATGCGGGCCTCCAGCCAATCGAAAACATCACAAACAACGTCGTCATAGACGCCATCCTTATGCGGGTCGCTGCTTTGGCTTGGCGCGTGCATCAGGACAACTGGCACGTCACTTACTCGGGCCACTTCCAACGCGCGCTCATCATATAGCAATGCAGAAATGTCGTTAATCATCGCCGCGCCGGCACGGACAGCACCTTCCATCACCGAAGCTTTACGCGTGTCGATGGAAACCGCAGTCCCTGCCCCAGCCAATCGGCTCACGAGCGGCTCGACGCGGGCCAGTTCATCGCCTTCCCACACAAGTGGAGCTCCGGGCCGCGTAGATTCACCACCGATGTCGATAATAGCCGCTCCTGCACTCGACATCGCAAATGCAGCCTCGGCGGCCACTTCTACATCAATATTCTTGCCACCGTCTGAGAAGCTATCGGGTGTAGCATTAATGATGCCCATCACATGCGGCTGATCCAACCTGATCGTCCGTGCACCCATTTGCAATGCTGTCCGGGCTGCTATGATGCGCTCAAATAATATGCCGACCTTGTGCCGTTCTGCCTCAGGAAGTCCGGCAGCAAACTGATCCCACTGGCTGACGGATACCATCTTCCGCTCTGTTGACGCAGGCGAACGC
Organism: Sphingomonadales bacterium; assembly: GCA_027486895.1. Lineage (GTDB taxonomy): Bacteria > Pseudomonadota > Alphaproteobacteria > Sphingomonadales > Sphingomonadaceae > Sphingorhabdus_B. The sequence goes on from JAIXOE010000009.1 coordinate 12,761, forward strand.
TGGATAATCTCAAATTGGGAGAACCACAGCATATTGCCCGCCAGACGCAAGCATTCACCTTCGTGCCGCTGCGGGCTTTCAACGAAGCCTGTGGGACGAAGATAGATTTTGTTCATGGCTCAGTGGCAAGCAGATAGGTTTGGCGCAGATCATCAATCGGCTTCAGCGCGCCGTCTGCAGCGGCATAATGCCAATAGGTCCAGCCATTGCAGCTTGGTGCATTTTGGATGGTCGAACCCACTTTATGAATTGAGCCATCGACGGCACCGCACAGGATAGACCCGTCAGCGCGGACAATCGCTTCAAACTGGCGCTTACGGTCGAAAATTTTCGTACCGGGGTTTAGGTAACCTGCCTCAACCAACTGGCCAAAAGCGACCTTTGGTGCCGACTTCGGCGACTGCATGGTTTTGATGGCGCTTTCGTCCAACGGCAATGAAGCAGCGATGCGCTCTTCGGCGACTTCGCAATAGACAGCTTCGCGCTCACAACCGATCCAATCGCGGCCTAACCGGCGCGCGACCGCTCCGGTCGTTCCTGTGCCAAAAAACGGATCAAGTACAACGTCGCCCGGTTTCGTGCACGCCAGCAAAATGCGGTACAACAATGCTTCCGGCTTTTGCGTTGGGTGCGCCTTGGTGCCATTGCGCTTCAACCGCTCTTGTCCGCCGCAAATCGGGATCAGCCAATCCGAACGCATTTGGAGTTCGTCATTCAGCGTCTTCATTGCGCGATAGTTGAACGTGTATTTCGACTTCTCGCTTTTCGATGCCCAGATCAAAGTCTCATGCGCATTGGTAAAACGCGTGCCCTTGAAATTCGGCATCGGGTTGGACTTGCGCCAGACAATGTCGTTCAAAATCCAGTATCCGGCGTCCTGCACAGCGGTACCGACGCGGAAAATATTGTGATAGCTGCCGATCACCCACAACGATCCGTTCGGCTTTAATATGCGCCGTGCCTCGGCCAGCCATTCGCGGGTAAACTTGTCGTAAATGGCAAAGCTTGCAAACTTGTCCCACTCATCATTTACCGCATCAACCTTGCTGTTGTCGGGACGCAGCAAATCACCGCCAAGCTGGAGATTATAGGGCGGGTCCGCAAACACCATATCGATTGAGCAATCGGGCAATGAACGCATCGCCTCAATGCAGTCCATCCGCAAAATCTGGTTCCGAGGCAGGTCATGAACCTCAACCAGCTTTGACTTTGCGACTGGCCTGATTTTCTCAATAACGCCCACTGCTTACTTCCCCCAAAATATGTACAATACTGCGATGAGTCAGTGCGGGCGGAAGGTCAAGGACGTTCATAATGTGAGGATGCAAGCCGAGTCGCAGGGACTAGCATCACATAGATGGAACGAAAGGAGTCCGGCACAAGATATGGAGTCTTACGATTCCAACAGGGCTCAACCAGTAGTGGTGTTGCCCGAAGGACTCACTAACAAGAAAAATTCACAGCAAAATCATCCGAGAGACCGGCGCGAAGCTTTTGCGGTGCAGCGGCGTTGGCCCCAAACGCTTTAACGCGTCCATATGCACAGCGGCCCCATAACCCTTGTTCGAGGCCCAACCATAACCCGGATAATCAACATCGGCGGCGACCATGATCCGGTCACGATGTTCCTTGGCAATGATACTTGCGGCCGAGATGCACGGGTGAATGGCATCACCACCAATGAATGCCTCGCCTTTATAACGCCAGCGCGGCACGCGGTTTCCGTCGACCATCACCAGCGTAGGTTCTATCTCCAAAGCTTCGACTGCGCGGGTCATCGCCAGCATTGTAGCCTGTAATATATTGATAGCGTCGATTTCTTCGACACTGGCCATCCCCACGGCCCAGCGGCAACTAGCCTTTATCTCGGCTTCAAGCTGTGCACGTCGCGGTGCCGATAGCTTCTTGCTATCATCGAGGCCAGCAATCCCGTCGGGACAAAGTATAACCGCCGCCGCCACCACAGGCCCTGCAAGTGGCCCGCGCCCTGCCTCATCAACACCGATAATCATACGCGCCATGCCGGATAACGACGGTTTTCACCCGCATGGTACAAGCACACCATATTTCCGGCAGGATCAAGCAACCGCGCCTCGCGCCAGCCCCAGCTTTCGTCCTGCGGCATCTGTTCGAAAACATACCCTTGGCTGGTCAGTTCAGTAATCCACGCATCCAACCGCTTGCTTTCGAAATACACCACAGTCGAAGTCGCGCAGTCAACATTTGGGTGGATCGAAAACGTGACACCATTGGGCATTTCAAAACGCGCATAGCCGTTGTCGGGGCTGTCGACGATTTGTTGTAGGCCGAGCGTTTTGTAGAAGTCGACGGATGCTGCATAATTCCGGCAACCAACGGTAACCTGATTGAGCGACGGGCCAGCGACCATTGCATCTTCGCGCACGGCTTGATGCCCCATTGGGCCATGCCCTTGTCCAAGCCCGGGCGTGTCAAGCAACGCCAACCGTACAAACAAGCGTGCGCGTTCAATGGCAGGGATCAGCTCCATGCCCTGCCCCAGCCCAGTCGCAATGGCCGTTGCCAAGGTGCAACCAGTTCCATGCGTGCTGCGTGTTTCAATCCGCGTATCGCTCCAGCTTTCGCTTTGGCCCGGAGCGAGGTACAGTTCGTCCACGATCTGGTCGCCGTCCGCATGGCCACCTTTGATAAGCAAGGGGATGCGCCGTCCCAGTAAGCTGTCTCTTCCGCCGAGCGCCTGCAGTTCGGGTAGATTGGGCGTAGTAAGCGTCGCAAGCCGCATCAGCCGTTCAAATGCGGAAATGGTATCGGCATCGGCCAACACAGCGCCACTTGTCGCCACCATGACGGGGTCGAATATAATCGGACATGACAGCTCAGAAAGACTGTCCGCAACAGCATGCGCCGTCGCTGCATTTCCAATCATGCCGATTTTTACAGCGTCGACACCAATGTCGCTCACGACCGCAGCGATCTGGTCAATCACCATCTGCGTTGGCACCATATGCACCGCATCGACACCAAGCGTATTTTGCGCAGTGATTGCGGTAATCGCAGTCATCGCATGACCGCCAAGCATCGTTACCGTCTTGATATCCGCCTGAATACCAGCGCCGCCGCCGCTGTCAGACCCAGCGATGATAAGAATGCGGGCGGGCGTGTTCTGAGACATCAGGCGGCAGCCGCCCTCACAGCGTCACATATGCTGTCGACGATCCGCTCAACCTGCACAGCGTCATCTCCCTCTGCCATAACGCGGATAACAGGTTCCGTACCTGAAGGGCGGATGACGAGTCGGCCAGTGCCAGCCAATTCTGCTTCGGCGGCGGCGATTACCTGCTGCACGCGCGCATCATCCAGTGGTTTGCCACCGGAAAAACGGACGTTCTTCAAAAGCTGCGGCACCGGATCGAACAAGTGAAGCACTTCGCTGGCTGGCTTCCCGCTTTCGACGAGCTGCGCCAATACCTGAAGCGCGGCAATCGTACCATCTCCAGTGGTCGCATGGTCCAAAAGGATCATATGGCCCGATTGTTCACCGCCGACGTTGATGCCGTGCTTGCGCATTTCCTCGAGGACGTAGCGGTCACCAACTTTCGCGCGAATGAGTTTCAAATGCTGGCTCTCCAAATACCGCTCTAGACCAAGGTTGGACATCACTGTCGCAACGATACCATCGCCCGTGAGTTTGCCGGCGCGGCTCATCGCACAGCCAAGCAGCGCCATGATCTGATCACCGTCCACCACGCGGCCATGTTCGTCGACAACGATCAAACGGTCGGCATCACCATCAAGCGCGATGCCAATATCCGCGCCGGATGCGACGACGGTTTCCTGAAGCGTCGCAACATGCGTTGACCCAACCTTGTCGTTGATATTCTTACCATTTGGCTCAACCCCGATGGAGGTTACCTTGGCGCCGAGTTCCCAAATCGCTGTCGGCGCAACCTGATATGCTGCGCCATTTGCGCAATCGAGCACGACGTGAAGTCCATCAAAACGGATATGTTCAGGCACGGATGCCTTCACCGCATGAATATACCGGCCACGGCTGTCCTCAATGCGGCGTGCGCGGCCTATCTCGGCTGCGTCAGCAAGCGTCAGCTTCTCATCGAGCAGCGCTTCAATCGCGAGCTCATCTGAATCGGATAATTTATATCCGTCAGGCCCGAACAGCTTGATACCATTGTCTTCATATGGGTTGTGGCTGGCAGAAATCATGACACCAAGATCGGCCCGCATGGAACGCGTCAAAAGCGCCACGGCGGGAGTCGGTATTGGGCCGAACTGAACGACATCCATGCCCACGCTGGTAAATCCAGCGACGAGCGCGTTTTCGATCATATAACCGGACAGCCGGGTGTCTTTCCCAATGACCACACGGTGCTTATGGCCGCCGCGCAGGAAATGCGTCCCCGCGGCCTGCCCCACTTTCATCGCCATCTCGGGAGTCATCGCACCTGCGTTGGTGCGTCCCCTAATACCATCCGTCCCGAAATATTTGCGCGCCATTTTGGTTCCTGCCGTTTTGCGGTTCACATTATCAATTTTTACGCTGCTACGGCTCTCCCTTGCATAGGGAGCGACGGGCTGGCAAGACCTCATGCTATGTCAAACGCTACCCGTATTCTTCTCGCCCTTATTATCGGCCTCGCCCTCGGCATTCTCGTGACTGCACAGTTGCCCGCAGCTGGCGAAAAACTGGATTTGATCCTCGATATCATTGGGACATTGTGGCTCAATGGATTGCGGATGACCGTCGTTCCGTTGGTGGTCGCATTGGTTGTCACAGGGATAGTCAAAAGCGCGGAAGCGGCGCGGGCCGGTCCAATGGCAGCGCGAACCATAAGCTGGATCGTCGTGATGATGGTCATCTCGGCTGCATTAGGCGCCCTGCTGACACCGCTGGTGTTGTCGCTATGGCCAATGCCTGCTGAAAGTGCGGCGGCTTTGCGGTCCGCGCTGACGACCACACCGGCGGTAGCGGATCAGCCCGCTTTGCGTGATTTCATTGTTGCGTTGGTTCCAACCAACCCGATTTCAGCAGCAGCCAATGACTCCATTTTGCCGCTTCTGATTTTCACTCTGGTCTTTGCCTTCGCCGTAACACGGCTTGCGCAAGAACCCCGTGCGCAAATGGCTGGATTTTTTAGCGCACTTGCCGACGCCATGATCCTCGTCATCGAATGGGTGCTAAAGCTTGCACCTATCGGTGTCTTTGCTTTGGCATTTGTTGTTGGCGCACGGTCCGGACTGGCTGCGTTGGGCGCTGTTGCCCACTATATCGTTACTGTATCTATTGTCGGCATCATCGTCGGGGCGTTCGCTTATCCAGTCGCGGTGTTTGCTGGCAAAGTTCGCTTCCGCGATTTTGCCCGTCAAATCGCTCCAGTTCAGGCCTTTGCAGTCTCTACCCAATCGTCGTTGGCGAGCCTTCCATTGATGCTAAAAAAGTCTGAGGCATTGGGCGTTCGTGAGTCCACTGCTGGCCTTGTATTGCCAATGGCAGTGGCTTTGTTGCGTGTCACTGGTCCGGCGATGAACCTTGCTGTGGCGCTTTATGTTGCAAACTGGTTTGGCGTGAAACTCGACGCATTTGATTATGCGCTGGCCATCTTCATCGCCGCGCTCACTTCGATGGGCGCAGTTAGCCTGCCCGGCTCGGTAAGTTTTGTCACATCCATCGCGCCTATTTGTATCGCCCTTGGCATTCCTATCGAACCGTTAGCCTTATTAATCGCTGTCGAAACGCTACCCGACATCTTCCGGACAACCGGCAATGTGCAGATGGATGTCGCGCTCGCTACCGCCATTGAAGCCCCCGAAAAGGAAAAAGCCCATGTTATATCGTGAACTTGGCCACGGCCTGACAGTCTCCGCCATTGGCGTCGGTTGCATGCCGATGATAAAGGGCGGCAATATCACTTATGGTGAAGATGCTGATCCCGATGAAGCGATCAAAACGATCCACCGTGCCATCGACATGGGGATAACCTTTTTCGACACTGCCCAAATTTATGGCCCCTTTCAGAATGAAGAACTTGTGGGCGAAGCCATCAAGGGTAAGCGCGACGGCTTGGTAATCGCCAGCAAGTTCGGTTTCAAATTTGACGGCGGAAATATCGTTGGAGTCGATGGGTCAGCAGCCAACGCGAAATCCGCTGTCGAAGGCACTTTGAAGCGATTGGGAATCGAATGCCTCGACCTCTATTACCAACATCGCGTCGACCCTGCTGTGCCAATCGAAGAAACTGTTGGTGCCATGGCCGACTTGATCACTGAAGGAAAAATCAAGCACATTGGGCTATCCGAAGCTGGTCCTGAGACACTCCGCCGTGCAGCGGCAGTCGCGCCCATTTCTGCGTTGCAGAGCGAATACTCTCTTTGGGAGCGCGATATTGAAGACGAAATCCTGCCAACTTGCCGTGAACTTGGTATCGGTTTTGTGCCTTATTCTCCACTTGGTCGAGGTTTCCTGACGGGTTCGTTTCGCAGCCTTGATGAACTGTCTGAAAACGACTGGCGACGGCAGGACCCCCGCTTTCAGGGTGATAATTTTGCAGCCAACCTCGCAATTGTTGATGTCATTGGCGAGATTGCGGTCAAACATAGTGCGTCACACGCGCAAATTGCACTGGCGTGGATTTTGGCGCAAGGCACGGACATTGTTCCCATTCCCGGCTTCAAACGCCGCATGACCATGGAGGATAGCGCAAAGGCCGCCGATGTCATGCTTGATGCTGACGACCTCGCTAAACTAGATTTGGCAGCTCCACGGGGCGGCACAGCAGGTCCGCGCTATGGCGAACGTGGGATGCGGATGGTTCGGCTTTAGAGGCTGAACCACCGAAACAGGCCTGCCCCTGCCACATTCCAATATGGATGCGCCCAAGTCGCGGCCACCCAGAGCAATATGCCAGCTATCCAAGGCCCGGCCCCGACTTTGAACAAGGCAACGGGGCTAACTGCGAAATGCGTCCTGCGCAGCCACGCGTCCCATTCGACACCCATCAGCTTGCGTTTCTTTATCTCTTGCGCCTTGGAACCAACAAGCGCGAGAAAAACCAGGCTTCCCGAAAAGATGAAATTGTCGATCCGCGGGGCGACTAAAATGTGCGCAAATCCCCACAGCGCAAAGCCCCACATCATTGGATGACGGGTCGCCTTAAAAACGCCAAAAGGTGTTTGCCCCGCCATGGCATCGGGTGCACCCGGCAGTGATGGGTTGCGAATGAACGATCCGGAAAACAGCACCGCGGCCACCAAAGTCAGCAAGCTCGCGATTATCCACACAGCGTCACCCGCTAGCCATAGCCCCTCATCCTTTGGCGCACGACCAAATTCAAACAGCATCCAACCAAATGTCGCGAGGGATACGAGCGAATATAGCCCCAGAAATCCGTTTGCACGAAATCTCCAGACCATATGCGCACGCCACGGATGCGACATGAGAAAATGGCTGCCAACAAACAATATGGAGGCAGCAGCCAGTAACAGGTAATCGCTCAAAACGTCTACTCCCGCCCCCGGATGTGCCCGCTCAATAGCAGATCATTGCCTCAGCGGTCATATGCCTTTGGCAAATCGCCCTCTGTTGGCCGCGCGTAGCGGTCACGCAGTCGATTTTGGCGGTTGGTCAATGGCTGCTCAATGCCATCAATGATTACTGTCGTCGCTGCAGTCGATAGTTCGAGCGGATCGCCATCCCAGAGAACCACGTCCGCGACTTTGCCGGCCTTTAAGCTTCCCAGGCGATCTCCGACACCCATGATATCGGCAGGAACAGAGCTGATGGCAGCAAATGCCTCATCCCAAGTCAGGCCAGTCGCACCGGGAACGCGTTCGAGACTTACAATATTGCCTGCATATTGCGTCGTGTACCGCAGTTGGTGTGAGTCGCGGTCATTGATCATGCCAATGGCAACCTGCACGCCAGCGTCTTTCATCCGACCGATATTGCTTTGCGTTGCGCCCAGCATTTCAAAGGTTGCTGGTAAGTCGTTCAATGCGGAAGCGATAACGGGAATGCCAGCTTGCGCCAGTTGCGGTGCTATCCGCCATCCTTCGCTTACCCCGACAAATACCATCTTGATCGCTGGGAAATCGCGCTTCAACTCAATGAGCCGAAGCATATCATTTGCGCCTTCGACATGGATCAAAAGACGCGTTTCGCCGCGAAGCACAGATAACAACGCCTTGGCATCTTCTGCCTTCAGCAAGTCATCATCAAATGTCCCGCGACCTGCCGCGTAATCCTGCGCTTCGCGCAACATCGCGCGGAAATGCAAATGCGTACCGGCACGGCTTCCGCCAGCGGCTTCCGCGCCCTCCTCACCAAATTCGGCAAACTGAAATGCACGTGCTTTGGTGACGGGATTGCTGTCGGCACCCAGATCGGCAATGGCGCCCTGGCCCGCAAAAATAGAACCCGCGCCTTCAGGTGCAACGACTGCGCGCGTTACGCCCGCAGATCGGTTAACCGCAAATGGCGAACGAAATGGATCAATCGCAGGGGCCACATCAATGGCTGCGGAAAAACCGCTCCGACCGCCGCTTTTGTCGTTGGTACCGTTAACGGCATCGACTTCAGCAAGGCCGAGACGGGTAAAACCGGCAAAAACGCCTGGAGTTACCCATTTGCCTGACGCGTCGATACGCCGTGCGCCCGACGGAACAGAAATGCCTGATCCAACAGCAACGACCACGCCATCACGCACGACCACAGTGGCGCCGTCAATGGGCGCGCTGCCGTCGCCAACAACAACGCGGCCGCCAGTAATGGCTATGGTTTCAGCCGAAACCGGCGTCGCAAAGGCCGCAAGCGCTACAGCAGCATAGAGGAAATGCCTCATTTCACATCTCCTTCACCGGGTTGACCAAGCTCAAAGTCGCTCACCGGACGTATTTTCGGGTTACTGGCATCAAACATCAACGCGCCGTCGATCCAGACCTTGTCTGGCCGTGCATAAACGCTGAGCGGATTGCCGTTCCATAGGACGAGATCGGCCATTTTACCTGGCTTCAAGCTTCCCGTTTTGTCAGAAATGCCAAGCGCCTTGGCTGGGTTATATGTCAGCCACTTAATGACTTCAGCATCGCTGATGTTGATACCCATCCGGCGACCATCGGCTTGCGCCTTTGCCGCCTCTTGGTTCAACCGCTGGATCTGGTTTTCATCATCGGAGTGGATGATAACGCAAGCGCCTGTGTTGTGCAGGATTGCAGCATTTTCAGGGATCGCATCATAGGCCTCCATCTTGAAGCCCCACCAGTCGGCCCAAACCGCTGAACACACGCCGTTATCACGTAATAAATCGGCGATTTTGTAACTCTCAACGGCGTGGTGGAAGGTGGAGACCTTGTACCCAAACTCCTTGGCCATATCGAGTACGAGTGCCATTTCGTCCGCGCGGTAGCAGTGGTTCTGGATCGAAATGTCGCCGTCCAAAACACCGGCAAGCGTTTCAAGCCCCAGATCGCGGGTATATTCCTTGCCGCTGTCGCGCTTTTTCTTGTAATCCTGGGCCTTAATCCAAGTTTGGCGGTTCACGGCGATGTTGCCCATGCGGGTAGAAGGCATACGCCCCTTGCTGCCATAAACGCGCTTGGGATTTTCGCCACAGGCCATTTTCATGCCATATGGCGCGCCCGGGAACTTCATGCCCTGCACCGTGCGCGCATAGACATTCTTAAGTACGACAGAGCGGCCACCCATCAGGTTCGCCGAGCCGGGTAAAATCTGAAGCGCAGTTATACCGCCATTGGTGAGCGCGCGGCTAAAGCCTGGATCCTGAGGCCATACGCTGTGCTCCGCCCATACTTCAGGCGTTGTTGGCGATGTCGCTTCATTACCGTCGCTATGGGCCTCAACCGATGGTGTGGGATAATCGCCGAGATGGGAGTGGATATCGATGATACCCGGGGTCACAAATTTGCCTGAGCCGTCCACAACCGCAACATCCGCAGGAATGGCGGCATCCGACCCGCCAACACTGCTAATCTTGCCACCCGAGATGAACACGACGCCATTTTCGATTTTGCCGCCTTCGCCATCATAAATGGTGACATTGCGGATCGCGGTAGCAACGCCCGGATATGCCTTATATGTCGACGGGAACGGCACGGGTGCCTTTTCAGCCGGCTTTGTAGCAGGTGCAGAAGAAGCCGTTTTCGGGCCTTCCGCATTGGAACAGGCCATAAGAGCCAGCGGCAGCACAAGATATGCGCTGCGCAGTGCATTAAACTTTGCCATCACTTAACTCCGGTTTGTTGGGTGAACGCCAGCGGCAGCAGCTTCACCTGCTTCAGCCTGACCTTCCAGATGTCCGTCGTCACGCAAGGTGTCGAGATGCATCAGTTTCTTGATAAGCGGCGAGATAACGACAACCGCGATACCTACCCCGATCGCGATCCAGCCGATTTGGCTATACACAGCCATAACGACTTCGCGGCCTGCACCTTCGCCCGATGCAGCTTCGGAACCCGTTGCTGCGGCAATAAGGCCAGCTGCGAAGTTACCGGTCGCGGATGCGAAGAACCATGTTCCCATGATTAACGATGCAAGATGCGCAGGAGCGAGGCGGTTCATAGCGCTAAGCCCGACCGGTGACAGGCACAATTCGCCGGTCGTGTGGAACAGGTAGATCAGGAAAATGAACAGCACAGGAACCATGCTATCCGCGCCCGCCGCAGCAGAACCTGCGACCAGAACCAAGAAACCAATTCCGAGTTGGACAATGCCCAGCCCGAACTTGGCAGGGGCAGAAGGTTCAAGACCCTTTCGGCCCAGCGTTGTCCAAAGCCACGCGAACAGCGGCGCAAGCAGGACGATGTAAATCGCGTTCAAGGACTGGAACACCGAAGCTGGAACACCAGCACGATCGACATGGCGGTCCGTGAATAAATTGAGCGATGAGCCCGCTTGTTCAAACAACGCCCAGAACAGGATCGAACCGATGATCAGGAACATCGCCGCAAAAATGCGGTCACGATCATGTGGTTCAAGTTTGCGCACTGCTGTCCACAAAACATAGGCGACGAGAATTGCACCGACGATACCAAGCAATGTACCGACCACAGCTTGGTTTTGCACCAGCCACCAGCAAATGACGACCGCCACTAAGCCAACAAGGTACAACAACCACTCGAGCTTGATACCCATTACCGGCTTGTTCAGTGCTTCTGGATTTAACGGCTCACCGCGTCCAAGCAGTAATGGCTTGAAAACGATGAACACGATCAGACCAAACAACATACCAACGCCAGCAGCGCCAAATCCATAGGACCAGCCATAGGTTTCGCCGAGATAGCCGCACAAAAGTGCGCCCAGCGCCGCGCCGAGGTTAATACCCATATAGAAAATGGTATATGCGCCATCACGGCGTACATCTGTGCGAGGGTACAATTGACCAACAATCACCGAGATGTTCGCTTTCAGGAAACCTGAACCGACAATAATGAAAGCAAGTGCTAGCCAGAAAACGTTCAACGACGCTGTATCTTGGCCGCCAGTACCTTCAAAGCCCATCAAGAGATGCCCGAAGGTCAACAATACTGCGCCATATGTGACCGCTTTTCGTTGCCCAAGCCATCTGTCAGCCAAATAGCCACCAAGCACTGGCGTGATATATACCAGAGCCGTGTAAGCGCCGTAAATGACGCCTGATTTTTCATCCGAAAACAGCCAATGCTTCGTCAGATAAAAGATCAGCAGTGCGCGCATTCCGTAATAGGAAAAGCGCTCCCACATTTCAGCAAAGAATAAAACGAAAAGACCTTTGGGATGGCCAAGGAATGTCCCTGCTGCATCTCCATCTTGCGCGTATGATGTCGCCATCGAGCGAAACCCCTCATTTCTGTTATGTTTGATGTTCCATTGAAAGGAACGATTGGCCGCGAACCTACCGAAAAAATTGCGCGTGTGAAGAATTTTATTGCGGATACCGTCAAAATTCGTCGAAGGGTGTGGAATGTTCAACGACCTCTCCTCCGTCACCAGCTACCTCGAAACCCGCCGGTCCGGCAAACCACGCGATATGGTGGAACCCGGCCCAGACCGGGCCACGCTTAATCGCATATTGCAAACCGCGATGCGCACCCCCGATCACGGCAAGCTATTTCCCTGGCGATTTGTCGAAATAACCGATCGCAGCGCGTTCGCAGAACTCCTCACACATGCATTTGCCGCCGCTAATCCCGACGCACGGCCTGCGCAAATTGACGCCGCCGTATCACCGTCGCGCATGGCTCCAACGCTCATTCTACTGTTGTACGCGCCTCAGCCCAGCGCAAAAATTCCTTTGTGGGAACAGCAGCTCAGTGTTGGTGCCGTCGGGATGAACTTACTCCACGCGGTGCATGCGCATGGCTTTGTCGGAAGCTGGATTACCGGCTGGGCGTGTTACGATGGCAGTGTGCGCGAAGCCATTTGTAAGTCCGACGAACAAATTGCCGGCCTGTTTTTTATCGGGTCTGCTGCCCTGCCACTTGAAGAGCGACCTCGGCCAGACCCAACGCACATAATTCGGCAATGGCCGTAAAATAGCTGCCTTGACGCGACCTACTGTATTATGGCAGTAAGCATGTAATGAAAAACGACGTAAAGCCTGTATATTTGAAATTACGCGATGTGATTGCGGCCGCTATCTTGGATGGCGCTTACAAGGAAGGCGATATGTTGCCTTCTGTCCGCGCATTTGCTGCCGACCAAGGCGCGAACCCGTTGACGGTCGCAAAAGCATATCAGCTATTTCAGGACAGCGGGCTAGTGGACGTCAAGCGCGGCGTCGGTCTTTTCGTCGCAAATGGCGCCATTTCGAAACTGCGCAGCTTTGAACGTGACAATTTCATGCACAATATTTGGCCTGACGTGAAAGCCCAAATGCAGCGTGCAGGAATTGATCCAGCCGACTTATTGGCGCTTAGCTGATTTTTTAAACGCAGCTTTTGCGTTCACTAAATCCTTAGCAAGCTGAACGTCTGGGCCCATTAACGCGTCCGCTTTTTGAAGCAGTTCAAGCGCTGCTTTCGGACGATTTCCGGCTTTCAATAAAATCCGGCCATAGTGGACGGTGATAAACGCATTTGCGGGCATGCTCCGATAAGCGATTTCTGCATGACGCTCTGCCTCCTCCGCTTGCCCCGCGCCGGCAAACGCACGTGCGAGGTTAATCATCAATATCGGGTCATTATCGCCCACCCGGCCGACCAACCTGTTTAGCAAGAAAACTGCCTCGGTCCATTTCCCGGCATCCAGGTTGTAATAGCCGGCAAGCCGCAATGCGGTTAGGTTTTCAGGGTTATAAGATAGAAACTGAGAGACCGTTTCCGACGCATCTCGATGTTTTCCCGTCCGCATCAGAGCATCGGTAATCCGAAGCATGACAGGTCCGGTAAAACTGATTTCACGCGCTTTTTGGTATGCGCCAAGAGCACCAAGATAGTCACCCCGCGCGGCAAGGACGTCTCCAACGATAAGATGCGCGTCGGGAACGCCTTGGTTGCCTGCTTGCAATCGCGTGGCCTGTGCCAACGCCATGTCGGTATCCTGATTGGCCAGCAAAAGCCGAATATAAGGCAGCATAGTGCGCGCATTGTCGGGCGTCCGACGAACTTCATCTGCGGCAGCATCCAAAGTCACCGCTTCGGGAAGCGGGGTTGCTTTCCGTACGATCGAGATTGAAGCCTCGTTCAATGGCGCGAAGGATCGCTCAGCCTGATCGCTCGCTTCGAACGCGCGTGCAGTCAACATGAATGCATAAGTGTCGGCATCGGTGCGAACAGCAATTGGCTTGATTGCGTCCAAAGCGTCGAACGGGTCCCCTGCCCGGTACATCGCCTGCGCCATCAATGTGCGGACCATCATGTTATCGGGCTGCATTGCCAATAAGCGCTGCAGCACATCGACAGCCCGGTTGAAGTTCTGCAGCTCATATTCCGTGATGGCCGCGAGCAGCATCGGCCCGGGTCGTTCCCTGAATGCGCCGTTCGTGCGCTGCAAGAGCCGCGCAGACAGACTATAATCGCCAGCGCGGGCTGCCAACACAGCCTGCATGTAAAACGCATTCGGGTTACCAGGATCAAGCCGCATTATTTTACGCGCGGTGCTGAGCGTGTCCCGATATCTCCCCGCATCACCGAGCGTCAGTCCATATTGCTCCAACAATGGAATATCATTTGGTTGAATTTGTAAGCCACGTTCGAACCAAGGCAATGCCGCAACAACGCCATACTGGTCACGCATTAGCTGACCGCGAAACTCGATAGCGCGCACTTCATTTGGTGCCAGCTTCAGCGCCTTATCAACTGCCTCAATCGCGCCCTTTCGGTCGGCGACCGCAAAACGCAGGCGCGCAAAGTCTGTCCAGATCAAGCTGTCTTGAGGCGCTAGCTGTAGCGCACGTTCAAATGCCAACTGCGCCGCGACGAAATCCCCGTCATCCATCTGCACGCGGCCCAATATCCGCAATGCGTAAGCCTTGTTATTTCCGGGAATATCAGCGCGTAAAAGTTGTGCTTTGGCCTTGTCTCCTTCGCCTTCCAGCCACAAGGCATGACCCAAAAGATGCGCAACAGATGCAGGCGTTGCGCCGCTATCACCAGCATGCTTCAGCGCGTTGCGTGCGCCAACACCGTCAAACAGGCCAAGCGCAATTTGAGCTTCCAATACATGGGTTGCAGATGATGACGTCCCACTTTTGAGCGCGTCCGAAATTTGTACGCGTGCGGCACTCAGGTCACCTTGGCGGTAATATGCCTGGGCAGCCTCAAATGCTTCAGCACCATCGTCAGCTGTCCAGGCAAAAGTCGCCATCAGGCCGGCCACACCCGCTAAGGCACAGCCACCTATTGTGCGAAGAGACCGGCGCCCCAATCGTTACGTCCCATCACAAATGTAGATCATATTGCTTCAGCAGATCATACAGCGTCGGCCGGCTGATCCCCAACAATTTCGCCGCGCTAGAGATATTGCCCTCTGTTCGCGCGATGGCCCGCTTAATCGCCTTGCGGTCAGATGCCTCGCGCGCTGCCTTCAGGTTGAGCAACAGGTCGCCCTCATCCTCATCGCTAAAGTCGAGATCATCGGCGGTGACAAATTTTCCCTCCGCCATAATCACAGCTCGCTTAATGCGGTTTTCTAGTTCGCGGACATTTCCAGGCCACTTCCATGCATCAATTGCCGTCAATGCGCTGGTCGACATACCCTTAATCGTCGGATTCATTTCGCGGGCAAAGCGGTTAACGAAATGCTTGGCCAGCAAAATGGCATCCCCCGTACGCGCCGCAAGCGGCGGAATGTTAACGGTTACTTCTGCCAATCTGTAAAACAAATCATCGCGGAATGTTTGGTCCGAAATCATCTTGCTGAGATTGCGATGCGTGGCACAAACGACGCGGACGTCCACGTGAATAGCCTTGCGCCCCCCAATACGCTCAATGGTGCGTTCCTGTAAAAAGCGGAGCAGCTTCACCTGGAGCGCTAACGGAATGTCACCGACCTCGTCCAAAAAGAGCGTGCCGCCATTTGCCACCTCAATTTTGCCTTCGGTCGTTTTAACTGCGCCTGTGAATGCACCTTTTTCGTGGCCGAACAATTCGGACTCGAGCAGGTTTTCAGGGATAGCGCCGCAGTTGATGGCAACGAACGGCTTATCACGCCGGCCGCTTGCATTGTGCAGACCTCGGGCCAACAGCTCCTTACCCGTGCCGCTTGCGCCTAACAGCAAAACAGAAACGTCGGCGGGCGCAATCCGCTCAATTGTCCGTGCGACTTTCACCATCTCCGGTGACGCAGTGAGAATTGTTCCGAGCAACAACTCGCCATCGCTGTCGGGTTGCTGCAACAATGCATTCTGCACCTCTAGCTCACGAACATGAAATGCCCGCCGAACGATGAGGTGAAGCTCGTCAATATCCACTGGCTTGTGATAAAAATCCCAAGCACCTGCAGAAATGGCGCGCAGCGCGCTCTCGCGTGCGCCATGCCCCGAAGCCACAATGATTTTGGTATCCGGCTTGAGTTTCAGCATTTCGTCGAGGACTGCAAAACCTTCGGTGACGCCGTCAGGATCCGGTGGTAATCCGAGGTCGAGGGTAACAACGTCTGGCTCTTCCGCACGCAGCAAGGTCAGCGCTTCTTCGCGATTGGACGCGCAAAAGACCTCGAAATCTTCATACGACCATTTGAGCTGCTTCTGGAGACCTAAGTCATCCTCCACAATGAGTAGCTTTTGCCGATGTTCGGTCATTTATGCGGCTTCCTGATGTGATGCGCGATCGCTGCGTTCGATTGCCGATGGCAGTAGCAACGTGAAGACGGTGCCCTTGCCTAGCCGACTGTCCACACGCAGATTACCGCCCATTGATAATGCCAAGGCCCGGGCTTCATAAGCGCCAATGCCAAAGCCACTTGGTTTTGTAGATTCAAAGGGCTTGAATAATTGGTCAGTGATGAAGCTTTCGGACATCCCGATCCCAGTGTCGATGACGTTCACCGCTACTTGGTTGCCTTGCGCACGACAGGTGATTTTGACGGGCGCACGGTCGGGCGTCGCCTCAATCGCGTTTTGTACAAGATGCCCAATGATGGTTTCAACGCGCGATGGATCAGCGACCACAAATAACCCTGGCGCAAGCTGCGCCTCTACAGGGTAGACCAATCGGCTGCTGTGTACCGCATTCATGACGGCCTCACCAATATCTATGGCGATGGGCGGATTGTGTTTCGTCTTGTTATGCTGTGACAACCGCGCCAATAATTCGTTCATCTTGTCGACCGAAGATCGCAAGGTGTCGACCATATCCGCTTGAAACTCCGGCTTGTCCGCATGTTTTTCAGCATTACGTGCCAATATGCTCAACTGGCTCACCAGATTTTTGATGTCGTGCATCACAAACGCAAAGCGCCGGTTGAATTGTTCAAATTGGCGGCTCTCCGCGAGCGCTTGCTGGCTGCTGGCCTCAGCCAAATAGCTTGCCAACTGCCGTCCGACTACGCGCAGCATATCGAGATCTTCCCAGTCGAGAGCGCGTGGTAGACGGGGACGCGATAAAACGGCGAGGCCCGCCAGCTTGCCAAAGTGAACCAGCGGAACGACGGCCCAAGCGCGGTCCTCGTCATATAGCCATTGCGGTACAGCCCTGGGATCGCAACGGTCGTCCTTCCCTGCACGCACTTCGTCCATCGCTAATATGTGCCCAGTGGACTCAAAGAACGGCATGGTCTGGGATGTTACACAGTTTGCAGGAACTTGCGCCGTTGGCCAGTTCCACCGCGCTTGCAAAGTTAGGCGCCCTTCGTCGTCAGGCACAAAAATAAGTCCGCCGGGGCTGTCAAAAATATCAGCCAGCGATTTGATGACGCGTTCATAAAATGGTGCAGCATCGTGCGACGGGAAACCGATGGTATCGGCAAACCGCATCCATTCCGACCGATAGTCATAACGGTGTTGGAAAAAATTCTTCACGATAATGACGTTCAGCCAAGCCTTGAAGCGACCAGAAGGCAGTATCAGCAGCGCCGAAACAGACATGCCAAATATCAACGTCAATTGGGCAAGGCCTGCATATGTACCGCCAATGACTTCGATTGCTGACGCTAGCACCACCATCGCAATGAGATATGCGCCGATGGCGAGCAAAGAGGCGGACTGAAATGCCACGGTGCGCGACAGCTGAAGTCGCCAGTCGCTGTTACGCCGCGTTGCCATCACAAATATCGGGGCAAGCAAAGCTGTTGCAAGACCGCGCGTGGACACGAGCTCCGCAGAGATTTCCGAGGTAAGATAGCTGATCGTGTAAAGGTTGAGATCAAAGGTCCACATCGCGGCCAACGCAGCCATCGGCAGACTAATGCCCCAACGCGTTCCCGGAGCAGACACCGAATACAGATTGTGCACCAACACCAGCGCACCGGCACCAAAAATCATGCGCATCAATATCGCGGATTGCATCGCGTAGGCCGACCCTTGAGTTCCCATGACCAGACCTCTGGTCAAAACATCAAAAATCGGCTGCGAGATCAAAACAAACGCCAACGCCGCATATATCATGTTAATTGTGCGCGGTTGCTGCTGGCCATCACTACTGCGCAGCAAATAGAACATGAAACCTAGCCAAGCGAGATTGCGCGCAGTCTCCGCCATTTGCGCCAGCAAACTGAATGGCGCAACGAACGTTGCCACATATGCCCAAACCGCCGTCAGCGCCATTGCGCAAATTAACTGGGCTTGGGCGCGGTTCTTGCCTGTATATTGGTGGATCAGCCAAATCGCGAGCGCCGTGTAAGCGAAACCAGCAACTAAATGCCCCCACAGCGATACCGATGAAAGCAGCGCGTTCATTTAGCGTGCGCCATCAGGCCAGAGAACCACGCGGACGGTCTGCAACAGGATCAGCAAATCCAAAAACGGCGTATAATTTTTGGCGTAATAGAGGTCATATTCCAGCTTATGCCGGCTATCCTCAATCGACGCGCCGTATGGATAATTGATTTGGGCCCAGCCCGTAATGCCCGGCTTCACCATATGGCGCTCTGCATAATAAGAGAGTTGCTGTTCCAAATCCGCTACAAATTCCGGCCGCTCTGGCCGTGGCCCGACAAAGCTCATCTCACCCTTGAGAACGTTCCATGTTTGTGGAAGCTCATCAATGCGAACTTTGCGGATAAATTTACCGACCAAGGTGATGCGCGAGTCATCCTTTTGCGCCCATACCGCCTTACCTGACGCTTCCGCGTCTACACGCATCGAACGGAGCTTCAGTACATTATAGGGTTGACCAAATAGTCCCACGCGAACCTGCCTGTAGAAAGCTGGCCCTTTGCTCTCCAATTTGACGAGCAATGCAAATAACAGAATGACTGGAGCCGTAAAAAACAGCAGCAGCGAACTTGCAGTGATATCAAACAAACGCTTCGCAATACCCGACAGCCGACGCCCCGACGAAAAACCATCCGAGAAAATCAACCAGCTTGGGTTGACGCTATCAAGGTCAACGCGCCCGGTTTCGCGTTCCAAAAATGTGGAAATGTCATTGACGTGCACACCCGTTGTTTTGATCCGCAACAGGTCATCCAACGGCAACGCGTTGCGTCGTTCTTCTAGCGCGAGCACAACTTCACTTGTACCAAGCTTCTCGACATAATCCGCGAGATTGTAAATCGCGCTTCGGTTAATCGCTTCAGGGATAACGCGCTTCGCTTCGTCCATTGCAATGAAACCGACAACGACAAAGCCCGTGCCCGGCTTCGCTTCCAAATCCTTGATCCGTTGCGCACGCGCGCCGGCACCGAGCACCAATAGACGCCGCTTAAAACTTTGACCGCCAACGAGACTGCCCAATATCGCGCGACTAATTGCAAGGAACAGGAACGCAAAGACCATCGCATACAGCGAATTGGAGCGCCACAATGTGGCCCCTGGCAGCATGAAGGCCATGACGGATTGGAAGATAACGCCAAGTGAAACCGCGACCATCAAACGCGCAATGGCAAAACGCAGCGATTGGAGCGCATCAGGTCCATAAACGCCAACAGCCATCGCCGCGACATGGACCGACGCAGCAAACGCAACAAGCTGCCCAATCCTGTTTCCAATATGGTCGACTTGCATCCCGATTTGATGCGCGCGAATAACCCATGCTGTTTCTGCAGCGGCAACAAGAAGACAAAAGTCGATAAGCGCCAAAAACAGCACCGCATAGGGTATGTAATGCTTGAAAAGCCGTATCATTGCGCCGCGTCCATGTCGGCTTTGCTAACGGCCAATAGTAAAGTGTCGATTAATTTTACAATCAGCGGTCAAGTAACTTTAGATGCGTTGCTTTTTCAGGTTTGACCCGCCGTTCTACATCGGCAATATCGGAGTAACGCATATTTGCTCCGTCTGGGAAACCTGTGACTATCATTCCTGTAATATTATCGGGCGGCGGCGGAACTCGGCTCTGGCCGTTGTCGACCCCGCAAACGCCCAAGCAATTCCTCGCGTTGACCGCTCAGCATACGATGTTTCAATTGACGATACTGCGTGTCATGGATCGTACGCGATTTTCAGCCCCAGTGATTGTAGCGAATGAAGCGCATGCTGAAATAGTAGAAGCGCAACTCGCTGAAATTGGTGTGACTGATGGCATAATCCTGCTTGAACCATGCGCGCGCAACACTGCCCCCGCGATCGCACTTGCTGCCCTCACTGCTGCCACAGCACAAGCCGTCATGCTGGTCATGCCAAGCGATCATGTGATACTTGACGCAGATGCCTTTCACCGCGCGACCGACGCCCTCTATCCTTTTGCGCAGGAGGGTTGGCTTGCGACCTATGGGATCAATCCGTCGGGACCTGAAACAGGATATGGCTACATCCAGACGGGCTCAAAAGTCGGTACGGACGTATATGAAGTGCAGTGCTTCGTGGAAAAGCCAGATGCAAGCCGGGCCACCGCCATGATTGCAACCGGCGACCACGTCTGGAACGGAGGAATATTTCTTTTCCGCGCCGATAGCTATCTCGATGCCGTACAGGAGCACGCACCAGCGATGGACGTCGCCGTCCGCGCTGCAATGGACACAGCACAACGCTACGGTAATTTGGTTCGTCCCCACCATGAAAGCTTTGCTTCCAGTCCTGCAGACAGTATCGATTACGCAATCATGGAAAAGGCTGAAAAGGTCGCTGTTGCACCCGTAAGCATGGGTTGGTCAGATGTTGGCAGTTGGGACGCACTGCATGACATTGGCCAGAAAGACATCGACGGCAATGTTACCTCCGGGACAGTCCGGATAGACCAAAGCAATGGAAACCTTATCCACGCAAACGGCATACGCGTTTCAGTTCATGGCGTAAAAGACATGCTGATTATCGCCAACGGTAGCGAAGTTATGATTTTACCGCGCGGCACCAGTCAGAAGGTCCGCGAGTTCGCTAAGGACTGACGCCGACAATTTTGAGCCAATGCCCGCGCGCTTAAACCGTCCGGTCGAAAGCAAATGGTGACATACCGCGCTCGCGCTCGTTGAAAACAAGCACGCGTCCTGCCGGCGGTGCACTTCGCTGCGAACATTCAGGTCGCGTGCAGGCGGGACATCCCAAACCGATGGGCGTGGCTTGACCGTTGTTGAGGTCCAAACCGCGCGCAGCGGCCAAGGGTGCTGCGAGTTTGGCATCAATCCCAAGGCAGATAGCGAATTCAGCTTCAACCCCGCCACTCACAGCCGTTTGCGGGTGAACGGTCCGCGACAGCGTAAACCATCGGCTATTGTCCTCTAATTCAACTAGATGCGGCATAAGCGTCCCTGGTCGTGCAAACACGTTATGGACTTGCCACAAGGGACATCTGCGGTCCGTTTCTACCAAAGGTGACGCACTTGCCCCTGCATAACGCTTACTGCTTTGCCCTGCCCGATCGATCCGCAGCATGAAGAATGGCAATCCACGCTGTCCCACCCGCTGCAAAGTCGTCAATCGATGCGCAACTTGTTCAAAACCCGCCCCAAACCGACGTTGCAACAAAATGAGGTCATAGCCTGTCGCTTCACAGGCGCGCAGGAAACGTGCGTAAGGCATCATGACTGCTGCGGCAAAATAGCTGTTTAAATGGCGCCTGTAGAGCCGTTCGCCCGCGCGCTCGGTAAACGACGCCCCAGATACGAGCGCTTCTATCTCCGCCTTCGCCTCCAGCATCGAAAGTTGCAACGCTGCGGCGAATGTCCGACTTGCAGGGTCCAGTAGCTCCGAAAGCTGCAGTTGCCGTGCATGGAGGTCTAACCGGCGTAGTCTGTCGGGCATCACATCAAATGGCAGAATGCGAATCGACAACTGGTGCTTCACCCGAAGCCGTTCGGTAATAGCGCCATATAAATCGGCATTGGTGAGACGCAGCTCGTCTGCAAGGCTTTCTGCCTGTGAGTCCAAGTCCGCGAAATGGTTGCGCCAGCGCTCTATTTCGCGCCGCGCCGATGCGATGGATTCCGGTTCAATGTTTGCGCCGCCCTGCAATGTGCCCGCTGCACCATGTGAACCACCCGACAAACGGTCAAAAGCGCGTGCGAAGGCTTCGGCTGCGTCCGGACTGGCGGCAATCCATTCTTCAACCTGCGTTCGATCAACCGACAGGTCGGCAAACATCGGATCACTCAACCTTCGCCGAATGGCCTCAACACCACCGCCGGGCGTCGTGCCCGTTAATGTGCGCGGGTCGAAATCATATGATTGCGCTAGTTTTAGCAATAATGTTGCCGTGAGCGGTCTTTGATTTCGCTCGATAAGGTTCAGGTAAGATGCAGAGATCGTAAGCGCATCCGCCATTGCACCTTGCGTCAGCCCGTTGGCTCGCCGGATCCTGCGGACGGCGTGGCCGGCAAATAACTTCTGTTCACTCATATGACCCCTTGTAATTTATATTACAGCTTTACAAAATAACCCTAGTTTATTTGCACCATAACACAACAAATATTACAAGATTGACTCGTCCTTTGGCCGGTTTCGCCGCATAACAGGCTTCATAAACACGGTTACCGAAGGAATTGTAAATGTCATACCAGTCGCTCATTGCTGAAAACAGCACGCATATTGCCGCAAATAACGGCACATGGGACTCCATCAGCGCAGAGTCCGTCGCGCGTATGCAATTGCAGAACCGCTTTCAAACCGGGCTCGACATTGCGCGCTACACTGCAAAAATCATGCGTGAAGATATGGCCGCTTATGATGCAGATCCCGCGCAATACACACAGTCACTGGGTTGCTGGCACGGGTTCATTGCCCAGCAGAAGATGATTTCTATCAAGAAGCATTTCGGCACCACCAAAAAGCGTTATCTGTACCTGTCGGGCTGGATGATTGCCGCCTTGCGCAGCGAGTTTGGTCCACTTCCTGACCAGTCTATGCATGAGAAGACCAGCGTCCCTGCCCTCATTGGCGAGCTTTACACCTTCCTTCGCCAGGCAGACAGCCGTGAACTAAACCTGCTCTTCAAGGATCTTGATGACGCCCGCTCGGCTAACGACGCAGCCAAGGAAGCCGAAGCGCTTGCGAAAATTGAAGGTCACGAAACCCATGTCGTGCCGATCATTGCGGACATTGACGCAGGTTTTGGCAATGCAGAGGCAACCTATCTTCTCGCGAAAAAGATGATTGAAGCGGGTGCATGCGCCCTGCAGATCGAAAATCAGGTGTCGGACGAAAAGCAGTGTGGCCACCAGGATGGCAAAGTGACCGTTCCACATGAAGATTTTCTGCAAAAAATTCGGGCCTGCCGCTACGCTTTTCTTGAACTTGGCGTGCCTGATGGCATCATCGTTGCCCGCACGGACTCCTTGGGTGCGGGCCTCACCAAGCAGATCGCGGTATCGAAAGAAGCGGGCGACCTTGGCGACTTGTACAACAGCTTCCTCGACTGTGAGGAAATTGATCCAAGCACAGCACAGAATGGCGATGTCATTTTGAACCGCAACGGCAAGCTACTGAAGCCAAAGCGTTTGCCTTCCAACCTTTTCCAGTTCCGTTCAGGGACAGGCGAAGACCGTTGCGTGCTTGATTGCATCACTTCACTTCAGAATGGCGCCGACCTGATCTGGATCGAAACCGAAAAGCCGCATATCGAACAGATTGCCGGCATGGTCGACCGCATCCGCGAAGTCGTTCCCAACGCCAAGCTTGCGTACAATAACTCGCCAAGCTTCAACTGGACGCTCAATTTCCGCCAGCAGGTGTTCGACGCCTGGGTCGCAGAAGGCAAGGACGTATCGGGTTACGAACGCGCAAACCTGATGAGCGCGAC
>JAIXOE010000014.1 GCA_027486895.1 Sphingomonadales bacterium
GTGAAGGGCGGGACGATCATGGACAGATCGCTCGCAAATGCGCGGAAAGGGGCAGGGTGCGCGGATGTCACGAGGCCATCCATCGCGCCGCGGACAGGCTCACGCAATGTTGCGACCCACAATCCAACGAGTATGCCGGGAATGCCAACGGCAACGAATGCCGCATGCCAGCCAGCCAAACCGAGCGGACCGCCTTGCGGGT
This sequence comes from Sphingomonadales bacterium, assembly GCA_027486895.1. Taxonomy (GTDB): domain Bacteria; phylum Pseudomonadota; class Alphaproteobacteria; order Sphingomonadales; family Sphingomonadaceae; genus Sphingorhabdus_B. The sequence continues at coordinate 203 of JAIXOE010000014.1, forward strand.
AAGCTGCGTCCCAGCTTTGAACAATGAGCGCGCCTAAAAACAGCGAAACGCCGCCGCCAATATACAGTCCGGAAGAATAAATCGCGAGCGCGGTCGCGCGCTGCCGTTTCGGGAAATAATCGGAAATCAGCGAATAAGCCGTGGGGCTTGCGGTTGCTTCACCAACGCCAACGCCCATGCGCGCCATGGTCAGTTCAACCTGATTGCGCGCAAAGCCCGACAAGGCGGTCATGACCGACCATAAGGCCAAGCCAATCGATAGAAGCTTCACGCGGCTCCAGTTATCGGCAAGTCGACCCAAGGGGATACCGAACAGCGCGTAAAACACAGCGAAAGCTGCACCACCCAAAAAGCCCATATCGGCATCGGTCAGGCCAAGGTCCGCCTTGATATCGACGGCCAAAATGCTGAGGATTTGGCGGTCAATGAAGTTGAGTATGTAGACAACAACGAGGACCATGAGAACATACCAGCTGTAGCTGCTGGCCTCAGGTGATTTAACCTCTGATTGCGGAGAAATGGCGTCCTTATTTTCGCCTTCGACCGTCACACTCACATCGCTCTCCCTTAATGGCTGTTGTCGCCTTCTGTTGCTACGGCTAGCAGAACAGCCAATCTGCGCAACATGAATTCCCTTTCAACTCGTCGATCTGGAAATGCGGATTTACTTGCCCGCACTAATGGCTGGCAGTCACTCGCCTTTCCCAAATCTGGGTGCGATGGCGCCATTAAGCAAAAATCGGAATGCGGCTTGTCGTGTTTCTCTTGAATCTGGAACGATTTCCTCCAATATACTTCTCATGCGGCTATATTGCCGTGTTTTGAGGAGAATTAAGTCATGGCACAGTGGTCCGATCCACGGGCAACCGGGACCCAGTCAAGTCTTGCAGGTGTAGGTTCACGCGCCGGCGATGTCGCTTTTGACGCTGGTCTGCGTTCGCACATGCTCAAGGTTTATAATTACATGGCGTCGGGCATTTTGCTGACCGGTGTCGTCGCAATGCTGTTCGCGCAAACCGAATTAGCGCAAAACCTTATGCTCAACCCAAGTCTGATGAGCTGGGTTATCATCTTGTCGCCGTTGGTTGTTGTGATGGCGATGAGCTTTGGCCAAGGTAAGTTTTCCGCTTCCACGCTTCAGGCGATGTTCTGGGGCTTTGCGGTCCTGATGGGCCTGTCGATGGCTCGCATTTTCATGATGTTTACCGGCGAATCCATCGCGCAGACTTTCTTTGCAACATCGGCAGCTTTTGCCGGACTGAGCTTGTGGGCGTACACCACGAAGAAGGACATCAGCGGTTGGGGAAGTTTCTTGGTGATGGGCCTGGTCGGTTTGATCGTTGCGTCAATCGTCAACATCTTCCTTGGCTCTGACACTCTGGGTTGGGTCATCAGCTGCGCAGGTGTGCTTATCTTCGCTGGCCTGACAGCCTATGATACGCAGCGTATCAAGAGCGAGTATTTCTACCTTCAGGGTTCGGAAATGATTGGCAAGGCCGCGGTAATGGCTGCGCTGACGCTTTATCTGGACTTCATCAACATGTTCCAGTTTTTGCTGAGCTTCCTCGGTAATCGCGAATAAGTCATCGGCTGTTCAGCTTGAACGCCTAAATATGGCCCGGTGGGAAACCACTGGGCCATTTTCTTTGGGATTTTGTCGAACAGGGCTTTTCTTTCGGACCAAAATCCTGTTGGATTCAAGAATAGAAAATCGGAGATATGCAAATGCGTCGGGGCGTGAAAAGTTTAGCTGCCATCATCTTGGTAAGTGCTGTTGCCGCTTGCGCCCCTGCGCCGGTGAAGGTTGCGCCTCCTCCAATTCCACTGCCTGCGCCGCCTCCACCTCCGCCCGCCATGCCATTGCCACCCGGTGGTGCGGCGCTGTCCATGACAATACCGCCGGTGGGCCTCGACGGCGTGCGCGTTACGCCGAACCGTGGTTTAAGCCGTGACGAGCAAATCTGGCATTTCCGATCCGCGCTGAATGTTGCCGCCTTGAATTGCCAAGGGCCAGTATGGGGTCAGATTGCAACCGAATATAACAAGTTCATTGTCATTCATAAGGTGGTCTTGTCGAAAACCAGCAAAACCGTCGACCGTGAATATGTCGCGCGATACCCTGGCAAAAACGGCTTGCGGGTCCGCGATACACGCATGACCGATTTGTATAACTACTTCGCTTTGCCGCCCGTTCGTGCCCAATATTGTGACATGTCACTGCGTAAGCTGACGGAGGCAAATACCGTGCCCACGGGGGCATTGCCGGAATATGCCATTGGCGGTCTGGCTGACATTGATGGCGTGTTCGTCAATTTCTACGATGCATATGTGAAATATGAGCGCGATCTGGCCGACTGGAATATGAAATACGCGCCGAAACCCACTTATGCCCCGATGCCTACGTCGAACGTTGCTTCGCCGCCAGCGGCGACATCACCGGTCGCAACAACGTCGTCCTCTAAACCAGGTTAATCCGCTAAATTAGCTGGCTGTGCTGGATTGTGCCTCAGCGATGAGGGTCGCATCAATGGCCTTAGCAGCGACATGTGCCGGACGTTTTGTCAGTTGATCGCTGTACCGGACAAGAGCATCGCGTTTCGGCATTGAGCCGAAAAGTACGCCCCAAATGACTTGGCTTCCGACATAAAGATCTGCACCCGTAAATCTGTTGCCGCAGACATGTTCATTGTCGCTGAAATGCTTGTCGAGCGCATCAATAACCCGATCATAGCTGCCATAGCCGAACATCATTTCCTTTTCAGGGGCAGGATCAAACCCGGCTGAATGGTTCGTAATAGCGGCCTCGACCGGCCCTGCGGCGAAGAACATCCAACGGTAATAGCTGGCGCGTTCGGCCTCGGTTGGTTGCAGACCGCTCGCGGGGAATGCATCGGTAAGATAGGCGCAGATGGCGGCGCATTCGGTGACAACATGACCGTTGTGGACGATTGCGGGCACCTTACCCATAGGATTGATAGCAAGATATTCTGGCGACTTCATTGTCGTGCCATATTCCAGAATATGCTGTTCATACTCTGCGCCAACTTCGTGCAACGCCCACCGTGCGATCTGACCGCGTGACATGGGATTGGTGTAAAAATCTATCTTGGACACTGCTTGCTCCTCGCTGAATAGCCTGTCAGGCCATGCTGATATAATCGCGCATCGCCGCAGCTTCGGCCTCAATTTTGTCGATGCGGTGCTTTACCAAGTCGCCAATGGAGACAAAACCGACCAGGTCATTGCCTTGGATCACCGGGAGATGGCGAATTCGGCGTTTCGTCATGAGCGATAAGGCGGAAAGGATCGCCGTATCAGGCGCAACGCTTATCGCCGGAGCAGTCATTGTGTCAGCAACGGTCTTGGTAAGAAAGGCAGAACCATGCCGCGCGACACCGTAGACAATATCGCGTTCGGAAAAAATGCCGACAACCGCTTTGCCATCGACAACGGGCAAAGCACCAATCCGGTTTTCCGCAAGTCGCGCGACTACGTCACCGACACTTTCGTGCGGCGCAGCTGTGAACACATTTACGTGATGGTTGGCCAATATCGCAGAAATCGTCATCGACTCTCTCCCTATGTCCTTGCCCCTGATGGAACTTATAGCATAAGGCGGCCTTATCAAGCTATGACTCGCCCCTCCCGCCTCGATGATCCTGAATATGCCAACTTCGCATGGCGCCGCTATTGGCGGCTCATGCGCTGGATGTTTGGCGTCACCCTGGTTGTTACGGTGGCCGCTCTCGGTACGTTTTGGTGGCAGAATGGAATGGTCTCGATCCACTTCTTCATCGCGACCGCTGGCGCTATCACGGGGGCCATCATGTTGACAGCGGCGCTCATGGGGCTGGTGTTCTTGTCTAGTGGATCAGGCCATGACGAGGCCATTGAGGACCCTTTCGAAGATGAGGCTGACCGTGGCGACTGAGCCCGTCCGCAACCTCCCGAAGCGCGCAGACCCTATATTGCGGATGATTCCGGGGCCAGCAGACATCAACGCCAATGGCCATATATTCGGCGGTTGGGTGCTTGGTGTCATGGACCAAGCTGGCGGTATTGTCGCTGGACGCATTGCACAAGGTGCGTGCGCCACCGTCGCAATCGAAAAGATGGAATTCATTGCGCCCATATTGTTACGTGACATTATCTCGGTTTATGCAACGCTTGAACGGCGTGGTCGTACCTCAATGGGTATTCGCATTGAAGTGATCGCAACACGCGCGCGAGGCCAACAAGAAGTGAAGGTGACTGAGGGGCTATTTACCTTTGTCGCCCTAGATGACGACCACAAGCCACGGGCACTTCCCGAAGCTTAATTGCGGTCCAGCTTCATTTCATAAAATAACACTGCCTCACCGTTTGCCGCGATCGTCGTTTTCCATGTTGGCACGCCGTCCACCTTGATGACGTTCTTCGGGCTGCCGCGAAGTTCATAAGGAATTTCAACCTCTACGTTTACGGGAGCTGAGCGGGCATTGGATATCTCGACTTTCCAGCGTTGCAAGCCCTTCTTCTCGGCTACACGCGTCACCAACATACGTACATCGCTTGACTGGCCGACCACCATTTCGACCTCCTCGCCAACCGCGCGATCCTTCAGTCGATATTGCCCGGCGAGCAGTGGGCCATAATTGCTGTTTTCAAAAATCATCACCTGACCTTGTGGCATGGGGAGGCCAAGGCCCTTCGCGATCTTGTTCTCGCCGCGAAGCTTGAACGTCATCGGTTGGCTTTCGCCTCCATTGTCCTCGACGCTCGCGGCATAATAATGTTCGAACACTGCGCTGGGCTTGACCAGCATCGCGACCTGTTTTTGCCCCTTTGCATTAATCGTCACTGGTTCTGGAATGCGGTAAAGCTTGAGATCGCCCAAATCCTCTTGCTCCGCCACGATGACAGGTACGGGGGCGGCGAGCGACATATTACGCGATTGTCGTGATGCTGTTACCATGATGCTTTCCGCATCCGCCATTTCATACATAGCTGTAGGGGCAGGTGGAGCTGGCGGTGGCGGCGGTTCATACCCAGGGCGAAAGGGAACCTGATGCGTGCGCTGCGTTGGCCAGCATTTCAACTGCAACCCGCCGCCTGTGGGTCTTGGTTGTGCGCCGCGCCGCACCCGGTTGGGCTCACCTGCAATCGCCATCGTATTGGCATTGACGAAGCTCTGGTTTCCGCCGTTCGCGATGGTCAACCACGCGAACATATCCACTTTGCCTTTCCCGTCGCTCCCACGGTCCTGCAGTTGCGCAATGTAGTTTGCTTCCCAATCAAACCCTGCGGCCATGTAAGTTAGCGTCAGTCTGGCTGTCGTGGGCTTGTCGCTTTGCGTAATGACTGAAAGCGTCGGCTTGGCGGACAGATTTGTGGGGACATTGCCAAAACCCATCCGCTCGGGAAGGCCAGTGCAGTGCAGCGCTTCAAAACCATCGCTGGTTTGCAAGATAACGGCTCCGTTTGGGGCGGATGTTATCACCGCGGGATATGCTTGGCTTTGGCCGGTCGTTCTGTTCATTCGGGTAATCGTCACTTCACGTTTGAGATATGCATCAACCAATCCCAAAGGCGACAGCAGCCTTGCATCGCGATTCTTTTCCCTCACGCGGTTCGGCAGTCCGGTGACTATCGCGCTTTCGGGAAACATCCCCTCGGCAACGCCCTCGAACCGGACCACGGTCTCGCCCGCCGGTATCGTAACGTTCCGCGTTTCAGTGATGAGTGCGTAACCTCGCGGCCAATTGCGGTCGATTGGTCCCGCGCCTGTTTTCTCGCCCCGGTACACAGTGATCGATACGGCTTCGGGTTCAGGGGACGTGGTGACCGTCTGGGCCGCCAGCGGACAACTGGTAAGAACCGCAAGCCCTGTAAAACAGCCCGGAGCCTTGCGAAGTGCGCTTCTCAGGCCATCAGTTGCAATTGATGCGTACTTCGATGGGTTCAGTACCCCGGTTGCTTTGCAGGGCACCCCCGGTGACCCTTAGTACCGGCTGTCAAATGTGGCGGTCAGCAATGCTTTGCCATTTGCCGGCACTGGCACGTTCCATTCGACGCGATCTGCAGATATCCGTTTGCCCTCTTGGGTCTGCTCGGTGATGCGGACATCGCCCCATAAACCGTTTTGGCCCAGGTCGACGGTAATCGCGTTGTTCCGCGCATTGGTGATTTCATAGCGCATCCGCGTTTTCCATCGGTTTGACGAAATGCGCGTGCGCTCTTCAACGACGGTTTTGATCTTCACATCAAAGGCCTCGCCGGTGCGGATCGACATTGCACTGCCCATTGGCGTAGCTTCAATCGCGCTTTCACCGATGAACTGCGGGTCACCTCTTTTGTCGCGCATATAAACGCGCATCGTACCTGCCGGAAGCTGGTCACCCAGTCCGCCACCGCGTGACGTCGAAAATTTCAGGACTGACGCGGCGCTCACCGCGTCGTTGGACGCTAGCCAGCCATTGTTGAACTCATATGTGCTGCGGGCAGGGGCAGCCTTTACATCCAAGAAGCTCACCTGCTTTTGCTGCGCATTGGCGATGTTTGTGCGCTCGGCGAGCGGGTAAAGATAATAGTCGCCGAGGCGTTCGCGCTCGTTAATCTCTGTGCCCGCTTCGTCGATAGTGCCGGTCGATGCGTCCCAAGGCGTCTGGATACTGCGCCGTCCACCGCCTTGGTTCGGGTTGCCAGCAACGAGCAGCACATTGGCCTTGTTATAGTCGGTACCGGTATTGTTGGTGAGCGTGACCCAGCCCTGAACATCGATGGTCTGCTTTGCGTCATCGAACAAAGTTACATAATCGGCAGTCCAGCCTAGGCCGGGTGTGAGATAAGTAAGCGTAGCAGGGACTGACCCACCTTTTGACTCAACGGTTACCGACAAGGTGGGGCGGGCGCGAAGGTTCGGGGGTACCTTGTCAAAAATGACGCGTACCGGCAGGCCATCGTCGCGCAGTACTTCGATCGTATCGCCTATTTGGAGGACCACGCCGCCATTTGCGGCAAGGACTTTGGCTCTGACGCGTGTTTCGGCGCCTGTTGCTACGTTGGTCCGCAATAACGTAATGGTCTGCCCCACCGCCTTTTCCATCAGCTTTGCCGGCGTCAGCAAATCATAGTCGAAATTCTGCTCGACGATACCAATGCCCGGGCCGGTAAGCGTAACGGTTTCCGCTCTGATTTGCGCGGACACGTCGGGGAACTCTTGGCGGGACCGACCAGCAGGCAATGAAACGCGCCGTGTGTCCTGGACCAGGGTTTGCCCATTTTGATAGATAGTAACAGCAACGTCACCCTGCGCTGAAGCCTGATCAAGCGCTGTGTCGTTCATTGACGCAGATTGGGCGAACAAAGGCACTGCCAGCGCTCCGCCCAGCCCAAGAAGCAGAAGTGCACGCATCAATTGTTCCCCCGTTATAACTTCAGAGGAAGGGTATAATTTCTAATATTGCCAGAATATTAACGGCAGGGCGGGTGATTATTCCGCTGCTGCCGCAACTTCATCATCGCCGGCTGGCTTAACGCGGCGGGCGCGTGGTTTGCGCGCTGGCTTTTCGATCTCCGCGTCACTTTCGTTCGACGAAATAGCGATGGATGGCGGCAATACAGCGAGATCAAGACCTGCTGGCGCATCGTCTTTTTCTTCGCTGTGGTGGCGGCGCGGACCGCGATTTGCGGAACGGTTATTGGCAGGACGATCGCTACGTTCCGTCCGTTCGGGACGGCGCGGGCGGCTTTCGCGCTGTTGTTCGCGTGGTGCGCGCTCTTCGGTTTCACCATCGTCTTGCGAAAGGGATTCGGCTTCGATTCCATCGGAAGAACCCTGATCGTCATAATTCGGCGAACGATCATCATTCTGCCAATCGTCGCGGTCTTCGCGATTATCTTCGCGTGGACGACGCTCGCCTTGCTGATCCTGACGGGCTTCTTGGCGGCCGCGGAAATCGGCGAGGACGCGGAAATAATGGTCGGCGAACTGCAGGTGATACTCAGCGTTTACGCGGTCACCGTTGAATTGCGCGTCTTGCGCCAGCTTTTTGTATTTCTCCAGCATCTGCGCTGCGTTTCCGCGCGCACGATTGTCGATCTGGTTCTGATAGTCGAAACCGCTGCGATTGTTGTTTTGCTGACGATTATTATTGTTGTTGCGGCCACGGCGACGATTGTTGTTTTGCTGCTGCCTGTTGTTGATATTCATCAGGGCTGACCCGTCCTCTTTTAGCATTTTAATATTGCAGAAAGCCCCAAAACCCAGCCTCTGGGTTACGCCAAGGTCAGCCGAGACCTTGTAAATTTTCCAACTGCGCTGGGGGCGGCTTCGCGCGAAAACGACGTAAATTACGGGTTTTGCTGCGATGCTCTTTAGCGTTAGCGGTTCGGTTCGTTGATTCCAAGCGAAAAGCGCAAGGCGCGTGGATTGCCGGAAAGGTCGTGGGTTAATTCGGAGGAAAATCCTGCGTCGGTTCCCAATTTTTCGACAGTTTTTGACTGGTTGAATCCGATTTCGAAAATCGCGAATCCGTTGGTTTTTAGCAGTTTTTCGAGGGTTTTTAAAAGTATGCGATAGTCGCGCAGACCGTCGGGGCCGGCGAAGAGGGCGCTGTGGGGTTCGTGGCGGGCGACCATGGGTGCAAGCGGGGTTTCGTCCTCGATATAGGGCGGGTTGCACAAAATGAGGTCGAATTGCCCCAGACCGTCGGCCCATCCGTCCAAAGTCCAATCTCGGCGCTCGAAGTCTGCGCGGGCCGCCAGCCCCAGCCGCGCAGCGTTGCCCGATGCGACCGCCAGAGCCGCCGCGCTGGCATCAATGCCGACACCTTCCGCGTCCCCAAAAACCGACAAGGCCGCGAGCAACAATGCCCCCGACCCCGTGCCAAGGTCCAATATCCGCGCCGGCGCATCCCGCCCCGCAAAGCCCGCTATCGCCACCTCAATCAAGGTCTCGCTGTCCGAACGCGGGATCAGCACATCGGGCGTCACATGCAGGTCGAGGTCCCAAAACGCCTGCATTCCGGTGATATAGGCCACTGGTTCATCCGCCACCCGCCGCGCCAGCATCGCCGCAAAGCCCGCAGGCACATCAAGATCGTGCTGCCGCAACAACATTGCCGACCGGTCGATCCCCAAGGCATGCGCCATCAACAACTCCGCATCCAGACGCGGAGTCGCGCTGACGGGCGTCAGGGCATCGGTCGCATCGCGCAAGGGAAGGGCAAGGCCATTCATACCCCCGCCCGTAAACCCAATGCCGCGATAAGCAAAGCCGTCCATCGCGCATACTTCCCCGCCCAGCGCATTTATTTCACCGCCCGTGCATCCATTTGCCGACTTCGCACGTTATTGGCTGTTGAGGGGTTCAATTGGAAGGAATCACAGTATGAAGATTTTGAAACTCACGTTAATTTCCGGCCTGTCAGCACTCGCATTGACCGCGTGCTCGGGCAGCGAAACCAGCAAAACTCCGGCGACCGATACCGAAGTGGTACAGGAAGACGCAATGGCATCTGACTCTATGGTTGCGGCCGACGCCACCGGTGAAAAGAACATCGTCGCATTGGCGCAAAGCAATCCAGAGGCATCGACGCTGGTAACTGCGGTAACCGCAGCTGGCCTTGCCGAAACATTGTCGGGCACTGGCCCGTTCACCGTATTCGCGCCATCGAACGCCGCATTTGCCAAGCTGGACAAGGCAACGCTCGACGGCTTGTTGAAGCCGGAAAGCAAGGACAAGTTGGCTGCGCTGCTGAAATATCACGTCGTCGCCGGCAATGTGAAGTCGGGTGATCTCGCCAAGTTGATTACAGACGGCAAGGGCACTGCAACCGTCAAGACGCTCAACGGCGGAAGCCTGAAAGCCAGCATGGACGGTGACAAGATTGTCCTGACCGATGCCAAGGGCGGAAAATCGACGGTAACGGGCGCCGATATGGTTGCTTCGAACGGCACGATCCACTTGGTCGACACGGTCGTCATGCCATAAGATTTCGGGTCGCTTGTTGGGCGACCTGAAGTGAGGGTCAGGGCCTTCCAAATTCACTATCGAGGTTTGAGGCCATTTTGTTCAGTGCAAGGCGGGAAAGTGCAGACTTAGTGGTTCTAAGTCGCGCTTTGCCAACGTAGCAATGGACAAAATGGGTCAAATCCGGAGGACGTCAAAATGGCTTTGATCTCGAAGCAAAATATCCTTGCAGGCAGAATAACTGCCTGCGGCAGACATTTTCCTCCGATATCTTTGCCATTTTTACGCCTCGAAAGTGAATTTGGTAGGTCCTGACCCTAGTCCTCAAATTCCCCCTAGCAGGTGAAGAGGACCAAATTGACCCCGTCCGGAACCCTCCCCCGGACGGGGTCTTTTTATGTGTTTTATCCTGCGGCCGGATTGACCGTCACGGGCCCAAGCTCTTTGAGGCAGGCCTGAACCTTGGCCATGCCTTCGGACGGGCTGGGCGGATTGGCGACAAGGTCGGACACGCTCTTGCCATCCATCACCTTGTCGGCGGCGCAACCGCACACCTGATTGACGTCGACCTGAATGCCCTCGGGAATTTGTTCGCTGGCGGCGGTGGTGCAGGTGGCAACGATAGATTCGCGCACGCTGACCTTCACCGTGTCGTTCAACGCGCTGCCTTCGCCACAGGCGGCCAGCGTGAGTGACAAGAGTGCGACTGATAATATCCGTTTCATGGCTTTTCCTCTGTCCAGAAACCCCCGAACAGCAGATGTGGGCAGCGCGCCTTGCTTTACAACCCTAACGCCCGACGCATGATCTGGAAGATGGTGTTCTGTTCAATCGTGCCCTTGAACAGATGCGCCTTTGGCCCTGCGGCACGCGCGACAACATCTTCGCCGCTGTGCGTTTCGGAACCGGTGGGGATCAATGCCTGCTGCCGGTAATTCAGCGCCTGCGTATCTTCTTTCAACGGGTCGGGGCGTGGCATAGTCGTGATCGCGCCGGGGCCGTTGATATAGCCCAAAGTGGTGTAGCCCTTGCCATCAAAGGCCAAGGTCGATTTGCCTTTCTGGTCGACCACAGGGCCAAGGATCGGGTTGCCGCGCTCGGGATAGCCCGCCATGGTGAAGGTGTGGCTATGGTCCGATGTGACGACGATCAGGGTATCGCGCAGGTCAACATTGTCCATCGCCGCCTTCAACGCATCATTCAGCGCAACGGTGTCCTGCAACGCGCGATAGGCGTTGCCGCCATGGTGGCCATGGTCAATCTTTCCCGCTTCGACCATCAGGACAAATCCCTTGCGGTTTTTGGACAGCATCGCGATCGCCTTCGTCGTCATTTCGGCGAGCGATGGTTCTTTTGATCCCGTCGCGGTGCGATCTGCGTCAAATTGCATGTGCGATTGTTCGAACAGGCCAAGCAGCTTGCTGGTCTTTTTCGCATCAACGGCGGCAAAGCCTTCGCTGTTCCAGACATAGGCGCCTTTGGGGTTGGCGGCCAACCAGCTTGCGGTCAGGTCCTTGCCATCGGCGCGCTTGCCCATCTTGCCAGCATATTCTGGGTCAGCTGCGGTGTTGGGCATGAAATGCTGGCGTCCACCGCCCAACATGACCTCAAAACCATCGCCATGCGGCCATTCGACCATTTGCCGCGCAATATCGATGCAGCCTTCGGCCTTGGCGGCGGCGGGCATATTGGCATCGACTTCCCAATCGCGCTGCGCGGTGTGGGCATAGGTCGATGCGGGTGTGGCGTGGGTGATGGTCGCGGTCGAAACGATGCCGGTGGCATATCCCTTATCCTCGGCCATTTCGAAAAGCGATTTGACCTTATAGGGTTCAGTCGCCTTGCAATTGTCCTCGACCGCTTGCGGGCCAACGCCCAATACGCCGTTCAGCGTTTTGACGCCGGAGACAATCGCGGTTGCGGTCGGCGCGCTGTCGGGCACCTGGCCATCATGCGAATAGGTTTTGACCAAGGCGGTGTGCGGCAATCGGTCCATTTGCGCGACATAGGATTCGCCATCGACGCCCTGTTGCTGCCCTTCAAAAATGCGCGCGGCGGTCAGCGTGGTGACGCTCATGCCGTCGCCGATGAAGATGATGACATTGCGCGCCTTGCGGTTGTTGGGCTTGTCCGCCTCCAACCGTGCGAGCTCGGCCGCGCCAGCCTTCAGATAGGCGTCGCTGGTCGTGAGCGGCGGCGTGCCGATGGGGCGCGCAGGGGGCCGGACGGTGGTCGCCGTCGCAGCCGCAGCCGCAGGGTCAGGAGTCGCCGCATATTGCGCCATCACCGGCACCGCAATCAGGCAGGACGCCAACGCCAAGGACACAGGCAGGCCGGATGATACGAACGGCGATATATTGCGCATTTTACTCTCCCAAATGTTTCTGGCCTGCACCTGACAGAAGCAGATGACGGCGACATGACAATAGAGGTTTACACGGGAGAGATTGGGTTGGCGAGGGGGTGTGTGTGGGGGATAGTGATTAGAATTCGAAGAATAAGCATCCGTCATTCAGACGAACGATGTTCTTTTCAATTCCGACTGATTCAGCGCCGTATGTTAGTAAAATGTGGAAATTTCCTCTTGAACGAATTTCTTGAATTGGCTCATGTGGGGGCGAATCTGTTTCTTGATCTCATTTGCTTTAAAAATTTTAGCTGCTCTGTACGCATACCTAGGAAAATTTCGGACTCGTCCAAAATGTGTGTAGCGCCGAAAAAGTTCGCGCATGAATATCTCGTCTTTCGGTATGCCTTTTTTAGACGCAGCAAGGATCTTGGCTCTTATACCTCTTCGCATTTTTGTGTAATACCGAGCTAGGGACGATGATCTAATCAACGTCCTGCTGCCATCAAAGGTAAAGCCTAGATACTGGAACGGCTGATCGCACTGGACAGCATGACCAGACAATTGAAATGTTGAGATTTCGGTCTTTTTTGAATTGATCCGGAGTTTTGACTTACGAATTTCTGATCTGATATATCTCAGAACAGTAGAAACATCGATGCTTGCAGGAATTACAATAGCTATATCGTCGGAATAACGGCGATATATCCCGCCCTTTTTACCAAGGTATCGCGATAGTTTGCGGTCGAACGCAAACATTGAGATATTTGCATACAAGCCAGATAATGGAGTGCCTTGGGGAATTCCAAAACATTCCGTGTTTGTTTCGATCAGGCTGCTTCCTGCGCGCCTCACAATGTTTCGGAATTGCGATGGTGTGCAAATTCTCCCGTTAGGTGTTTTTATGCGTTTTAATCGTGCTTTAAGGACATCAGCATCGACGCATTCAAACTTAGTCATCCGTTCGAAAATTTTGAAATGTGCATCGGGCAGACGCTCAACGTCCAAGACGCTTTTGAGATTTTGAAATAATATTCCGTGGTCGATATTGTCGAAAAATCCACTAATATCTAAAGCTATGGCCGTGCAATTCCCAATCGACTTAATTTCATTAAATAAATCTCTGGCTTGGGTTATATTGTCGCCCACTCCAGACCTGTAAGCTAAAACACAGTCGCTTATGCCGCTAAAAAGGATAGCTTGTTCATAATGCTGTGAAAGACAGGCCGTGTGCCATTGTAATACCGCTGCATCGGTGTGTGATCCAAACTTAATTTCACGAGTCTTGTGTGAAACAACCAGTTTGCCGTGCTTATCCTTCTTTGTCCGACGTTCTTTCTTCGCAAATCCCAGCAGCGGCCAAAAGGAATGCGTTACGATTTGTTCATCGGTAATTTCAAATGCTTCACGTCGATCTTTAGATAACGCGTGATCAAAATGTGTGTAACTTCGCACTTTGGCAACAAAATCGTCGATCCGTGGATCGAATAGATCTTGATTCTCAGGTACGTACCCGGGGGCGTTGGATGCCGTGCGTCCCATAATCCCCCGGGTTACTAGCCTAACTTCCGGTCACGCCGGTACGATAGTTACCTGGTGTGGTACAGTATTAGTACCACGTTCAATTCAGGAGGCGATGCCGCAATGATTAATATCATCATCACATTTCATCTCGCTCTCGGGAAGTTCCCGCTTGCGTTCCTAAACATAGCTCCCTCAAGCCCAAGTCTTGATGCAATTATTACTATGATATAATTTTCGAATATTTCAAGCGCTGACGAGCAAATTAAGTGGATCGACGCGTAAATTTACAATGGTTGTTCTACCGTTCTGGTAACCGTTCGTTCCACACCCCAATATTTGCCCCCAAGCCCAAACCCATCTAACACCGCCCCGTCTGCATGGCATGTGCAACGGCTCGGGGGGGCATCATATGAACGGGTTTGAATATATCTTTACGTTGTTCGGGCTGCTGCTCGGGCTGGCGCTGGCGGAGGGGTTGGGCGGGCTTGCCCGTGCGCTGAAGGCGCGGCATCGGGTCCACATCGGCTGGCCGACCGCGTTGCTGGGGCTGTTTGTGTCCTGCGACCTTGTGACATTCTGGCTTTATGGCTGGGAATTGCGGGAGCTTATTCCCGTGACATGGCCCGCGCTGTTCGGCGGCTTTGTCGTTACGGCGATTTATTATCTCGCGGCCTCGCTCGTCTTTCCCGATGGCGATATGGAGGAGTATAACGACCATTTCGACCGCCATTATCGCACGGTCATGGCCGGGGTATTTGTGTGCAATACCGCATTGTTCGCCACGCTGCTAACGCTCACCGATATTCCCGACCTGTTTAGCGTGCGCTTTATGGTGATCGGATGGTCCGCGTTCCCGACCATGCTGCTGTCGATATTCGTGCCCGACCGCCGCGTGGTGATGGGCTGTCTGGTGTGGCTGATCTTCCTCTATCCGCTGTCGGTGGTGTGGACCTGACTTAGGGCGCGTTTTCCAACACGGCTCTCCCACTTTTCGTCATCCTGAACTTGTTTCAGGATAACGCGATAAACGCACATGACTTTCTGAAGCATCCGGCAATGGTGGTTTGTTATCCCGAAACAAGTTCGGGATGACGAGAGGGTGCGGGATTACGAGAACGGGTGTCGGAGTGGCAATCCGGGGCTAGCTCAACTCGCCTTTTCCAACATCGGCTTTAGGTAATGGCCGGTGTAGCTCGCCGTGACCTTCACGACATCCTCCGGCGTGCCTTCGGCGACAATCTCGCCACCCTTGACCCCGCCTTCGGGGCCAAGGTCGATGATCCAGTCGGCCGTCTTGATGACGTCGAGATTATGTTCGATGACCACCACGCTGTTGCCCTGTTCGACCAGACGGTGGAGCACTTCGAGGAGTTTGCGGACATCTTCGAAATGCAGGCCAGTGGTGGGCTCGTCTAGGATGTACAAAGTCTGGCCCGTGGAACGGCGGCTGAGTTCCTTGGCGAGTTTGACGCGTTGCGCTTCGCCGCCGGACAGCGTCGTTGCCTGCTGCCCGACCTTGACATAGCCAAGGCCAACCTCCGCCAGCATCGCCATTTTGTCGCGGATCGGGGGGACGGCCTTGAACACCTCCACCGCGTCCTCCACCGTCATGTCGAGCACGTCGGCGATGGAGAGGCCCTTCCATTTGACCTCCAGCGTTTCGCGGTTGTAGCGTTTCCCGTTGCATTCTTCGCACGTCACATAGACGTCGGGCAGGAAGTGCATCTCGATCTTGATCAGGCCATCGCCGCTGCACGTTTCGCAGCGTCCGCCCTTGACGTTGAACGAAAACCGCCCCGGCTTGTACCCGCGCGCGGCGCTTTCGGGCAGTTGCGCGAACCAGTCGCGGATGTTGGTGAACGCGCCGGTATAGGTGGCGGGGTTTGACCTTGGCGTGCGGCCAATGGGGGATTGGTCGATGTCGATCACCTTGTCGCAATGTTCAAGGCCAGTGATCTTGTCATGTGCGCCCGCGATGACGCGCGCGCCATTTAAGGAGCGTGCCGCCGATGCGTAGAGCGTGTCGATGGTGAAGCTCGACTTGCCCGAGCCCGATACGCCGGTGATGCAACAGAAGGTGCCCAAAGGAATGCTCGCGGTGACGTTCTTCAGATTGTTGGCGCGGGCGTTGTGGACGGTGAGCTTCTTCTTGTTACCCTTGCGCCGCGTCTTGGGGACCGCAATCTCGCGCGTGCCGTTCAGATAGGCGGCGGTCAGGCTGTCTTTCGACTTCAGGATTTGCTTCAGCGTGCCTTCGGCCATGACAGTGCCGCCATGGACGCCAGCGCCGGGGCCCAAGTCCACCACCCAGTCGGCGGTGCGGATCGCGTCTTCGTCATGCTCGACCACGATGACGGTGTTGCCCAAGTCGCGCAGGCGGCGCAGCGTGGCGAGCAGGCGGTCATTGTCCTTCTGGTGCAAGCCGATGCTGGGTTCATCAAGCACATAGAGCACGCCCGACAGGCCGGAGCCGATTTGGCTGGCGAGGCGGATGCGCTGGCTTTCGCCGCCGGACAAGGTTCCGCTGGTCCGGTCGAGGTTGAGATAATCGAGCCCGACATTGTTGAGGAAGCCGAGCCGTTCGTTGATTTCCTTGAGGATCGCCTTGGCAATCTGCTGCTGCTGGTTGGTCAGCGTCTGGTCAACGCTGCCGAACCACTCCAGCGCGTCGCCGACGCTCATCTTGGTCGGTGTGGCGATGTCGACGCCTGCGATCTTGACCGACAGCGCTTCGGGCTTAAGCCGCGCGCCGTGGCAGGTTTCGCATGGCTGCGACGTCTGGTATTTCGACAGCTCTTCGCGCATCCACGCGCTGTCGGTTTGCAGCAGGCGGCGGTTGAGATTGCCAATGACGCCCTCGAACGCCTTGTTGACCGTATATTCCTTGCGCCCGTCCTTGAAGGTCAGCGCTACCGCCATCCCGCCGGTGCCGTGCAGGATGATGAGCTTCTGTTCGGGGAGCAAATCCTCCCATGTGGAATCGAGGCTGAACCCATAGGCCTTCGCCAGGCTGGACAGCACTTGCATATAATAAGGGCTTGGCGGGTTCGATTTCGCCCAAGGTACAATCGCACCTTTCTTCAGGCTGAGATGCTCGTTCGGGACCACCAATTGCGGGTCAAACTCCTGCCGCTCGCCAAGGCCATCGCAATCCGGACACGCACCTTGCGGGGCGTTGAACGAGAACAGGCGCGGCGCGATTTCGGCGATGGTGAAGCCCGAAACGGGGCACGCAAATTTCTCGGAGAAGACGATGCGGTTGGCGGGCAGGCCAGTGCCCTTCATCGCGCCGCCAGTGGCGTTTTTCCCTGCCTTGTCCTTCCCGTTCGCCTCGAGCGCAGACGAGAGGCCGTCAGGTTGTGCGCGACCGAGGGGTGTCTCGTCTTCGCTCGACACGAACGGGGTTCGGGCTTCGGCCAATCCGGAATAGGAGGTTTGCGCAGCCAACTCCGCAACCGTTGTGTCCGCCAAATCCACAAACGCCAAGCCATCAGCGAGCTTCAACGCCGCTTCAAAACTTTCGGCCAAACGCTGCTGGATGCCGTCCTTTACGACGATGCGGTCAACCACAACCTCAATGTCATGCTTGTATTTCTTGTCGAGCGCAGGCGCTTCTTCGATGGCATACATCTCGCCGTCGATGCGGACGCGGGTATAGCCCGAACGCTGCCACTCGGCGAGTTCCTTGCGATATTCGCCCTTGCGGCCCTGCACCACCGGCGCGAGCAGGAAGGCGCGCGTTCCCTCAGGCAACGCCATCACGCGGTCGACCATCTGGCTGACTGTCTGCGCGGTAATCGGCAGGCCGGTCGCGGGCGAATAAGGCACGCCAACGCGCGCCCACAGCAGCCGCATATAATCGTATATCTCGGTGACGGTGGCCACGGTCGAGCGCGGGTTCCGCGACGTCGTCTTCTGCTCGATGGAGATCGCTGGCGACAGGCCCTCGATATGTTCGACATCTGGCTTTTGCATCATCTCCAGAAACTGGCGCGCATAAGCCGACAGCGATTCGACATAACGCCGTTGCCCTTCGGCATAGATGGTGTCGAACGCGAGGCTGGATTTGCCCGAACCGGACAGGCCCGTGATGACGATGAGCTTGTCGCGCGGCAGGTCGATATCGACGCCTTTGAGATTATGCTCGCGCGCACCGCGCACCTTAATATGGGTGAGTGACATGAAGTAGCTTGTTCCAGATTTGTTCTAAAAGCGCAAGTGCGCGAGTCTGTGCCCGAAATGGGCCGAAGATTAACCAATTTCAAGGCAGGTGTTCGCCTCATCTTGAATCTGTTCGCATTTGCAGCATAATGGAGCAAAATACCGGTCGTTTCGTTAAACTTGGGCATATCGTCAAAGGAATGAAATCAATGGCTGTTCGAAGCTGCATCATGGGTTGCCTGCTGGGTGTCTCTGCCCCTGCCTGGGCGGTTCAGGCTGATCAGCCGTCAGCGCCCCAGATCGTTTTCCAGTCGGGTACGGGCAACGCGGCTAGCACGACATCCGCCGCCTATCCGCCGCCACGGGCAATGACCGACTGTAGCAGCCTGTCCCAATCCGCAGCGTCCATTCGCGACAAAAATTACCCCTCTGGCGCAGCGAAGGCACCCCGCCTGCTCGAACAGGCTTTGTTTGAAACGGCATTGTCCAAATATCAGGGCTATTTTTGCGCCTTTGGCCGCAGCTCTGGTCCCGCAATTATCGTGATTGTCGATTTCGCCAAGCATAGCAGCGACCCGCGCCTTTACAGGGTCGATTTGCGCACCGGCGCTGGCCTAGACGCGCCGATAAAGGTCGCGCATGGCATTGGTTCTGATCCCGATGATGACGGCTATGCGAGCTTCTTCAGCAATGTTGAAGAAAGCCTGACATCCTCGCTTGGCGCAGCACTAGGGGCTGAGCGCTATTCAGGGATAAACGGACTGTCCTTGCGGCTCGACGGGTTGGAGCCGTCGAACAATCAAATGCGCGAACGCGACATTGTGGTGCACAGCTACGCGCCCGAACGGCGACGTTACTTTAACGCGGCGCATGTGGCGGTACGCGGCCGACCCGGCTCAAGCGAGGGATGCTTCGTGGTCGAACCCGACAAGCGCGAATGGATATTGCAGACGCTGGAAAATGGCGGATTTCTATATGCTGGCTATGGCAGTACGCGGCCAGCGCCCAAGCCACCGGCAGCACAAATCATTTTTGCGTCCGGGACGGGGACGCCTCCGGCTGCTCCGGCGGCAACTGGCGCGTCGGCGTCGGCACTGGTTTCGGGAACATCCGCCGGCATGCCCTATAACCCGCCCACAGCCCCCATATCGCAAGGCCAAGAAGGACAAGCGCCACAATAAGCGCCGCGACGGGGTTGGCAAATGCGAGGATCAGCAGCCCGCCCGTCGCAACATCCTCCACCGTCGATACGACGACATTGCTGAACGGTTCAGGGCTGGTGTTGACTGCAGCGCGGGCGCTTGCCTTTGTCGCATGACTGGCAAAAGCCGCACCGCCGCCGAGCAGAAAGGCGATGACTTGCCATGTCGGGTCAGCGCTATCGACCACCGCAAGCGCGAGCAATGCGCCGCCAACCGGACGGATGAGCGTATGCAGTCCATCCCAAATCGAATCGAGCCACGCGATCTTGTCCGCAAAGAACTCGGCCACCGCGCCAATTGCGCTGATCCCCAGCACCCATGGGTTGGCGAGCACATCCAGCATTTGCAGATTTTCAGGCAGCGGCACGATGTCGAAATGCATCGCAAGGCCCGTGGCAAAAATCGTCAGGTAAAAACGCCAGCCAGATAAAAGGCTAAGGCTACCGGCAAGGCCCAATATTTCGATAATGCCCATAAAGATGGTCTCCGTAAACGGAGGCTGCCACGTTCCGTGGCCCCGCGCAACATAGGCGGCAAGACTTTACAAGGAATGCTGCGC
The DNA here is from genome assembly GCA_027486895.1 of Sphingomonadales bacterium. Lineage (GTDB taxonomy): Bacteria > Pseudomonadota > Alphaproteobacteria > Sphingomonadales > Sphingomonadaceae > Sphingorhabdus_B. Next base: position 19,948 of record JAIXOE010000014.1, read on the forward strand.
GCCGTTGAGTGCGGACGACGCGCAGCAAGCGGTTAAACAGAGGGGCGTCTCATGACGAAGGCCCCTCCGTCATCTTCATTTCACGTTCGTCATCCTGAACTTGTTTCAGGATAACACACCCATGTCGCTCGTTATCCCGAAACGAGTTCGGGATGACGATGGTGAGAATTTAGTCGATTGGGCGGATCTATGCAGTTAACGACGGCGACCGGCCTTGCGGGGTTTGAAGCTTGGGTCGCGCATGGCGGTGGACGTCCGCTGGATTTGGCCATCGACGCGCGATGTGGAATTGCTGCGATTATATACCTGCTGCCCGTCGCGCGTGACGTTGCGACCTGTTTCGCGGCCGGTTTCGGTTTTGCGGCCATAGGCGTCATAGGCGTAGTCCCGGCCCTGCCTGTCGGTGGCGCTGCCCGTGGTTGTGAACCCGTTATCGGTCCGTGTACGGTCATATTCGTAGCTTTTGGTCTTGCCGTTGAAGCCGGTTTGCGAACCGCTTCCGCTCACGCCAGTGTCGGTGCGGGTGCGTTCACGGTTTCGCGTTGCGGTCGCTCCGTCGCTTGCGCGTGTCGCGGTCGCGTCCACGGTCAGGTTGCCATTGTCGCGGGTCACTGTCTTGGTGGCCGTGCCCTTGGGCTTTTCAATGGTTGTCGTGCGGCTGGTTTGGGCATTGGCGGACGCCGCAAGTGCAAGCGCAGCCAGTGGCAAAATGATCAGATGTTTCATGTCCATTCTCCTTCGGTTTGACAGGGTAGGGGGGTTTCCTGCTCCTGAAATGCAAACGGATGATGCGGCAAAACCCTTCGAAATTTTTTGAACTGATTTTTAGAATATTACCGAAGCCCTGAGCCGTCAGTGCGGAGCGCTGACGAAAAGTCGAAGGGCGCTTTTTTGTAAAGCCCTCGCTTGACTGAAAGGCGCCCTTCGACGGTCGCAGCCGCGGAAACGGCTGCTGCTCAGGACTGCGGTTTATTGGCTTGGTTCGGCGGTTGAAGCTGCTTGCCGCGCTGCCCGCCGTTCGCGAAATGCCTCTCGCATCGCTGCGCGCTGTTCTGGCGTGGCGTCGCGCAAGGCCTCGCGCCTTTCCATCCGTTGTTCGCGCCGGTTGGCCGCAGCTTTGCGCCATGCCTCCTTGGTGGCAGGATCAGCATCCTGGGCGAGTTCGCGCACCGCTGCGCGGACGTCTTGCCGGCTGGCTTCGCCAGACTGAACCATCTCGCGGACTTCCTTGCCGGCCGCGCGGATTTTTTCACGCGGTGCAAGCTTCGCAAATTCGGGGTCATTGCGCAGCTCTTGGACTCGGCTCACTATCGCCCCGCTTCCGGCTGTCGCCGCCAATGCGCGCGGGGCAGCTGGTTCGAATGTAGGGGGCGCCGCGACGGCACGGACCACTGGCTGTGCTACAGGTCGTTTTGTTTCGACGATCTTGGCTTCGACCAATGCCTCGGTGATGCCGGGCATATAAACCGGTTTGCCGAAAATCCCGGCCGCGGCTGCTGTCGCCGTGGCCAACGAGAACATCGCGACTGCGCCAACGATCCGGCTGGTGCGCCGCCATGGGCTGTTTGAACGCCGCTTCTGTGTCGGAATTGGGGCGACTGCAACAACCTCGCCGGTATCGCCAGCAGTGATGCGCGCCATCAGCCGGTCCGAAAATGCAGACGGAACCGGCGGCACAATATAGCTGTCGAGAGCTTTTGAGATTTCGGGTGAAAATGCAGGTTCAGTCATGATCCGGCGCTCACCACGCCCTTGCGCTCAACGCATCCGCGGAGCGACGCGCGTGCGCGAAACAGAAGCGATTCAAAGGCTTTCAACTGCATTTCCAAACTTTCCGCAGCGTGGTTGTTCTGCTGCTCTTCATAATAGGTCAGGACGACCGCAGCGCGCTGGCGGTCGGGTAGCGCCTCGATGCAATCCTTCACTGCGCGTCCCGTTTCAACTGCCTCAATTTGCGCAGATGCAATTGGCGTTTCATCTGCGCGTTCGGGCACTTCTTCGCCGCTGGTGAAGCGTTTGCGCCGAAGCCGGTCGAGGCACTGGTTTATGGTCACGCGTTTAAGCCAAGCGGCGATGCCCGGACCGTTCGAACGCCAACGGTCAGCATGATTCCAGAGCTTTAGCAGCGACTCTTGCGCCACGTCCTCGGCTTCCGTCGGGTCACCAAGCATCCGATACGCAACCCGCCACACCATCTGTGCATGCCGGTCAGCCGCGATACGCATGGCGGCATGATCACGCAGCGCAATGCGCGCGACCAAATCGTCGTCATGTTCTTCCGCTGGCTTGACCGCCTGCTGCATCATAAAAACACCCACAAAACCGCAGTTCAATAACAATACGCAGCTAGCGCAAAAACCCTTCGAAAAAATTTCTACGGGCGCGTTTAACCGCTGGATTAAATTTCCGCTTCTAACGGCCCGCATAACATGCTCATGTGGGACATGACTTTAGAAACTGCTTCAGAACCGATTGCCACCCCCGCCGCCACGATGGTTATCTTCCGCCAGAACCCTGATGGCGGTGCGCCATTGTTGCTGATGGTGGAGCGGATCAAGGCGATGGCGTTTGCGGGCGGCGCGGCTGTGTTTCCCGGTGGGAAGGTCGATCCTGCAGATTTCGATTATGCCCAAATGCTGGGCGGGCCATTGCCGTTGGACGAGGCAGCGGCGCGGCTGGCGGCTATCCGCGAGACGATTGAGGAAGCAGGACTTGCGCTTGGGCTAAAGGGTGTCGATGACCCCGCCGATTGCGATGCCCCGCGCGCGGCGTTGCACGACGGCGAAAGCCTTCAGGCGATATGCAACCGCTTTGGCTGGGAACCCGATTTTGAACAGCTCGTGCCATGGTCACGCTGGCGGCCACCCGCGTTCGAGCGCGCCTCGCGGGTTTTTGATACGCGGTTCTATTTGGTAGACGCAGGCAACACCGCTCCAATTGCAACGGTAGACCACACGGAAAACCGTGCGCTGTTCTGGGCGAGTGCAGCCGAAGTTCTTGAGAAGGCCGACAAGGGCGAGGTGAAGATTATCTTCCCGACCCGTCGCAATTTGGAGCGGCTGGCGATGTTCGGTGACTTTGATTCAGCAGCTGCGCATGCGGCCGCCCATCCCGTGTCGACGGTCCTGACCTATATCGACAAGCGCGAAGACGGAAACTGGCTCTGCATTCCCAACGGCCATGGCTACCCCGTGCTCGAGGAGTCACTGGACCAGGCGATGCGCGGTTAATGCCGATATTGGCGCAACTGCAGGGGTTGATCGGGGTCGCGGCGATATTGCTGATAGCGTGGGGACTGTCCGAGCAGCGCAAGGCATTTCCGGGCTGGCGCTGGGTTGGCGGCGCATTGCTTATGCAAATCCTGATCGCTTTGGTGATCGTGCGGGTGCCCTTTGTGTGGGACGTCATCATGCTCGCCAATTATGCGGTCATGGCGATCGAGAAGGCGACCTTGGTCGGTTCAAGCTATATGTTCGGCTATACGGGCGGCGGGGCGTTGCCTTTCGCGCTTAAGGAAGGGGCAAGCCCTCCGCTGATTATTGCCTTCCAGATTTTGCCTTTGGTCATCGTTTTCTCTGCGCTTTCCGCATTGCTGTGGCACTGGAAAATCCTGTCGATCATCGTCCGCGGGTTAAGCTGGGCGATGCAAAAGACGATGGGGGTGAGCGGCGTCGTTGGCTTAAGCGCTGGGGCGAATATCTTCCTGGGCGTCGTCGAAGCGCCTCTTGTCACGCGCGCTTATTTCGAGAAAATGAGCCGAAGCGAATTGTTCATGGTCATGGTGCTGGCAATGTCGACAATTTCCGGTGCGATCCTGATCCTGTATGCGCAGACGCTGTCCAAAACGGTTCCTGACGCCGTTGGCCATATGATTTCGGCATCGTTGATCGTGCTGCCCGCGTCGATCCTGATAGCGCGGCTGATGGTACCGGGCGAAGGCGATACCCAGATGGACCCTGATGACACCAGCCTGAAATATGAAAGCAGCATCGATGCGGTGATCACCGGGACGATGGACGGGGTTCAGCTGTTCCTTGCGGTGATCGGCATCATCATCGTGGTATTCGCACTGGTGGCCTTGGCTGACCAGATGCTGACCGTGTTGCCATTTGTCGATGGCGATCCGTTAACGCTGCGCCGGATGTTCGGCTGGCTGTTTGCGCCATTGATGTGGGCAATCGGCGTGCCGTGGGGCGAGGCAGGAACTGCGGGCGGGCTGATGGGAACCAAGGCGATATTGAACGAATATGTCGCCTATCTCGACATGGCCGCTTTGGCCGACGGCACATTGGGGCCACGCAGCAAGCTGATCGTGACCTATGCCTTGTGCGGATTTGCCAACTTGGCCAGCATCGGACTGCTGGTGTCGACCATCGGCACCTTATGCCCTGCACGCCGCACCGAAGCTGCGTCGTTGGGTGTGAAAAGCTGGGTCGCAGGCAATCTCGCCTCTGCGATGACAGGGGCGATGATTGGCCTCGTTACGGCTGTTTAGTCTTCAGGTGCGATGGTGACGATCAGGCCATCAAGCGCATCGGTCACAGGAACCTGGCACGACAGGCGTGAGGTTTCATTGCGGTGGTCCGTGCTGTCGAGCAGGTCGTTCTCGTCTTCGCTCATCTTGGGCAGGCGATCGGCAAAGGCCGGATCGACATGGATGTGGCATGTCGCGCACGAGCAGCAGCCGCCGCACAATGCCAGCAATTCGTCAAAGCCATTGTCGCGGATGACTTCCATCAGGCTCAGGCCATTTTCGGCCTCAACTTCGCGGCCTTCGCCATCGCGTGAAATTACTGTGATTTTAGCCATGAAATTGCTCCCTAAACCGCGTTTCGGCCTGCCTGATAAGTTGCCGTCGTTATAATGTGAAGCGCTAATTTAATGGGGATAAGTCGGGCGCCACACTTGGCCAAAGCGGTGGCGATGCTTATGTCCGGACCGAACAGAATCAGAAAGACCGTCCATGACCGAAAATCGCCACGCCCCTGTTATCATTATAGGTTCCGGTCCAGCCGGCTACACCGCCGCGGTCTACGCCGCGCGTGCCAACCTGACGCCGATGATGATTACCGGTGTTGAAATCGGCGGGCAGTTGATGACCACGACTGAAGTCGACAACTGGCCAGGTGATGATGCGGGCGTCATGGGCCCCGAGTTGATGGAGCGTATGCGCAAGCACGCCGAACGTTTTGGTACGCGCATTGAGAATGACTATATCGAGAAGGTCGATTTCACGAAGCGGCCTTTCGTTCTGACGGGCGGCGCAGGTGATTACACCGCTGATTCGGTCATCATTGCAACCGGGGCAAGCGCGCAATATCTCGGCCTGCCCAGCGAAACCGCGTTCATGGGCAAGGGCGTATCGGCCTGCGCAACCTGCGACGGCTTTTTCTACCGCAACAAGCCAGTCGCGGTCATTGGTGGTGGCAACACTGCCGTCGAAGAAGCTTTATACCTCGCAAATATCGCCAGCCATGTGACCTTGGTCCACCGCCGCGACAAATTGAAGGCGGAGAAGATCCTGCAAGACCGTCTGTTCGCGCGCGAAGCCGAAGGCAAAGTCACCATCAAATGGAACCACAGGCTCGATGAAGTTCTGGGCGACGCAATGGGCGTTACCGGCATGCGCATCGCCGCGACCGATGGCGAAGGCACTCAAGATATCGAGCTGCACGGCGTGTTCATCGCTATTGGCCACAAGCCTAACACCGGCATTTTTGAAGGGCATCTCGATATGGCAGGCGGCTATATCAAAGTGCGCGGCGGGTTCGAAGGACAGGCCACCGAAACCAGCGTCCCCGGCGTATTTGCCTGCGGCGATGTGATGGACCACATCTATCGCCAGGCATGTACCAGCGCGGGGACTGGCTGTATGGCTGCGCTTGATGCAGAGCGGTTTATCGACGCCGTTGCTTAACGCCGTGCTGGCATGAACCGGCTGTTGCGGAGCAAGGTTGCCGAGATGATCGGCATTAATAGCGCAACTGGCAAGATTTCGGTGAGCGTCAGTGCCATGCGTGTGAGCGGATTGGCGTAGAGGTCTTTAAAGCCGTCCATTTCTATGGCGAGGGTACTGATCTCTGCCGCCGATTTTCCAGCCTTTTGTGCCTGTTGTATGGTCAGCCGCGTATATTCCTCCACGAATGTATAGTTGGTGAAATAAAGATAGAGTTCCCAAGCAGCGACATAGAAGAGCGACGCGATAGCCGCGATTCCAAAACCAACGCCCAATGCTTTCCAGAAATGGATTACGCCGCCAAGTTCGATATCGCGGTATCGCTTTATGCCAATGAAGACGAAGCTTAACGCCACGATCATTGACGCGAAACCGGCAACCATCCCGCCGGTGCCGCCTTCGGGGAATAGCATCATCGCAATCCGCATCAGAACCGCGACGGTGATGCCGGCAATGACGCCGTATACGGCTATAATCCTGCCCATGTTCATTCTCCCTTTGTTCGTCGGATGCCAAGCAGGCTACACCGGAGCCAACAGGATAATCTATCGCCCAAACGGGTGATTTGGTGAGTATCGCCCGATTTTATGGCAGAATGTCCAGTTCTCGTGCCCGGCCGATTGCCTGCGTGCGGCTTGCGACGCCCAGTTTTTCGAACAATCGGGCGATGTGCGTTTTTACGGTGTTGGGTGAAATATCAAGGCGCCTTGCGATAACCTTATTGGCGTGACCGGCGGCCAGAAGATCAAGCACCTCAATTTCGCGCGCGCTTATGGCAAGCGATGCAATCGCTGCGTCGTTGCGGACATAGGAAATACGTGGCCTTGCCGTCAGGCGGTTGCCCACCCAGATGCCAAGTCCTACACACAAAACTGCGATGCAGGCGACGTAAAATTCAGTGGACCATGCACGGGTCGCATGCTTGTAATCGAGCCATTCGATGGTGAAGGCCAACGCAGCGAGTGCAAACCCATATGCAAGTATCAACCTCCACATCTCCCAAATAGACCATGTCGAAAGCCCACACGCAAGATGCGGTTGCATGTTCATACTGTGTGATATAGCTAACACAGCATCATAGAGGGAAAATATATGGCATTTGATCCAGCGGCAGAGACCGCGCGTTATATTGACAGTCTGGGGCCAGAGGCGCTGCAAAAGGCCGAAAGCTATACGATCGCGACGCATTGGATGCTGCTGGCGGGGCTAGTTGTCACCGCAATTGTGACGTGGATTTTGGTGCGTTCGGGCTTGCTCGACCGGTTGTCGGCGAAACTGCAAAATCGCGGCTGGGCTTTGCGCACATGGATCATCTGCGTCGCCTTCTTTGTGATTTCGGCGGTGATTAGTCTGCCCTGGAGCATTTATGAGCAGTGGGGTTTTGAACAATCCTATGGCCGGACCGAACAGCCATTAAGTGATTTCCTCGTGCAAAATGCCATTAGTATAACGCTGTCGAGCATATTGGGTGGGCTGTTTTTCCTCGGTGTTTATGCGCTGATCCGACGCGCGGGCAAAAGCTGGTGGATATGGTCCGGTGGCCTTGCGGCCTTTGCCGCGGCTGCGACGATATTGCTGGCGCCTGTTGTGATTGAACCGATGTTCAATGAATATAAGCCAGTGCCAGCGGGGCCAGTGAGGACGGCGTTGCTTGAAATGGCCGACGAAGCCAAAATCCCGCATGACCGCGTGCTGATGTTCGATGGTTCGCGCCAATCGAATAACTTCACCGCCAATGTATCCGGCGTATTTGGCTCGGCGCGGATTGCGATTTCTGACGTCGCGCTCAAGCAGGCGTCATTGGACGAAGTGAAGGCCGTGACGGGACACGAGATTGGGCATTATGTCCTTGGCCATGTCTGGCGGATGGTGTTCGCGATTGTGTTCATTGCGATGCTTGGTTTCTTTCTGGCAGACCGATTGTTCAATCGGGTCGCGGCCTTGTTTGGCAGCAAAGCCAGTGTCGGTGACCCCGAAGGATTGCCGATATTGTTGCTGATCGTCTCCGTTCTGGGCGTGTTGGCGCAGCCAGTGATCAACAGCGTGACGCGTGTCGGCGAGAGCGAAGCCGACGCCTATTCACTGCGGACGGCGAATTTGCCCGATGCGCTTGCAGGCGCTTTGGTGAAGACCGCGGAATATCGCTACCCGCGGCCATCGGCGCTGCAAGAGGTGATATTCTATTCGCACCCGTCGGTCGAAAAACGCGTACGCCGGGCGATGGACTGGAAAGCCGCACAGATGGAAAAAGCGGCGCCGCGTTAGGCGGCCGCTTTCTTCTCCTGCCGGAATTTGTGCAGCAATGGCTCGGTATAACCATTGGGCTGCATCACGCCTTCGAAGATGAGCGCACGGGCGGCCTTCAACGCGATGCTGCCCGGTATGAGCTTTTCGTATAACGGATCGCCGGCATTTTGCGCGTCGACCTTTGCCGCCATCTTGGTGAGTGCTGCGTCCACCTGCGCTTCGGTCGCAATGCCGTGGAGCAGCCAGTTGGCAATATGCTGTGACGAAATGCGCAACGTGGCGCGGTCTTCCATCAGGCCGATGTCATGAATGTCAGGCACCTTTGAACAGCCAACGCCTTGGTCAATCCAGCGGACGACATAGCCCAGAATACCTTGCGCGTTATTTTCAAGCTCTTGCGTGACCTCTTCATCGGACCAATTGTGGCCGATGGGCGCAACGGGAATGGTCAGCAAAGGATCGAGGCCCGGTGTGGGTTCCTTTGCCAACTCCGCCTGCCGCGCGAAAACATCAAACTGGTGATAATGCATTACGTGCAGCGTTGCTGCCGTGGGTGAGGGCACCCATGCGGTGTTGGCACCAGATTTGGGATGGCCGATTTTCTGCACCATCATGTCGCGCATCATATCGGGCGCGGCCCACATGCCTTTGCCGATTTGCGCCTTGCCCGAAAGGCCGCAGGCGAGGCCGATTTGGACATTGCGCGCTTCATAGGCTTGAATCCAACTGCTTGCCTTCATGTCTGCCTTGCGTATCATTGGGCCTGCCTGCATCGCGGTGTGCATTTCGTCGCCGGTACGATCAAGGAAGCCTGTGTTGATGAACACAATCCGGTCTTTTACGGCGTGAATGCATGCAGCAAGATTGGCACTGGTGCGGCGTTCTTCGTCCATGACGCCGACCTTTATGGTGTGACGCGAAAGGCCAAGTACATCTTCAACGGCATCGAACAGTGCGTTGGTCAGCGCAGCTTCTTCAGGGCCGTGCATCTTTGGCTTCACGATGTAGATTGAACCAGCGCGGCTGTTGCGATGGGTGCCAAGACCCTTGAGGTCATGCAGTGCGCACAGCGACGTGAACACGGCGTCCAATATGCCTTCGGGTGCTTCGCTGCCGTCGGGCAAAAGCACTGCGGGGTTGGTCATGAGATGCCCGACATTGCGCACGAACATCAGGCTGCGGCCAGCAAGGGTGAGCCCGTCGTAGCTACGGTCTGCGTCCAGCGCGCGCGTCATTGTTCGTCCGCCCTTGTCGAACGAGGCGACCAGATCACCGCGCATCAGGCCAAGCCAGTTGGTGTAGGCAGCAACCTTGTCCTGCGCGTCCACCGCGGCGACCGAGTCTTCCAAATCGATAATCGTGGTCAGCGCGGCTTCGAGGATAACATCCGCGATATGCAGTTCGTCAGTCGCACCGATAGGATGCGCTGGATCAACCAGTATCTCGATGTGCAGGCCATTCTGTTTGAACAGATAGCGTTTCGTGTCGCCCGATGCGGTTTGTGCGACGAAGAAATCGGACGCGCCGCCCGACAATACAGCTTCCCAACCGGGGATGCTGTGGTTCAGGAAATTGCGCGCATAAGCGATGACCGCTGCGCCACGATCTGCATCATAGCCGCCAGCGCGGGCAGGCGGTGCATCAAGAACATCGGTTCCGTACAATGCATCATATAGGCTACCCCAACGGGCGTTGGCGGCGTTTAGCACAAAACGGTCATTGAGGCTGGGCACGACAAGCTGCGGCCCTGCCATCGTTGCGATTTCCGCATCAACATTTTGCGTTCCAATGGCAAAGGGCGCAGGCTCGGCAACGAGATAGCCAATATCGCGCAAAAATGCCTGATAGGCAGGCATATCGCTAATGGGGCCGGGATTAGCCTTGTGCCACGCATCAATCTGCAGCTGGATCGCATCGCGCTTGGCGAGCAATTGCCGGTTAACGGGCACAAACCGCGAAAGAATATCGGCGAGGCCTGACCACAAAGCATCGGGTGATATTCCCGTGCCCGACAGCGCGCGGCTTTCCACGAAAAGCGCGAGTTCATCAGCGACCTGAAGGTTGGCGCGGGTTACATATTCAGTCATTATTTTGGCTCCAGTAATATGTGGTGCCTGGGGAGATTTTTATTGTTGCGGTCTCCCTAGCGATAGTTTGGGCGGTGCAAAAGCGTTTAATTGCTGGTAACGGCTGGCTCATGAAACTGACCAAGCATCTGGTTGAAAAGCCTTGGGGCCGCACGGACGTACCGGCGGCATTTGGCGATATGGGCGACCGCCGCATTGGCGAGATTTGGTACGAAAGGGCGCAGGGTGCGCCGCTACCGATATTGGTGAAATGGCTGTTCACGTCCGAAAAGCTGTCTATTCAGGTGCATCCCAACGACGCGCAAGCGCGCGATCGCGGCCTGCAATCAGGCAAGGAAGAATGCTGGTTTGTCGTCCATGCGGAACCCGGCGCAGTGCTCGGTATCGGTACACAACAAGAGCTGAGCGCTGACGCTTTGCGGGCGGCGTCGCTGTCGGGCGAGATTGAAAGCCTGATGGACTGGAAGCCGGTGTCGGCTGGCGATTATTATTATATTCCCGCCGGAACAGTGCACGCGATTGGCGCGGGCATCACTTTGGTCGAGGTGCAGCAATTTGCGGACATAACCTATCGATTGTTCGATTATGGCCGGCCGCGCGAACTGCATCTGGATGATGGTGTTGCTGTGTCCGTTGCGACGCCCTATTGCGACGCAAGATCGGGCCGTGTTGCTGGCGGCCAGCAGCTGGTGGATGGACCGCATTTCCAGCTTTGGTATGTCGATCATCAAAGCCAGATCGATGCGCTTGATTTAACAGGGCATTGCTGGATTGTGCCACTGACGGGGACGGTTTCGGTGGCGGATGAAATTGCTCCTGTTGGTGAATGCTTGGTTGTGGATGGGGCTGTGAGTATCGAAATATCAGCCGATGCAACATTGTTGATTGCCCGCTAACCAACATCACCGATCAACTGTTAGGGTTTAAGCCTCATTGTAAAAATGCAACGTAGGTTGCGCAATTTTGACATTGTTCACAGTTGAGGCATTGCCCATTATTGCGAACTCCGTTACCTGAAGTGACAAATGTTTGCATGACCAGATGCAAGCAAAGCCCACTGACCTTGGACTGATTGAAACCCGTGGAAACCAGATTAATCATTGCGCTCGTGTTGATCACGATTTTAGTGCTTGCGCTCCTATTTGTGGTTGCGCGCTATTATCGTCGACGCAAGCAGTTCAAGATCCGCCAAATGGGTCGCGGCAAAGCCGTGCCGGGCCAGGGATCAAATCCTTCAAATTAACCTTTAGTTGCATCCGCCGGATTCGCAGCCTAAACCCTGTCCTGTCATCTGGGGAGTAGCCAGCCGTTCGATTTGAACGGGACATGCATCAACATATTTGGCCGAGAGGTCATGGTGCATGTGGGGCCGCAAGTGCGGTTCAAGGCGAGACCAATGGCATCTGCAATCCGTTCCGGTCGGGCGGGGTTGTAGGTGGCATTGCGTCTTTTAACTGCCTGACCCGGAACACATCATGGAAATCTTCTTCGCGTCTACCTTGCTTGTTGCGGTTGCTGAAATCGGCGACAAGACGATGCTGCTCGCCATATTGTTGGCGACGCGGTTTAAAAAGCCTCTGCCTGTGATTGCAGGTATTTTTGTCGCAACGATAGCCAATCATGCTCTCGCAGCATGGGCGGGCAGCACGCTTGCCAGTGTCTTCACGAGCGATACATTTCGCATCGCGGTTGCGATTGGCTTCATCCTGATGGCGGCATGGACGCTCATTCCCGATAAGGTTGATGACGATATCAAAGTGGCGTCGCAGCGTGGGGCATTTGTTGCGACGACAATTGCGTTTTTCTTTGTCGAGATGGGCGACAAGACGCAAGTCGCGACTATCGCGCTTGGCGCGCAATATCATGCAGTTCTGTTGGTTGCGGCGGGGACGACCTTCGGCATGATGATCGCCAACGTGCCTGCGGTGTATCTGGGCGAGAAGCTGGTGGAAAAGGTTTCGCTGCGCATCGTGCATATGATTGCCGCGTCGATGTTCCTCCTTCTGGGGCTTTGGCAGTTGTGGGAGTTGTCGAACCCTGCCTAAACTGTTAGGCGCGCGGCGGATATTCAGCTTCGGAACATGACATGACAAAAGACAGCATCAAAAAAGTCGTCCTCGCATATTCGGGCGGGCTCGACACCAGCGTCATCCTGAAATGGTTGCAGGTGGAATATGGCTGTGAAGTCGTGACCTTCACCGCAGATCTGGGGCAGGGCGAAGAGCTTGGGCCAGCGCGCGAAAAGGCGGTGCTGATGGGCGTGCCAGACCACCACATCTACATCGATGATTTGCGCGAAGAATTTGTGCGCGACTTTGTCTTCCCGATGATGCGCGCCAATGCCCGTTATGAAGGCGACTATTTGCTCGGCACATCCATCGCGCGCCCGCTCATTTCCAAGCGGTTGATCGAGATTGCTGCCGAAACCGGCGCTGATGCGATTGCGCATGGCGCAACGGGCAAGGGCAATGACCAAGTGCGGTTCGAACTCTCGGCTTATGCGCTGAACCCCGACATCAAGGTGATTGCACCATGGCGCGAATGGGACCTGACGAGCCGGACGCGCCTGATTGAATGGGCGGAGCAGCACCAGATTCCTGTGCCCAAGGATAAGCGCGGCGAGAGCCCGTTTTCGACTGATGCCAACCTGTTGCACACCAGCAGCGAGGGCAAAGTGCTTGAGGACCCGTGGGATGAGACCCCCGATTATGTTTATTCGCGCACGGTCAATCCGGAGGACGCGCCGGATACGCCTGAATATATCACCATCGATTTTGAAAAGGGCGATGGCGTTGCGCTGAATGGCGAAGCCATGTCGCCAGCGACCTTGCTCGCTGCGCTGAATGACCTTGGTCGCGCACATGGCATTGGCCGCCTTGACCTCGTCGAGAACCGCTTCGTCGGCATGAAGTCGCGTGGCATGTATGAAACGCCCGGTGGCGAAATTTATGCCCGTGCACATCGAGGTATCGAGAGCATCACGCTCGATCGCGGCGCGGCGCATCTTAAGGATGAGCTGATGCCGAAATATGCGGAGCTGATCTATAACGGTTTCTGGTTCTCGCCCGAGCGCGAGATGCTGCAAGCCGCGATTGACCTCAGCCAAGCCGACGTTTCGGGGACTGTCCGGCTCAAGCTCTACAAGGGCCTCGCCAGTGTCGTTGGCCGCAAGTCGCCCAACAGCCTGTACAGCGAAAAGGTTGTCACGTTCGAAGATGACGCCGGTGCCTATGACCAAAAGGATGCGGCAGGTTTCATCAAATTGAACGCGCTTCGCCTGCGGTTGTTGGGGCAGCGCGGGAAATGACCGCAAAGACCAAAGCGCCAGTCTGGGCATTTATGCCGTGGCGCTATGGTCTTTTCCTGCTGCTCTGCCTGACCGCTTTGGGTTTCGGTCTGTGGTTGCCTTGGTATCAGGCTATCATGGCGGGGTTCGACGTTGCCGCTTTGGGCTATGCCGCCACCTTGCCGCCGCTGTTCAAACTGGATGCGGCGGGCATTCGCGAAAAAGCCAAGCCTGAAGATGCCGACCGCATCCTGCTGCTTGCGCTTACCGCAGTGATCATGGTCACGATACTGACGGCTGTCGCTGCTGAACTTACACAGACCGAAGCGCCATATTCGTTCGCGGTTGCATTGGTGATAGGTACACTTGCAATCGCATGGTGTTTTTCAAACATGATTTACGCGATCCATTACGCACATTTATATTATGACGACAGCCGCGGCGGGGGTGATCGCGGCGGGGTTGAATTTCCCAAGACCAAATCGCCCGACTATTGGGACTTTGTCTATTTTGCCTACACGCTGGGCATGACATTCCAGACGTCGGACGTGAACATAACGGACGGGCAATGGCGCAAGGTCGTCATTTTCCACTGCATCGCGGCATTCGTGTTCAACATTGGCATAATCGCATTTTCGATCAATATTCTCGCCAGTTGAGCGGGGACCCGCTTTCCGTTTCTTAACCAATTCCCGCTAATGCAGCGGAGTGAAAACGAGCGCAATCAAAGCCACCGATCCCCGGCCTGTGTCCGCCGTCAGCAGCGCTGTCGGCCTGTGCGGCCTGTTGGGACTATTTGTCGCGATTTTCGTAGCCCGCAATTTCGGTGACATTGGCGCGACCCTAGGTTTTGAGGGTTGGCCAGCGCGCGCCGATGGTCCCTATTCCGCGCTTGTCGCTTTGCTCTTTTGTGGTATCCCGATGGTCTTGTGGTCCATCCTTGTCGACAAAGTCCATCAACGGCCGTCCACCGGGATCGACTGGACTATTCGTCGTCCAATTGCGGATGTCCTCGACACCAGCATTATCAAAGTCGCTGGCCTTTGGGCGACTTGGGCACTGATCGCGGCCATTTATGCGTTGTGCCGTTTCTATTGGGACGGGAATTATCTGTTTTCGATGCAGATGTTTCAGGCAGCGGCCATTCCGCTGATCCTGTTGTCCGTGCCTTATATCGTCTGGCTTGACCGGTATTTGGTCAACCCGCGCGATGGTGTCTGGCACTTCGGTGCATGGATCGCGGGCCGCAATGACTGGGACCGGCAAGAGATTTTCCATCATCTTCGGGCTTGGGCGGTAAAGGGCTTTTTCCTTGCGTTCATGATATCCATCGTCCCCGGCGGCTTTCGCGATATCGTCAATATGAACTTTGCTGAGGTTGCCCATAATCCGGTCTGGCTCGCCAATGCCCTGATTACCGGCATGTTCCTCGTCGATGTGCAGTTCGCCACCATTGGTTACATGCTGACGATGAAACCGCTCGATGCGCATATCCGCACGGCCAACCCTTTTCTTGCTGGGTGGGTTGCAGCGCTCATGTGTTACCCGCCGTTTATCCTGATGAACAATGGCGGCCCGCTCGATTATCATATCGGCACCAGCGACTGGGCCTATTGGTTTGAAGGGCACACGAGTTTGCTCTGGATCTGGGGCGCGATGCTCGTTGTCTTGACGGGCATATACGCATGGGCAACGGTCGCCTTCGGCCTTCGTTTTTCGAACCTCACGCATCGCGGTATCTTGACGCATGGGCCATATGCCTTTTCCAAGCACCCTGCTTATCTCACCAAAAATGCCTTCTGGTGGCTGTCCACTTTGCCGTTTCTGGTCACCACGGGCAGCACTGCGGACATGATCCGCAACAGCGCAATTCTGGCGCTGGTCAGCGCGATCTATTACTGGCGCGCGCGAACTGAGCAGAAGCATTTAATGGCCGATCCCGCATATGCAGCCTATGCCGATTGGATGGATCGCAACGCCATGGTCCCGCGTTTCTTTGCCGCACTGCGCCGGTTGGCGGGCAATCGCCTGCGCCAACGCAGCGAAGTCCAGCCCGCCGAATAAGGAATTTCGGCGCATGGGCCAAGGCTAAGCAAAGCTCACATACATCGTCAACCTGAACTTGTTTCAGGATAACATGCAACGGTGACGCATTATCCTGAAACAAGTTCAGGATGACTATGTGTTTGTTATTTAGCCTCTAACGCGACCCCACTTTAACCGCGCGATTAAGTCTGATACGCTCCCCTTGAGGAAGAGGAGAGTCGATATGCATGATTTGGTCATTCGCGGTGGAACATTGGTTGATGGCACGGGCGCGCCGCGCTTTGTCGCCGATGTTGCGGTAGACGGCGGCATCATCACCGCGATCGGACAAATCAGCGCCTCTGGCCGCGAAGAAATTGACGCAACGGGCAAAATCGTCAGCCCCGGCTTTGTCGACATCCACACCCATTATGATGGTCAGGCAACATGGGACAGCGAAATGGCGCCATCCAGCTGGCATGGCGTGACCACGGTCGTCATGGGCAATTGCGGCGTCGGTTTCGCGCCAGCCAAGAAAGACAAGCATGACTGGCTGATTGGCCTGATGGAGGGTGTCGAGGATATTCCCGGCACCGCGTTGGCCGAGGGCATGACATGGGATTGGGAAACCTTCCCCGAATATCTGGATGCGCTTGAGCGCCGCCCGCGCACCATTGATGTGGCAACGCATGTCCCGCACGGCGCAGTGCGCGCTTATGTGCTGGGTGACCGCGAAATGCCGGGCGCAGTGCCAACCGACGCGGACATCGCAGAAATGTCGCGCATCGTCGAAGAAGGCATTCGTGCAGGCGCACTTGGCTTTTCTACCTCGCGCACTGTGCTGCACAAGTCCGTCGATGGCGAACTCGTTCCCGGAACAACCGCGACCAAGGAAGAACTCATCGGAATTGGCCGCGCGATGGGCCGCGTTGGCTATGGCGTGTTTGAAATGGCGAGCGACATGAAGCGCGATTGGGATGAATTTGGCTGGATGGGTGCGCTGAGCCGCGAAACCGGATTGCCCGTCACCTTCGCCGCGTTGCAATCCATCGCCAAGGAAATGCCGCTTGAGGAGCAGATTTCCTCAATGATCGCCGAGAATGACAATGGCGCGAATATCGTCGCGCAGATCGCCTTACGCGGCAATGGCATCATCATGGCATGGCAGGGAACGGTGCATCCGTTCCGTTTCAAGCCAGCATGGGCGGAGATTGAAACGCTTCCTTGGGCGCAGCAGCTTGCGCGCCTGAAAGATCCAGCGTTCAAGGCGCGGATGATATCCGAAGAGTCGGTATTCCCTGAAAGCGACATCATCGATTTTCTGCGCATCGTTGCGGGCGGCTGGCCCGTGCATTTTGAAATGGGGCCTGAATTCAATTACGAACCACGGCAGGATGAAAGCGTCATGGCGCGTGCCATCGCTGCGGGCATTAGCCCTGCGGAATATGCCTATGACCTGTTGATGCAGGACGACGGTACCGGGTTCATCTATTTCCCGATCCTCAATTATCGCGACGGCAATCTGAACTTCCTTGAGGAACTTCAGACCCGCGATGATTGTGTGAACAGCCTGTCCGATGGCGGCGCGCATTGCGGTACGATTTGTGATGCCGCCAGCCCGACCTTCATGCTGCAACATTGGGTCCGCGACCGCGCTGGAACACGCATCACGCTTGAGAATGCCATTAAGCGCCAGTGTCACGACACCGCGCGGCTATATGGCCTGAACGACCGTGGAATTCTGAAACCCGGCTATCTGGCAGACATCAACGTTATTGATCTGGAGCGGCTGAAGCTGAGCAAGCCATGGCTTGCGTTCGATCTGCCCGCAGGTGGCAGGCGCCTGCTGCAAAAGGCAGATGGCTATGTGGCGACGATTAAGTCAGGCCTAGTGACATTCCGCGAAGGTGCGATGACGGGAGAATTACCCGGCGGTGTCATCCGCGGCCCACAGAGTATCGAAATGGCTGAGGCTGCGGAGTAGGCGCTCCTACACTGCCATACGTAGAACGATACCGTCCGGAAGCAAAAAACCGTTAAATCGATTGTTAGAAAAGTGAGCGCTGCCCAAGCCTTCAATGTGAAGCATCTGTCCCAGTCCTTTCACTGCAGGATGGGTATCTGATTTGAATTCTACTGAACTGATATCAAAACTGGGAAGCTCGTCACGGTGAGCTGAGATTATGTCGGAGAGCGTTAGATAAAATTCGTGTTTATCTTGAACCTTGGACGCTGGAACAATCCAAAGCTTCCAGTTCTCCGTTTCTGAATTATAAACCCACATAGCAGCTCGGGGCTTCAACTTGCTATCATCGAGCAAGCGAACGAGCTTTGTTCCCTCCTCTACCAGTGCGTTCTTATCCATTTTAGTACTCCGTGGTCTGGATCGCCAATTGCTTGCCAAAGTAACTGGGCCGACATCGAGTCACACGTAGCATAGCGGGCGTCAGGTGACCACTCTGCTATAATTCCCCAGTAAGCTTGAAACCTATGATCTGCGTCCTGTTGGATTTTCAGATCTGATTTTAGTCCGGCAAGACCCGCCAATGATTCAAAATTGTGAGTATATACACGATTGACCAGCTCTTTGTCTGGTATCTCATCTTGTCGAATTTGACGCGCAACGCACGCTTTCAATCCTAATTCGACAGAATATCCTGCCAGATAGTAGGCGTTGGAATAGCTAGCGTTATCAAGCAGGAGCTTGGAGTCCCTTAGTTTCAGTTCTGCGAGATCTCGAAGTTCGATGCGCGATAACGCCATAACCGAAGCCCGAGATCAAACCCGCATTGGCATCAGAACGTACAACGCTGCTGACTTGTCATTCTCGCGAATAAGCGTTGGGGCGCTGGCATCGGCCAAGTGAAGCTCGACGATGTCACCTTCAATCTCGCTTAAGATGTCCATCAGATAGCGCGCGTTGAAACCGATTTCGAAACCGTCGCTGCTATATTGGCCGGACACCTCTTCGGCTGCCGTGCCGTTTTCAGGGCTGGTGACCGACAAGGTGATCTTGTCTTTATCGAGTGCCATTTTGACAGCGCGGGTTTTTTCGGTGGCGATGGTGGCAACGCGGTCAACGCCTTGGCTGAATGCCTTGGGATCGATGCGCAGCAGCTTGTCATTCGCGGTTGGAATGACGCGGCTGTAATCGGGGAATGTTCCGTCAATCAGCTTCGAAGTCAGGATGACGTGATCAAAGGTGAAGCGGATTTTGCTGGCCGACAGGTCGACCTGAATGGAGTTGCCGCCACTTTCGTCGAGCAGCTTGCGGATTTCGGCGACGCATTTGCGCGGCACGATGATGTCGGGCATATTTTCTGCGCCAGCAGGGCGCGGGAGCGTAACACGGGCGAGGCGGTGGCCATCGGTTGCCGCTGCCTTCAACACCGGTTCTGCGTCGTCAGTGACGTGCAGGAAAATACCGTTGAGATAATAGCGCGTTTCTTCGGTCGAGATCGCAAAGCGCGTCTTGTCGATAATCTGGATCAACGAGCTCGCTGGAATTTCGAACGATGTGGGTAGTTCGCCCTCTGCAATCGTCGGGAAATCGTCGCGTGGCAATGTGGCGAGCGAGAAGCGCGCGCGGCCGGCGTTTACCGCCATGCGTCCGTCTGCAGCGTGCAGCTGGACTTGCGAACCCTCGGGCAATTTACGCGCGATTTCGAACAAGGTGTGCGCGGAAACGGTGGTTGCACCGGGGGTTTCGACATCGGCGGCAAAGGTTTCGACGACTTGCAAATCAAGGTCCGTCGCGGTCAGCTTGATCTTGCCGCCTTCGCTGGCTTCGATGAGGACGTTGGACAAAATGGGGATGGTGTTGCGCCGTTCCACAACAGATTGGACGTGGCTCAGGCTTTTCAGCAGGGTCGCGCGTTCGATCGTGGCTCTCATTCAAAATCCCCTTGTCGGGCATGGCAGGCACAAAGCAGCCAAAAATCCCTATTTCTATGGCGATTCTTCCTTAACCGCTTTGGCCAGCAGGGCAAGCCGATAGGTTTTGCGTCGAAGAATATCCTGTGGAATAAGACCATTATGGGGATTTCAACAAACGGTAAGCGTCTTTTCATTGCTCGGCATGGAGAGACGGTGTTCAACAAGATTGCACGTATGCAGGGCCAAGCGGAGGTGCATACGCCGCTGACTTGGGAGGGCTGTGTGCAAGCGCGTGCCATGGGCCGTGCGTTGGCACACTATCTGGGGGATGACCCCACGCCGCAATTGTGGTCGTCCACCGCAGGCCGCGCGTTGCAGACTCTTGCGTTGGTGGCCGAGGAAATCGACGCCGATTGGCACCAGACGATGCGTGACGACCGGCTGCTGGAAATTGATGTCGGCCTTTGGTCAAGCCGGACTTATGCCGACATATCGGCGGAAATCGGGCCAATTGTCGATATGGAGCATAAGCTGTTTTCGGTGCGTCCCGAGGGCGGTGAATATTATGACGATGTGGCACAGCGGCTAGGCGAATGGATAGCTGACCAAAGCTTTGAACAGGACATGCTCGTCATTTGTCACGGGATGACGGCACGCGTGCTGCGCGGGGTGTTGCTGGGGTTGGAGCCCATGGATCGCTTTGGCGCGCCCATCGCGCCTAGCCTATCGCAGGGCAGTATGGTGATGATCCGCGATGGTGTCGAGACATTGGTGATTGACGGCGACGGCGCGGGGGAGCGCGCTTGAAGTTACTCTCGGGACATCATGTGTTCTCCTGCGAAGGCAGGAGCCCAGAACAGCCCGGCGCACCGCCTCGCTGGATTCCGGCCTTCGCCGGAAAGCACGTGCTTTTAATGCTTGGTTTGATGTTTGCTGCTGCCGCGCCGCTCGCTGCCAAAGACAGGCTGGGCGTGTATCAAGGGTGGGCAGCCTTTCGTGACCCGGATACCCCGCGCTGTTATGCCATTTCGGAGCCCGAGGAGACGATAAGAACCCCAACGCGCTCGGCCTATATATCTGTCGGTTTCTGGCCAGACCGCAAGGTTACGCACCAGCTTTACTTGCGTCTTTCGCGCGACCGGTCTGCAAACAGCGGCGTAACGCTCAGCGCAGGCGGAAGGCGCTTTCGTTTGAAGGCAGATAGCAGCGCAGCATGGGCTGCTGACCGGCGAATGGATCTGGCCATTGTCGCCGCCATCCGCTCGGCAACGTCGCTCAGCATTGAAACGATTGGCCGTGACGGCCGGTCGATTGTCGATGCATACGCCTTGCGCGGTGCACCCAGTGCAATCGATTCCGCGGCCTTGGGATGTGCAGGCCTGAAAAGGTAAGGGCAGCGAAACGTTGAATTGATTCACGAACTTTGGCGCAGTGTGTTACAAAGTTTACGTTTCGTGCCTTTGACGCCTTTGCGAGACGTGACGCCTGGGTATGGCTCTCGCACCGCGAGTCTCCAGTTTATGACGGCTTTATGCCATGGAAAATTTACTGACCCGTTTGCCTGAACACGCCGACAATATGTCGATTGCGCTGGTTTCATCGTCCTTTTCGCCACTCATTCTCCTGAAGGAAGATTTGACGATCATCGCGGCAAGCAAGTCCTTTTGCCATGCCTTTGACATCGATTGCGCTGGGGTCACGGGGAAGAAGCTTGCGGATCTGGGCAAGGGCGAATGGAATGTACCGCAGCTGACTACGCTTTTGCTCGCGACCGTTGCCGGCAAGGCAGCGATTGATGTCTATGAAATGGACCTGAAACGTGCTGACCAGCCAACGCTTCATTTGCTGATTAACGCGC
The DNA here is from genome assembly GCA_027486895.1 of Sphingomonadales bacterium. Classification (GTDB taxonomy): domain Bacteria; phylum Pseudomonadota; class Alphaproteobacteria; order Sphingomonadales; family Sphingomonadaceae; genus Sphingorhabdus_B. The sequence continues at coordinate 41,283 of JAIXOE010000014.1, forward strand.
ATACGCTCGATTATTTCGAAGCTGAAAGCATTCGCGTTGTTCTCGCGATAACGGATGTTACGCAGCAGCGACTGGCTGATAAAGTCCGAGATGATCTTGTCCGTGAAAAGCAGTTGTTGCTGCATGAAATCCAGCATCGCGTGGCCAACAGCTTGCAAATCATCGCCAGCGTATTGCTGCAAAGTGCGCGCAAAGTGCAATCAAGCGAAACGCGCGAACATCTGCGTGATGCGCATAATCGCGTGATGTCGATCGCCATGCTGCAAAAGCATTTGTCATCGACCTCGGTCGATAATGTGGATTTACGCACCTATTTCGCTGATCTGTGCCGGAGCATCGGGGCGTCGATGATTGGCGATCCCGACCGGCTTTCGCTCACCACTGATGTTGATGACAGCGTCGTCGACGCGGATACGTCCGTCAGCCTTGGCCTTGTCGTTACCGAACTGGTCATCAATGCTTTAAAGCATGCTTTCCCCGGCCGCACGCAAAAGGGCACGATCAAGGTCGGGTATAAATCGACCGGCGACGCGTGGACACTGGTGGTCGCCGATGACGGCATTGGCATGCCAAAAGACGAGGAAGACCGCAAACCCGGTCTTGGCACCGGCATTGTCGAGGCACTCGCTGCCCAATTGGGAGCAGTGGTCATGATATCAGACCAGTCGCCCGGCACACAGGTCTCTGTGGTCAAGAGCTAGGTCCTGACCCTAGGGCTTAGCGACGCTGGCTTTTCCCCCATAATCCCCTTATAGGCGCGGCCATCATGCAGATTCCCGGCCACATAGACCCCGTCGTCACCCCGCGCGCGATTACGCCGCGTTCGGATGGCCGAATTGACCTTTTGGGCCTGAACCATCTCCAAATCCGTCAGCTGTTCGAAGAATCGCAGCTCGATGAAAAAGCGGCAAAGCTGCGGTCAAAGCAGGTGTTTCACTGGATATACCATCGCGGTGTGACCGATTTTGAAGCGATGACCGACATCGCCAAAACGATGCGCCCATGGCTTGCCGACCGCTTTGTCGTTGGCCGGCCCGAAGTCGTCGAGGCGCAGGTTTCGACCGATGGCACGCGCAAATGGCTTTTGCGCACCGACGACGCGCAGGATTATGAAATGGTGTTCATCCCCGATGCGGATCGCGGCACCCTGTGCATTTCTTCGCAAGTCGGCTGCACGCTCAATTGCCGTTTCTGTCACACCGGCACGATGCGGCTGGTGCGCAATCTGACCCCGGGCGAAATCGTCGGGCAGGTGATGCTCGCGCGTGATGCGCTTGGCGAATGGCCAAAGGGCAATATGGCGTCGGTTGCCGACGATGATGAAGATGACGATGTCGGCCATTATACCGCCGATGGCCGCATGCTGACCAACATCGTGCTGATGGGCATGGGGGAGCCGCTGTATAATTTCGAGAATGTCCGCGATGCAATGAAGATCGTCATGCATGGCGAAGGCCTTGGCCTGTCGCGCCGCCGGATTACGCTTTCGACGTCTGGCGTTGTGCCGATGATGGCGCGCGCGGGCGAAGAAATTAACGTGAACCTCGCTGTCTCGCTGCACGCAGTGACCAAGGAAATCCGCGACGAAATCGTCCCCATCAACCGCAAATATGGCATTGATGAACTCTTGCGCGCCTGCGCCGAATATCCCGGCGTCAGCAACGCACGGCGGATCACATTCGAATATGTGATGCTGAAGGATAAGAATGACAGCGACGAAGACGCGCGCCAACTTATCAGCCTGATCCGCCAATATAAGCTGCCGGCTAAGGTCAATTTGATACCGTTCAATCCATGGCCCGGCGCGATCTATGAATGCTCGGATCCCGAACGCATCAAGCGTTTTTCCAGCATCATCTTTGAAGCCGGCATCAGCGCGCCGGTGCGCACACCACGCGGCCGCGATATCATGGCGGCATGTGGCCAGCTAAAATCCTCCAGCGAAAAGAAAAGCCGCGCCGAACTGGACCGCCTCGCCGAGGAAAAGCAGGCGGCTTTAGGCTAAGGCCATGAGCTTTACCTGGTGGAAATACCCGACACGTCGGTTTGCAATCGATGGGCTGTCCTTCACTGTTTCCAGCAAAGCGCGCGGCGATGGCTTGCATTCGTCACTGGCGATGCTTGGTGTCGAGCAGGCGCGTGACGAAACGCCCGTTTTTGGTGCTGAATCGGTGCGCAATCACATTTTGCGCGCCAATCTGCCCGATGGTCGGCTGTTGGAAGTTGAGCTTGGCTATATGGGCATGTGGACCACGGGGATAGTGGCCCGGTTCTGCGGCGCTGTGGTCTATGAAAGCCACAAAGGCCGCGTTCCTGCATATCCTGACAAATATCGCGCGGCCGCTACCCAGCATGATAGCTTCGGCGAAAGTGTGAAGGCCACCCAAGGCGCCCAAGCTATGAACGGCGGGGTGTTTGCGCGCCACAACCGCCTGCCATTCGCCATTGATATCATCACTGGCCTGCTGTTCTACTTTGTGGCCAAGTTCACCGATTTGCAGACGGCTGCAATTGTCGGCGTTGTCGTCGGGTTCGGGCTTGTCCTGTTCCAGCGCATTACCAAGATTGACGTTACCGGCGGCCTCGCTCTGTTTGGCATATTGATGCTGTGCATTTCGGCTGGCCTCGCTGTTTGGCTGAATGATGATGAATGGATCAAGCAGCGTGGGACCATAACGGGCCTGATCGCCGCCAGTTTCTTCATTATCGATGGCGCGCGTGGCGGGCCGTATATCGGCAAGGGGTTGGCGCGCTATATGCCTTATTCCGATATCGATGCCGGGCGCTTTGCGATCATCATGGGTGTTATCGGGCTAGTGATGGCCGCGCTGAATTATGGTGCGGCAAAGTTGCTGTCGACGGACAATTGGTTGTTCTACAAAACCTTCGTGGACAATTTCATCGTCGTTGGGCTGGTGTTTTTTGCCATGCGCTTTGCGCGTCCGACACGTACGACTTAAATTAAGCCGTTATCGGATAAGCTTGGCAAAGTGTCGATTTTGTAACAGTATCAAAAAAAGAGTTGGTCGCAGGGGGCATCGTTTTACGAAAGGCACTGCATTGGCATTACTCGCGCGCATTTTAAGCGGCCGGATTCATCACGGTACGCTGACGATCATTCAACCAAATGGCGATGCAGTTGTTTTCGGCTCGGCCGCGGCTGGCTGGCCCGACGTTATCTTGCGGATAGTTCACCCCAACGCCGAACGCCGCATTTTGCTTAACCCGCGACTGGGTCTGGCGGAAGCCTATATGGACGGCGGTGTCACGGTCGACGGTGACGACATCATGGGCCTTGTCGAACTGGTCCGGCGCAACAACCCTTGGGAAAAAGGCGGCGAAATCGGCGACAGAAAGCCGTTGAAGGCATTGCTTGGCCAAATCGCGCGCCCATTCCAGCAGCTGAACTCCTTGGCCAATTCAAGAGCGAACGTCGCGCATCATTACGACCTGTCGAATGATTTTTACCGCCTGTGGCTCGACGACGATATGCAATATAGTTGCGCCTATTGGTCAGAAGCGGACGACACGCTGGAGCGCGCGCAACTTGCCAAAAAGGCGCATATTGCAGCGAAGCTGGCACTGCAGCCGGGGCAGAAAGTGCTCGACATTGGTTGTGGCTGGGGCGGAATGGCGCTGTATCTGAACAAGGTTGCCGGGGTCGAAGTGCTTGGCATTACGCTGAGTGCCGAGCAGTTGAAACTTGCGCGTGAACGTGCGGAGGCCGCTGGTGTGGCGGACAAGGTTAGGTTTGAATTGCTCGACTATCGCGTGCTGGCGGAGCGTGCGCCGGGCTATTTCGACCGCATCGTCTCAGTCGGTATGTTTGAACATGTCGGCGTGCCGCAGTTTGACACGTTTTTTCGCGCTTGTGCCAATTTGTTGAAGGATGACGGCGTCATGCTTCTGCATACGATTGGCCGTTTTGGCAAACCGGGCAGCACGGACGCATTCACGCGCAAATATATCTTCCCCGGCGGCTATATTCCCGCATTATCCGAAACGCTGGCGGCGAGCGAGAAAGTCAAATTGATCCCCAGCGACATCGAAACCCTGCGGCTGCATTATGCCATGACGCTGCGCGAATGGTACGCCCGTGTGCAAGGCCATCGCGAAGCCATCGTCGCGCAATATGACGAACGATTCTACCGCATGTGGATATTCTATCTCGCTGGCGCGACCGCCGCGTTTGAATCGGGCGGGATGGGCAATTATCAAATCCAGTTTACCCGCAACCGGCGTGCGTTGCCGATTACCCGTGATTATATCATGGAGGCGGAGCGCGGCTTTATGGCCGCCTAAGCAAAAATTGCCACCGATTGCATGCCCGTGAGCACCGCTTCGCCGCGGCTGTTCCATGCCGTCATATACTGGCTGCTCGCGCCATTGGCGGCGTGATGGGTTTCGCTGGAGAGATACCACCAGCCATCTTGAGTCGTTGGCGTGTCCGTCAGCATATTGATCTGCCAGTTCATCGAACTCACCATGCCCTTTTCGGTCATCAACCCCATCGCAGAAGGCGGCAAGGCGTCGCCAATGCAGATAAGCTCGGCGATATGGTCAAGCCCGTCATGTTCGGTGAAGCGATGCCACGACGCAAGCCGGTTGGTGGCTAGCCCCAGTTCAAGCCGCTTGTCTGGATATTGCATATGCCCGGTGAAAAACTCAGAGGGTCCGCTGCGCGCATTGTCCGCGGTCGGGATCGGCGGAAATTCGGGCTGCGCGATGCTGATATAGTCCAAATGGCTCTGCCGCCGGTTCATGAAAATGAATGTGCAGGTAAGACCAACGCCATCTGCGCCCATAATGTCGGCCTTGATGAATGCCGTGTTTTTACCGCGACGCAGGATATTGGCCTGCACCTCGACATCGCCCGCCAAGGGACCGACAAACGCGATTTGTGCCGACTGAAGCGGCGGTAAATCCTCCGCCGTCAGCTTCGCTGCTTGATAGGCCAAAGCTGAACTTAGCCCGCCATAAGACGTGCGTCCCTGATGCCAGCTGGCGGGGATGGAGATCTTGTGCGACGTGGCGCCGGGTTCGAATTGGGCGAGGAGTGATGCAAGGTTCATGGCTTTGACTTAGCGAGAGAAATTTGAAGCCGCAAGGCACGGCGGAAATCGCGCTTGCGTTACCCGCTGCCGCGTGTTGAACCTGTTACCATCATCGACCGGGAGCCTGCTATTTTCAGTTGGATTGATCTTTTGTTGAAGGATGGCACGGCCATCGCGCCAAACACGATGTCCGCCAATCTTGCCGCGCGGATACTGCGCGCTGCCGTTGCGGAGGGTGGCGACAGGCGCACACTGCTCGCGGCAGCTGGCTTGGACGAAACCCGCCTGCGCAACCCGTTCAGCCGCATTTCAGCATCTGCCGCGATCCATTTTTTCAAGATACTTCAGTCGCATTTCAACGACCCTGCGGTGCATTTACGGCTTGGCGAGACAGCGGCGATGCAAAATTTTTCAGACTTCGGATTTGCCACGCGTCTGGAAACCGACTTGGGATCAGTGATTGATGCGCATATCCGCCTTCAGGCGCTGCGTCAGACGATGGTCAAAACCCGGTTCAGTTCTTCGGGTAAACCACCCTTTTTCCTTTGGGATTGCCCGCCGGAACGGACTTACGAATACGCCAGTTTTGTGGAATTTTCGGTCGCAACTTATGCCCGCCTGTCGCGGCAGGTGCTCGGCGAGCTGCCTTTGCTGCAATCGGTACATTTCCAGCATCAGCCGCAATTTGCCGTGACGCGATATGAGGCAGCCTTTGGCTGCGCGGTGCAGTTCGGCATGCCGTCCACGCGCATGGAAATTGCGGGGCGGCAGGTGTTTCGTCCGTCGCCTTTTGCCAACAAGGCGTTGTTGGAGGCGGCTGTCGCGCGCTATCAGCGGCCAGCACAATGGATGGTTCATGGTAAGACGCATCTAGCACTCAGCTATTTTTATCTGACCAGCGAACTCGACAAATCACCGCCGACGCTTGACCGGCTGGCCGCGTCCTTTGGCATGAGCGAGCGCAGCCTGCGCCGAAAGCTGTTGGAGGAAGGCATGTCCTTTCGCGACCTGCTTGACCTTGTCCGCAATGATATGTGCCATGTATATTTTATGGAAAATACGCGCTCGCTGGGTCAGATCGCATTCTTGCTTGGCTACAGCGAGCTCAGCGCCTTCACCCGCGCATACAAACGCTGGCACGGCACCGCGCCAAGCCGGCGGGAGGGTTAGCGATAGGTTTGTGCCTCAATAGCGCGAAATTAAAAAACCCCACCGTTCCATTGGGACGGCGGGGGTTTTTAATGGTGGGCGTAGCAAGGTTTGAACTTGCGACCCCTGCAATGTCAATGCAGTGCTCTACCGCTGAGCTATACGCCCACTATTCGGCAGCCTCTAGCTGGGCTTGCTATATCATTCAAGCCTATTTCAGCTCACCAAAACTTTCCTTGGCAAACAGTCGCTCGACTTCAAGGACAAGGTCTTTGAGGTGGAAGGGTTTGGACAGCACTTTGGCGCTTGGCATGGACTCGCCCGCGCGCAACGCAACGCCCGAAAAGCCCGTGATGAACATGACTTCAGTAGCGGGAGAGACACGGTTGCAATGGCGCGCGAGTTCGATGCCGTCCATTTCCGGCATCACAATATCGGTGAGCAGAAGGTCGAAATGCTCTTGTTCCAACAAGGGCGCTGCTTCTGTGCCCCGGTCGACTGCGACAACTTCATAGCCCGAGCGTTCCAGCGCGCGCGCAAGATATTCGCGCATGGCCTGTTCATCTTCGGCGAGCAGAATTCGGGTCATAAAGGGTCCTTAAACAACTTTTGGGGCGCTGAGCTGCTGCGCCGACGCTGTCTATAATTGCAGAGATTTAATTTTTTTGCACCATTTTGCGCAAAACCTGCCAACAACATATTTTCTAAGGTTAATGAGGGCGACTTGGACATAGCGGCATCCGGATTTGCAATGTGGGGCACGGAGAATATGTCCGTGCCTGTGCTGCTGTCCGTGCCGCATGCGGGGCGCGATTATCCAGCTGCTGTGTTTGACGCACTGCGCGTACCGCCAGCATCGCTTGTGCGGCTTGAGGATAGATATGCCGATCTTTTGGCGCGGCGTTCGGTGCAGTTTGGCCATCCCGTCATCATCGCCCATCGCGCGCGCGCTTGGATCGACCTGAACCGCGACGAGCAGGATATCGATGTCGAGATGGTCCAAGGCGCACAGCGCGCGGACTATCCTGCGCCTGGCGCTAAGCAGCGCGGCGGTCTTGGCCTTGTGCCGCGCCGATTGTCGGGCGAAGGCGATTTGTGGAAGCGCCAGTTTACTTTAGATGACATCAATGAGCGGATATCGGCGCTTCACCGGCCCTATCATCAGGCCGTTGCGGCAGTGCTTGAAAATATGCGGCAAAAGTTCGGTGTCGCGATATTGCTCGATTTGCACAGCATGCCGCCGATCCACAGCGCGACGTCCGGCGCGGGGCCGCAATTTGTGATTGGCGACCGATTCGGTAAAAGTGCCGCCTCGCAATATGCCGAATTGCTGATGTCACGTTTGCAGGGGCACGGGTTTACCGCGGCGCTCAATCACCCCTATGCCGGGGATTATATCTTGCGCCGCCACGCCAAGCCGCGTGCGAATATCCATGCGATCCAGCTGGAAGTGGACCGCTCGCTCTACCTTGACCCTGACCTGCGACAACCGGCGGCAGGCATTGAGCCGCTGAAGCTGTTGATACCCAGACTAATAGAGGCATTGGCGGACGAAGCGCTTGGTTCGTCTGCATTAATTGCCGCCGAATGACCTGACCGATTCGCACAAAAAAAACCACCCCGGAATGCTCCGGGGTGGCCTAGGTTCAGGGAGTTGATGCCGGTAAGGGCATCGTTGGACAGAAACGGGAGGGGATGTCTCCGCCCAATACCAAGAATGGGACCTTGGCATTGCAGTTTCAAGTCAGGACAAAATTATTCTGCCCCCAATGTCGTTGAGTCGAGCGTTCCGCGCGGGCAATTGCTGAAAATCAGCTGCTTTAGCGGCGCGTTAACGCCGCTAACCCGGGTTTATGGCCACATCCGCTGTACGAACGGCATCTTGTCTATGAACTGATGCTTCAAAGCGCCCAAAACATGCAGGCCGATCAGAACAATGAGCGGCGTCGCCAATATCTCGTGTCCTTCATGCGCGATACCCGCCAGCGCGGTGTTTTTGCCAACCGCCATATCGAGCGTGAAGAGGCCAAAGAAATCAACCGGGGCTGCTTTGCCATTGGCGCCAATCATCAGCCAGCCGGTGAGCGGCATGACAATCATGAAGACGTAGAATAGAATATGTGCGGTGTGGCCCGCTTTGGCCTGCCAGCCTGTAATCTTGTCAGGCAACGCAGGCGGACGGTGGGTGAGACGCCATAAAATACGGCCGACGGTTAGCAAAAGAATGGAAATGCCAATGGCCTTGTGCGGGCTCATATAGGCTGCGCGCGCCGCGCGGGGCAGGCCTTCCGAGAGATTTGCCAACAAGATGTTGGCGCCGATCATTATGGCAATCAGCCAGTGAAACAAGATCGCGATTTTACTGTATTTTGCCATGCCGTCACTTCCCTCAATGGACAGTGACGGCATGAAGCATTTGGCCCGATTAGGTCGAAGGCAGTTCCGTCACTTGCGGTACTTTACCTTGTGCAACCTGAACTGCAAATATTTCCCGCATCAGCTGCAATGAGAACAGATGTGCGTGGATGAGGGCAAGGATACCGTTCTGGTTCAGCTTGCGAACGTTGTCGCCGCGCAAATCGCGCAGTTTCGTTTCGTCGATCATTTTGAATCCACGATAGATGAATGGCTGTTCCTGACCTTCTTGCTGGATCGAAACTTCGCCGTCCATCAACAGATCAAGCTTTTGCAGTTCTTCAACAAACGCATGAGTCTGCGAACCCGCATTTTCAAAATCTTCACAGAATTTCAAAATCGCCTGGGTGTTTTCGCTTGGCTTGCCATCTTCGAACAATGGTGTGCCTTCTTCGAATTCACCAACTGCGCCTGACGTTGGGTCAAAGCACAAGGAAAGCTCTTCGGTGTCGGGACGCAGCTTTGCCAACAGGAACGGATAGCGGCGCACATAAGCTGGAATATAAGCCGGACGGTCAAACTGGCCTTCTTCGTTCATGAACGTATTAACGCCTTCGTTCATACCCATCAGGACCAGCGGCACAGGATTGTCTGTCGCGGAAAAAATGATGGGATAATTGCGCGAAGCGGGAACGAATTCCTCAATGGTCAACGGAATGGCATGTTGGCCATCCAGGAATTTCGCGTTTTCGAGCATACGCGATTTCCACGTGACGTGATCGTTGCTGTTGAGCGGGATGAGGTCTTTGTAAAGAAGCGGCAAGTTTGCGGCTTGGGGCGCGGTGGCCATGTGAAACTCCAGTGCTTGATTATTGGGTAAAAAATTGATGCGGCGCTTTAGGCGGGCAGCAGCTTTTACGCAAGTGGAACAAGCTTGCCAGGGTTCATAATAGCAAGCGGATCGAACGCATTTTTAACAGCGCGTAACGCCGCAAGCCGGGCAGGCTCGGCAAGGCGGGCGAACTCCTCGATTTTCGCTTGGCCGATGCCATGTTCCGCAGACAATGAACCGCCATAGGCGCGCACACGATCATAGACGTGCGACGTAATCGCCTTGCCGTCGCCTGCGTACCAGCCCGCAACATCGGCGCCTTCAGGAGCCTTTACATGGAAGTGGATGTTGCCATCGCCCAAATGGCCAAAAGCGACAGTCTTGGTCCCGGGATAAGCAGCTTCGATAATGGGCGATTCTTCCTCGATAAAGCGCGCCATGGCAGCCACGGGAACGCTGATGTCATGTTGGAGCGCAGCGCCCGCGGCACGTTCGGCCTCCGCAATCGAATCGCGGATTTTCCAGAATGCTTCTGCTTGCGCATCGCTGCTCGCGACAGTCGCGTTTTCTAGCAAATTCTGGCTGATGGCATCTTCAAGTAAATGCATCGCAAGCTCGCCGGGGCTGGATTGGGCAGGGTCATCCTGCACAAATTCCATCAACGCATGCCAATTGTGCGTGGTATCAAGCGGCTGCCGTGTGCCCGAAATATGCGTTATCACGGCATTCAGCGCGCGTTGTGGCAGAATCTCAAATCCCTCCAAACGATCGCGCCCGTGTTTTTGCATGAACAGCAACAGCTCATAAGCCTGTTGCGGGCTGTCGACGCCGGCCCAAACCACGCAGCGGTCTATCAGCGCAGGCACCGTTTGAAGCACTGCTTTAGTCACTATGCCAATCGTGCCTTCTGCACCGATCAGCAGTTGTTTCAGATCATAGCCGCGATTGTCTTTTTTCAACGGCGCCATCGCGTCATAAACCGAACCATCGGGCAGCACTGCCTCCAGACCTGCAACGAGCAAACGCATGGTGCCGTGCCGCAACACCTGCGTGCCGCCCGCGTTGGTTGAAATCAGACCGCCAACGGTTGCCGAACCCTTGCCCCCAAGCGTGAGTGGAAAGCGCCGCCCAGACTGTGCCGCGGCCTCATGCAGGTTCTGCAAGATGACACCAGCTTCGCAGGTGATCAGGCCAGCATAAGCGTCGACCGCGGAGATATTGTTCATTCGCCGCATCGAAAGGATGAGTTGATCGCCGCTATTATTGGGGGTTGCGCCGGCGACCATGCCGCTGTTGCCACCCTGTGGAACCAGCGACAGCCGATGCTTCGCGGCAATCCGAACAATCGCGGCGACCTCTTCGGTCGTTGCGGGTGAAAGCAACGCGGCGGCAGCGCCGGTAAACCGGCCACGCCAGTCGGTCAGCCAAGGCGTTATGACGTCCTGATCGTCCGTATAACCCTTTGGTCCCAAAATGGCGCGAATTTCGGATAAAGCGTTTACATCTGGCACGGCATTTCCCATTGTGTGCGGAGGTTCAGGGCATATAATTCATGATAGGTTCAACCCTATCGGGTAAAGCCGTTAGAACTTCAACTTCATACCGGAATGTTTCTTGCGCATAGCTTTGGCCATCATCCTATTTGCGGCCGGTCTTACGACCTTGTCGCACAAGGCTTGGGCCGATTTTAATGTCGACATGGCAGACAATCCTTTCACGCCCTTCGTCCGGTTAAACACAGACTTTGGTCAGGTCCGTATCGACCAACGCGTGATCATCCGTTTGCCAAGCCCGGCGTCGGCGCCAGCGGCTGTTGGGGCGCAACGGCAATCGGTCGCTAAGCTGAAATATAAAGAACAGAAAATCGGCAAATGCCTTTGGGTCGACAAGCTGGGCGGCTCGCGGCCCGGACCAGACCGAACGCTGGACCTTTTGACTCGCGACGGCACGCTCATCCGCGCCTATCTGGGTGAGGGGTGTCTCGCACGGGAGTTTTATGCGGGCGCCTATATGGAGCGGTCATATGACGGCAAATTATGCGTTGACCGCGACTTGTTGCACGCCCGCACCGGGGCAAAATGCGAGATCGATAAATTCCGATTGTTGATACCCCGATAAAGCAGGGCGCATTCGGCCAATTACCTTGACATTTACACCCATAGAGACCAATGGCCACGCTCGTCGCTATGGCTTTGGCACCGGTGGCGCTGCACCTTCTTTTCCGGAACAACATATGCGTTTTGCCGATATCGGCTTGTCTGATGAATTATTGAGAGCCTTGGGTGAGGCTGGCTATGACGAGCCAACCCCAATTCAGGCCGCTGCTATCCCGCAGGTCCAGATGATGCGTGACATCATCGCTATCGCACAGACGGGTACCGGCAAGACCGCGAGCTTCGTTCTTCCGATGATCGATGTGCTCGCCAATGGCCGCGCGCGTGCGCGCATGCCGCGCAGCCTCATTCTCGAACCGACACGCGAACTCGCGGCGCAAGTTGCCGAGAATTTCGAAAAATACGGCAAATATCACAAGCTATCGATGGCGTTGCTTATTGGTGGCGTTCAAATGGGCGATCAGGTGAAAGCGCTTGAAAAGGGCGTTGATGTATTGATCGCGACGCCCGGCCGCCTGATGGATTTGTTCGAACGCGGAAAGATTTTGCTGACTGGCTGTGAAATGCTCGTCATCGACGAAGCGGACCGTATGCTGGACATGGGCTTCATCCCCGATATCGAACATATCTGCACCAAATTACCGGCGACGCGCCAGACATTGCTGTTTTCGGCAACGATGCCGCCGCCCATCAAAAAACTGGCCGACAAGTTTCTGTCAAACCCGAAATATATCGAAGTCGCGCGTCCGGCGACCGCGAACATCAATATCGAGCAGTTTCTGGTGAATGTTTCACCGATGAAAAAGCGCGATGTGTTGCGTGATCTGTTGCGCACAGAAGATGTGTCCAACGCCATCATATTCTGCAACCGTAAAACGACGGTGCGCGAATTGAACACCAGCCTGCAGCGTCACGGCATGCGTTCTGGTGAAATTCACGGCGACATTGATCAGGCGACGCGCCAGAAGCAATTGGAAGCGTTCAAAAACGGCGACATTAATCTGCTCGTGGCGTCCGACGTCGCTGCGCGTGGACTCGACGTCAAAGGCGTCAGCCATGTGTTCAACTTCGACGCGCCATGGCACCCCGATGATTACATCCACCGCATTGGCCGCACGGGCCGCGCGGGCGCCAAGGGCAAGGCCTTTACCTTTGTCACCAAGGCAGACGAAGAAGCCATTGAAGGCATCGAAAAGCTGATTGGCAATAAGATCGAGCGCCTTGGCAAGATTGAAGCGCCATCGGGTGATACCGAAGAACGCGCACCCGCAAAGCGAGGCCGCAAGCCAGCCGAGCCAAAAGCCAAGGCAGAACGCCCGGAAGCACCTGCTGAAGCTGAGGCACCATCATCACCGAAGCCGGCCCGCGAAAAGGCTGCACCTAAGCCAGCCCGTGAAAAGGCAGCGCCCAAAGCTGAAGCTGAACCAGCGGCAAAGCCAAACGGAACGCCAGCCGGCGATGATCGTTGGAACGGTCCAATGCCTGGCTTCCTGAGCGTTGGGTTTGGGACGTCCTAAGCACGGTCCGGGAAGCATTGAGGATGTGACGGCGGTTCATTCCGTTTTGGAAACCGGTCCTTACTTGATTCCAAAGCGCCATCGCGAAAAATCCGAAGCGTCGTAAAAAACAAAACGTCATCCTGAACTTGTTTCAGGATCTATTTATCCGCCTGAGATATGCCTTGTCTGCATGATAGACCCTGAAACGAGTTCAGGGTGACGAAACGTCATTGAACGCGTAACTCTTTTCCCTGTGTCCATAGTCACACAAAAAAAGGGCCCGCATTGCTGCAGGCCCTTTTCTGTTTGGGTAGGCTAAGTTCTTAGAACTTGCCGCGCAATGTGATGCCGTATGTCCGTGGTTCGGCAAGGAACTGGGACATTAGCTGGCGACCACCTGGATATTGTGGATCTACAAATGGTGCTGAAGTTGCACCCGCCTGGAATGGCGAGTTGAAGGCAACTTGGGCATAATCCTGATTGAAGATGTTCTGACCCCAAAGCTCAATGCCCCAGGATTCGTCAGGACCGCGCAGACCGATACGTGCGTTGAATACCGCGAAGCCGTCTTGCTCTTTTTGTGGGAACAGGTCGGAACCGGTGTTGTAATCGCTGGTCATACGACCGTCGATATACACCAGGCCGCTCATGCCGTTGCTGCCGATATCAGGCGTCCATGTTACGCTTGATGTGGCAACCAACTCTGGTGCGTTGGACAGATTGTCACCTGGCAACTTGCGCAGCGCAGGGTCAAGTGGTGCACCGGTTTTGCTGCCGACCAGATTGTCCCGGTAGCTGGTTTTTGCATATGTCAGACCTGCAGCCATGCGGAAGTTACGAGCGGGCACCAAGGACGCTTCAAGCTCGACGCCTTGTGCGCGAACACCGTAGCCGACATCGCTTGCAGCACAGGCACCCGTTGTCGCCGCTGCTGCATTGAAGTTGGTTCCGGCTGCAGACAAGTTCTGGTCACGGTCAGCGCCAGCCAAGTCCGTGCCGCAACCGTTGATCGATTGAACAAGGAACACGGTGCCGTTGAACGTATTCAGCTGGAAATTGCTGAAGTCCGAACGGAAGGCAGAAACGCTCAGGCCAAATGGACCGTTTGAGAATTTCGCACCCAGTTCGTAGCTGTCGACCAATTCAGGGTCGAATTGGAGTCTGCCCGTCAACGCCTGCGCGCCGCCGGATGCTGCAAATGTGCCGATTGGTGACTTCAGCGCAGAACGGTCGAGGTTGAAACCACCCGCCTTATAGCCACGGGCAAAGCTGCCGTAGACCAACAGATCGTCAGTTGCTTTCCACGAGAGGATTGCGGTGCCGGTGAATTCATCTTCACTACGCTTGTCGTTGATAGACACGCCGTTGAGTTCCGCTGTCGAGTTGCCCTGACAAGCCAGACCAATCAACGAGCCCGCAAGCGCACGTGCCGTTGCGGTTGTGAGCGGGTTGCTCAAATCGTCGGTCACAAGTCCTTGGATAGACGTACAGGCGGTGTTGTCATTGCCGAAGGTCGCGTTGAACTTCTTCTTGTCGCTGGTGTAGCGAATGCCAAGCGTCAGATCGAGCGCATCGGTAATGTGCAGGATGTTGTGCGTGAACGCCGCGAAGTTCGTGCCGTTCTGGAAATAACGGTCGTTGGTGGTGCCCAGATTGTTGAGGTTATCAAGCCGCGTGAACGCTGCGAGAATATCTGGACCGGACAGACCCGAGGCGCCACCGATGGTTGCGGTGCCGACGCCAGGGATTACGCATGATGGGCTGGTGGGCGAGTAAAGCCCAGCCAAACCGCCACCCGAAATGATGCGGCATGTCGCAAAGCGGCCATATTGGTTGCCGAAGCGCAGATTGTCGCGGACAGTCAGCTTCTCGTTCGAGAAAAACCCGCCGACGAGCCAGTCAAGCTTGCCATCAAATGCTTCACCCTGAAGACGCAGTTCCTGCGTGAAGGTATGGAACTGACGATAGGCATCGTCGCTTGGTGCACGATACAGAATGTCGACTTCGCCATAATCGGTGTCCGAAGCCTGACCCGAACGATATTGGCGGTAAGCCGTAATCGAGGTCAACGTTGCGCCGCCGAAATCATAATCGATCTGGCCCGAGAAGCCATAATCCTTGGTTTCGCCTGTAAAGACGCGGTTTGCGCTGACCGAGATGTTGCGGCCATATCCTTGGTTGAACGCAGCCAATGGCTGGCCAAGGTCACGCAATACGTTGATAATGTTGTTGGATGTTGCTGTTGCAGCCACACCTGTCGTGCTTGGGTTGTTCAGGTCGCCGATAAACTGATTGACTGTCCGGTCGACAAAGGTCGCTGCGCAGCATTCTTCCTTACGCGAGGTGTAGTCTGCAATCAGGCGAACTGACAGCGCATCAGTGGGTTCGAAAAGCAATTGGCCGCGCAGGAAGTAACGGTCACGATTGTTGACGTCGCGGCCATTCTGGTCATCGCGGTAGAAACCGTCACGCTTGACGTAAACGCCGTCGACGCGAAATGCGAGCTTCTCCGAAATCGGTCCAGTAAAGCTGGTTGCGGCACGCATGAAATCATAATTGCCGTAGGTCAGCTCGCCGCTGCCACCAAAGGTGAAGCTTGGCTTTTTCGAATAGATGCTGATGAGACCAGCCGACGAGTTGCGTCCGCCAAGGGTTCCCTGAGGTCCACGCTGAACTTCGACGCGGTCAATCTCGCCGAGTTCGTTCAGACCGATGCCCGAACGCGAACGGTATACGCCGTCGATGAATACAGGAACCGAGCTTTCGAGGCCGGGGTTGTCGCCAACCGTACCAATACCGCGGATACGCGCAGAACCGTTTGCTTCCGAACCAGTTGAGGAAACCAGAAGTGACGGCGCGACTTGGTTCAGCTGACGAATGTCATTTGCGCCGCTGTTTTGGAGTGTTTCGGCATTTACCGCGGAAATGGCAACTGGCACATCGGAAAGCAGCTGGCTGCGGCCTTGCGCGGTTACAACGATTTCCTCGTCGGCGTTATCTTCAGCTTGTGGCGCCTCTTGCGCGAATGCAAGGCTTGGCACGGCAAGCGCAAGGCAAGCCGCCGATAGTCTCAATGCATGGCTGAGGGATTTGTCACGTCGCAACATAGTCTTCTCTCCTGTTTTGAAATTATTTTGTCACAATCTAACGAAACGACATAGGAATGTCATCGCCGTTAACCGCGGTTTTCTTGAAATTATTTCTGTGCGTCTATTGTGCAACATTGACATTTTTGACGTTACGGAATGCGTGTGTCGATTTGAACAGGCTTTTCCGTAACAGCGTCAAAAATGCTGCGCAGCAATTTGCTTATATTTTTACAAGCATCTTGCCGGTGTTTTCACCACTGAACAGGCCCAGAAAGGCTTCGGGTGCTTTTTCGAGGCCCTCCTTTACCGTTTCACGGCCCTTGACTGCGCCAGACTGAATCAGCCCCGCCATGTCGGCGTTGAATTCTGGTACTTGAGCGTAGAAGTCAGGATAGAGGAATCCCTTGATCATGATGCGCTTGCCGATGATCATCGGAAGATACTGCATCGGTTGGGCCTTGAAGTCGTTATAGACATCGATCATGCCGCAAATCGCAAAGCGCGCCCATTCATTGGATGTGGCAAGCGCCGCGTCAAAATGTTCGCCGCCGACATTGTCAAAATAGACATCAATGCCGCTTTCTCCCATATCTTTCAGTGCGGCCAACAATTGCGGCAGCACTTTGCCGGATTTGTAATCGATGACGGCATCGGCGCCGAGTTCTTTAACCCAAGCACATTTGTCTGCGCCGCCAGCGGAGCCAATGACCTTCATGCCCTTCGCCTTGGCGATTTGCGTAACGGTCGAACCCACAGCGCCAGCTGCGGCTGATACGAAAATGACTTCGCCGGCCTTTGCTTCTGCCACTTTCAGCAAGCCGAACCACGCCGTTCCGCCGGGCATGCCGATGATGCTGAGCCAATGCTGATCGGGAACGCCTATCTCAGGCAATTTGACCGGTGGCATGCCAGCAGGTGGCGTCTTGCCACCGCCAAAAACGACCGAATCGCGCCAGCCAGCCATATGGAGAACCTTTGCGCCCACCGGAAAATCGGCATTGTTGCTTTCGGTTACTGTGCCGACTGCGCCGCCGGTCATCGGCTCGCCAAGCGCGAACGGATCGGAATAGCTTTTCGCATCGTTCATCCGGCCGCGCATATAAGGGTCGACGGACAACCAGCTGTTCACAACGCGAAATTCGTCCGCGCCCAGTGGCGCATCGGGTGTTTCCACCATCGCAAAATTGCTGTCATTTGGAAGCCCGGCAGGGCGGCTAGCTAAGGTCCATGCACGCATTATCTTGTCTCTCCATTGGGTTTGTCGTCTGCAGCATTTGCTGCAGCATTTTTGTATACGGGCCGACCGCCGACCCATGTTTCTTTGACTATGGCATTACGCAGTTCGCGCGGGCTTGCAAGCAATGGGTCGACATCAATCAATATGAAGTCGGCATAATGCCCCGGGGTCAACGAACCGAACTTGCCTTCTGCAAATGCAGCATAAGCTGCACCAGTGGTAAAACCGGCAAGCGCCTGCTCACGCGATACGCGTTCTTCGGGGCGCCATCCGCCAAAGGGCTGGCCCTCGGCATCCTCACGCGTCATGGCAGCGGCCAATCCAGCGAAGGGATCAGCGGACTCAACGGGTACGTCTGAACCAAACGCCAGCTTGCCGCCTGCACGCGCGATGGATTGCCAAGCATAAGCACCTTTTAAGCGCTCTGGGCCAAGCCGCGCTTCGGCCATCAGTCGGTCGGATGTCTGGTGCACGGGCTGCATTGACGAAATGATGCCATGCTTGCCAAGCTTTTGCAGATCAGCCGAGTCGACGATTTGGACATGTTCAATGCGCCAGCGCATGTCGCCCTTGTAGGTCTCGGACAGTTCTTCGATCGCGCCGATGACTTCGGCATTCGCGGCATCGCCAATGGCGTGCACCGCCGTCTGGAACCCGTCCATCGACGCACGCACCATCAGGTTGCGGATTTCGGCGCTGGCCAAAAACTGGAGGCCAGTCTGCCCCGGGGCATCGGCATAGGGTTTCTTCAGCCAAGCACCGCGGCTGCCCAAGGCGCCATCGAGATACAGCTTCACGCCGCCCAGCCGCAGTTTGTCATTGTACAGCCACGGGCTTGGCGCAGGGCCGGCAATCGCGACCATATTGTCGATGCCGCCGGCATAAGCGAATATGCGCACCGTCAGCCATCCTGCATCGCCTGCACGGCGATAGCTTTGCCAATCGTCGATGGAGGTGCCCATATCAGCAATGGATGTGATGCCCAGGCTGTGCAGCTTCTTTTGCGCTTCGCCCAAGGCAACATCGCGTTCCAGCGGCTTTGGCGCTGGCACGAATTTTCCGACCAGATCGGCGGCGGAATCGACAAAGATGCCGCTGGGTTTTCCGCCAGCCAGTTCAATGCGACCGCCGGACGGTGATTTCGATGCAGCGGTAACGCCCGCTATCTCCATCGCTTTGCTGTTCGCCCAACCGGCATGACCGTCAACGCGCTCAAGCCATACAGGCCGATCGCTGACAGCGGCATCAAGGTCCTGTGCTGTCGGGAACCGACCAAGGCCCCATTTTTCCTGATTCCAACCACGTCCGATAATCCAGCGGCGCTCGGGATATTTCGCCGCATAGGCCTTTATCGCGGCTTGCGCTTCGGCAAGGCTGTTGGTTCCGGACAAATCGAGCGTCAGCAATTGAAAGCCAAGACCCATGACATGGCCGTGCCCGTCAATCAGGCCGGGCAACAAGGTTGCGCCGCGTCCATCGAGGCGGAAATCGAGCTGCTTGGGAAGCTTGTCTCTCTTGGTCAGCAGTTCAGTGACTTTGCCATCTTTGCCGACCAGCATTGCGTTGAAACGGATAACCTTACCGTCCTGATCAAGCGTAATGCCGTTTACATTTTCAACGAGCCCGTCGGCAAATGCAGGTGCGGCAAACGCGAGCAGGGCTAACGCAAAAAACGTCTTCATCCTTTGGGCAACCTTTTCACTATGGAACTGGTGTCAAGTCGGCCGCCCCCCATATGTTGCACATCGGCATAAAACTGATCGATGATCGCGGTGATGGGCAAGGTCGCGCCAACCGCGCGCGCCTCTTCGAACGCGAGACCCAAATCCTTGCGCATCCAGTCAACGGCAAAGCCAAAGTCGAACTTGTCCTCGGCCATCGTCGCCCAACGATTGTCCATTTGCCAGCTTTGTGCCGCGCCGCCGGAAATCGCCTCATAGACCTTTTCAACGTCCAATTCAGCCGATTGTGCGAAACGCATGGCTTCGGACAGCGACTGGATGACGCCAGCAAAGGCGATCTGGTTGCACATTTTGGTGATCTGTCCGGTGCCGGGGCCGCCGACATGGACAACGCGTTTGGCGTAAGGTGCCATGATAGGTCGCGCGGCTTCAACCGCCGCTTCGCTGCCGCCGCACATGATCGACAAGGTTCCGTTTTCGGCGCCGGCCTGTCCACCCGTGACTGGCGCATCGACAACCAATAGGCCGCGTGACTTTGCCTCGACGCCAAGCTGCCGCGCAATCCGTGCTGAGACGGTCGTATGGTCAATGTAAAGGCTGCCCTTCGCCATCGCGGCGAACGCACCATCGCGGCCAAGCGTTACGCCCGCAAGGTCATCGTCGGTGCCAACGCAGCTGATAACCACCTCTGCATCCTTGGCGGCGTCCCCCGGTGAAAGCGCCAGCGTTCCGCCATAGGTCGATACCCAGTTTTCGGCCTTGGCGCGCGAACGGTTATACACCATCAGCTCATGCCCTGCCTGTTTAAGATGCCGTGCCATTGGGCCGCCCATGACGCCCAGTCCGATAAAAGCTATTCTAGTCATAGCCGGGTCTTAATGTTTGTTTTCACTTAACGCCAGATACGTTAGGGCCGCTTTCTATGTCTGACCTTCTGACCCTTGAACATGTCCGCGCCGCGCATGCGCGGATCCGTGACTCCATCGTGGCAACGCCAACGCTGCACAGCCAGACTTTGTCGAAGCTCACCGGAGCAAATATTTATCTGAAGTTCGAAAACCTTCAGTTCACGGCGGCGTATAAGGAACGCGGCGCGCTGAATGCTATCCTGCTGCTCACCGAAGAACAGCGCAGCAAGGGCGTTATCGCGGCATCGGCAGGGAACCACGCGCAAGGCTTGAGCTATCATGGCACGCGCTTGGGTATTCCCGTGACCATCGTCATGCCGATTCCGACGCCTACGGTTAAGGTGATGCAGACCGAAAGCGTCGGCGGCAAAGTCGTGCTGCATGGCGAGACATTTGACGATGCCTATGCGCATGCGCGCTTGCTTGAGGTGGAGCAGGGCCTGACATTTGTGCACCCGTTTGACGATCCAAATGTCGCCGCAGGGCAGGGGACGGTTGCGCTTGAAATGCTGGAGAGCATTCCGTCGCTGGATATGCTTGTCGTTCCCATCGGCGGCGGCGGCTTGCTGTCGGGCATGGGCACTGCGGCGCGCGCGTTGAAGCCGGACATTGGCCTGATTGGTGTGCAGGCAGAATTGTACCCGTCGATGTACGCACTGCTCAATAACCTGCAAATGCCATGCGAAGGCGACACGCTGGCCGAAGGCATTGCGGTGAAAATCCCCGGATCGTTCACCAGCGAAGTCATCCGCGAGCTGGTCGACGAAATCGTCCTCGTCAGCGAGGCGCAGCTGGAAACCGCAGTGAGCTTGCTGCTGCAGATTGAAAAAACGGTCGTTGAAGGCGCTGGCGCGGCGGGTCTTGCGGCAGTCATGGCCAATCCGGTGATATTTAAGGGCAAGAATGTCGGGATCGTATTGTGCGGCGGGAATATCGACACGCGCTTGCTGGCCAATGTTCTGTTGCGTGACCTCGCGCGGTCCGGGCGCCTCGCGCGCCTGCGCCTCACGCTTCAGGATCGCCCTGGAGCCTTGTTCAAGGTGATGCGTTTGTTCAATGAGCATAACGTCAACATCATCGAAATTTACCACCAGCGTATTTTTACGACGCTTCCCGCCAAGGGCCTGATTACCGACATCGAGTGCGAAGCCCGCGATGCCGAACAATTGCAGGGTCTGGTCGATGGTCTGGATGCCGCTGGCTACAAGGTTGAGCGAGTCGAGCTCAACAAATAATCCGGAACGAACGAAAGATGGTAAATTCGCTTTTCAGCGCATGGGGACCTGTGCATAAAAGGTAAACAAAGTCTTAACAGTCGCACCCCAAGAACGGAGAGAATATGAGCGCACCAGTCCGTTTTCCCCGGTTTTTTGTGACCAGCCCTGGCCCTTGCCCGTATCTTCCGGGCAAAACAGAGCGCAAGGTCTTTACCGAGCTGAACGGCAATCATTCAGACGAACTGAACGAAGCGCTTGGCCGCATTGGTTTTCGCCGTAGCCAGAATGTTGCCTACCGCCCAAGCTGCCTTGATTGTAAGGCCTGTGTATCGGTTCGCGTGCGTACCGATGAGTTCCGGCCAAACGCAACGCAGCGCAAGATATTGCGGCGCAACGCCGATCTGGTGGTGAGCGCGTGCCGCCCATGGTCGACATCCGAACAATATGATTTGCTCCGCCGCTATCTGGCGACGCGCCATCCCGAAGGCGGCATGGCGAATATGGACGATATGGATTATGCCGACATGGTCGAACAATCGCCCGTCCGCAGTCATGTTGTCGAATATCGCACGCCCACACGTTTCGGCCGGCTTGGCGAATTGGTGGGCGCGTGCCTGACCGATCAGCAAAGCGACGGCATGTCGATGATCTACAGCTTTTACAATCCCGACATCGAAGACCG
The DNA here is from genome assembly GCA_027486895.1 of Sphingomonadales bacterium. GTDB lineage: Bacteria > Pseudomonadota > Alphaproteobacteria > Sphingomonadales > Sphingomonadaceae > Sphingorhabdus_B. Next base: position 63,101 of record JAIXOE010000014.1, read on the forward strand.
CGGCGGCCTTGGCAACTTCATCATCATGGACCACATCCTGCGCGCAAAGGCAGCTGGTCTGCCTTATGTGTATCTGGGCTATTGGGTAAATGGCGCCGCACGGATGCAGTATAAAACACGCTACCGCCCGTTGGAACGCCTTGGTCCGGATGGATGGGAATTGTTCGACCCCGACCTTGTAAGCTGAGAATAGTCAGCGAAGGCTGGATAGTGCCTGACCTGCTGCCGCCACTGTCCTTGCGACATCGTCGGCGCTCGTATTCCAGCCGCACACGCTGATCCGCATAACACGCTCTCCGTCCCAGCTGCCACCGCTGAGGAAGGCTTCGCCGCTAGCATTGATCGCAGCAATGACCGCGTCGCTGATATTCGAGCCATCGCTTGCCTCGAACCGGATCAGGCCCTGATTCATTGTCGGACGCGCAATGCCAGTGGCGCCTTGTAAGTGCACGATCCCGTCATAGATGGCGGCTGCATGGTCGCAGCATCGTTCGATCATTTCAGCAAGGCCGTCACGGCCGAGCTCCATCAACGCCGCTAGCGCTGGCAATGCCCGGGCGCGGCGCGACCATTCTGGCGTGAAGTCCATCGGATCACGCACCGGCCCACCACTGGTCAGATAGGCAGCTGTCATGCGCATCGCCGCACTGTGCGCGTTTGGATGGCGCGTAATTGCCATGCCGCAGTCATAGGGTGTGTTCAGCCATTTATGCCCATCGGTGGCCCAGCTATCCGCCATCTCCACCCCCGCCACGAGCGGTGCCAGACGCGGGCTGGCATTGGCCCAAAGCCCGAAGGCACCGTCGACATGAACCCAAGCCCCTGCGGCTTGGGCAATCGGGCATAAAGTTGCGAAATCATCACACGCCCCGATGTTGAGATCACCCGCATTGAGAATGACGATAGTCGGTGCATCAGGTGCTTCTGCGAGCGCTGCGCGCAGCACCTCTGGCGACACCAGATCGGGCTTGTCGCCGCCCAAGGGCACGATACATTCGCTGCCCAGCCCGAGCAGCCGCAACGACCGGGTAACCGACGAATGGTGATGGCGGTTGGCGAGCACGCGGATAACAGGCGCTCCTTGAAGCCCCTTCGCTTCGACATCCCAGCCCTTTTGCGCAAGCACGGCATGACGCGCGGCAGCCAGCGCCGTCGTATGTGCCATCTGGCATCCCGTGACAAAGGCGTAGCTGGCATCGGCTGGCAGACGCAGAGCGTCTAACAAAAATCGGCCCGCGACCTCCTCAAGAACCGCACCGGCGGGACTGGTGGATGCAAGCACCGCATTTTGATCCCATGCAGAACACATAATGTCCGTTGCAAGCGCGGCCGGCAGCGCGCCGCCTTTCACCCATGCGAAGAAACGTCCGCCTGCATTGCCGGTTAACCCTGGGTCCGCAGCGGCTGCAATTGCGCGGACCACATCATTCGCAGGGATTCCGCGCTCGGGGAACTGTGCGGGCAGAGGCGAAAGCATCTCGGCGGGCGTTCCACGCGACGCCACTGGTCGTGTGTCGAGTGAGGCCAAGTAACGGCGAGCTTCTGCAAAGGCGATGTCGAGTGTATCCATGGCGGTGCAGTAAGATATGCTTCAGATTGAGTCTATGTTGATGTCAAATCGGTCCACCTTGCCGACAGAATGACTTTGCGAGAGTGGGTCAAATATCAGAAATGGCCTACATTTATCGAGAAACTGAACAATCAACGGCTTTGACCCCATTGCAACGGTGCAATCGTTTTCGTTCCAATAGCGACTTATTGCCTATGTCGGGTTCACGGTCGGATGTCGGCCAACCAAAACAAAATTCGCCGAAGCAGACTGACCGGATGCGACCCAATTGCAGAGGTTGAACGAATAGGCAGTTAAAACTATTGACGAGCGCATGGCTTCGATAAAAACAGAACGGCTATTGCTTAGACCCGCGTCAATAAACGACGTAGCGGATCTCCACGATATTTTCAGCAATCCCGACGCGATGGCCTTCTGGTCAACACCACCGCATGTAAGCCTCGCTGAAACTGAAGCTTGGGTCGCTACGACAATGTCAATTGATCCACGAGAAGGCGAAGACTTTGTGGTCGAATGCTGCGGTCAAGTTATTGGAAAGGTCGGATTGTATCAATTTCCTGAGATCGGGTTCATCCTAAACCCTAATTCATGGGGAAGAGGATACGCGCGAGAAGCTTTAACAGCCTTAATTGATCGAGCCTTTTTAGTGCATCGGCTGCCATCAATTGACGCGGACGTTGACCCACGAAACGAAGCTTCACTTGGCCTCTTGCAGCGTTTGGGTTTTCAGGTGGTAGGCCATGCACTTCGCACGTGGAACGTGGAAGGAGTATGGTGCGACAGTGTCTATCTCCGCCTGATGAGACCAGATTCTAAAGTCAGCTAACCACCCAATTCCAGACGTTCGGTCGAAACGTTAAGCCGCCTAATTCCTGCCGTCGGTTTTTAACCTGATCGTTCCGCAGCCTATCCGTTGTGGGGAACAGTGCGCCACGCGCCGCGTCACTTTGCAGATTAATTGGTTGGTTTCGCGCCTTGTTCTATGATTGCGCGTGCGGTGCGGTTGCCGTTTTCCTGGATTTTCTTCCACTCGGCAATGGTGCGGCAAACCTTGCCTTTTTTGAGCAGCGATCCGGTTACTTCAACCTTGCGGCATTTGATCACTTGATCGGGGTCATTTGCGGCGGCCTGGGCTTTGTCCTCTGCGGCATAGGCCGGTGCAACGGAAATCGATGCTGAAAACGCAATGGCAAAAAGCAGATGGCGCATAGGGGAGGAGCCTCAGTAAAGTTCAAAGCAGGAACTAACACCCAAGCCTGCGTATCGCAACAGGCATGACTTTCGCTAAAAAGCAGTCAATCTGAACACTGGCCGTTGGTTGCGATGATCACAACGCACGGCATGCAGCGTGGATGTCGATGCTTTCCTATCTGGCTTTGCTAGCAACTAGCGATTACCGGCATGAGCAGCGCGGTTTTGGCTTCCACTTGCGAACAGCCTTTTTGCGCGGCGCGCTTGGGAGGTTTTGGTAGTAAACCTCTTCAGTCACTGTCGTCGTGGTCGTTGTATAGGGCGCGCCCGTCACAACTGTCGTGGCCGGCATGGCTTGCGGATAGTAATAATATCCACCTTGCATGGGCGCGCCTGAATATTGTTGCGGCTGCGCGTAATAATAGGCCTGCTGCGGTTGCGGATAGTAATAATAAGGTTGCTGCGGTTGTGCATAGGAATAGACCGGCGAACGGGCTTCGCCGGGATTATACTGGCGGCATTTGTTGCTGGCTTTTTCAGCCGCTACACCCAAAAGCCCGCCAATGCCTGCGCCCAAAAGCGATCCGCCCGCGCGGTTGCCACGGCCCGCAATGCGGTTGCCCGCAAGGCCGCCAAGCAAGGCGCCGATTGCCGCACCTTTGAGGCCGTTGCTTTTCAGGCAACGTTCGTAATTTTCATAGCCGCGTGGCACCGTGTAATTATCTTCGCGGTCACCGGCGTTATACCCGTAAGTCACTGGATTATAGGTTTCACCATATGGTGCGCCGGCGGCTGGCCGCTGCGGCACGGGTGCTGGCATTGGCTGGCGCGGTGCGGGGTAACCCGGTCCGGCGACGCCATCTTGGCGGGTAACGCGTCCTTCCCACTCACCTTCAAACACGCGGCCTTGCGGGTCGACATAATTGCCCTGCCAATTGCCGTCATAGCTGTAGCTTGATCCGTCAGGGGCGGCGTAAGCGACATTGCTGTCATCGTTCCAGTTATAGGCATTGCCATCTGGGAGGATGGCGGGGCCATAATCTGCTTCCTGATAGTCGCTGGTGCGGTCGTTCTGGTTATTCCAGTTCACGCCGCTGCGATAATCCTGCACATATCCGCGGGTGTCGGTCAGGACGGCATCATCATAATAACGCGTCCAGTTATAGCCACGCATCGGTGTGCTCAGGCCATAGCGGTTGAAGTTGGACACATAAAATGTCGGCTGCACCCAATAGCTCGGGAGGATGAATCCGCGATAGGGGCGGCGATAGACATCGGTTCGGGGAATACCATGGAAGCCGGGGCGCGGGCGAAAGCTGACATTATATTGGCCCGGCGTCGCGCCATATTGACCTGGCATCACGATGCTGCTGCCGGCTTTGCGGCCATTTGCAACCATTACCAGCGCGCTGGGGGTCGGTGCCGATCCTATGGCCGAAACGGCGCTGCTTGCGTCAGCTGTCGCACCAGTCACCATCAGTCCAACTGCGGCGACACCGGAAAAAAGGAAAGTATTCATGTCAAACTACTCCCTAAGCATCCCAGCGCCGGAACGGGCGGGACTCAATAGTTAAAAGTTATTTAACATTTTAAAGTGGGCCTGACCATTCAGGCTGATGTAAATTACTTGTAGATTTGGCCGCTGTTCCAAAATGAGGCATTTACCTCAAATACGTTCGGCGATCACCGCGACGAGGGCTTCTATGCCCAATACGTCATCATGGTCGAACCGGCCACGCGACGGGCTATCAAGGTCAACCACGGCGATCACTTTGCCATCGCGCTTCACAGGCACGACCAGTTCAGACGCGCTGTTGGCATCGCATGCGATATGCCCGGGAAAGGCGTGTACATCTTCAACCAGTTGCGTCTCACCGGTTTGCGCGGCAGTGCCACATACGCCGCGGCCAAAAGGGATGCGGATACAGGCGGCTTTGCCCTGAAACGGGCCAAGGACAAGTTCCCCGTCCACTACGCGGTAAAATCCGGTCCAGTTCACATCAGGCAGATATTCCCAAAGCAAAGCGGCGACATTTGCCATGTTCGCAATGCTGTCGGACTCTGTGCTGGTTAATGCATCAGCGGACTGCACCAGTTCGCGGTACATTTCCGATTTCGGGGCGTTCGTATCAATTGCAAATTCGTACATGCATTTACCCTATCAGTCGAAGCTGACCTTGCCACGGTTTTTCTTGACCGTTGACCGGCCCTTTTTGGCATCCACGCGCCGTGCCTTGGCCGCCTTGCTTGGCTTGGTGGCGACACGGCGTGCTTGGCGAATATGCGCGCGGTCGATCAGCTCAATCACGCGGGCGCGGGCGTCGGCGCGGTTGGCTTCGCGGGTTCTGTGGCTGCGCGCGGTGACGATCAGCTCACCGTTCATCGTCATCTTGCTACCCGCCAGTACCTTCAACTGCCGGAATGCATAAGGCTGCAAACCGAGCGCAAAAACATCGACGCGCAACTGGCATGCAGTGGCGACTTTATTGACATTCTGCCCACCCGGCCCGGTGGAGGCCAAGAAGGTTTCTTCAAGCAAGTCTTCGGGAAGGTCAAAGGCCATGGCCTGCCCATAGCGCGTGAGGCTATGCGCTGTCGACCATCACCAGTTCGGCATCTTCGATGGCTTCAATTTTCAGGACGCCAACGCCTTTGATGGCGATACCGTCGCGCGCACCATATTCGACGCCATCTATGCGGACGCGGCCAGTAGCGGGGACCAGATAGGCATGGTTTCCTTCGGCCAGCTCATATTCCGCCGTTGCCCCTGCGGTGACGGTCGCGCCAAGCACGCGGGCGTCGGCGTTAATGGACAACGCGCCATCTTCGCCATAGCCGCTCGCCAGCACATTGAATGCGCCTGAACGGTCGCCTTTGGGGAACTGTCGTTGGTCCCAAGCGGGCGGGACATTGCGGTCGCGGGGCAGGACCCAGATCTGGAACAACCGGCACAGGCTGTCCTCCAGATTATATTCGCTGTGCGTGACGCCGGTGCCGGCCGACATGACCTGCACGTCGCCCGCCTCTGTACGGCCAACATTGCCCATGCTGTCCTTGTGCGTGATGGCGCCTTCGCGGACATAGGTAATGATTTCCATATTATCGTGCGCGTGGGGCGCAAAGCCGGATTGCGCTGCGATCTCGTCATCGTTCCATACGCGGATTGCGCCCCAGCTCATACGTGCTGGGTCGTAATAGTCCGAAAAGCTGAAGTGAAAATTGGGCTTCAGCCAGCCATGATCGCGCTTGCCAAGCGACGGGAAGGGGCGGGCCTCGATATGAAGGCCATTGGATAGGCTTGTGTCAGTCATTCAAAATATCCGCATCGGCGGGGAAATGAACCGCCGGAATATAGGAAAGATAGTGGCTAAGCGGGCGGGTTCAAGTATCCCTTAATCCGCATAGGCTTTCACAAGATCATACATATAATCACGTCCGACATAGACCGAATTTACCTCCATACGCTCATTCAGGCCGTGGGCACCATTGCCGTCAGAGTCGCCCCACATACCGGGAATGCCATAGGTCGGGATGCCCACCGCGCCGAGAAATGTCGCGTCGGTGTACCCATTGGCCATGGACGGGATGACCGGTATTCCGGGCCAATATTTTGCCGATAGCTTTTCCATCGGGCCAATGATTTTCGGATCCAGCTTGGGCGCGGGCGGCGATGGCCGCGCAGGCGGTAGCGTTGAAACAGTAACGCCAACGTCGCCGATGATCCGCGAGAGTTCCTGCCGTATTGATTCAATGCTGTGGCTGGGGAAGATGCGGCAATTGATATTGGCGCCTGCGCGCTGGGGCAGGGCGTTGGGGGCGTGCCCGCCATCCAGCAACGTCGCAACGCACGTCGTGCGCAAATTGCTGTTTAGAAACCGTTCCTTATTGACGATAGCTTCGGCGTCCTTATCATTCAGATTGGCCGCCAGCCGGACCATCGCATCACCTGTTGCATCGCCGCGGCCCTTGCCGGCTTCGGCAAAATAGCGCCGCGTCACGTCGGTCATTTCGGTTGGGAACTGATATTCGTCTATTTTCGTGAGCGCACGCGAAAGCTGGTAAATGGCGTTATCGCGCACGGGCGCCGAACTATGACCGCCGGGGTTGCGCGTTTCCAGACGGAAATTGGCAAAGGTCTTTTCACCTACCTGAACCGATTGGCCAATGACCTTGCCTTTGCCATCGCTGTCACCGCCGCCACCTTCATTCAGCGCGAATTCGGCATCAATGAGATCGCGCCGGTTCTCGGCCAGCCATTGCGCGCCGTTAAAGGCGCCGTTGGTTTCCTCGCCGCAGGTAAGCGCGACTTTGATGGTGCGTTTGGGTTTATAGCCCTGCTGCTTGAACCGAATGAGCGTGTCGACCCAGACCGCCGCCTGCGCTTTGTTGTCGGCGGTGCCGCGGCCGTAAAAATATCCGTTTTCTTCGACCATGATGAACGGGTCGCGCTCCCAATCAGCACGCTTGGCTTCGACGACATCAATATGCGCGATAAGCAATATCGGCTTGGCGGTTTTGGAAGTGCCGGGATAAACGGCAACCAGACCTCCCTCTTTTGGGTTTTCGGGGGTTGCGAACAAAGTGAGTTGGCTGTCTGCAAAACCAGCGGATTTCATCCGCGCCGCCATGCGTTCCGCCGCCAATGTGCAGCTGCCCGACGATAAAGTCGTATTTGTCTCGACCAGTTCCTTATATAATTCACGAAAAGCCAATTGATCGGGACGCGGATTTGGGACAGCGGCGACGCCCTGTGCGACCAAGCCCGATGCCAATAGAAACGACAAAAACCTATTCATGAAAGACATCCCCCAAACGCGATGGAGCGCAACTTATGCACCCGCTACAAAAGGGCAATGTTTAAAATGTGCGTCGCCATCTTCCCAAAATTAATGCCCTGTTATGCATGATTTTCCACTTTTGATGGTCCGGACGGCGATTTCGGGGAATTTTTACAAATAAATTTTGCCCCGCCGCATGACTCTCAAACCCGCAGAAAACGTCATTATTTGTGAACTTGAATCCCGCGACTCGCCGGAAATCAAGCGTTAACGCCAAATTAACCTTTTCAGTTCATTTCCCTTATGGTTAATAAAGTCCGTCGCATCACTCGGTTTCGCCAGTGCTGCTTCGGGGGTGCAAGGGTTTCAAAAAGGGGTTTGCCCAATGCGTGTGCTTTTGATTGAAGACGAACCAACCACGGCCAAGGCCATCGAAATGATGCTCGCAACCGAAGGGTTCAATGTCTACACCACGGATTTGGGCGAAGAGGGCCTCGATCTGGGTAAGCTGTATGATTACGACATCATATTGCTCGACCTTAACCTGCCCGATATGCATGGTTATGATGTTCTGAAGAAGCTGCGTGTGGCCAAGGTGCAGACACCAGTGCTTATCCTTTCGGGCATCAGCGAAATGGACTCAAAGGTGCGCTCGTTCGGCTTTGGTGCCGATGATTATGTGACCAAGCCATTCCATCGCGAAGAACTTGTTGCGCGCATTCATGCTGTGGTCCGCCGTTCAAAGGGCCATTCGCAATCGGTTATCCGTACCGGCAAGCTGGCGGTTAACCTTGATGCCAAGACCGTTGAAGTCGACGGCAGCCGTGTGCACCTGACCGGCAAAGAATATGCGATGCTTGAGCTGCTTTCGCTGCGCAAGGGCACCACGCTGACCAAGGAAATGTTCCTGAACCACCTTTATGGCGGTATGGACGAACCCGAACTGAAGATTATCGACGTTTTCATCTGCAAGCTGCGCAAGAAACTCGCGCTTGCATGTGGCGGCGAAAACTACATCGAAACCGTCTGGGGCCGTGGCTATGTGCTGCGCGATCTCGACGATATGGAACAGCCGCTCGTCGCCTAAACCTTTTAAGCCGACATCACCTGGGGGCAGGAATGGGCGTGGTCTGAAAGGACCGCGCCCATTTGTTTTGCGAGCGGATTAACGGCGGGGTGGCAATCCGGCAAAGGTGATGATGCTTTCGCCACCCGATGCGCTGACCGAACTGACGCCGACGAAATGATCGTCAACAATCAATCCTTGTAGCACGGTTTCGGTGCCTTCGACGTCGCGGACGAAAACCCAGTCTTGGGCATCGGCACGGCGTTGATAGATGCGATAGCGCTGCGCACCTGGCGCTGCGTCCCATTTGACCGTTGTGTCTGATGTGACCGCACCACCCAGTATGGCTGACGCTGGCGCCGGCGGCGCGACCGAAAGCGCATTTGCGGTAAACACGTTCAGCATCGTGACCTTGGCCAGATAGTCAAAGTCCATCTTGTCGACGGTATCGCCATATTCGATACCGTTTTCGGTTCGCAAATCCTGATGCTGGTGATGATAATTCTCGACGCCGACAGTGAAGCGTATCGCTGGAAAACCAAGCTCAAGCGAGGGCAAATGATCGCCGCCGCGCGCAAAGCGGTCAGGGCGGCGGACGCCGAACACGTCCAGCGTCACATCGGGGTATACTTTTGCACCGATATTGTCGGCATAGCGCATCAACGAACGGCTTGGGCCGTCATCCTCGCCGCCACTGTTGCGGCGCGCCATTTGGCCGGGCAAATCTTCCGAAGCGCGAATGCCTTCGCTGAATACGCGGACGACATTTTTCACCACGCGGCCGTCGGTACCAAGCGTGCCGCCGACAATATCATTGTTCAACATCGCGCTGACTTTCCAGCCGCGTTCCTTGGCGGTTTCCGCAAGCAAGCGCCCACCCATCAGGCCCTGTTCTTCGCCCGAGAGAAGCGCAAAAACGATGGTTGCGTCGCCTTGCGGCTCTTTCGACATCAATCGTGCGGCTTCGATAACGAGCGCGCTGCCCGATCCGTCGTCATTCGCGCCAGGCGCGTCCTTGGTGAAGTCCATGACATCCGACACCCGGCTATCGATATGGCCAGCGATAATGATGACGTGGTTCCAGCCCATTTTGCCGGGCTTGATCGCAAGGACATCAACGATGTTCACGCCGTCGGGAATGCGTGGGCCGGACATATTGCGTTCAAGCAATTCGGTCGTCAGGCAGCCTTTGCAGCCCTTGGAAATCTTATCGAACTCGCTTTGCGCCCAGCGCCGTGCTGCACCAATGCCGCGCTTTGGATCTGTTGCAGATGACAATGTATGGCGCGTGCCGAAGCTCACCAGTTTTTCAACATCAGCCTTTAGTCGCTCAGGGCTTGGACCATCATGCGCGGCGGCTGGTGCGGCGATAGTTAGCGCGAGCAAACTGGCCAATAAGGGTAGTTTTTTCATGGATGATATTCCCGTCATGTTTGCAGAAACCAGCGTTCGCCGCCCTCAATTCCCAGTGCCGTCAACTTGCCCGAATCATACGCGCCGGTGTCGATACCAATGCGTGAGCCTCGCTCTTCGACGTCTTCGTAAATCGTGTGTCCGTAAACCACGACCTTTTCCAGATCGCCGCGTTGGTCGATAAATTCTTCGCGAATCCAGCGCATATCGCTTGGTTTCTGGTCGCTGAGCGGCACGCCCGGACGGATGCCTGCATGGACGAAGACATAGTCGCCGATGATGATCTGGTCTTCAAAACCTTCAATGAATTCGACATGTTCGCGCGGCACCAGCGTGTCCAATCGCTCGGTCAATTGCTCCATATCGAGCGTCATATATTCGGCGCGGGTGATCGGGTAGGACAACACAGTCGCCTCGCCACCAATGCGCAGGAAAAAGCGCGTCACTTTGGGGTCGCCTTTGCGGCATGCGCTGACGAACACTTCTTCGTGGTTGCCCATAAGGAACCGGACGTTGCGGCCCGTCGTCTTGAGCGCCAATGCCGTTTCGACCACTGCAGCGCTGCCGGGGCCCCGGTCGACGAGATCGCCCAAAAAGATGATTTGCGTGTCGGCTGAACCACGCGCGCGGTCATCTGCCTCGATTTTCGTCAACAGCGCGTTCAGTAGGTCATCACGGCCATGAATATCTCCAATGGCGTAGATGCGCATACCGTCCGGCACGCGGGCAGTATCAATGGGCCGCGACGCGGCAGTTTTTTTGAAAAGGCGACCTAACATGGCTTGCGCAATATATAGCCGTGCTGAACGTTTTGGAAGGGGTCAGCCTTCAACAGCAAAGCTCAACCCGGCGTATTTTTGCAAGCGATCAACAAGCGTTTCACCAAGCGCAGCGCCCGGCGTGGTAACACCGCCCGCGCCCTGATTTTCGCTCAAGGCAATGGCGGTTTCACTGATCATTTTGCTCGTTGAGCCATAGCCCGGGTCACGGTCGCCCTTCACGCTTAACTTGGCTGTGCGGCCATCGGGATATTCCGCCACGAACAGCACATCGTAAAAACCGGTGTCGCGCTCCTCTTTGGTGGGACCTTCGCCGGGCTTGGGATCATTTTCTCCGCCCATCATTGGCGTCGACGCGACATGTTTGGCGACGGCTTCGCCTTGCTCGCCGGGACCCGTCAGCATCATTTCGTCATAGACGAAATCGACGCCAAAGGCCTGCCCAAGCAACGCATTGGTGCGATGGACATTCTTGGTGTTAATCGGCGCCATGACAAAGCTTGTGGCCCAACTGCCGAGGCTTTCGTCATATTCGGGCTTGTTGCCCGCTGGCTGCGCAGGGCCTTCAAAACCGCCCGCAAGACTGAACGGGTTTGTCAGATATCCGATGACCGCTGGGTCCTTTGATGCTGCAACCATCGTCGCCTTCAGGCTGGCCGCTGTTCCACCGGAGAAGGTGCCCTTCATCGCACGGACGCGTCCTTTAACGCGTGGCGCTGGTGCGCCAAAGGTTTCGACGCAATGCTTTTGCAGCATCAAGACGCCAAGATCGAAGGGGATGGAATCGAAGCCAGCAGAAAAGACAATCCGCGCGCCTGAAGCTTTTGCAGCTTCGTTATGCTGGTCAATTTTCTGCCGCATCCACGCAGGCTCACCGCACAAATCGGTATAGTCGGTGCCATTGGCGACGCAGGCTTCAACCAGTTCATTGCCATAAAGCTGATAAGGTCCAACGGTGGTAAGCACGACTTTGGTGCGTTTCACCATCGCGTCGAGCGATGCCGGGTCCGACGCGTCGGCAACGATTAACGGCGTATCTGCCGCTGCGCCAATCAGATCGCGCACTTCCGCCAGCTTGTCCGCGCTGCGTCCAGCCATTGCCCATTTGAGACCCGCCTTGGTCTTCAGATATTCGGCGACCAGTCGTCCGGTGTATCCGGTGGCGCCATAGACAATGATATCGAACTCGCGTGCGTCTGACATTCTGCTCTCTCCCGTGATTCTGTTACCCGTGTTGATGGGCTGCACAGGCGCCAATGTCAAAAGGGAGAGAAGTTTTTAGCCAGCGCCGGTTGCGGCATGGTCGCTTGTCGGCGCGAGGCGTGCCTCTGCCTCACGGCGTTTGCGGGTGCGATAGGAATCGAAGCTCCAGCTTTTCTGGTCATATGCAAACAAGCACAGGAAACCGCCTGCGATGGCAATGTTTTTAAACGCCATTGCGGCTTGCATGGGATCGGCGGTCTCGCGGTGGAACAGCAATGCGGTCAGCAAACAGAAGGCAGCGAAGGCCAATGCGGTCAACCGCGTAAATACACCGAAAACGATCATCAGTCCGCCAACGACTTCCAATATCGCTACAGGCAAGGCCATTTCTGTGGGCAGTCCCACGCTCGCCATATATGTGCCAGTGCCGGAAATATCGGACAGTTTCATTGCGCCCGAGATGATGAAAATCAGCGCAAGCATGACGCGGCCAATGAATGCTAATAATCCTGATAGCATGGCTAAATCCTCCGGTTGACCGGGCTTAGCCGAGGGGCAGCGAAAACCCGGTCGCAAGGGTAACGCACGACGGGCCGATAAGAGCCATCACCTTGGATTTAGACAGCTTTAAAGCTTGGGCAGTGTAACGCCGCGTTGACCCATATATTTGCCGGCACGGTCGGCGTAGCTCGTCTCGCAAGGCTGTTCGCCCTTCAGGAACAGGAACTGGCACGCGCCTTCATTGGCGTAAATCTTCGCGGGCAACGGCGTGGTGTTGCTGAACTCGAGCGTCACATGGCCTTCCCAGCCTGGCTCAAGCGGTGTTACATTCACGATAATTCCACAGCGCGCATAGGTCGATTTGCCGAGACAGATGACGAGCACGTCACGCGGAACACGGAAATATTCAACCGTGCGTGCCAACGCGAAACTGTTCGGCGGGATGATGCAGACATCGGTTTTGCGATCGACAAAGCTTTTGGGATCGAACTCTTTTGGGTCCACAACCGAGCTGTCGACATTGGTGAAAATCTTGAACTCATCGGCGACGCGGGCGTCATAGCCGTAAGAGGACAGGCCATAGCTGATGCAGCCATCGCGGCGCTGCGCTTCGACAAACGGTTCAATCATTCCGGTCGCATTGGCTTGCTCGCGGATCCAGATGTCGGACAATATGGACATAATCACTCCCTGTTACGCGACCGCTTTTGCCATTTTACGGAGTGAGCGCAAGTGGTGGTGTCGAAATTTTCACGCACCTGCCAAAGACGCGCACGGGGACTTATTTCAGATTCGCGGGACCAAAGCCGTGGGGCAGCAATTCCGACAGCCGGAATGTTTCATATCCTGTGGCGTGTGCGCAATGCACCGGGATATCGGTGTCGGTTAGGTCTGCCACTTCCTTGATAATCTGGCGACAGCGGCCACACGGCGTAATGGGGTCGGCTGCCGCACCAACATGCCCAGCCAAGCCGCCTGCCACCGCAATTTCGCGAATGGCGCGCAGTTTTCCGTCACTATTGGCTTTGGCAATGGCAACCGTTTCGGCGCATAATGTCATGCCGTAGCTGGCATTTTCGAAATTGCTGCCCGTGATGATTTCGCCGTTGTCGAGCAGCAACGCCGCGCCGACATGAAAGTTTGAATAAGGCGCATAGGCGGTTTGGGCAGCGTCAATTGCGATCTGCACGAGCTTTTGCGTGCTGTCGGTCATTTGCGCACCACCACCCAGCGGACCGGACCATCAACGCCATCGATGCGCCGCTTCAAATTGGCAGTCCACATAACCCACGGCCGCGCGGAATAATCGGGAAGCAACCAATTGCCTTCCAGCCAAACGGTGCGATCAATCGACTTGCTCACTTGATACTCCTTCTCAAACTCCGGCGTGAGTAGCAGGATCGCAGGTGTGCCGCTATGCGCCTCTATCTGGTTTAGGAAGGTTGCGAGTTCTGACAATATAAGTGCGCGGTTTGGACGCCCTTTGCAGGTTTCGGAGAAATCGAGCTGGACCGCAGGGGGCAATGCCCGTTCATTGCGCGGAACGCTGGTGATGAACATCGTGGCCTGATCTGATGCAAGTCGGCAGATATCAAAATGGTGGAGCGCGCCAAACCGGATGCCGGCGTCCTGCGCACCTGCCAGATTGGCTTGAAATTCTGCATCACGCGCACGCGCACCCTCGACCGCAGTGATATAGGCGAAATCGACACCCGTTGCGCCAAGCTCCGCCCAATTGGGGCTGCCATTGCTTTCGTTGACCACAATGCCCTGAACCGGATATTCGTCGCGTGAAGGCGCCCAAGCGGTGACATAACGCCAGCCTGCAAAAGCGGCGAGCGCGATGCCGAGCATGATAATGCCCCACCGGACGAATTGGCGGTTACCCCCAGTCATGCGACCCTCTGTTCAAGCGTGTGATTCGACCCCTCTAGGCGTTACCGCCGCGCGAAGTCGATAGTCGTTGCGCAGTGGCAGCCCCAGTGCAGAAGATTTTACGCTGCGAGGCGTTTATGTTTTGATGTGCAGAACGCAAATCAGCGTGAACAACCGGCGAGCTGTGGCAAAGTCCACCTCCACTTTTCCCTCAAGTCGTTCCATCAACAGCTCGGCCGCTTCATTGTGCACGCCGCGCCGCGCCATATCGATGGTTTCGATTTCGGCAGCGCTCGCCTTGCGAATGGCCTGATAGTAACTGTCGCAAATGGCGAAATAGTCTTTCACCACCCGGCGGAAGCGGCCCAAGCCCAGAATAAGCATTTCATGCGGCGAATCATCCTGCCGGCGGATGTCGAGAATGAGGCGACCTTCCGCCACGCTGATGCTCAAATGGTACGGCCCGGCATAACCATCGCCCATGTCGCGCAGTGGCTTGAAGAAGTTATCTTCAATCAAATCGAAGATTGCAACGCGCCGCTCCTGCTCGATATCGGCGTTGCGCCGAAGTATCGTTGCTTCGTCCAGATCCACTTTAATGATGCGCGGGTCGCTCATGCTGCTGTGTTAGCTTGAGATATTTTTGGAGCAAGAGCTATCCCGTTTGTGGAGCAAGCCGATGTGCAATATGTTGTCCACAGCCATATCCCCGCACTTCTTTTTGTGCCCCCTTGCGAAGCTGAACATGCTAAAGGATATGGGGCCATGGCCGAACTTATCAGACTTGCAGCAGCCAATGAAGCTGAACCCCAACGCCTTCCCCGCAATATTGAGGCGGAAGCAGCGTTTCTCGGCGCGATCCTGATTGATAACCGGGTGATCGAAGATGTGTCGATCAAGCTTCAGCCCGACCATTTCTTTGAACCGCTGCATGGCCGCATCTACGAACAGATATTGCGGCTGATTGACCGCAACATGCTGGTGACGCCAGTTACGCTGAAGCCGTTTTTCGAAGCTGACGAATCCATGCGTGAGCTTGGCGGCCCCGGCTATCTGATTAAGCTGACCGCCGACGGCGCTGGTTTGATTGGTGCACGCGACTTTGCGCAGCAGATTTACGACCTCGCCTTGCTGCGCGAACTGGTGACCGTGGGCCGTACTTTGGTCGATAATGCGCTCGACACAAGCGAGAGCGTTGATCCCAAGGGCCAAATCGAAGCCGCAGAAAGCGCTTTGTACAAAGTTGCCGAGGGCGAAGGCGATACAGGCTCAATGAAGAGCTTCCTCGCGGCATCGACCGAGGCAATCCGCAACGTTGAAAAGGCGTTGCAGTCGGGCGGCAATCTGTCCGGCGTCACAACTGGCCTTGATAGCATTAACGGCAAATGTGGTGGCCTGCACAATTCCGACCTTGTGATTCTCGCTGGACGCCCAGGCATGGGCAAGACATCGCTTGCCACCAACATCGCCTTCAACGCCGCGCGCCGCTGGATACGCGAGCGCGAAGACGGCATTGAAGAAGCCAAGGGCGCAGGCGCCAAGGTTGCTTTTTTCAGCCTCGAAATGTCGGCGGATCAGCTGGCAACGCGTATTTTGGCAGAACAATCGGGCATCAGCTCCGAATTGCTGCGCATGGGGAAAATCAGTCGGGAAGACTTCCGCGAATTGTCCCGCGCCAGTCGCGAGCTGCAGGAATTGCCGCTGTATATCGACGATACGCCCGCGCTGACCATCGCTGCGTTGCGCACCCGGGCGCGGCGGCTGCAGCGGCGGCACGGCATCGGGCTCATCGTCGTCGACTATTTGCAGCTGCTTCAGGGCTCAAGCCGTGCGGGTGACAACCGCGTTAATGAGATTTCGGAAATTAGCCGTGGTCTCAAGACCTTGGCAAAGGAACTGGGCCTGCCCGTGATCGCGCTCTCGCAGCTCAGCCGTGCGGTGGAACAACGCGAGGACAAGCGTCCCATGCTGTCCGACCTTCGCGAATCCGGTTCGATCGAGCAGGACGCCGACATGGTCTGGTTCGTGTATCGCGAGGATTATTACGAAGCTGCAAAGCAACCTGATCCCGTCAACGAAGCCGCGCATGATGCGTGGAAGGAAAAGATGGAGCGCATCTTTGGCGTCGCTGAACTCATCGTTGCCAAGCAGCGCCATGGTTCAACAGGCCGCGTGCGGATGAAGTTCGAAGCGAAGATTACGCGCTTTACCGACTTGGCCGACGACCAATATGCCGACGCTGGCTATGATTAAGGTTTAGGCCCAATATCGTCATCCCGAACTCGTTTCGGGATAACGCACGACCGTAGCATGTTATCCTGAAACAAGTTCAGGATGACGACATGAGTGCGCTTCAACCCCGCAACCGCGCCGACAATATGTAATTCAGCGCCATGTTGCTGCTTAAATGCAGCCCCGACATTGGCGAAAACGCAATGCCCTGCATGTCGACAATCTCAATGCCTGCTTCGTCCAGCAGCGCCGTCAGTTCATCGGGCGTCAGGAACTTGTCCCAATCATGCGTGCCGCGCGGGACTTGGCCAAGTCGCTCGGCAGCTTCCACGAGGAAAATGCGCGAGGCAGGGGTGCGATTCGGCGTCGATAGCAACAGCAAACCATCGGGCTTCATGTGGCGTTTCAGCTCGCCAATAAACACCGCGGGATCGTTCACATGTTCGATGACTTCCATCGATGAAACGACGTCAAACTGGCCAAGGCCCTGTGCGGCGATTTCGCCTGCGCGATAGGTGATGGGCAGTCCCGACAGTGCCGCATGCGCGGTTGCCGCTTCAATATTCTCCGGCGCGGCATCAACGCCCGTGACATCTGCCCCCATGCGCGCAAGTGGTTCACAGAGCAGCCCGGCACCGCAGCCAACATCAAGCGCAGACTTGCCCGTGAGTGGATAGCGCGCTTTGCCATCGCCACCAAAATGCGCGTCGACAGCGGCGCGAATGAAGCCAAGGCGCACGGGATTGAGGCGGTGGAGCATGGCGCTTGAACCCTTTGGGTCCCACCATTCGGCCGCCAAGCCACCGAAATGGGCAGCTTCCGTAGCGTTTATTGTCGTTGCTGAGCTTGCGTTTGTCATATCCTGTCCTTATCAGGACCCACGATTGTAATATAGCGACTATTCAAGGTTTTCATGGCCCGCATTGTAATGAAATTTGGCGGCACGTCTATGGCCGGAACCGAACGTATCCGCCGTGTCGCGCAATTGGTGAAGCGTCAGGCCGAACGTGGTGACGAAGTCGCCGTCGTCGTCTCCGCGATGGCGGGCGATACGGACCGCCTCGTTAACTTTTGCCGTGAAGCAAATGCGCTATACGATCCCGCTGAATATGACGTGGTGGTCGCCGCTGGCGAACAGATTACCGCCGGTTTGCTGGCCATCACTTTGCAGGCGCTTGGTTGCGAAGCGCGCAGCTGGCTTGGCTGGCAAATGCCCATCCATACAGACGGCGCCCATGCAAAAGCACGCATTGGTTCGATTGATACCGACGAATTGCTGGCGTCGATGAAGGCCGGAAACATTGCTGTCATTCCCGGATTTCAGGGACTGACCGACGACAATCGCATCACCACCTTGGGGCGCGGGGGGTCTGATACCTCGGCTGTCGCGGTGGCCGCTGCAGTGAAGGCAGATCGCTGCGATATCTACACCGACGTCGATGGCGTTTACACCACTGACCCACGCATCGTGGCCCGCGCCCGCAAGCTGAAGGCCGTGACCTACGAAGAAATGCTTGAACTGGCATCCGTCGGGTCGAAGGTCTTGCAGACCCGCTCGGTTGGCCTTGCGATGAAGGAAGGCGTGCGCGTTCAGGTGCTGTCTTCATTCGTAGATGAAAGCGCGCCTGACGCTGACAG
This sequence comes from Sphingomonadales bacterium, assembly GCA_027486895.1. Lineage (GTDB taxonomy): Bacteria > Pseudomonadota > Alphaproteobacteria > Sphingomonadales > Sphingomonadaceae > Sphingorhabdus_B. The sequence continues at coordinate 81,347 of JAIXOE010000014.1, forward strand.
TATCCCCGGTACGATGATTGTGACCGACGCAGAATTGGAGAAGTATCAAGTGGAACGCCAACTGATCACCGGAATTGCCGCCGACAAGAATGAGGCGAAGATTACCCTCACACGCGTGCCCGATCGTCCCGGCGCGGTGGCGAATATCTTCTCGCCGCTTGCCGATGCGAACATCAACGTCGACATGATCATTCAGAACGTTGGCCGCGACAAAGGCGAAACCGACGTCACTTTTACCTGCCCGCAGGCGGACCTCGTGCGCTGCACCGACATATTGGAAAACCGCCGCGACGCCATCGGCTACAACCGCCTCATCCCCGACACAAAGGTGACCAAGATCTCCGTCGTCGGCGTCGGCATGAAAAGCCACGCAGGGGTCGCCTCAACGATGTTCAGCTCACTGGCCGACCGCAAGATCAATATTCAGGCGATCTCGACCTCCGAGATTAAGGTGTCTGTATTGATTGATGAGGATGAGACTGAGCTGGCTGTGCGTGTGCTGCATACCGCTTATGGGTTGGATGCGGAGTAAACCGCTTTCATTGCCAACTGGCGACCGATAAGAGACCGCTATGACCAAACTCACACACCTCATGCAACGCGGCACGGACTTTCTCGGCTGCGACGTCGCCATTATGTGTGGGGCGATGTCTTGGGTTTCGGAGCGGAACCTCGTTTCCGCGATTTCCAACGCTGGTGGTTTTGGGGTCATTGCATGCGGGGCGATGACGCCGGAATTGCTCGATGCGGAGATTGCGGCAACGAAAGCCATGACTTCCAAGCCGTTCGGTGTGAACCTGATCACCATGCATCCGCAGATTATGGATCTGATTGCCATATGCGCGCGGCATAATGTCAGCCATGTGGTGCTCGCAGGGGGACTCCCGCCCAAAGGTAGTATTGAGGCGATTAAGGATTTTGGCGCGAAGGTCATTTGCTTTGCGCCTGCGCTAACGCTCGCGAAAAAGTTTTCACGGTCCGGCGTTGACGCGCTGGTCATCGAAGGCAGTGAGGCAGGCGGGCATATTGGACCAGTGGCGACCAGCGTGTTGGCGCAGGAAATATTGCCAGAACTTGGCGAGCAACTTCCCATTTTCGTCGCTGGCGGCATTGCGCGCGGCGGGGCAGTGGCGAGCTATCTTGAAATGGGCGCGGCTGGTGTGCAGTTGGGCACGCGTTTTGTCTGCGCGCATGAAAGCATCGCCCATCCCAATTTCAAGGCTGCGTTCCTGCGCGCCAACGCCCGCGATGCTGTTGCGAGTGTCCAGATTGACCCGCGCTTGCCCGTAATTCCTGTCCGCGCGCTGAAGAACAAGGGCACCGAGGAGTTCACCAAGAAACAGGTCGAGGTTGCCGCAATGCTTGATCGCGGTGAAATCGACATGGAAACGGCGCAGCTTGAGATCGAGAAATATTGGGCAGGGGCATTGCGCCGCGCCGTGATTGACGGTGACGTTGAATATGGCTCGGTCATGGCTGGCCAGTCGGTTGGCATGGTCCATGTCGAACGGCCCGTGGTCGACATTATCGCCAAGCTGGTGGACGAAGCGAACGCCGCGCTGGCGCGTTAATATTTGCTCTCGCCGTGCGGGAGGAGAATCGTTAACCGTCTTGCCAATGCAACACAGCGTGCGCATATCAGGTTCATGACTGAAAACATCGCGACGGAACTCACCCCGCTGGACCCCGCCTTCGTGACCACTACGCGTATCGCGACAGCGATTGGATTGCTGCCTTTTGTCATTGGCGCAGGCGCGCTTGAGGTCGCGCAAGTCGCCCCTCCGGGCAGTTTCACCGTGCCGATGCTGTTGTTATATTCCTTTGTCGCCTTCGTTGTGCCTGCGCGCAAATACCGACATTGGGGCTATGACATGGGGACCGACCGGCTGCGCATCGTGCGCGGTTACATGTTTTATCGTGACACCATCGTCCCGTTCGGGCGCATCCAGCATATTGACGTCGACCAAGGCCCCATTGACCGGCGTTATGGCTTGGCAACGCTGACGGTGCACACGGCGGGAAACCATAACAGCAAAGTCGCCTTGCCCGGTCTGGCCAATGCCGACGCGTTGGCGATGCGAGAGGCCATTCGCGCCGCTATTCGGCAGGACGCATAATGAGCGAAAACGTTCCTTTGGCGGAGGAGGTAACTCCGGCCGTGGCGGGCGAAAGGCTGCATATTAGTGGTTTGCTGGTGAGCTTTGTCTCGGGGCTTCCGCAGTTGGTGTTTCCGATGGTTGCCGCAATCTTCGGTGTTCGAAAAGCCAACAATCCGGTCCTCATTCCCATCGTCATCGCGGCGGTCCTGATACTCAGTGTGTTTTTTCGCTGGTTGGCGTGGCTGCGGTTTCAATATTTCGTCGGCGAACATGATATTCGGGTCGAGAAGGGCATATTGAACCGAACCGCGCGCTCAATACCTTATGAGCGGATCCAGGACGTCAGCATTGAACAAAAACCGCTCGCCCGCATGATGGGTTTGGGTGAGGTCAAGTTTGAAACCGGTGGCGGCGATGGGGACGACGCAAAGCTCAGCTTTGTGACGTTGGAGGAGGCAAACCGGCTGCGGGCGCTCATCCGGTCGCGTAAGGCTGGATTGGCCGTTTCGGTTCCGGCAGACGCGCCAGCGCATGTTGAAGAAGATGCGCACCCGATATTCGCGATGGATGGAAAGCGGGTGTTCGTCTTTGGCCTTTATTCCTTTTCGCTCGTGATTTTTGCGGTTCTTGGCGGTCTTGCGCAGCAGTTTGATTTCTTGCTGCCTTTTGACTTTTGGGATTTCAAACATTGGATCGGTCTGGCTGAAGAGCGCGGCGTGAGTGTTAACCAGATCAACGGCGTTGGCTTGTTCGCACAACTGATTTTGGCCTTCGGCGCCATCGCCAGCCTGATACTGATTGGCTTCGCGACCGGCGTTGTCCGCACGTGGTTACGCGAGCATGGTTTCCGGCTTGACCAGACCGCCAAGGGTTTCCGACGTCGGCGGGGGCTGCTTACACTCACTGACGTTATCATGCCCACGCACAGGGTGCAGGCGGCGGTTGTGCAAACGGGTCCATTCCGGAAACGCCGTGGTTGGCATAGCCTGAAATTTGTCAGTCTCGCGCAGGATAGCAAGGACGAAACAAACTATGTCGCCGCGCCTTTCGCGACACTGGACGAAGTCTGGCGCATCGCACAAGCCGCAACAATCGCCGCGCCCGATGGTGACGAACGCTTGCAGAAAGGCGCTGTCAAATATTGGCTCACGCAGCTTTTGTTCATCGTGCCTGTGGTGTTGGCTGGCATGGCCGCGCTTGTGGTCTTCGCGGATGCGCCCCTTAGCCGCACGACATTGTTGCTGCTGTTACTGGTTCTTCCCGGCGCGCTTTTCTGGTTCGACTGGCGGCAGTACCGTTTCGGGTTGGATGACCATCAGCTATATTTAAAGCGCGGCTGGTGGCGGCAACAGATGACCATTGCGCCTCAGGTAAAGGTGCAAACCGTTGAAATCGCGCAAGGCCCCATATCGCGGCGGCAGGGTCTTGCATCGCTTCGTTTCGGTATCGCTGGCGGGACGATGGAGATGATCGCACTGCCGCTGGCTACCGCGGTCGCTATCCGCGATGCAGTGATGGAAAAGGTTGCTGCTGTTGATTATTCAGCGATCAATCAATCGCATTAGCAACCTGCGTTTCGATGACGCTGCCATCATCCTTGCGCAATGTCATCACGACCTTTTTTGCGGCCCAATCAATGTCGATTTGACCGAAGTTTGCAATGCCCCAAAATCCACCTGTCCGGCTTGGATCAGGTTCGCGGTCACCGCCATCACCTTTGCCAAAGGCCAGGTTAAGCGAGCTTGAGGTAAAGTCCCAAAGCGGTTTGGAAAGGCCCGGCGCATTGGTCTTATAAAAGCCGCCTGAATGCCGGTCGCCGGAGAGGAAAATCGCATTATTGACGCCCTTTTGCCCCAGCAAAGCGTATAGGCGGTCACGCTCCTTCGGGAAATTGGTCCAGCCTTCGAAATTATGCGCGTCGGTAATCACCTGCGTTGATGAAATGATGAAACGCAGGTCGGCTGGCTTGGCCAGTTCCTGTGCCAACCATTCCCATTGCGCAGCGCCAAGCACCGTCGCTTTGGGGTCCATATTCGGAATATACCAACCGAGCGCTGGCGCTGGATCGCGATACGGCATGGTCGCAAGGTCGGAACGGAAGAACCGCGCATCCAGAATGATAAACTGGACGCGCTTTCCCTCTGGGCCGACGATGCGGCTTTCATATACGCCGGGGCGTGCACGCACTTCGTCAGACGCGCCCCAATAGGTTTCGTATGTCTTCTCGGCCCATTCCTTGAACGCAAAGGATCCCCCTGCGTCATTGGCGCCATAATCATGGTCATCCCATGTGGTCATCATGGGGACACTGCGCCGGAAACGGTCGAATTCAACGCGGCTGCTGAGCTTCTTATAACTCGCGGCCAGCGTCGGGATGTCGGCGCCATTTGTCGGGCGTGTATCGCCATAAACATTGTCGCCAATCAACAGAAACGCCTGCGGATTTTGCGCAGCAATCACGTCCCAAAATTTCATATCGCGGTTTTCGTTGACGCAGCTGCCGAATGCGAAACGGGTGATCACCGCGTCCGCAGATAATGCGGGATTGGCCGGTGCCTTGGGCAGCTTGACATCCAGCGTGTCATAATAAGGGCGCAACGCCTCCTGCGCGCTTTGCGGGGCAACCTGCGGCGGCATAACCGTAGTGGCGCATCCCGAAAGAAGCAGGGCGAATATGGGGAGAGCATATTTCATGAGCGCATCTTGCCTTTGATCAACAACTGGGTTGCACCTTCCTCGTCTTTGGAAAGGAGCGCGTCAATCCCGTATACAGTGGCGAGGTTTTGCGCGGTGATGACATCATCGACTGCACCTTGCGCAAAGACTGAACCTTGATGCAGAAGCACGACATGGTCCGCAAAGCGCACTGCGTGGTGCAAATCATGCAGAACCGCGACGACGCCCTTTCCGTCGCGCGCCTGATGTCGCAACAGGTCAAGGATATCGAGTTGATAGCCGGGGTCGAGGTTGGCCAGAGGTTCGTCCGCGAGGATCCATTCCGGCTCACCCGCAAGCACACGCGCCAGCAGAACGCGCGCGCGTTCGCCGCCGGATAACTGGGTAATCGGCCGGTGCGCAAAACCTTCAGTTGCGGTTGCGCGCATCGCTGCGGACACGGCCCTGCGGTCATCGGCCGATGGACCTGCACCGCGCCTGTGCGGTATGCGGCCAAGCGCAACCAGCGCCTCTGCGGTGATCGCCCAATGGGTTTCAGCGCCTTGGGGCAGCAATCCGATGCGCTTTGCCCGCGACGTTGCGGGCATGCCTATGATGCGTTCATCGCCAAGATTTGCTATGCCTTTGTTCGGCTTTAGCAGGCCAGCAAGGCAGGCCAGCAATGTGGATTTGCCTGCACCATTGGGACCAAGAATTACGCTCAGTCTACCCGCTTCAAACGTGGCATTGATCTCGTGCAGCGTCGGCGCGCTGCCATGTGTAAAGGCGAGATTTTGGATATTCAGGGTCATGCTGGACCCTTGCGATAGCGTAAGAGCAGCAGCAGGAAGAACGGCGCGCCAAGGACCGCCATGGCAATGCCAAGCCGCATTTCTCCAGGGCCGGGTATAAGCCGCACGAGGCTGTCCGCAGTCAGCGTCAATATCGCACCGCCGAGCGCCGATGGCACCAAAATGCCGGAGGGTTGTTCGCCGTAAAAGGTGCGTATGAGGTGCGGGACGATAAGCCCGACAAAGCCGACCACGCCAGACACCGCTACCGATGCGCCAACCGACAGACCAACACCAAGGACGATGATCCACTGCAACCGGAACAGATCCACGCCAAGGCTTTTTGCGCCATTCTCGCCCAAGGTCAGCGCATCCAGCGCGCGTCCCGTCGTCAACAACAGCAGCGCGCCAATGACCATGAACGGCAGCGCGGTGAAGACATCTTCCATCAACCGGTCTGTCAGCGCACCCATCAGCCAATTGATGATTTCACTGGCAGCAAACGGGTTCGGCGCAATGCTGATGACGAAGGCCGTCAATGCACCCGCCAGCGTGGACAGCACCATGCCGCCCAATATGAACCCGATTGGTCCGCCACCGCGCGCTATCGCCAACAGCAAAAGGATGCTGGCTCCAGCACCAACCATCGCGCAGCCGAATAGGCCAAATGGCACAAGGTTGATGCCCAAGAAGATCGCCAGGACGCCGCCCAAAGCAGCGCTCGCGGAAACGCCGAGAACAGTTGGGTCGGCAAGTGGATTGCGCAAATAGCCCTGCAGCACAGCGCCCGAAAGCCCAAGAACTGCGCCAATGCAAAGCCCAAGCAGCGCGCGGGGTAGGCGCAACTCAACGAAAATCCAGCCGTCGGCATTATCCGCTGTCCAGGACGTCGGCCATATCCAGACCTTGCCGGCCATAAGTGAAAGCAGGAACGCCACCAGCGTGAGTAGCAGCAACAGACCAGTCATGGAACGCGACGTCATTGGCCACCTCCGCTCGCGCGAGCGTTCAGTGACGCCCGTGTCTTGGACAAGATGGCGGATACTTTAAGGATGGTCGGTCCCCCGCAGAATAAAAGCTTGTCTGGAAAATCGATGATTTGCGTCCGGTCACCCAAATGGCGCAATAATCTTTGCCGCGCGGTGAGCGATCGTGCGTCTTCGCCATGCGCACCCGTTGGCATGAAGATGACCGTCGGCGGATTACGCATAAGGGTTTCCAGCGGCAATATACCCCATGATGCCAGCCCATATTCGGCGCTTGCGTTGCGAAAGCCGTGACGCAGCAACAGTTCGTCCTGCAAGGTGCCTTTCCCGGCAACAAACCCGCCATTTTGCCAGATCACTGCTGAAACCTGCGGCCCGGCCTCAGCGGGTTTGGGCAATGCATTTTCTATGCGCGCAATCAGTTTTTCGCCCGCCTCCACTCTGCCAACGGCTTTCGCCAGCGTTCGGATTTGCCCGATGTCCTCTGCTATCGTTGGCGCTACACCCACAGCCACGGTTTTAATCCCGGCGCGCGCCAGCACGGCGTTCGCACCCGACGATGCCAGATTGCCGGTAAGCACCAATTTCGGGCGGGCTAAGAGCAACTCCTCTGCGCTCGCGCCAATGGCGGGGTATTGCATTGACCAAGATAAAGGCGCCGACGCGCTGTCGGGATCGTGCGAATAATTGCTGACCGCCGTCACCTGGCCGGGCAGCGCAATTTCGGCCAGCACTGCGTCAATGCACGGATTGTTCGAGACTATACCGCCGGGCGCAATTGCGGCTTGGTTGGCGCATCCGGCCAGTGCCAATGCAGGCAAGATGCACCAACCGATTCGCATCAGAATTTGGCCCTGACGCCAACAGCGGCATTGCGACCGAAGCTGTTATATCCTGCCACGACATTATACTGCACATCGAAGATGTTATCGACGCGGCCATAAAGCTCAAGCCTGTCATTGATGGGCAATGATGCCCGTAGCCCGACCAACGCATAGCCATCGATACGTACGCTGTTCGACGCGTTGTCGAAGCTATCCCCGATAAGCAGAACGCTACTTCCGACCGATAGACCAAGCGGCGTTCGCCAGTCGACGGTCAAGCTGCCGCTATGCTGGGGCCGCAATGCCAGTCGATTGCCGAAATTGGCACCCGCAGACCGGTTAACAGCGTCGACGAGCGTGTAGCTTGCGCGAATGTCCAATCGGTCGGTGGGATTGAGGTTGAAGCCAGCTTCCAACCCCGTTGAATTCACGCGGTCGATATTTTCGGACTGAAATGTCGCAAAGGAAAACGCGATTAAGTCAGTGCTGCGCCGGTTGAAATAGGTCGCGAAAAATCGCGCTTTTCCGTCCAACATTTGCTGTTCGAAGCCAAGGTCAAAATTGCGCGCGGTTTCGGGCCTTAAATCCGGATTGCCATAGGGTGGCTGGCCTTCGCTGAGCGTCGGGGCGCGGAAGCCTTCGCCATATGTGGCCCGCAACATGGTGTGGCCATCATTGGGGGTGAAGGCAATGTTGCCACCCAATGTCGTTTGCCCACCATAATCGCTATATTGGTCGTGCCTGACCCCGCCTGTCACCGTCAGCCCAGCGAAGGGTCGCACGATAATCTGGCTAAAGCCGCTGGTGACATGGTTGCGTGCGATATCGGCTGCAGCCCCCTCAAAGGATGTGCTGGCGAACGTTCGCTCATACTCCAATCCAGCGGCCAGAGTCAGGGCGTCGTTTATGTCAAACGCGGAGTGATATTCAGCGCGGTCGATGCTACCACGGACAGTGAAGTTGTTGAAGCTGAATACCACCGGATCGGTACCAAGCCGCCTTAAGTCAGTGCGCGTATAGGCAATGCGGTTTTGCATGCGATCATCGAACGCAACGAAGTTCGCCCCGACATAGCCGACAAATTGCCGGTTCCGAGTAACGGGCAGGGCATTCGCGCCGATACCAAAGGCGGAGTCATATTCCACGGTTGCACGGTTATAATAGCCGCGGAAATCGAGATTGAACGCATCGCTGATGTTGAATTTCAACCTGCCATTGCCCGCGAAATTTTCAAAGCCATCGCGCTCGGTTCCGCCTGCGAGTGCAGAAATTCCACGGCTGTCGACATAAGACCCGCCAAAACTACCTTCCAATAGGCCACTGGTTCCAGCGATGTTGGCGTTGACCCTTTTGGTGTCGGCAGCACCATATTCTGCACCCAAGCGTCCTTCGAAGCCATCAACCGGTGCAAACGACTGGATGTTGACCACGCCCCCAATTGCCTGGCTGCCCCAGATAATCGAGTTTGGGCCACGTAGCACTTCCACCTGACCGATGTTGCCCGTCATCAGCGGGCCAAAGTCAAACGCACCATTGGGGCTCGTGAGGTCATTGATCCGCACGCCGTCGATAAGGACCAGCGTCTGCGAACTGTTGCCTCCGCGCAGAAACGCACTTGTCTGGCTGCCGAGGCCGCCGCGCGCAGCAACGGTAACACCGGGCACGGTTTGCAGGGCGTCGCCGATGGTTGCGCTTTGCAATTGGTCGAGCCGTTCGCGGTCAACGATATCAATGGCTTGTCCGGTTTCGGAACGTGATTGTTCAAATCCACTAGCGGTTACGACGATGACGTCTTCTGGCTCATCGGCGAATGCAGACGTTGGCAGCAGCGCAAGCGTTGCAGCCGTATATTTTAAAAAGGTCATGGATTTATCTCCTTCGCATGACGTCCAACAAAATGTCGTCACGCGGAGGAAAACCCCGATTGCGCCAGTGTCCCGCAAGCACAAAGGACAAACCGCAATCAGGCAGGTCTCCTGGCTCCCGGGTCAGTGCCTTTGTTCCGCCTTCCCAGTTTCACGGTTACCCGTTTCCCCAGTGGCAATTGGAGCAAAAGCTCGCCGGTTACAGTTGCGGGAACAGCGCCGGATTTCCGCCGGCTTCCCTATTATCCACGCTCTCGCGCAGACCTGGTGCGTGCGAGGAGGCTACGCCGCTTTTTGTGGGAGGGCAAGGACTTCAGCGATTGAGGGTGCTTCCGGCGATTAGTGGCGGGTCTTGCCGGGGCGTTGCATGCCCCAAAATTGCGGGCCTTCGGGGACTTGCCAGCTGTGCTTGATGGCAAAACCAAAGCTTTGATACAGTGCGATATTATGCTCGTCGGCGGTTTCCAGATAGGCCGGTAAGCCATCAGCATCTGCGCGTTCCAACCCTGCACGAATGGCCGCGCCGCCGAAACCCTTCCCCTGATGTGCGGGGTCGCATCCAGCATAATGCAAATACCAGACGGGTTCTTTTGGTAGATGCTTTTCGATCAGGTCGGACACCTCCAGACCACGAAAGATCGAAAAGCGCAGCTGCTGGAGGAATGGAACAAGCAGTCGGGCGGTATCAAACATCGTATCGCGCGCATTTCCGGGGCCGCGCCATAGGGTCACGGCTTCGATGCCATCCGTTCCGTAAACCGCGCCTTTGCGATGTTCGTCGCGCAAGAACAGATGGAACACGCCAGCAAGCCGCTGCGCACGCAGCTTTGCGTCTGGAATGACATAGCTCCATCCGGTCTCGTTCTGGAAGGCTCGCGCCAATGTCTCGGCGATTTCCAGATTGTCCGTTGGCTTTAGCAACCGTGCGTGCGGCAAATTATGCTTTCGCTTGAGTCATGATGGGCAAGTTGCGGACGCGCTTGCCGGTGGCTGCGAACAACGCATTGGCGAGGGCAGGTGCTGCGGGAGGAACCCCGGGTTCGCCGATGCCGCCCATATCCGCACCACTGTTGAGGAAATGGACATCCATCACCAAAGGCGCACCTGCCATTTTTAACAAAGGATAATCGCTTAGGTTGCTTTGCTGAACGGCGCCCTTTTCAAGGGTAATTGCCTCGCCAATGGCGGACGAGAGCCCCATGATGGTGCCACCTTCAATCTGCGCCATGGCGGCATCGGGATTGACGATGCTTCCGGCGTCGACGACGGTTGTGACCTTATGCACCTTTGGCATGCCGTCTTCACCAACGGACGCCTCGACCACATGCGCCACTATGGTTTTGAAGCTTTCGACCAGTGCAACGCCGCGACCAGTTCCGGCAGGAAGGGGTGAGCCCCAGCCGCTGCGTGCGGCAACTTCGTCCAATACGCGCAAATGCCGCGATCCGGCCTTCAGATGGTTGCGGCGAAACACGACCGGGTCTTCGCCTGCTGCATTGGCGAGCTCGTCCATAAAACTTTCATTGTAAAAGCCCTGCTGCGTAGAGTTAACCGAACGCCATGCGCCCGTTTGCTGGTTCGAAACATGGGCAAAGTGCCGACGCGATACCGCGGAAAGGGTGTATGGAAATACCGTCTCCGCCTCGGCGCTTTCGGGTTGGGCATAATCGTTGCGATATGCGGCTATGCGCTTTTCTTTGGTCAATGACGCCTTCAACGCAGCTGAGCTTTGCGGGCGATACGCGCCCTGCGCGACTTCTTCTTCGCGGCTCCAGATAAGCTTGACCGGATAAGGCAATTGCATCGCAAGCTTTGTGACTTGGCCAACAATTTCCATATACATGGGCAAACGGCGGCCAAAGCTGCCACCGATGATCATGGGGTGGAAGGTGACATTGTCCGCGTCTAGGCCGGATACCTCAACAGCCATCATCTTGGTTGCAAGCGGGGCCTGCATGCCACCCCAAAGGTTGAGCTTACCGTCCTTGAAATGGGCGGTGAGGGCAAAAGGCTCCATCATCGCGTGGTGCAGGAACGGAACCTGATATTTCGCTTCAATCGGCTTTGCGCCAAGTCCGGCCTGCACATCACCGTCGCCAGCTTCGCCATCAGCTTCGCCCTTGGCAATCAGGTCGTCCTGCGCTTTGAAAATGGACGCGGTCGAGATGCCGCCATTGCCGCCGTCGGAAAACTGTGGGCTTAAGGCACGCAGGCCCGAAATGGCGGGCCAATAGCCCGTGCCGATTACAGCAACGGCATCATCCAGCTTGATGACTTTCTGCACGCCTTTGACAGCCAAAGCTGGCGCGGTGTCCACAGAAATGAGTTTGCCGCCACGCACGGGCGCGGCCATGATCGTTGCGACGCGCATGTCACGGACTGAGAAGTCCATGCCATATTGCGCGCTGCCATCGACCTTTGCTGGAATATCGAGCCGCTGCATCGATTGGCGAACAAGCCGGTACTGCGAAGGGTCTTTTAACTTCGGCGCGTTATCAAGCGATAATGTCGCAGCTTCGGCGGCCAGTTCGCCATAGCGCAACGAACGTCCGGATTTCGCATGGATGACATGGCTGTCCTGCGTCGTCAGTTCCGCCGCCGGAACATTGAGCCGCTTGGCCGCTGTTTCAACCAATGCCAGCCGCGTGGCTGCACCGACATTCTGAAACGTCATCCGACCCGTGAAGCGCAACGCTGATGAGCCGCCAGTAATTTGAAGGTTCATTTGCCGCGCAATGAACGAGAGAAATGATTGCGGGATGCCGTTAATGATGGCTGGCTGTCCGGTCATGTCGGCAAGAAAACCGCGCCCCAGTCCAACATTGGCGAATGCCGATTCCGCTGGTGCGGAAACAACCCGTACCTGATCCCACGCCGCATCCAGTTCTTCGGCCAGCATTTGCGCAAGGCCGGTGTTCGACCCCTGACCAATATCGGTATGCGGCGAGTAAATGGTGATGACGTCATCCTCACCAATTTTCAGCCATGTGGCAAAGCTGTGACCGCCTTCGCCTTCAACGCGCGCCTTGGCCGCCTTGGAAGCATTGCTGTCGGCGATGGAAATGCCGAACAGGCCAGCGCCGACGATGGCGACACCGCCAATGAGGAACGCGCGGCGTTTGACGCCCTTGCGCTTTGCTGGCGCGGCTGGCTGCATTTCAGCTGTGGGGTTGTCAGCCATTATGCCGCTCCTTCTGCAGTTTTAGAGGCTTTTGCTGCTTGTCCAGTCGCGGCGTGAATGGCCTTGCGAATCCGCGGATATGTACCGCAGCGGCAGATGTTCGTCATCGCCTCGTCAATTTGTGCATCGCTTGGGCTGCCCGTTTTTTCAATGAGCGCGACCGCCGCCATAATCTGACCTGACTGGCAATAGCCACATTGTGGCACCTGCGCAGAAATCCATGCTTGTTGAACGGCGTGGAGCGTACCGTCCGCAGATTTCAGGCCTTCGATGGTGGTGATCGATTTGCCCGCGACTTCGCTCACGGGAACGCTGCACGAACGTGCGGGTTCGCCATTAACATGAACGGTGCACGCCCCGCAGGCTGCAATGCCGCAGCCGAATTTTGTGCCAGTCAAACCAAGCTCTTCGCGGATGACCCATAGCAACGGGGTGTCGGGCTCTGCCGAAAGTGCCACCGGCTTGCCGTTGATTGACGTCTGAATTGCCATGCAAATAAGCTCCCACCCAAATATGCGTTTCATATAGCAACGCTTCGGCCTCTTTGCTAGCGCATTGCCTATGACAATGGGCAGCGCCAACCACGACCGTATCCTTGCCGCCGCAATCGACTGGGCCGGCGCGCGTATGGCGATTGCGACGGTGGTTGAAACGTGGAAATCCGCGCCATGCCCCGTTGGCACCCATATGCTTGTGCATGCCGACGGGCGCTTTGTAGGTTCGGTTTCCGGCGGCTGTGTTGAGGGCGATGTTCTTGAACGGGCGCAAATGGTTTTGGCAGGCGAGGCCTCTGTGCTGCGCCGATACGGCGTTGCCGACGATGCGGCGTGGGAAGTGGGACTGCCCTGTGGCGGGGATATTCAGGTGCTGGTGCAGCCCGTGTCAGCCGATGGTTTTCCTGCGCATCTGTTTGCCGACATCATGGAGGCGCGCTCTGCGGGCGCGGCGCTGTCGGTTGTTACCGATCTGGAAACAGGCCGAAGCACGTTGTTGGAAAATGAGTCCAGTGCTGGCTTCGTCAATGTTTACCATCCGCCGCGCCGATTGCTGATTGTGGGAGCTGTCGAAATTGCCGCGGCCCTTGCCGCTATTGCGACATCGCAGGGTGTCGATGTCACATTGTGCGACCCGCGTGGGCGTTTTTTAACAGCCGAGCGCTTTCCCGGCATCCGGTTGGATGACCGCTGGCCCGACGACGCGGTCAAGGCCTTTGCGCCTGATGCTCGAAGCGCGATTGTTACACTTAGCCATGATACCAAAATCGACGACCCTGCGCTGGTTGCTGCGCTGGCTAGCCCGGCAGCCTATGTCGCTGCGTTGGGTTCAGTCCGGTCGCATCAGGCACGCCTCGCGCGGCTCTCGGCGGCGGGTGTTAGCGCAGCGCAATGCGCGCGGATTGAAGGTCCAGCGGGGGTCGCGATTAACGCCATCAGCGCCCCCGAAATCGCGCTTTCCATCGCTGGCGGCATGATCCGCGCGTTCAACCACGGGCTACGTTGATGCAAGCTAAGGACGTCGCGATTGTCCTGCTGGCGGCTGGCAATGCGCGGCGTTTTGGTTCTGATAAGTTGATGGCGGATTTCGAAGGTGCGCCGCTTGGGTCGCATGCTGCGCATGCACTAATAGGGATTGAAGCAGCAGCGCATGTTGCGGTGTGTCAGCCCAAGGCGGCTATTGCCGCAGTTTACGCGCGGCTGGGCTTTGATATTACAGAAAACCCTCATCCCGACCGTGGGCTATCCGGTTCGCTTCATCTGGCGGTCGAAGCAGCGACAAAAACAGATGCGGAAGCTTTGCTTATCGCGCTCGCTGATATGCCAATCGTGCATGCCTCTTATATAGAGGCGCTGATCGCCGCGTGCAGCGATGATGTGGTTGCATCGTTTGACGGTCACCAGCCGATGCCACCTGCGATATTTCCGCGTTCATATTGGCCGGATTTGCTGGCGACAGCCGGCGACGCTGGCGCGCGGCATATTTTGGCCAACGCGACACGGCTAGCTGCGCCTGAAGGCATGCTGCGCGACATTGATACGCCAGATGAATTGGCCGCTTCAAAAGTTTCACTTCATCGCATAGACCGTCCGCAATGAACCAACCATCTGCACGCCCCGCCATCGAAGCTGCTTTGCGCAATCCGAATCTCATGGCGGCGGCCACCGCGCTTTCCGAAAACAGGTTGGAAGAAGCAGAGCCGCTGTTGCGTGGTCATTTGCGCGATGCACCAACCGATGTTGCTGCCATCCGCATGATGGCGGAATTGGCGGCGCGTGTCGGCCGGTTGAAAGATAGCGAGGCGCTGCTTTGCCGGGCGCTTGAGCTGACGCCGGACTTCGGCGCGGCGCGCGCCAATCTGGCTACAGTGCTATATAAACAAAACCGTTTTCCCGAGGCGTTGGAGCATCTCAATGCCGTGCTCGCTGAAGAAGGCGACAATCCGGTCCAGCAAAATTTGAAGGCTGCGGCACTCGGCCGGATTGGCGGCTATGAAGAGGCCATTGCGCTGTATCAGGAGTTGACAGCGCGGTTTCCCGATCATGCAAAATTGTGGATGAGCTATGGCCATATGCTCAAAACCGTTGGCAATCAGAACGAAAGTGTTGCGGCATATCGCCACGCCATATCAGTAGAACCCACGCTGGGCGAAGTTTGGTGGAGCCTTGCGAATTTAAAGACCTACCAATTTTCGGACGATGATGTTGCGGCAATGGAGACCGCGCTAACGTCGGCTGGGCTGGTATCGGAAGACGCATTTCACCTTCATTTTGCGCTTGGTAAGGCGATCGAGGAGCGCGGGGATCATGTCGCCGCCTTTGCCCATTATGCCCAAGGCAACGCGCTGCGCAGTGCGGAGCTGAGTTATGATCCGCAAAGCGTAAGCACCCAGGTGGACAAAATCGCGACGCAGTTTACCGCTCCATTTTGGGAAGCGCGCGTAGGGCAGGGGCACACGGCGCGCGATCCCATATTCATTATCGGCATGCCGCGTGCTGGCTCGACGCTGATTGAGCAAATCCTTGCGAGCCACTCAATGGTTGAAGGGACGATGGAATTGCCCGACATTCCTGCCATGGCGCTGCGCGAAGGGCGGGGGGCAGACTGGATTGATGCCACCGTAGCGATATCTGCCGATGATGCAGAAAAGCTTGGCGCGGAATTCATCGAGCGCACACGAATTCAGCGCAAAACCGACAAGCCATTCTTCATCGATAAGCTGCCCAACAACTGGAATTATCTAGCCTTCATCCGTTTGATTTTGCCCAACGCCAAAATCATCGATGCGCGGCGGCACCCGCTCGATTGCTGCTTTTCCAACTATCGCCAGCATTTCGCCAAGGGGCAGGCGTTTAGCTATGACCTTGCCCATATGGGCCAATATTATGCGGATTATGTGCGGGCGATGGCGCATTTCGATGCGGTAGCGCCCAGCTATGTTTATCGCGTTATTCATGAACAGTTGCTGGAAGATCCGGAGCAGGAAATCCGAAATCTTCTGCAATATCTGGGACTGCCCTTTGAAGAGGCGTGCCTGAACTTTCACGAAAACAAGCGTGCCGTGCGTACGGCGTCGAGCGAGCAGGTCCGCCGCCCCATTAACCGCGACGGCGTTGACCAATGGAAGCCTTATGAGGCGCATCTTGGGCCGTTGAAGCGCGCACTTGGGAGCCTGTGGGAAGTTTATCCCGCATCATCATAGTTGCTGCGTTGCAACACAATGGTGTAAAATTGCATGCAAACGACTGATTGAGCGAAAAGATATTGCGTGGACGCGCAATTGGGAGCCTATTTATTTCAGGGTAACCAAGGAGGGTCGCTGCATGCGCCTAAATAATCAGAAGTCCAACGTACGTACAGCTTTAGTCTTGCTGTTGACATCAACAGCCTTCGCGGCGCCAGTTATGGCGCAACAAGCCGCAGACGAGGACAGCAATGTCATCGTTGTGACAGCGCAAAAGCGCGAACAGAATCTGCAAGACGTGCCGATTGCTATCAACGCCATTGGCAATGAAAAGCTCGACCAGTTGCAGGTCAGCGAATTGCAAGATGTCGTAAAGTTTCTCCCCTCGGTCACTATTCAGCAAGGCGGACCAGGTTTTGCGCAGGTGTATTTCCGCGGCGTAGCATCGGGTGAAAACGCCAACCACTCGGCCTCGCTGCCGACGGTCGGCACATATCTCGACGAAATGCCTATCACGACCATTCAGGGCGCGCTTGATTTGCACGCCTACGACCTCGCGCGTGTTGAGGCGTTGGCGGGTCCACAAGGCACATTGTACGGCGCAAGCTCAATGGCTGGGACATTGAAGCTAGTGACCAATGCGCCCGATCCTTCCGGATTTTACGGCAGCGCAGGCGTTGAAATCAACAATGTTGCCCATGGCGATTTCGGCTCGATTTACGAAGGCTTCCTGAACGTGCCTATCGCCGAAGGCGCGGCAGCGCGTCTGGTTGGCTGGTATCGTGATGATGGCGGCTACATCGACAATATTCAGGGTGCACGCACCTATGCAAGCTCTGGCATTCGCCAAAGCAATGCCGCGTTGGTTGAAAAGAATTATAACGACGCTGAAACCTATGGAGCACGTTTGGCGCTGGGCATTGATCTGGACGACAATTGGACCATCAAGCCAACATTGATGGGTCAAGTCCAGAATACTGAAGGCAGCTATGCACAGGAACGTTCTGGCCAGACAAACGGCGATCTGCAGACTGTGCAGTATAACCCCGAAGGCAGCCGCGATAAGTGGATTCAGGCAGCGCTGACGATTGAAGGTAAGATCGGAACGTGGGATGTCACCGCCACGGGCGGACATTTGCGTCGTAAGACAGAAACGCAATCGGACTATTCCGACTATGCCTATTTCTATGATGCGCTCGCTGGATACGGCAATTACTTCTACGACAATGCCGGGAACCTCGTGAACCCGAACCAGTATATTCAGGGCATTGATCGTTACAAGAAAAGCTTCGGCGAATTACGTATCGCCAGCCCCGCGGATGCATCGTTGCGGTTCATCGGTGGCCTGTTTGCACAGCGCCAGTCGCACAACATCGAACAAAACTACATCATCAACAATATTGCCGATTCCATTACGGTTACCGGAACCGACAGCAATATCTGGTTGACCAAGCAGCAACGTGTGGACCGCGATTATGCGGCCTTTGGCGAATTGACTTACGACCTGACGGAGAAACTGTCGCTCACCGGCGGCCTTCGTTATTATAAGTTCGATAACTCGCTTCAGGGCTTCTTTGGATATTCGGGAGGCTATTCAAGCCGCACCGGTGAAGCGGCTTGCCTAAACACTGATGGCACGACCCGTCGTGCCAATCCGGGCGGCACGCCGGTGCCAATCCTGGTCGATGGCAGCCCTTGTACCAATGTCGACAAGTCGACTTCGGATACGGGTTTCATCCACAAGTTGAACGCAACGTACAAAGTTAACGATGATGTTCTGCTTTACGCAACATGGTCGCGTGGCTTCCGTCCGGGCGGCATCAACCGTCGCGGCACCTTGCCGCCATATGGTTCGGACAAGTTGGATAACTATGAATTGGGTTGGAAAACCACATTCGGCGCGTTCCGCTGGAACGGCGCGGTGTTTCAGGAAGACTGGAATAATATTCAGCTGTCCTTCTTGGGCGCAAACGGCCTGACGGAAATCCGCAATGCTGGCGTTGCCCGTATTCGCGGCGTTGAAATGGATGCTGGCTTCCGCGATGGCGGCTTCAGCCTGAATGCTGGCTTCAGCTATAACGACGCGCAGACCCGTCGTGATTTCTGCGCCATCGCAAACGCGACCTTTGATTGTTCGACGCCGGGCAATTCGCTGCTTGCACCATCGGGTTCGCGTCTTCCTGTGACGGCCAAGGTGAAGGGCAACGCCATTGCGCGTTACGAATTCCCGGTCGCTGACTGGAATGGCCATGTGCAGTTTGCGGTTAACCACACGGGCAGCCGTAGAAGCGATTTGCGTCCTGCACAGAATACGTTGAAAGGCAATTTGGGAGCCTACACGACCGCCGACTTCTCCATTGGTGTGAAGAACGACGTATGGGCAATCGAGGCCTTTGCCACGAACCTGTTTGACACACGCGGTGTCGTCAACACGGGCGTCCAATGCCTCGAAACTGTTTGCGGTACGGGCGTTACGCCTTCGACGCCAACAGGCGGTGCATTTTACGATGTACTCATCAAGCCACGGCTTATCGGGGTGAAGTTCTCACGCGACTTTTGACAATTGTTCACTTTTCTTCCGTGCAAAAATTTGTACGGAAGAAAATGTGAATTCAGTCATTAAATTAATGACATAGGGTTTGTTGCCAAGAGCGACAGGGGGGAGAAGCCGGATCTGAAAAGATCCGGCTTTTTCATTGGGTGTTAGCCGAATATCCGTTTCAATATGCCTCGATCGGCCAATATTTCAGCAGCGCAATTATGGCCCGGCGCGCCGGTTACGCCGCCACCGGGGTGGCTGCCTGCACCGCACATATACAGACCCTTTAGCGGGCCGCGATATGCGCCATGGCCCAAGATCGGGCGCGCTGACCACAATTGGTCGAGGCTCATATTGCCATGCATGATGTCACCGCCAACAAGCCCGAACTTGCGTTCGAGTCCCTTGGGGCTCAGGATTTGTCGGCCAAGTACTGACGCGCGGAAACCCGGTGCGTATTCCTCAACGGTGTCGATAATCAGATCGGCCGCCTTGCCCTCTTCGGCATCCCAATCGCGTTTGGATCCGTCTGCATTATCCGGAAGCTCAGGTGCAAATTGCTGGCAGAACAGGCTGGCGACATGTTGCCCCGCAGGCGCGAGGCTATCATCGATAATCGACGGGATGAGTATTTCGACAATCGGTTTCTGCGACCAACCATCGCGCTTTGCGTCGAGAAACGCGCGGTCCATATAATCAAGCGTCGGCGCAATGATGATACCTGACTGATGATGCTCGCCTGCCTCGGGAAGGCAGGTAAACTTGGGCAGTTCGGAAAGCGCGACATTCATACGGAACGTCCCGCTGCCGGCCTTGAAACCTTTTACACGGCGCTTGAATTCAGGTTTTAAGTCTGTGTCGTCGAACATGCGTTCGTACAGCAGCTTGGGCCCAACGTTGGAGATCACGCGGTCGGCGACGATTTCCTCACCGCTTTCCAGCCGGACGCCAGCAACTTTTTCACCATCAACCAATACGCGTGATACCGACGCTTCAAGGCTGATTTCCACGCCAAGCGCGACGCAGACCTTCGCCATGATTTGCGTAATCGCGCCCATGCCGCCAACGCTATGTCCCCAAGCGCCCTTGTTGCCGTTCACTTCGCCAAAGACGTGGTGGAGCAAAACATAGGCGCTGCCGGGTGTATCGGGGCTGGCATAGTTGCCGACAACGGCGTCGAAACCGAACGCTGCCTTGACTGCTTCGCTTTCAAACCAGCTGTCGAGGAAGCTGCGCGCCGATTTTGTGAACAGTTCAAGCACGTCGCGTTGCTGCGACAGGTTGAGCTTCATCAGCCCGCGTCCTTGAACCGCGGCATCTATCAACGTCTTCATGCCGTCACCAACATTGGGCGGCGATTTCAGAGCGAGATCGCGCAGCACGTCGGCAACGCCTTCAAGCATTTCATAATATTCGGGAAGCACCGCAGCGTCATGCTTTGAAAAGCGCGCGAATTCCGCTTGTGTACGCTCAAGTCCGCCACCCAGTTTCAAATAGCCGCCATCTTCTTGCGGTAAGAAGTTTGATATCGGGCGTTCAATGACGCGGTAGCCATGATCCGCCAGCTTCATGTCGGAAATGACCTTGGGCTGCAGCAGGCTGACGGTGTAGCTTGCGACTGAGTTGCGGAAACCGGGGTGGAATTCTTCGGTGACGGCTGCACCGCCCACGACATCGCGGCGCTCGACAATTCGAACTTTCAGGCCAGCACGCGCCAGATAAAAGGCGCAGACAAGACCATTGTGGCCAGCGCCAATGATGAGTGCGTCATATTTTTGTGTCATTTTTTGCTCCAGCCCTGCGCAGGGCGATGTTCGAGGCGCGCCTCGGGAATGATGTTGCGGATTTGGCGACAGAAGCTTTTCAGACAGACTTCCTTGTCGGACAGCGGCCCCATGGAAAAGCTTTGGCTTGCCATGCCTTGCTGCACGCGGGTGATCAGCACGGTGTCCTCGGCATTTACTTGCCGGTTAATCCGCCAATTGAGATAGCGGGCAGCGCGCATTTCGCGCCGGTCATCATGCAGGACATAGCTAATCTCGCGAATGACACAGCTGGTGGGGCCAGTAGGCAGCCATTGCATGAAATCGACTTGGTCTGGATAAATGTCGAAGGCAACTGACGGCCACAGTTTGAAGTACAGCCAGCGTTTCTGGTTTGCGGCGGGCAGATGCGGCACTGGCGGCAACAGGTTCTGATACCCGCGCTCGGACCAGTTGGCCGATGGCCGGTCAACAAGGTCGCCCCACATGCGATCGACATGTGGCTCGGCCTCTATGCCATAGCTTTTGCCAAAGAGCCGCGTGAGGCCGGGGTGCGCGACGGGAATGTGAAGACCATCGGAATAATTGTCGCCGACATTTTTCCAGTTCACGTCGCGCGGCCGCATTGTCACTCGGCCAAGTGCCTTCAATTCCTCAAAGCGATAGGGCGCGACCTGATGTTCATAGGGCGCCATCATGTTGGCAACCGACGGGCCACCGCTTTCAAGGCGGACGAACACAAAGCCGTGCCAGATTTCCATGTCGACAGCGACGAGGCCCGCTTTGTCCTTGTCGAGTGTGGGATATGACGCGCTGTCGGGGACGCCGGTTAAACGGCCGTCGAGATCATAGGTCCATGCATGATAGGGGCAGACCAATTTCTTGGCGCATCCGCCTGATCCATCGACGAGGCGGCTGCCACGGTGGCGGCAGACATTGGTAAATGCACGCAACACTTGGTCCGCACCGCGCACGACGATGATGCTTTCGCCGATATAATCGAGGCTATGCCAGTCGCCACTGTTGGCGACATCGCTGACATGGCAGACCACTTGCCATGAGGGGCGGAAAATCCGTTCCGCCTCAAGCGCAGCAAATTCAGGATCGTCATAAGTCCATGCCGGCAGGCTCCAGCCGTCCAGATGATCGCGTTCTATGTGTAAGTCCGATTCGGACATCTTGCTCCCCTTGTTATACGAGTGTATAACAACCCGATGAGCGCGCGACAAGCCTTCACCCGCGAGAGTGCTGACACCCGCCGGGACGCCTTAATTGCGGCCTGTGCGCATTGTTTGGGGACGCATGGCGCGCAGGGTGCATCGGTGCGTGCGATTTGCTTGGAAGCGGGCGTATCCCCCGGATTGCTGCGGCACTATTTCGATGGAATTGATGCGCTGGTGGCTGAAACATACAGGGCGACGGGCGCACGCGTTGCCGCCGCTATGCACGCGGCCGTTGAAATCGTTCCGGAAACTGACCCGCGTGGCCGCTTGCTGGCGTTTATCACGGCGAGTTTTCGGGAACCCATAGCTGACCCATCATTGCTCGCGACATGGCTCGCCTTTTGGAGTCTGTCGCGGACGACGCCCGCAATCGGGCAAATTCATGACGAGATTTACGCCGAAAACCGGCACGATATGGAGCGTCTGATATCCGCCTGCCCGAACGCGCCTACGGATCCGCGATTGGCCGCGGTGGCGCTGACTGCGCTGGTTGACGGCTTATGGCTGGAACTCAGCCTCGGCAACGCGCCGTTCAGCGTTGCGGAAGCCGAGGCGCTGGCGGAAAAGTGGCTGGATAGTTTCATTTGAAACATTAAGGTCAGGGCATGGCCGATAAACCCGATCCCGAAGCCCCGATGACCTACGCGCGATATTTGGCGCTCGACCAATTGCTTGATTGCCAGCATCCGCAATCGGACCTGGATGATGAGATGCTGTTCATCATCATTCACCAAACCAAAGAGCTTTGGCTCAAGCAAATCATCCGTGAGCTTCAACTGGCGCGTTCGCAAATCCGCAACGATGCGCTTGTGCCTGCCTATAAAGCCTTGGCACGGGTCAGCCGCATTCAAGCAGTGATGACATTAAGCTGGGATGTGCTGTCCACGATGACGCCGTCCGAATATACGCGGTTTCGCCATGTGCTTGGCCCAAGCTCGGGCTTTCAGTCGGACCAGTTTCGCACGGTGGAATATCTGCTTGGGCTCAAAGCGTCTGCCTTTTTGAAATATCAGGAAGACCGGCCAACTGCGTATGCCGCGATGACTGACGCGCTTACCAACCCAAGTATTTGGGACGATGCGATCACCGCCTTGGCGCGTGCGGGGTTCGACATACCGCCCGCGTTGCTCGAACGCGACTGGAGCACGGCACATGTATTTTCGCCCGAAGTAGAAACGGCATTTCTGCATGTTTATCGCAACCCTGACACCTATTGGGAATTGTACCAGCTGGCCGAAAAGCTTGTCGACCTTGATGATGCCATGGCGACATGGCGGCACAAGCACGTCCTGACCGTCGAGCGTATCATCGGTGGCAAGACCGGCACGGGTGGTACAGCGGGTGTCAGCTATTTGAGCAGCACTGTGACCAAGCGCGCCTTTCCCGAATTATGGTCGCTGCGAACACAATTGTGAGCCGGCGACGTCTTAACGTCAGATATAATTTGCGGCCGTGTCACATGCTTGCAACAGCAGTTTACTAGCGCGATACACGCAACATTGAATCAGATAATCGGGGGAGCACGGGATGTCATTTTTTATCAATCGCCGCCATTTGTTGGCAACCGCTGGATTTGGCATCGGCGGCTTATTGCTACCGGGCGGAGCCGCCATGGCGCAAACGCTTCTTGGCCTTACCGGTTTTACGCATAACGTTGCCAGTGGTGAGCCTGGCCCCGATTCTGTTTTGCTGTGGACGCGTTATGTAAATCCGACCGGTGGCCCATCCAAAGTCCGCGTCGAAATTTCCGAAAGCCAGGATTTCTCGAAAATAGCTGGCGGTGGCCAAATGGTGACTGGGCCATGGCGCGATCACACAGTGAAGATTACGGTCGATAATCTCGCGCCCGGCAAATGGCACTGGTTCCGTTTCATTGCGCCCGATGGCAGCATTTCCCCTGTCGGCCGCACAAAGACATTGCCTATCGGCAAAACGTCCAATTTCAACATCGCCATATTCTCATGCTCGAACTTGGGCTTTGGCGAATTCAACGCTTATGGCCATGCCGCGGCGCGCAATGACATCGACCTCGTGCTGCACATGGGTGACTATATCTATGAATATGGTCGCGGGGGTTATGATGGCGGCGCAAAGTTTGCGGCGCGTCTTTTCCCTGCCGATGAAATCCTGACTTTGGCGGATTATCGCTTGCGCTATTCAAGCTATCGTTCGGACAAGCAGCTGCAGGCGCTGCATGCCAATTTCCCGATGATCGTCAATACGGACGACCATGAAACAGCGAATGACAGTTGGGAAGGTGGCGCGCAGAACCATAGCGTAGACGAAGGTGACTGGAGTGCGCGTCGCAATGCCGCCATGCAAGTGTGGCGCGAATGGTTGCCCGTCGGTGAACAGCCGTGGAAAGAATATGCGATCGGCGACCTTGCGACTTATTACCGCACTGACACGCGCGAAATTGCCCGTTCTAAGCCATATTCCCATGGTGACCTGGCGCGCGCTGGAAATCCTGCAAAGGCATTTGCAGAATTTCGCGACGGGGCGTGGCGCGATCCGTCCATGACTATGTTCGGAACCGAACAAGAAGCATGGCTTTCGCGTTCAATGATAGGCGACAAGTCGACATGGGCCTTGCTGGGAACCGGAACGAACATGGGGTATAGTTACACCCCGGAAAGCGCCATGGATTGGGTCCCCCAAAATGCGCCTGAACGCGCGATAAACTATGTGCGGCAGGGTATTGCTGCGACAAAGGCAGGCTTGCCTTACAATCTCGACAATTGGGGCGGTTACCCCGCCGCGCGTTCGCGCATTTTGTCAGCAGCACAGCGCGCTGATGCGAACTTGGTTGTTATCACCGGTGACAGCCACAATGGCTGGGCCTTTGACTTGCCCGAGGGCGGAAAGCCAGCCGGCGTTGAATTTGGCGGCCACAGTGTCTCGTCGCCGGGCTTTGAAAGCGCGGTTCCGTTCACTGACCCGTCCGTCGTCGCGCGCAGTTTGCTTGATGCGAGCAAACAGGAACTGCGCTGGGTGGACACATCCAACCGTGGTTACATGCATTTGGCGCTTACGCCGCAAGCTGCAACGAACGAATGGGTGTTCATGCAAACCGTGAAGGATATTTCGCTCGCAACCAAGCCGGGTCACAAGATGAAAGTTCGTCCGGGCCGAAAGGTTCTCGAACAAGCATAAGGTGCGGTTTAACTGTTCGGTTAAATCGCCTTGATTTTGTCCATCGCCTCGCGCCATAGAGAATGTAACGGCGCGAGGAGAGAATGACATGCAGATGCCTGGCTTAGGATATAGCGAAGAGCAGATTGAGTTGCTGGATGTGGCGACGACTTTTTGTCGCGACAAATCCCCAATCGACCGCGTGCGCAAGTTGATGGAAAGCGACTTGGGTTATGACGCGGACATCTGGGCTGAGGTCGCCGCATTAGGCTGGACCGCAATTGCCATTCCCGAAGCACATAATGGCGTTGGGCTGACCATGGCTGAAGTCGTTCCAGTGGTGGAACAAATGGGTCGGCATTTGATGGCTTCGCCGTTGGTCGCATCCACGCTTGCTGCGCAGGCGCTCATCGCTGGCGGTACGGAGGCACAGCGCGCCGAATGGCTCCCCAAGCTTGCCGAAGGTGCGATTGGCACACTTGCGCTTTCGGAAGCGCATGGCGACTGGGATCTGCTCAATATCACCGCAACGGCTAAGGCAGATGGCGACAACATCGCTTTGTCGGGCGAAAAGCAGTTTGTCCTCTGGGCTGAAAGCGCTGATGTCATCATTACGTCGGTTCTGCTGGACGGAAAACCAGCGCTCGTTGCTTTGACCTCCAGCGATGTTGCTGGCCGCCTGCGCCGTGAATCCATTATTGACGAAACCAAGCGCAGCTTTGCGTTATCACTCGATGGTCTGTCGGTACCCCGCTCCGCATTGCTGGACGTTGCGCGCGCAGCGTCTACGTTGGCGCATGTCGAACAAGCCGCCAATCTGTTGCAGAGCGCAGAGATGTGCGGCGGCGCGCAGTCTGTCATCGATTACACCGTCAGCTATCTGCAAACGCGCAAGCAGTTCGGCAAAATCATTGGTGAATATCAGGCGCTGAAGCACCCGACGGTTGACGCATATGTCGATTATGAAAAAGCGCGGTCGCATTTGTACAGCGCCGCGAACAGTTTCAGCGATCAGGGAATGGGTGAAATTGCCGTGCGGATGGCAAAAGCCGCGGCAGATGGCACTTACAGCTTTGCCGCCGACCGGGCGATCCAGTTCCACGGCGGCTTTGGGTTTACCCATGATTGCGATGCAGGTTTGCACCGCCGTGCCGCCATATTCCATGCATCACAATTTGGCGATGCGGCATGGCAGCGCGCCAAGCTGGCTCCATTGCTGCTCGGTTAATCACCCGCCGAGCGGACCACAGCCTTGAAAGCGCGCAATAGCGGTATGGCAATACAGACCGCTTTTTTGCGCGTGCCTTTTACGTTGCCTGCTGCGCATCAAAATACTGAAATAAAACAATAAACTTCATATTGCTGTCAAATCGGTTATATTTGGTTTCGTAACGGTTTCGATATGCCGTGCAATTTTCTGCACCACCTTTAGGCGTCCACATTGGAACAAATAGCCTCGGGTCGCATCGATGCTACGTCAATATGTATTGGCACTTTCCAGAACCTTGGTGAACATTCGAAAATGGTCACTAAGGTTCCGTTTGTTTGTGCCGGGTGGGAAAAATGTTCGAAATCCAGAGTGATTTAAACATCAACGACCATATCCGCACTTTCGAGGTTCCGATTAAGTTCACTCGGAAGCAGTTGGAAAATATGCTGCTCGCCGTTCAGGCGGATGCGGACGCAGCATCTGACTCTGACGAAGCCTCCAATTCAGCCGACGTTGCAACGACGCTCGCGGTAAAAAAAGCCACTGATCTCATCGAAATCACCAAGCGCCGCTCACGGCTTGTCTCGGCAGCCAACCTGTTTGCCGACCCTGCTTGGTTTATCTTGCTGGACCTCTTTGTGCGCCAGCATTCTGGTCTCGACACGAGCGTTTCCAGTGCATGCCATGCGTCATTCTCACCGGTTACGACAGCTCTGCGTCACATCGCGATTTTGACCGAGCGGAACATCATTGTCCGCCGGTTCGACCCGCGTGACCAGCGCCGCGTGTATCTTGAACTGACCGAGGAAACGAGAGAGGAAATTCAGCGTATTTTGCTGACCGACGATTATAACGATCTTGTGGTCGGGTCGTAAAATCTCTCTTCGGCGGCGCAACAGGCGCTGCCAACCTGCATTATTAGAATTATACATCGACGGACTGCGCGCTGGCTTGCGATGTGCGACGTCGATTTGCGCTATCAAAACCCACAACAGTTGGTTCGAGCGCCGATCATTGCGTGACATTCGTTTGCATCTTCGCGGGCCGTGAAATAACTTAACTCAATAATTTACTAAATTTTACACAATATGCGGGTATATCCATGCAATCACTTAATGAACTAGACAGCAAGACGTTGCATGAGATCATGCAGCCTTTAAATATCATAAGGTTGTCTTGTGGGAACATTCGCGCGAGGATGTCAAATCGTCCAAGCGAGGATTCTGATTATCTCATTGAGAAGATGGTGCGTATTGAAGAACAAGTCATGCGCGCGACGAAGATGTTGCAGGATTTAAAAAGGCGCGATGAAAATGACGGGGCACCCCGCGACGGTTAAGGCGAAATCATCATGTACGGCATGATTCATCGTGCCGTGCGGCAAATGGTTTTTGATGAGCTTGGTGAGGACGCGTGGCTGGCTCTCGAACAGAAATTGGATATCGGGCCTTCCGAATTGCTCACTGGCATGGTGTATGACGATGCCCTGACAATTGCGATTATCTCTGAGGCCTCGGCGCGGCTGAACTTGTCCATCGATGCCTGTCTTTTCGAATTTGGTCGCTATTGGATTAAATATGCCGAGCGCGGTCCATTGGCAGCCATCATGAATTTCACCGGACAGAATTTGGGCAGCTTCATTGAAAATCTGGACAGGCTGCACCTTGCGGTCAGCGCCGCCATGCCTGGCGTGCGGTTGCCATCTTTCACGACAATATCGAGCGCACCTGGACATCTTCTTGTGGAGTATCGCTCAGATCGCACGGGTATGGAGCAATTTGTTACAGGGCTCTTTGATGGCTTGCTTACCCGGTTCCATGCGACAGGCGATGTCACGATTGCCGAGCACAAGGCATCGTCAATTATTTTTGAAATACGCTATCAAGATGGGATCTAGCGCGTGTTGCTGACATTTAGTGATCAGCAAATTGCCAGTCTTTTGCCGGCATATTTGCATGTCGATCGGTCGATGATCATTACGGCGATGGGACCCGCGGTGCGCGACCATTTGCCTGATATCAGGATCGGTATGCGTTGCACCGATGCGTTTGACTTTGTCCATATGGATATGGATCAGTTTTTTGATGGTACGCAGGACGTCAAGCCCGTGCGGCTCATCGCGCGTCGCGGAACGATGAGCTTATTTGGCGCCGCCGTTTTCCATGAACATGGTTGCCTTCTTGCCGTTCGGCACGCCTTGTCCGAAGAATCGATGAACAGCGGCAGTCTGCATTTAAGCGATTTTGGCCACGGTGACCCTGTTGTGTTGAGTACCATGCTGATTTCGCTGCAACGGGCAATGCTTGAAGAATCGCAAGCGACCGCAATCGAACTGGCGGCTGAACGAGAGCGCAATGCCAAAGTTCTTGAGCGCACAAGCCGTGTCGCCGGCTATTTGGGGCACGATTTCAACAACCTTCTC
Organism: Sphingomonadales bacterium; assembly: GCA_027486895.1. GTDB lineage: Bacteria > Pseudomonadota > Alphaproteobacteria > Sphingomonadales > Sphingomonadaceae > Sphingorhabdus_B. The sequence goes on from JAIXOE010000014.1 coordinate 109,716, forward strand.
TCCATTATCAGGTTGAACACCGACCGATTGCTCCGCAAATTTGGCGATGACGAAAAAATTAGCAATCTGGCGCACATAATCCAGGAAACGGCTGCGCGGGGCTCCGACATCACGCAGTCCTTGATGACATTGTCGCAACAGCAAACGGACACGCTGCTGCCTATTACAATCGATGATCTCATTCGCGGGAATGATACATTCCTGAATACCGTTGTCGGCGCCGGTATCGAATTCGATATCGATTTGCAGGCCGGGACCGCAGAAAGCGTCATCAGTTATAATGGGTTGCTGAATTGCATCATCAACCTGTTGATCAATGCACGCGAGGCGATGCCGCATGGCGGACGGATTGCGCTTTCAACATCCATTACGCGCGGTCTTGTCACCAGCAGATCAGACGGCAGTGACCCGGAACCGGGCGCATATGTTGCCATTCGCATTGCCGACAGCGGCAGCGGGATGAGTGAAGCGTTGCTTTCGCGGGCATTTGAACCGTTGTTCTCGTCAAAACCAAATGGAACGGGTCTTGGCCTTGCGTCCGTCCGGGATTTCGCAGTGGAAATGGGCGGGGACGTTTGGTTGGAGTCGCAAGCCGGCGAAGGAACAACTGTGTACCTTCATCTGCCCTTGGCAAATCCGTCCGCCGAAGCCCAAAAGGAAAATGAAGTCGGGCAATCCGCTCAAGCACCAGACGATGGCGCGCGGCGCATACTTTTGGTCGAAGACGAACCTTATGCACTTGAGGCACTGGCGGAAATGCTGGAGGCGGAAGGCTATTCCGTTACCCCGTGCGAGTCAGGGGATCAGGCGATGCGTGCGTTGGAACAGCAATCCTATCATCTTTTGCTGACAGATATCGTCATGCCCGGTCAGGATGGTACCGAAATTGCGCGACAGGCAAATCTGGGGCAGCCGTCCATCAAGACAATATTGATGAGCGGATATGTGCCCGACTCGGCATCGCTTGAACCCGGCTGGATGTTCTTGCGCAAACCTACGGATAGCAATGAATTGCTTCGGCTTATCGCGTCGGCATTCTAACTGAACGCAGCCAGCGGTTTAGCTGGCTTGGACCTGAAGCTTCCAAGCGTTTTCCAGATAACGCTGCATTGCTGCCTTGGCATGAGGCTCAAGCTCAAGGAGCGTGCGGCGTTTATCTGTAGGGTCCGTCCAGCGCTTGACCAGGCCAGCCTCAACCAGATTATTCACATGACGCAGCGCGGTGCTGAGTGGAACGAGCGTCGTTGCGGATGCGCTCGATGCGGGGACAGCCTCGCCGCGCAGGCTCGCTTCTGCAAGGTCCAGCAATATTTCCCATGAAGGCCCGGTTAGGACCGCAGGATCGAAATATTTCGATTTGTTATGCTGGAATTTCAACAGCAGTCGGATGAAGCCCTGCAAATCGTCATGCGTTGGCGTTGCGTCTTCGTCGAATTTGTCAGACGAGACGGCCGACGGATCAAGGCGCTTTGTAAGCGCTGTAATCTGAAACCGGTTGGCCAAGGCGAAATGATTGGCGGAGGCGCGCCGCAGCGCGGTTGCCAAAGCATCCATCGACACCGGCTTGCTGAGCAAATCGGTCGCCTGTGATTGCATGGCCATGGTGGCAACTTCAAGGCTTGAATGCCCGGTTATCACCAACGTCACGATCGGCCGGTTGGGCTTAAAGCGCTCGGCAATTTCAGACAGCAGTGAAATGCCGTTCATGCTCGGCATTTCCAAATCGGTCAGAACAATGCCGATATCTTGCGACTCGGCAATCTTCTTGAGTGCATCCGAAGCGTTGCCTGCGCAGACAACATGATAGCCAAGATTAACGATCGTATCGCGATATTCGTCCAGACAAATCGGGTCGTCGTCAACGACGAGAACCGTGCATCCTTTCGGCATTCGTTTGAAGGTCAACTCTCCGTTTGAGCCGCTGACATGCATTAATGGTCCCCGTTATTCCTGCCGATTGGCTGTGTTAGCTCCGCTAGTCGTGGCGCTATGGTCTACCGCTATATGGGCCTGCAACGCTAACAGACTTCCAATCAATGTAACTATTACGGAATTAACCATAACGATTTACCAGACCCGATCTGCCGCGTTTTTGCAGATGCAATGGTTCTGGCAGCGCGGCTAAAACCAAACGTGCGCGCAGCGCATTGCATAACGCAAACGTAAAAGATTGTATAAATTGGCGCACCCAAGAGGATTCGAACCTCTGGCCTCTGCCTTCGGAGGGCAGCGCTCTATCCAGCTGAGCTATGGGTGCTGATGGCGTGCGGTTAGCAGGCGTAGCGGCCTTGCGCCAAGTTTTTTTTGATAGCGTTGATTTTTAGCCCGCTGTCTTGGCTTGCTACCGATGGAACCCATCGCTGATCCGATGGTTTGGCTCGGTGAAACGAGGGAAATTATATGGTTGCACGAATTCTTTGCCTTGGCGCCAGTTTGTTGGGTGCGACTGTGGGGGCATGCTGGCCAGCCCCTGACCAAAGCGGAAGTGAAGCGAACGCAACGACATCAACATCCATAGCATATACCGAATCCGGCCAAAACCGCGCAACGGTTGCCGAAGTTCCCCTCGATATCGTCATCAGTCAATTTCCAGGCGGGTATCAGTCACGCTGGGCTTTGAGTGCCGCAGCTTGCGCCGATGATCCTGAAACAAGCGCCGAAATCATGTCGCTTCAGGGCAGGCTGGTGAAATATAATGAATCCATTGGCACGATGACGCAGGGCAAACGAACCACATCGAAGACGATGGAGGCGGAATTTGAATTCGAGAAAGACGGCGATAAAACAACAAAATCAATGGCGTTTGCGCTGAGTGAAGATCGGCAGAAACTGGTCAGCACCGATGTCGGGACCAGTGTGCGCACGCGATATGTGCGTTGCCCGAAGCTAATGGCTGGATAACTCAAAAACGCGATGCTACGGCGATCACATGCAAAACCAATTTGAATTGACTGACGATCAGATCGCCATCCAAGACATGGCGCGCAAATTCACCGCAGACGCGATTACGCCGCACGCTGCCGAATGGGACGAGAAATCGCACTATCCGGTCGATGTGTGGAAAGCAGCCGGCGAACTTGGCTTCGGTGCAATTTATGTTTCCGAAGAATCAGGCGGCACCGGGCTTGGACGGCTTGAGGCGGCGCTCATAATGGAAGCGATGGCCTATGGTTGTCCCGCCACAAGTGCCTTTATTTCCATCCACAATATGGCCGCGTGGATGATCGACTGTTTTGGCAGCGCGGAGTTGAAGGCGCGCTATTTGCCTGACCTTGTGTCGATGCAGAAAATCGCAAGCTACTGCCTGACTGAACCCGGCAGTGGGTCAGACGCAGCCGCGCTCAAGACGAGCGCGCGGCTTGATGGTGACCATTATGTCGTAAACGGCACAAAGCAGTTCATTTCCGGCGCTGGTTATAATGACGTCTATGTCGTTATGGTGCGGACCGGCGAAGAAAAGACCAAGGGCGTTACCTGCCTTGTTGTCGACAAGGACACGCCCGGCTTGAGCTTCGGCGCACCGGAGAAAAAGCTTGGCTGGAACGCGTCGCCCACTGCACAGGTGATCTTCGAAGATTGCCGCGTACCCGTTGCCAATCGCGTTGGCGCTGAAGGGGATGGTTTCCGCTTTGCGATGATGGGGCTGGATGGTGGACGGCTGAACATCGGTGCCTGCTCGCTTGGCGGGGCGCAGCGCTGCTTGGACGAGACGATTTCCTACACCAAGGAGCGTCAGCAATTTGGTCAGCCAGTCGCTGATTTTCAAAATACGCAATTCATGCTCGCAGATATGGCGACCGATTTGGAAGCCGCGCGTGCTTTGCTCTACATCGCGGCGGCAAAGGTTACCGCGAACGCGCCTGACAAGTCGCGCTTCTCCGCGATGGCGAAACGATTGTCGACAGACAGCGGAAGCGAGATCGTGAATAAAGCGCTGCAGCTTTTTGGCGGCTATGGCTATTTACGCGATTATCCCATTGAGCGGTTCTGGCGCGACCTGCGCGTGCATTCGATTCTGGAAGGCACAAATCAGGTCATGCGCATGATTATTGGCCGGGATTTGTTGCGCCAATGACCGATGATATTCTGATTAGGGTCGAAGGCCATGCCGGTTTCATTAGTTTGAACCGGCCATCGGCGCTGCACGCGCTGACATTGCCGATGGTGCATGCCATGACTGCGGCATTGCTTGCATGGCGTGACGATGCTTCGGTGAAGTGCGTGGTTATTGATCATGCCGACGGTCGCGGTTTTTGTGCTGGCGGTGACATCGCGTTCTTGCGCAATTCCGCCATTAATGATGGTGGTGAATCCGGGCGCAAATTCTTCCATGACGAGTATCAGCTCAACCATCTGATGTTCACTTACCCCAAGCCAATCGTGGCGTTCATGGACGGTATCACGATGGGCGGCGGCGTTGGCATAAGCCAGCCTGCGCGCTTCCGCGTGGCGACCGAGAACACCAAGTTTGCGATGCCCGAAACGGGCATTGGCTTGTTCCCCGATGTCGGTGGTGGATGGTATCTGTCGCGACTTGAGGGCCGCGTTGGCCAGTTCCTCGCTTTGACCGGCTCGCGTATCGCAGGGGCAGGGTGTCTGTCGCTTGGGCTGGCGACACATTATCTGCCGAGCAGCGCGCTTGCAGACGCCAAGTCGCGGATCGCGACTGAAGATGTCGATCGGATTGACGGCATATTGGGTACATTATCGGTAACGCCGCCAGCTTCCAAAATCGTCGAGACGCTGTTCCAGATCAACCGCCATTTTGCATCTGACCGGCTTGAGGATATTCTTCTGAGCCTTGAAGGCGATGCCAGCGATTGGGCGATGCGCGAACTGGCGACACTGCGTTCGAAAAGCCCGCAGACCTGCAAGGTTGCCCTGCGCCAACTGGCCGAAAGTAGCCAGCTGACCGATTTTGCAGACAATATGGTCATGGAATATCGGATAGCGAGCCGCGTCATTGTTCGCCCCGATTTTGCCGAGGGCGTGCGCGCTGTGATCGTGGATAAAGACAACGCCCCCAAATGGGATCCCGCAACAGCCGAAGGCGTTACAGACGCGCTTGTTGACGCGATATTCGCCCCATTGCCGGCACAAGAAGAATGGAAGCCATTATGAGTTACGAAACGATATTGGTCGAACAACGCGGCGCGGTGACGCTCATCACGCTCAACCGCCCGCAAGCTTTGAATGCACTGAATAGCCAAGTGCTGGCTGATCTCATTGCTGCCTTCTCTGCATTCGATGCCGACGATAGCCAACGTTGTGCCGTGCTGACCGGAAGCGAGAAGGCATTTGCTGCGGGCGCTGACATCAAGGAAATGCAGAGCCAATCCTTTGCCGAGATGTACGGTTCGAATTTCTTTGCAGGCTATGACCGCGTAACGGCCACCCGCAAACCGTGGATTGCGGCAGTAAACGGCTTTGCGCTCGGCGGCGGATGTGAGCTGGCTATGATGGCCGACTTCATCATGGCGGGTGAAAATGCCAAATTTGGGCAGCCTGAAATCAAACTTGCGGTCACCCCCGGCATGGGCGGTTCGCAACGGCTAACGCGTGCGATTGGCAAGGCCAAGGCCATGGAAATGTGCCTGACTGGCCGCATGATGGACGCACATGAGGCTGAACGTTCAGGCTTGGTTGCCAAAGTTGTTCCCGCAGCTGAGCTGGTGGAAGAAGCCATTAAGACCGCGACAGCCATTGCGGGCATGGCGCCATTGGCGGCGATTGCATGCAAGGAAATGGTCAACGCTGCGTTTGAAACCACGTTGCAGCAAGGCGTCGTGTTCGAACGCCGCTTGTTCCACGGACTGTTTGGTACTGAAGATCAGAAAGAAGGCATGGCTGCCTTCGTTGAGAAACGCCCTGGGAATTGGACGGGTAAGTAAGTCGGGGACTGACGTCCAGCGCCACCGCGCTATTTCGTCGAAATCTTCTCGATCTGCTGGAACGTGCCTAATCCGCATCCTGCGCCTTCAGTCAACTGGCCGCCTTGGGTATGTAACACGCGGACTATGTCGACGCTGCACAATTGGTTGATCGACGTCCGGTAGGAAAAACGATCCTCGAACTTCAAACCGGGGCAGCTTTGCGGTAATTCATTGCGGTAGGTCTTTCCGCCTATCATGCGGAAATCGATATTGTTGTTGTCGACGACCTTCGTGGACCGGATTTGCGAAATGGTAACGCAGCTTTTAGGCTCGCCGACCGCCCGGACGGGCTCCGGCGCTTTTTTGCTGGAAAGAGCGACGGCACCGCCGCCAGAAAGCAAAGCAACAGCAGGAATGATCAGCAGCATCTTACGCATCAGGTTTCTCCAAAATTACGTGACCGCCTTAACGTTGTCAGTCTGAACTTTAGCTGACTGGATTTTGGGTGGCGCTGTTTTGGGTTTGAAGCGGCACAAGTCCGCAACCGGACAGCGCCAGCACTCGGGTGTCCGTGCCTTGCAGACATATCGACCATGCAGGATCAGCCAATGGTGTGCGCCAACGCGAAATGGTTGCGGTGTTTTCTTGTCGAGTGCCTTTTCAACCGCCAGCACGGTTTTGCCCGGTGCAATGCCAGTCCGGTTGCCAACACGAAAGATATGCGTGTCAACGGCGAAGGTCTCGGCACCAAAAGCGGTGTTCATCACAACATTTGCGGTCTTGCGCCCGACGCCGGGCAGGGCCTCAAGCGCATCGCGGTCGGCAGGAACTTCGCCCGCATGGTCGCGCACCAATATCTCGGACAGCGCAATCACGTTTTTGGCCTTATTGTTATACAATCCAATGGTTTTGATATGGGACTTTAGCCCTTCAAGGCCCAATGCCACCATCTGCGCTGGCGTCTTCACATCTTCAAACAATGCCTTGGTCGCTTTGTTCACGCCGACATCGGTCGATTGCGCCGAGCAAGTGACGGCAACAAGCAACTGATAGGCATTGCCATATGCGAGCTCGGTTTCAGGCGCAGGGTTCGCCTCCGCCAGCCTTCGGTAAAATTCGAAGATATCTGCCTTTTTCAAAGACCCAGCACTTCTTGCATAGTGAACCGACCCGCCTTTTGCCGCGTCAGCCATGTGGCTGCTTTGACTGCGCCGCGCGCGAATATGGCGCGGGTTTCCGCACGATGGACAAGCTCGATCCTTTCATGTTCGGAAGCGAAAATGACGTGATGGTCGCCAGCAACGCTGCCGCCGCGCAAGGATGCAAAACCAATGTCTCCGGCTTTGCGCGCGCCGGTGATACCGTCACGGCCGCGATCGCTATTTTGCTTTAGGTCAATGCCGCGTCCGTTGGCTGCGGCTTCGCCCAGCAACAGGGCGGTTCCCGACGGCGCATCAACCTTGTGACGGTGATGCATCTCCAATATTTCGATGTCCCAATCTTCACCCAGTTGCCGTGCGGCTTGCTCCACAAGCGCGGCCAGCATGGTTACGCCCAGCGATGTATTGCCTGTCTGCAACACCGCAATGTCGCGTGCTGCATCATCAATCAGGAAATGGTGGCGCTCTTCCAATCCGGTGGTGCCAATGACGATAGGTTTGCCAGCAGCCACGCAGGCATCAAGGTTAGCCTCAAGCGCATGTGGGCTCGAAAAATCAACGAGCACGTCACAGGCTGCAACCAGCGCGGCAAGGTCATCGCCTTTATCGACGCCGCCTGCATATTCCTGACCATCCGCCGCAATAGCATCGACCAGAGCCTGCCCCATGCGTCCTGCGCTGCCAATGATACCTATTGCCGCCATCTCACATTCCCGTCATGCTGAACTTGTTTCAGCATCCATCTGTCCGCCGAGCCCAACGCTCTATGCGGCGAAATGGACCCTGAAACAAGTTCAGGGTGACAGTGTTAGAGCAAGCATGAATCGAGACATCAAGAACATCGTGATTCTGACGGGGGCTGGGGTCAGCGCCGAAAGTGGCATTGATACTTTCCGCAGCGCTGGTGGATTGTGGGAACAGCATAAGGTTGAGGATGTAGCGACACCGGAAGCCTTTGCTCGCGATCCCGAGCTTGTTCTGCGATTTTATGATATGCGCCGCGAACGTATTCAGCAGGTCGAGCCAAATGCCGCGCATTACGCGCTTGCACGGCTTGATGCGGAATGGAGCGGCAATCTGCTTTTGGTCACGCAGAATGTCGATGATTTGCACGAACGGGCAGGGACCAAACGCTTGCTGCATATGCATGGCGAGCACCTGAACGCTTGGTGCACCGCTTGCGATACACGGCATGGCTGGAGTGGCACGCTGATTGACCGACCGGCCTGTCCAGCGTGCGGCGTCGCTGGTCAGTTGCGGCCCGACATCGTCTGGTTTGGCGAAATGCCATACCGCATGGATGATATCTATCACGCATTGAACCGCGCTGACTTATTCGTCAGCATTGGCACGTCAGGTGCGGTCTATCCCGCTGCTGGTCTTGTGCGTGAAGCACGTCAAAAGGGCATCAGCACACTGGAGCTGAACCTTGAGCCATCGCATGGCAGTTCCTGGTTCAATGAATCGCGGCATGGCCCGGCGACTGAAGTCGTACCCAATTGGGTGAACGAACTTTTAGGCGGTTAAGCCGCCGCAGCTTGAGCAGGCCGGATCTTTTGGCAATTTGATTGACCGCATTGACGGGGTCAGCCCGTCAAACAGGTGCAACTTGCTCTGCTGCGGCTCTCCAAAGCCCGTGAGCGCGCGTATAGCCTCCATTGCCGCAAAGCTGCCCATGAGGCCGCACATCGCGCCAAGAACGCCTTGTGTGGCGCAGTCATCACAGTCATCGGGATCATGCGCATCACCGACGAAGCAGCGATAGCAGGGCGCATCGCCTTGCCATCCCGTGAATGTTCCAATCTGTCCGTGAAACTGCCCGATGGCGGCGCTCACCAACGGGACCTTTGCGGCAAGACACAGGTCATTTACGATCAGGCGCGTGGTGAAATTGTCGCTGCCATCGATCACCACATCGACACCCGCCAGTATGTCGGCGCTGGTGTCTTTGCCAATCCGCTGGGCGAGAGCGTTGAATGTGATGTCGGGATTTAGCTCTCGCGCAGCCGCGCCTGCGGCTTTCACCTTAGCTGTACCGATGTCGCTGTCGCTGTACAAAATCTGCCGTTGGAGGTTTGATAACGCCACGACATCATCGTCTACGACGCTGATCGTTCCAACGCCTGCCGCAGCGAGATATTGGATCGCCGGACAGCCAATACCGCCCGCGCCAATCAGGAGCACATGGCTCGACAAAAGCGTGGTCTGACCCGCGCCGCCAATGTCACGCAGGACAATGTGACGGGCGTAGCGGTCAAGCTGTTGATCGCTGAGCGTCATACGCCTGTTGAGCCGAAACCCCCAGTGCCGCGCACGGTTTCGTCAAGGTCTTCAACTTCGATCAGATTGCCGTGGGTAACAGGCGCCACCACGATCTGCGCAATCCGGTCGCCCTTGTTGATCATAAAATCATCTTCGCCCAAATTCGCGAGTATGACTTTCACTTCGCCGCGATAGTCGCTGTCGATGGTTCCGGGCGTATTGAGGCACGTAATCCCATGTTTCAGCGCAAGCCCTGAACGCGGGCGAACCTGCACTTCATATCCGTCGGGGATGGCAAAGGCGAAGCCCGTTGCAACAGCATGCCGTTTGCCGACTCGCAGATTCAGGCTTTCGGCCGCGCAAATGTCCATCCCAGCTGCACCTGATGTTGCATATGCAGGCAAGGCCAAGCCCGCGCCATGGTTCAGGCGCTTGACGCGCACTTCAACTTTTTGCGAGCTCATCGGCAACCTTCTCCATCAATTTTCGTGCGATAACGTCCTTGGGGCTTTCTGGCCAGCTATCGACACCCGCCTTGGTCACTATGTGAAAGGCGTTGTTTTCGCCGCCCATGACATCGCCTGACACGTCGTTGGCGACAATCCAGTCGCAGCCTTTTTTCGCAAGCTTCGCCTGCGCATGGGTGATGATATTTTCCGTCTCTGCGGCAAAGCCGATCAAGAGCTTCGGACGCTGTTGATGAACCGCTAAGCTTGCAAGAATGTCCGGGTTTTCAGTTAATGCGAGCGGTGGAATGGCATTGCCATCTTTCTTGATTTTCTGTTCCGGCGCTTGTGCGGCACGCCAGTCCGCGACAGCGGCCACCATGATGGCGGCGTCGACGGGCAAGGCCTTCTCGACTTCAGCCTGCATCTCTAACGCGGTTTCTACATCAATGCGCAAGACACCGGGCGGCGTCGTTAGATGCACTGGGCCAGCGATCAGGGTAACATCAGCACCCAGATCAGCCGCAGCTGCTGCAATGGCAAAACCCTGACGCCCCGACGAGCGGTTGGCAATATAACGGACTGGATCGATTGCCTCATGTGTTGGGCCGGCGGTTACGAGAACGCGTTTGCCAAACAATGGACGATGCTGGACCTCCGCAAAATCCGGCTGCGCGGTTAGTGCTGCTGTGCTGGGCATGGTGGTCGGCGAACGACCTGAAGCAAGTTGCGGATTGAAGGGCACGCCCAGCATGCTGCAAATTTGTTCGGCGACGGCAGGCGGTTCGGGCAGGCGGCCCGGGCCGAATTCGCCGCACGCCATTGCGCCTTCGTCGGGGTTCATGATGTGCACGCCATCGGCGCGCAATTGCGTAAGGTTGCGCTGCGTCGCAGGGTGGTTCCACATGCGGACGTTCATCGCCGGAACTGCCAAAACGGGCTTGTCAGTCGCGAGAAGAATAGTTGTGGCCAGGTCATCGGATATGCCAGCGGCCATCTTGGCAAGGATATTTGCGGTGGCAGGGCAAATCACCACAAGATCGGCCTGACGGCTTAACTGGATGTGCCCGATTTCGCGTTCTTCCTTCAGGTCGAACATGTCACCATATACTTGATCTTCGGTCATGACGCCCATCGAAAGCGGCGTGACAAACTCGGTCGCGCTTTTCGTCATGACGGCGCGCACAGCAACACCTTGTCGCTTTAGCAATCGAACGAGCTCAAGCGCTTTGTAAGCGGCAATCCCGCCGCTAACGATCAGGAGTACCCGTTTTTCAGCCATCAGCTCAATCCTGCTACCCACATACCCGCCGCGCCAATCGCCCCTGCGAATATCGCCACCGTTAGATAACGCCAGCCATTACCGGCGCCGCTTCGTTCCCAAATGAGTTGCACAGGCGGAAGCGGTGGTGGTTCAGGTGCGCCGCCCTTGCGGGGAAGTTGTTCGTCCAACCGGCGGATTAGGTCGGGTATCATCTTCAAGGTTTCGGCTTGCTTGCGGATACCGTCTGCGAGCATTGCCTCGGGGCCAAGCTCACCACGGATCCAGTCGCGCACATAAGGTGCGGCAACATCCCACATATTGATGCTTGGGTTCAGCGAGGTCGCGATGCCTTCAACCATCACCATCGTTTTTTGCAACAACAGCAAATGCGGCTGAGTCTGCATGTCGAAGTCGCGGGTAATGGCGAACAGGCTGTCGAGCATCTGCCCGACCGATAACTCGCTTACCGGCTTGCCGCGTGTCGGTTCGCCGACGGCGCGTAGGGCGGTCGCGAATTCATCGACATTATGATAGCTGGGGACATATTGCGCTTCGAAATGGATTTCCGCCACGCGCTTGTAGTTGCCGGTCGTCAATCCGTAGAGGATTTCCGCAAGCCAGAAGCGGGCTTGCCGGTTGATGCGCCCCATGATGCCAAAATCGATCGCGACAATGGTGCCATCTGCCCGCACAAACAAATTGCCCTGGTGCATATCGGCGTGGAAGAAGCCTTCCGAAATCGCCTGCCGCAAAAATGTCAGGACGAGCTTCTCGGCCATCTTGTTCAGATCGTGGCCAGCGGCCTTTAACGCATCGATATCTGAAATCTTGACGCCATCAACCCATTCAAGCGTCAGTACACGGCCAGACGTCCGGTCCCAATCAATGGTCGGGATCGTATAGCCTTCCACCGCGACCATGGCGTCCTTCAGTTCGGATGCGCTCGCAGCTTCGCGGCGCAAATCCAGTTCGCGTAACGTCCAGCGTTTCAGGTTTGCAATGACAAGCTGCGGCCGCAAGCGTGCAGCTTCGCCGCCCAATGCTTCAAGATGCGCTGCGGCCCATTCGTAGGTTTCGATGTCGCGGGCAAATTGTTCGCGAATACCTGGGCGAAGGACTTTGACAGCGACGTCCGTGCCTTCGGTGGTTCGGGCACGGTGGACCTGCGCGATAGAGGCTGCGCCGACGGGGATTGGATCAATATATTCGAACAGCTCCGCCGCCGGCTTATTTAGGCTGCTGTCGATCTGTGCGTAGACGAGATCGAACGGCGCGGGCGGCAGCTGGTCCTGAAGCGACAGCAGATTGCGCGCTGCTTCATCGCCGATGATGTCGGGGCGGGTCGCAAGCGTTTGCCCAAGCTTAATGGCCGCAGGCCCAATCGCGCGAAAGGCGCCGGCATAATCGGGCACCTTGGGCTGAATTGTCCCAATACGTGCGATACGGCAAAGGCGCTTTACTTGAGGTGGCGTATTCCGGTCAGCTTCGATCGCGCGCAGCGCGCCGTGCCGCGCGAGAATGCGGCCCCATTTGAGCAAGCGGAGAATATGGGTTGCGGGACGAGTCATCGGTACGGGAGTTAAACCTTCCAGCCGCTATGTATCGCGACGAGCCCGCCCAAAATTGGTTCTACTTTGGTTTGTACAAAGCCTGCCTCGCCAATCATGCGCTTAAAATTTTGCATGTCGGGGAAGCGGCGGATGGATTCTACAAGATAACGGTAGCTGTCTTCGTCGCCCGCAATTGCTTTGCCCAGCCTTGGCACCAATTTGTCTGAATAGACGTCATATATCTGCGCAAGGCCCGGCCATTCGACTGTTGAAAACTCGAGGCAGAAGAAACGGCCGCCATAGCGCAAGACACGGTGCGCTTCGCGCAGGGCCTTGGGAATGTCGGTGACGTTGCGGATGCCGAAGGCAATTGTGTAGGCATCGAAATGTGCATCGGGAAAGCTGAGCGTTTCGGCATTTTGCGGTGACCAGATAAGGCTGTCGATGCCGCGCTTCATCGCGCGCTCCATACCAACGTCGAGCATGTCCTCATTGATATCGGAAACCGTGACTTGCGCGCCCGATTTTTCCATGCGGAAAGCGATGTCGCCGGTACCACCAGCCATATCCAGGATATCCTCGCCATCGCGGGGTTTTACGCGGCGCACAAAGGTGTCTTTCCACAACCGATGCATGCCGCCTGACATCGCATCATTCATGATGTCATATTTGCTTGCGACGTTCGAAAAGACGCCGCCTACGCGTTTTGTCTTCTCTTCAGGGCTAACCTGTTCATAGCCAAAGGATACCGTATCATTCATCCTGCAGCCTCTAGCCGATTGTTGCGCCAGCCGCAAAGGCTGTTAGGTGCAAAACTATATGCCTGAATTACCTGAAGTGGAAACCACAGTCGCCGGCCTGCGTTCGGTGCTTGAAGGCGAGATTATCGCGCGGGCTGAACCGCGCCGCGCAGACTTGCGCTGGCCCA
>JAIXOE010000003.1 GCA_027486895.1 Sphingomonadales bacterium
GGGGCGTTTGGCAGGCAACACGACGTCTCTGCAAGGCGCGATTGTGAACAACGCACAGGTCGAGTTTGCTCAGGCAAGCGCAGGCTCATATGCGGGCGCAATGTCTGGCACTGGCAGCTTCACCAAAACCGGCGCAGGCACGCTTACCCTCACAGGCGCGAACAGCTACACAGGCGGTACTTTGGTATCGGCAGGGCGTTTGGTTGGCAACACGCCGTCACTGCAAGGTGCGATCATCAACAACGCTGCAGTCGAGTTCGCTCAGGCAAGCACTGGCACATATGCAGGCGCAATGTCGGGCATCGGCCAGTTCATCAAAACAGGCGCAGGCACGCTGACCCTCACCGGTGCGAACAGCTATACTGGCGGCACTTTGGTATCGGCGGGTCGTCTGGTAGGCAACACGACGTCGCTTCAGGGCGCGATCACCAATAACGCACAGGTCGAGTTCGCTTAGGCAAATGCGGGTGTATATGCAGGCGCAATATCGGGAGCGGGCGGTCTTATAAAAACAGGCGCAGGCACACTGACCCTCACGGGTACAAATAGCTATACTGGCGGCACTTTAGTAACTGCTGGGCGATTGACCGGCAACACAACGTCTCTGCAAGGCACCATTGCGAACAACGCCGAAGTCGAGTTCGCACAGACGAGCGCCGGCACCTATGCTGGTAACATGGCAGGGTCAGGGGCGTTCTATAAATCAGGGGCTGGTTCATTAACCCTTGGAGGAATAACCTCGATAACAGGTGCCGCGAATATCATCGCAGGAAGGCTAAACATTTCGGGGCAATTCGCAGCCGGAAGTTTGGCAGTCCAGAATGCTGCTACATTATCCGGGAATGGAGTTATTGGCGGCAATGTAATTGTGCAGAGCGGCGGATCGCTAGCTCCAGGCGAGAGCCCTGGAACTCTGTCTGTGGTCGGTAATGTCAGCTTTCTAGCCGGTTCTAACTTTGCTGCTGAAATTGACGGGAGGACATACAATCCTGCAGGTGGCGCAGGCAGCTACGATTTGCTTCGGGTTTCGGGTACTGCGAATTTAGGCGGCACCATTACCCCCACACTCAGAGGCATAACTGGCACAGCAACCAACAATTATTTGCCGTCAATCGGTGAATCGTTCGTAGTTTTGTCAGCAGGAACAGTAGCCGGTAACTTTACCAGCATTGTGCAACCGTCTGTGGGACTTCCCGCTGGAAGCCGGTTTGATGCAATCTACGGCGGAGATTTTGTCAGGCTTGTCATAACTCCGGGCAGCTTCGCTGCGCTCGGCAATGCACAAAATTGGATCGGAAATAGTTCTAGTGCAGCACGTGGCATCGACAACATTCGTTTAGCAGCTGGCGTTCGCAGTGGTGCATCACAAACACTGTTCAATGGTCTATATGGTATGAATGCAGGCCAACTGGAAACAGCCTTCAGTCAAATCTCAGGCGAAATATACGCCAATTCCTTGCAATCTGTCACCGAGACTGAGCGCTCGACTTTTTCGTCTATCTTTAACGCATCGTGTGATGTTTCCTGTGGCATGCCTGATGGAGAAGCTAATACCAATAGGTCGGTATGGGGTCGCTATATTGGCAAATTTGCAAATCACGATGCTGATCAATTCGCGTCGGGCTACAATAGCTCTAGCAAAGGCTTGCTCGTTGGAGCAACTTTAACGGACCGCGATAATCTACAGTTTGGCGTTGCGGCAAGCTACGTTGAGAATGAGGTTGCAACGTCTTTGGGCGCCTCTGCGAATGCCAATTCGACAGGCGGCTATCTCTACGTTCACTACACGCCGTCCGACAACTTTAACGTCTCAAGCGTGTTGGGTGTCTCGCTTTCAAGCACACAAGTGTCGCGCAGCATTGGCACCACCGCTGGGCGGGTAAGCACGAATTCTGAAAAGCAAAGTATGACCGTAATGTATGGTACCAAAGCAAGCTATCGTGGATTTGTGAATGGGCCGCTTAGCCTTTGGACGGATGTTGGACTCGAGTTGTCTGATACAACTAGCGGACGGGTACAAGAGCGCGCTGTGAATTCGGATTTTGCCTTGTCCCTCGACAAATTAAGCCGCCGTTCTGCAGAAACGCAAATGGCGGCGCGACTGCAGCTCGCCAGTGACGACGCTCAGATTTCACTGTCAGCAGGTTGGGTCTACCAATTGGGCGATGATCCATCCGCGTTGCGTAACGTGGAATTGGGCGGTGCTCACTGGACCGTGCAGAGTGTTGATGCACAAAGAAGCGGCATCAGATTGGGTATGCAGTCACGCGCCCAGTTATCGAAACGTATTTCGCTATCTGCCATGTATCAGCATACCAATCAGGGTAACGGATATACCTATGATCGCGCAAACGTTGGCCTAAATCTCGCTTTCTGAAGTTTTGACAGTTCGCAGGAGTGCAATTTCCCGGGCGGGGCTTGCACTCCAGCTTCTCTTTATAAAAACGGTGCGATTTCAAACATTAAGTTGTAAAATATCTGATTTAGCTGTCTCGGTTTGAATGTGTAGGTATTGGTTTGGCTGGAGCCATTTGGGCAGGCGCCAGAAAGTCGCTATACAGCGACCTGAGAAGCGTTTGCACATGGCATAACTTTTTGGATAATATGTATCGGGCAACTTTCCTCCCCGACAGCATCATCGCAAAACGTGTGCGTCCGCTTTTAGAGGCGCGAAGATAAAGCCAGACAGTCCGCTCCCGGCCCAATCCCTGCCCTTCAGTAACAGGTGTATTCTTCTCGTGGCCATTCCGGCCAAAGGAGAAGTGTTATGGGTATGTCAAATCTCGATCCAGGTGCGCATGAACGTAGACCATGGAATGCTGGAGGTATGGTCGGCGCCAAGCGCCCTCTTAAACCTCGCGATGTCTGGGCAATTCGTTTCTTTCTCGACGAACATCGACGAGTGCGCGACCGAGCACTGTTTGATCTAGCCATCGACAGCAAGTTGCGAGGCTGCGACGTCATCAAACTAAAGCTTGGCGATGTCGTGAGCGGTGGCAGTATTCGACACCGCGCCACAGTCGTTCAACAAAAGACCGGAAGACCTGTACAATTTGAATTGATGACAGATTGCCGGAAAAGCCTTCTGGCATGGCTTGAGCGGCGCGGCGGGTCTCTCGATGATTTTGTTTTTCCGAGCCGAGTTAATTGCCTCCAGCACCTTAGCACCCGGCAATACGCACGCCTTGTTGACGAATGGGTATCAGCGATTGGACTGAACGTGAGAGAATTCGGCACGCATTCACTGCGTCGTACGAAGGCTTCGTTGATTTACAAAGCCACCGGCAACCTGCGGGCTGTGCAAATATTGCTGGGGCACAGCAAAATAGAGAATACGATACGCTACCTTGGAGTAGATATTGACGATGCTCTCACCTTGGCTGAGCGCACGGAAATATGAATGGCTGGCCCCTCATGAAATTTGAGGGGCCATCTCCACCAGACAAACCCCACGGCTGAAATTGGGCCGCGAACGGACAGCCTGTTTTAACCTTCGAAACGAGACGTAGCAGACGTTCGTGCAAGAAAACGAAAGAGCCGGTGTCGCCAACATTTCACCTGCTCGGTTCTTCTCAGTACAGGCAGGCAATGCGTTCGATGCCTACCTTTCATAATACGACGAAATTAACAGTTTTGCTCAACTCTGCTTGGAGTAGCACTTCACTGCAGCACATTGCGTTCATGATTTTTTGTAAGCAAAGTCGAGACAAACACCCTTGGGATCAAGTCCTTCGCACATCAAACGCTATTGTAAGACGTTCGCCTGAATCGATAGCTTCTGTGCCGTGCCACATTGTTGACGGGAACAGCACCAACTGCCCCGCCTTTGGTGAGATCGTTCGATACGGAGGCAGTGGTACCGCTAATTCGCGTGGTGCCAGCCCTAATGACAGGCCACCGGCGGGTTCAGCTCCCATCTGGTCACGAGACGGCACCGAAACATAAAATGCTGAGCTAATCCAGCCTTGGATGTGAGTGTGCGGGGCGTGGAACCCCGATCCCCGCAACAACACTGACCAACTGCCTTCAAATAGTATTGGCGCGTCCTGCCGACCAGAAAGCGGATGGCTGGGGTCCAGAGGAGGCAAGGACGCAAGATAAGTGCGGACAGCGGCCTGCACCTTCAGCTTTACCTTTTGTATGTTGCTATCAGGATGAAAGAAAATCTGCCGGTCGGTCTGCGTACCGCCATGAACCGATTGCTCGGGATAAGGTGCCTTTAAACGATGCAAACCGCGCAAAACATTTGCTAATGAAGCCAGCTCAGCCGCAGTTGAATTTAGATCAATACAAGATACAAATAGAGGGTTCCCATCAAGCCAGGCAGCGCGCGCATTGCCCGTAAGACGCCAACAGAGTGATAAATACGGCCAGAACAGCCGTTCTGACGGTGAGCCAACATGGCGGACAGCAATCGCCTCGGCCGCATCATATTTTTCGGAACGAAGTAGATAGCGAACATGACAGAGATCAAAGCCTGGGTCTTTCAGGTGAGAGAACGCATCAAACCTGTGTTCCAAGTTTACCGCTTCTGACTCTTCGCTATCCAGAAACAACATTGCCATCTTTAGTTGACGATGTTCAGGAAACTCCAACATTGCGGTGCGCAAAATTTCACCCGCATTTAGCCACTGTTTCAGTGCCACATAATGCTGAAACCAAGCCATTATGAGCGGAATGTTTGGCCCAGCAGTAGCATTTGCTGTGACATAGCTCGCATCGGCGTCCTCTGGCCGTCCATAGGTAATGCGCAGGGTTGCTAATGTCCGGTGACCGTCGATCCAGCCAGGGTTTGCCTGTAATGTTTGATCCAGCAAGATTTCTGCGGCTTGGTTCTGGCCCTCGGCTGCCATCGCCAGTGCATGGTTGCGGATTACATCGGGATGGCTTGGAACCAGCCTTCGCGCTGAAGCAAATAGATCGGCAGCGGGCCGCCAACATTCAAACGCAATTTGCGCTAGACCGAAAGCGGCGCGTGGACAGCCGGGGTCTTGTTTTGCAGCCTCACCAATGGTCTCAAGCGCCTCTTCCATCCGCTGCTCTGCGCGAAGGGCAGCGGCGCGCGCGACCAAATCCGTCAAACGCCGTTTGCCTTGCAATTCTGATCGATAAACTGCTGGTGACTTGGCTGACGCGAAGCCTCCATCGTCATCGCAGCGCGTAATTTGCCGAGCCATTCTCGGCCGTCAATGCCGCGAAAATCGAACAACGGGTCCACGCTTTTGGGTATATTACCTTGCCCAATATGCACTGCGAGCCAGCTCGGTTGCCCGAACAAATCCATATCGCGCGCGATGTGGCGGCCATATTCGCGGAAATGGTCAATCTTGAACTGCAGTGTGTCGGGAATTTCCATGTGGGCGCAGTAGCGCCACAGCGCGCTATCGGTCCGCGTCGTCAGCTTATAATGTAAGATCAGGAAATCGCGAATGCGTTCGAACTCTGCGACCGCGATGTGATTGTACTCATCGGCCAGCAACGGACTGAAACTGCGGTCCGGGAACAACGCGAGCAATTTGGATATGCCCGCCTGAATGAGGTGAAGGCTGGTAGATTCCAGTGGCTCCATAAATCCGCTCGAAAGACCAATGGCGATGACATTCTTGTCCCAGAACTTCTTGCGCCGCCCAGTAACGAAGCGCAGTTTATTGGGCTTGGCTAAAGGCGCTCCATCCAACGTTTCGCGTAAGGTTGCCTCGGCTTCATCATCGGAAAGGAATTTGCTGCAATACACATAGCCGTTGCCTGTGCGATGCTGCAACGGGATGCGCCATTGCCAGCCGGCAGCGCGTGCTGTTGATCGCGTATACGGCTCGGGATCGCGTACCTTCGCGCAAGGCATGGCGACGGCGCGGTCGCAGGGCAGCCAGTGTGACCAGTCTTCATAACCGGCGGAAAGCGCGCCTTCGATAAGCAATCCGCGAAAACCCGAGCAATCGATGAACAATTCGCCGTCGATGATAGAGCCATCTTGCAATGTGACGCTTTCTACAAAACCGCTTTCGCTATTTTGAGCGACAGAGGCAATCTGGCCCTCCACGCGGGTAACGCCGCGTTTCTCCGAGTAATTACGGAGATAGCGGGCATAGAGTCCTGCATCGAAATGATAGGCATAATCAAATGTCGAGAGCACGTTGCGTGGGTCCTGCCCCGGGCGCGAGAACCGGCCTGCCTTGGCCATCGCCCACGCCATGCTATGATCATCAAAGGCAGAGCTATCTCCCGCTTCGCACGCTTTCAGCCAATAATGGTGCAGACCGACGATATCGAAAGGGCGGCCATGCGGGCCAAAGGGATGGAAATAGCTGTTGCCGAGCGCACCCCAGTCGACAAATTGAATACCCAGTTTGAAGGACCCCATGGTTTCCTTCACAAATTCTCGTTCATCAATGCCAAGCATTTCGTTGAACGTACGGATAGGCGGAATGGTCGCCTCACCTACGCCGACTGTACCGATGGCGTCGGATTCAATCAATGTTATGCAGCAGTTATGACGCAGGGTGTTCGACAATGCCGCTGCGGTCATCCACCCCGCCGACCCACCGCCGACAATCACTATCGATTTTATCTGCCTGTCGTCCATCATTATCCCCTAACGTGCGTCACGCGCCGCACCAACATAGAAAAGGGCCGAAGGATTGTCCCTCGGCCCCTGCCTTCATTCACGTTCCTTTCGGGAAAAACTTCCCGAACAGATTGGGTTCAGAAGCTGAACCGCACGGAACCTGTCAGCGTACGACCAATAACGGGTGTGCCTGTGATACCGCCGCCAAAGGTGCCGTTTCCGTTCCCTCTTGTGTCATAGGTATTGAACAGGTTGTAGACGTTCAGGCCAAGTTCGATGTTATCCAGTGGCATGACTTTCAGGTTGGTGTTGAAAATCGTCTTGCCGGGATATTCTAGTGCGCCATCGAACGTACCCGACTGACCCACTGCGGTTACGCCGACTGACGCAATGGTCGACACGTCGTAATTTGCCGACAGCGAGTAGCTGAGGTCCGGGATGTTAAGTGCGCGACCGAAGTCAGCCGAACCCGCCACTTGCGTACCGTTGCGCGTTGATGTGAACTTCTGCTTTGCCTTTGTGTAAGTGGCGTTTGCGATGAAGTTCAACCCGCCCATACGCAGCGTGGCAAAGAATTCAGCGCCCTGCGTTTTGAAGCTATTGTCGATGATGCAACCGCCGCCAGCGCAGATGCCCGTTGTGGTTGGTTCAAAGTCGCTGCGGACGAAATCGCCCTTCAGCAAGGTCAGTTCAACCGTATAGCGGGCATCACCTAAATTGCCGCGATTCTTCACGCCGATTTCATATTGGTTGACGAAATCAACTGATGGCGTGACGCCATCGGTGCAGGCCAGCGCAGTTGCCTGTGCGCGAGTGCAGAGGCTGCCATCTGGGTTGAACTTGCCGCTAACCGTTTGACGGTCGCTGTTGAAACGGCCGCCCTTTGATGCGCGCCCGAAAACCGAGAGATCAGCTGTTGCCTTCCACAATGCGCCAGCCGTCCAGCTGGTATAGCTGCGACTGTAATCTAGCACTTCGCGAGGGCCGTTGGCTGCCATCGTTGGGATCTGAACACCGCCGGAGTTGACGTTGAATTCAGTGCCGCCACGAATGACGCTACCCGATGCCTTCACTGTTTCAAACCGGACGCTACCATCAAGGTTGAAAGTGTCGTTATCGAGGACCAATTGCGCATAAGGCGCGGTGTTGGTGTAGGACAGGTCGTAATCGCGCGCGCAGCAATCGCCCCAGTTGTTGTTGTAACCGGAAATACCTTCTTGCGTGATCTTGTTGGCAGCTGCCGTCGATGTTGCATTATCATACAGGTCCAACTGCGAAGGGCTATTGCCGCTCAATTCACGCAGCGACTTGTTCACATGCCAATCCATTGCGATGGTCTGGTCCATGTAGAAATAGCCAGCGCGCAGCGTTAAATCAGCAAAGCCGGTGTCGAACTTGCCCGCAACGGTCAAGTCGTTGACGAAGCTGCCCAAGTCACGAATGTTGGTTTTGACGTTCACATTGTTGTCGACATAGGTGCCGGTATACAATTGACCGGCACGCGGTCCGCTTGCGTAGCGAATGGCCTGCACGACGCGGCCATTGACGGTCGATCCGACGATGCCGGCGCGCGGTGCGATGCCGAGGAACGGCGAAGCAAATCCGCCGCTGATGTCCGAATAACGCGCGTTGTTATCGACAGTGAAGTTGTCGCTGAGCTCATAATGGAACTGCGCACCAATCGACTTTTGCTGCGTGGTGATGCCATCCATCTTCACGCGCTCAAGCGCACCTTCGCGATTATAAATCAGGAAGTCTTGGTTATACTTCGAATAATTCGTGTCCGTGCGGCCATCGAAACCGGGGAATGGCTTGATGCCCGACACCTTGCCACCGCTGATGGTCGCAAGTGCAGGTGCGCCTGTGTAGTTAGGCTCGGCTGTGTCGGCATATTTGAACAGCAAACGCAAATAGCCTTTACCGCTGTCAAATTCCTTGGTGACGTTGGCCTTGACCTGAATGCTGTCACTCAGATTATAACCTGCGTTCAACGGGCCGCGGCCCCGCTTGAAAAATCCACCTACATGGAAATTCATGCTTTCAGTCAGCGCGCCGCCATAGCGGAAATCAAGCTGGGTCTGACTGTAATCGATGCCCTTTTTAAGCTCGATATGGCCGCCTTCTTTGGTGCCATAGTTGCTGATATAGTTGATAACCGCGCCAGGAGCTTGCGATGCAAAGGTCGTCGCCGACCCGCCTCGAACAGCTTCCACGCTGGCCACCGACGGATCAAAGCGAGTGAAATAGTCATTGTTGCCGAACTGCATGTCGCCGAACAAGACGACGGGCAGGCCATCTTCCTGAAGCTGGACAAATGGCGCGCCGCCCGTTGCAACAGGTAGGCCGCGAACGGCAATGTTGGAGTTACCGCCGGGGCCCGAAGTGCCGGGCACCTGTATACCGGGGAGAAGCTTGAAAACTTCCGCTTCCGAGCTTGGCTGGAAATCCTGGATCATTTGTGCGTCGATGCTGGTTACCGAAACCGACGTTTCAATTTTCGTCTGGTCACGGCCGGATGCGGTTACGACGATTTCGTCGAGGCTGGAATATTCTTCCGACTCGGTAGCATCTTGCGCCGACACTGGCGCAGAAACCGCAAACACCGCGCAGATGGCAACGGCGGAAACGCAACTGTTAAAACGGGATATTCTCATATCATCCTCCCTAAATATTATGTGAGCATCCTTGCCTGGTTGCTTCAACAAAACGTTCTATCTCGTTGGAAATCGATTGCAAGAATATTTATGCAAAGGTTTGCATAAATCAGGATTTGGTCATTTATGTTGTATTTATCCAACACTCGAAGTGAATGAAATCATGGTTAGCCTGCAGCCGGGTCATCGCGCACGCGCCAAACTGCGACGGCCGCGCACATCAACAGCACACCTGCCAACATCAGTGCATTGCGCGCATCGCCGCCAAGCCAAGGCTCGTAATAAAACGGGAAAGTTGCAGCGTTGAGCAACATCGGAATGACGATCATCATGTTGAATATGCCCATATACACGCCGGTGCGCTGGGCCGGTATGCATTTGGCCAACATGACATAGGGCGTACCCATGATGCTACCCCAGCAGATGCCTACCCCGATGGCGGCGGGGAACAGCATGGATACCTCCGCCATTTGCGGGATTGCCAGCATACCGATCCCGCCGGCGACTAAAGCTGCAGCGTGCACCTTGCGCGCGCCAAATGACCGGATCAACGGCATCATCGCTAGCGCCGCAACAAACGCAATGGCGTTATAGAACGCGCCCATAGTGCCGTTGGTCAAAACTGCGCTGCGAAATCCGTCACTTACGGGCTCGCTAGTGTTGTAGACCGATAAAGCAATCGAATAGGTGACATATGTCCAGTAGATACCCATGGCATACCATTGAAATAGCATCATGACGCCTAGCTTGCGCATGGGCGCAGGCATCTCGCGGATGGCATCCCATATTTCTGCCAATGTTGCGCGGACGGTCTTTGGCTTCGCGGCGATCTCAGCTTTTTGCTGCTCGGTCAGCGGAAGTTCCGGCACGCGGATGATAGACCACAATATCGTCGACAGCGACAGCACCGCGCCAATGGTAAAGACGATATAGACGGTATCAGGGATGTTATTCGCACCAATAGCGTCTTTATTCACCCCAAACAGCCCTACCAGCAACGCAGGCGTCCCAAGCGCAAGGCATTGCGCAAGACCGGTAAACGCGCTTTGGGTTAGAAATCCAACGTTATGCTGATCTTCATTTAGCCGGTCGCTGACATAGGCGCGGTAAGGTTCCATCGTCGTATTGTTACCGGCGTCCAAAATCCAAAGTAGGCTAGCCGCCATCAAGATGCTCTGTGACAATGGCATGAAGAGCAGCCCGAGCGAGCACAGGATCGCGCCAATGATGAAATACGGCGTGCGGCGACCCCATCGGGAATTTGTCCGGTCACTCATGGCGCCGATGATCGGCTGTACAAGCAACCCTGTAATGGGGCCGGCGAGTTGCAGGATCGGCAAGGTTGCCTCTTCCGCGCCGAGATAGGAGTAAATCGGAGCCATATTGCCCTGTTGGAGGCCAAAACTGAACTGCAGCCCCAAAAACCCAAGGTTCATCTGCAATATCTTGGACAAAGACAAATGGGGTTTTTTGACAGCTTTCGACATACGCAACTCCCGCTGGCGACCTTTTCGGCCGCTCCATTGCATCCAACGCTAGCGGGTAAGTTTGATATTGCAACAATCGATTGCATTAATGCGGCAATGAACCCTTTATCTCTTGCCTTGTTAGCCATTCCCTCGCACAACAAAGTAACAGGGACCAGAAATGTCAGAACAACAGCGGGTAAAAAATATCACTGATCTCGCGCAACTAGCGGGCGTTTCGCCGGGCACGGTTTCGCGCGCATTGGCGGACTCTAAGTTGATCGCGGAGAAAACGCGCAAGCGCATTCAGGCTTTGGCGCGGGAACATGATTTCCGACCGAACGTCATGGCGCGGAATTTGCGGATCAAGCGCGCTGGTGCGATCGGCGTCCTTATCCCATTGGGCCATGAAACGGGTCAACATATCTCTGACCCGTTTTTCATGACGATGTTGGGTCATCTTGCAGATGCGCTGACCGAACGTGGGTATGACCTTTTGCTCTCGCGGGTTATTCCAACCGACCCCGACTGGCTTAATCGCGTCGTGGATTCGGGCCGTGTAGACGGCGTCATTCTAATTGGTCAATCGGACCAGCTACAAATCATCGACCAGGTTGCACAGCGCTATACCCCGCTGGTGGCCTGGGGCGCCAACCTTCCGGGGCAAGTACATTGTTCGGTAGGTTCCGATAACCGCAAAGGTGGTATATTGGCCACGCGTCATTTGATTGAACGCGGCTGCACCAATTTCGCATTCCTTGGTGACCCTATCGCGCCCGAAATTGCGGAACGATTGGAAGGATGCCGTGCTGCCCTTGCCGATGCTGGCATGGCAGATCGCTTATCTATTTTGCAGGCGCACCTTACCGCCGAAACCGCACACAGCGCCATTAGCAGTTGGCTTGATGAAACAAAATCTGTCCCTAACGGCATTGTCGCTGCATCTGATGTCATCGCCATGAGCGCACTGCGCGCACTGGCCGAACATAATGTAGCTGTACCCGGAACGGTCCATGTTGTCGGTTATGACGATTTGCCTTTTGCAAACCAGACCGTACCGACCTTGACCACTATTCGACAGGATCTGGCGGCTGGTGCATCTTATCTGGTCGATTTACTGTTTCGCCGGATTGCAGGGGAACGAACCAGTTCCGTGGTGATGTCACCCGAATTGGTCGTCAGGATGTCGAGCTGAGGATAAGCGACAACGCGCCTAAAAGGCCAGCGTTAACTCCCAAGGACGCGCCGGAAATCACCTCCTCGGATTTGCTTCGAAAATAGCCAGCGGCCAGCCGCGATGCCTGACTCCGCACGCGTTCGATGAGGCCTGGGGTGTGCATTACGCCACCGCCAAAAATGATGCGTCCAGGTTCGAAAATGGCCTGCATCGTAACGCTGGCCTGTGCGAGATAGAACGCGATGATCTCATGGGCGGGATGCGTATCGGGCAAATCCGACAGCGAATGCCCCCACCGCGCGATGATGGCAGGACCGCTCGCCAGTCCTTCAAGGCAATCGCCGTGAAAAGGACAGACGCCCGAAAAATTCACATCATCGCGGTGTCTTGGCACGCGCATATGGCCCATTTCCGGATGGCTTTGCCCTTGTAATATCCGATCACCAATCACTACGCCGCCGCCAATGCCCGTGCCGACCGTGAAATAAATGACAGAATGTTGCCCCTGCCCGGCGCCCCATATCGATTCCGCCAGCGCAACAGCATTCACATCTGTGTTAATCGCAACAGGGCATGCGAAGCGTTTCTGCATGGGTCCCACAAGGTCAGTTCCAGACCAACCCGGCTTTGGTGTTTCAAGGATATGGCCCCAATCGGGCGACGACTGGTCAAGCCCCACGGGGCCGAACGTCGCGATACCAATATGCGTGAGCTGCCCCTGCGTTGCGAACCACTCCAACGTGGCACCAATGGTTTCGGCAGGGCTGGTTGTCGGGATGCGTGTTGTGGCCTGGATATCGTCTCTGCCGGTTGCGACCCCAAGCACGAACTTGGTGCCGCCAGCCTCCAGCAATCCGTAAAGCGGTTCGCTCATGACGCTTTGATATATGCGCGGTCGCCTTCCAGCGCGAGGTGAAATACTGGCGAAGGGACGCCTCCAAAATGCGCCGTTGTCAGATCTTGATCGCCGAATGGATCCAGCCCGTTGAGGTTCCACAGATCGACAAATCCCGTCACCTGCAGCTGATCATCAACCCACCAGCTATACGTCTGATACGGCTCGCTTGGCGGGTTGGGTGCAACCAAGCCTGTGCCGTTCAGCGGGCGGTACGGCCCGAGCACCGAGTCCGCAACCATGCCATACAGGCCGTTGGGACCCGAGGGGCCATCCGGTGCGAAGGTCTTACGCTGCGTCGACCAGAATAGATAATATAGCCCGCCGGCATGCCGTAATACGGGGCGTTCCAGTTCGTTATTGACGCCATCTGCGGAGATTATAGGCGGGAGCAATTCCCAGCCTGCAAAATTGCTATCGCGGCAACGCGCCACACCGACGACCCCATTATGCTCGTGCTGCGATGGCTGCCATGATCCCGTGAAGAAAATATAGCTGACACCGTCGGATGGATCACGAAAGTGAAACGGGTCGCGAAATCCTTTGATAAAACCTGGCCGCCCCTGCTTTTGGTCGACAACGACATAGTGCGTGCCATCGCTCACGATATTCTCAACCGGCGCGCTCCAGTCCGACACTGTCACGCTGCCATCGCCAACACACAATGTTCCGCTAATCTGAAACAGGCGCTGCTCGAAACTCTTGCCGCCATCGCCCCGCCGGCCCGTCACCGTATAGAATAAAGTGATACGTCCGGTTTCGGGCTCGCACACCGTGGATCCGGCCCACTCGCGTGATCCCGGGTTAACATCATCGGGAAGCAGATAGCCGCAATCCCGCCATTCCGGGCCGCGACGCAGCATCAACCGCAAACGCGCAATGTCGTGCCGGAGGTCAGGATGGACATCACGCGGTGCGCACATGATGACCCAAGGCGTCCATCCATCCAAATCGATGGCAGTGCCGTTCAGATCGTCTACCGACCAACAATCCCAAAGCTGAAAGCCCGGAAGAACATCAGATAGGTCGGCAGCGGTGACAACAGGTATCGATGGCAATTCACTCTGCCCAATCCGCGCAACATGATCTGCGGTCCAAGCGGATGTTGTTTGCGAGCGATCAAGCATATTCAGCACAAATAGAGGTCCCGGATTCAAATAACGAAACTGCCGTAAATAGAATTACAATCGATTGCAAAACCTTTTCGCCCAGACAGTTTAACGGCGGTAGCAGAGGCCACCAGCTGGCCAGCCGCTAAATCTTGGTCAGTCGAATGATCTGAACCGTTTCGGCCTTCATCGGTGGCAGTGCCAGCCCATGTTGTATCAACCAGGCACCATCCGTTTCGTCATGACCAAATGGCGCATCCGTAAGGCGGTAGCGGGCAGTAGCGTCTAGCATCGGCAGCTTTAATGACGGTGCGTGGCGCTGTGTCTGCGGATCGAGGCGGTATATCAGCAATAGCACATCGTGCGGCGTCCCATGCGCTTGCCACAAAAGCCCGTCATTTCCCTCGCCCATCCAAACCTGCCCGTGGTGCAGCCGATCGCGATGTTGCTTATAGGTAGATATCCACCACTCCAATTCGGCGCGATCCGCATCGTTTAACTTCCGGACATCCAACTCCACACCGAAATGGCCGGGAAGTGCGACGCCGCCGCGAAATGCCATGGACTGGCTACGTCCCGAGGCATGCGCCGGCGAAGCGCCGATGTGGGCGCCCATGATTTCCGGAGGCATGAACTGCAGGAATCCGCGCTGGATTGCCGCGCGGCTCACTGCGTCGATGTTGTCGCTTGTCCAGAAACGATGGCTATGTTGCACGACACCGGCGTCGATCCGCCCGCCGCCGCCTGCGCATGCCTCAATCTCGACATCGGGGAAGGCCGCGCGCAATCGCGCCATAAGCGCATATCCACCATGCACCTGCGCGCGATATGCGGGCCGGTTGCCGGCGGCGATGATATCCCGGTTATGGTCCCATTTCAGGTAGGAAATGGGCAGGTCCCTCAGCAATGCCGCAATTTTTTCGAATAGATATTCCTGTACATCGGGGCGCTGCATATCAAGCACAAGCTGGTTGCGCGACGCGAGCAGTGGACGGCCGTCCACCGACAGTGCCCAATCGGGATGGCTGTGATATAATGCGCTATCCGGATTGACCATTTCGGGTTCCACCCAAAGCCCGAACTCCATGCCCAAGCCAACCACATGAGACGCCAAAGGCAGCAACCCGTTGGGATATTTCCGGCTATCTGCCCACCAGTCGCCGAGGGACGAGCGGTCATCATCACGACCCGCAAACCAACCGTCATCAAGAACGAAGCGCTCGATGCCGACCACTGCTGCGGCGTCGGCCAGATCTACCAACGCGGCTTCGTCATGGTCGAAGTAGAAGCCTTCCCATGTGTTCAAATGCACCGGCCGTGGCCGCATCTTGCCGCCCGGCCAATCTATCCGTGCGCGGACTGCCGCGTGAAAATTCTGCGCTACTTCATTCGCATCAGCGCCGCAGGTGGCCAGCATCTCAGCAGTGCTGATGCTTTCGTTTGACGCAAGCCTGACTTCACCGGGCGCGAACGCCTCGCCCATTTGCCACTGATAGCGGCCATCATCGATCCATTCGATCTGCTGCGCGTGATTGCCGCTCCAGCCAAGTTGCGCACCAAAGGTCGCGCCATCCGCTTCGACAATAGCACCCGGAAAGCAATCATGCGACGTCAGCCCGCGCCGGTTCTCACGCCGCCACATGCTCCGTGTCAAACTGTCGGTGACCGCCACAAACTCGCTGTTATGCCGACCGGAATATGACCGCACGGTGCGCGCATCGGCTGGCAAAGGAAGCACGCCCGACGCCAACCAAGCAACATCCAGCACGCCATCGCCGCGATTGGTGAGCGAAGTAGAAAGTGTCAGGACATTGCCCTTGATCGAAAGAGACGCCACAAGCTCGATCTTGGCGACGTCGTCATGCAGCTTAATCAATGCGCTGCCGACGTTTTGCTCAACCTCACAGCGCGTTGCCTGAAAGCTCCAGTCTGCCCCCGCACGATGCGCAAGCAAAGCGGGTGCACCGAACCAACCAACGCCGCCGCCAGGAAAAATTGTCAGTGGCTGGTCAAAATGTGGCGAAAAACTTGGTTCCGGTCGACTTTCGCGTAAAATTGAACCGGGCGTAAGCCCGTCAGGAAGACGCATCCCCCAATAACGCCAAAGCGGCGCTTCGTTTTTGGAGCATTCTATTACAGCGGTAACATCGGATCCGTGCAGT
Source organism: Sphingomonadales bacterium (assembly GCA_027486895.1). Lineage (GTDB taxonomy): Bacteria > Pseudomonadota > Alphaproteobacteria > Sphingomonadales > Sphingomonadaceae > Sphingorhabdus_B. Next base: position 16,029 of record JAIXOE010000003.1, read on the forward strand.
ATGATCCACTCCGGTTGCGACTGAAACACAAGCTTTTCTCCCTTGAACCGCCGTTACCGACGACAACAATCGTTTGCAATGCTTTGCAGGTCTGAAACCTTCATTAAATTATGTCCGGTAACGGCAACCCGACTTGCACTCAAAATGTCGGAAATTGGGCGCGAAGCAGACATCCGTTTCAATACCTAAACTAAGCTTCGCACTGCGGTGAGGCTTAGTTTAGCCGAGTTAGCCGCAATGAGGGCTCTAAGTACTCAAACAATTTAAATTTCTGCCTATCGAGCGCACAATCCATTCGACTTCTGCGCACAGTCGAGCATTGCTGTTCATATTCAAGCGCGTCGACATAAGGCGGCGATAGACCTGGCTGGGCATTCAGCTGGGCTTTGGGTGGTGGAGCAGCATGATGCTGCGTCGATTAAGGAGAACCACCCATGACAAAGACCAAAAAGCCGGAGGGCATCGAGACAATCGCAGTCCCCTCAAAGCCGCAACAGATCTTGGATCTGCTGACCCGGGATTGCGGTGCCACGCTCGCAGAACTCGCGACACTTGCAAACTGGCTGCCGCATTCCACGCGTGCATATCTGACTGGCCTGAAGAAGAAGGGGCACGTCATCGATAGCGACAAGGTGGATGGCGTTCGCCGCTACCGCTTATCATCCTCGCCCGAGGCATAAGGTGTTGGTTATGGCAAGCAGTCTAAGCTTGGAACTGGCCCACCTTGCGACCATGAAACCTGCCGAACTCCGTTCTAGATGGCGTGAGGTCTATCGTAACGTTGCACCGGACATCGGACCTGATCTGCTCCGGCGCGGCATCGCCTATCGTTTGCAGGAACGTGGGCAGGGAACCCTTACCAGTTCCACACGGCGTGAGATTGAACGTCAGATAAAAAGGCTGGATAAGGATGATGGAGGAGCGGTGATTGCGCCTTCCTTAAAGCCCGGAACACGTCTGGTGCGCTCGTGGCGTGGAAAAATGCATCAGGTGCTTGTTCTTGATGACGGGTTTGAGTTCGACGGCAGGAGGTATGCATCGCTCACCCAGATCGCGGGCGACATCACCGGCGCGCATTGGTCGGGGCCAAGGTTCTTTGGCCTAGTCACTAGGCAACGGAGAAGGGCAGTAGGGCCATGATATCACCTAACCGCAAGCGCTGTGCCATCTATACGCGCAAATCGACCGAGGAGGGGCTGGAGATGGACTTCAACAGCCTGGATGCCCAGCGCGAAGCATGTGCGGCCTATATACTGAGCCAGGCAGGCGAGGGATGGGAACAAGTTGGCGAGCTATACGATGACGGCGGCTGGTCAGGAGGTTCCATGACCCGTCCTGCACTGAAGCAACTGCTCGACGACATACAGGCAGGCAAGGTCGATATTGTTGTGGTCTATAAGGTTGACCGGCTGACCCGGTCGCTTGCGGACTTTGCCAAGATCGTCGAGATCCTTGATGCAAAAGGCGCCTCGTTCGTGAGCGTTACACAGGCGTTCAACACCACGAACAGCATGGGTCGTTTGACGCTCAATGTATTGCTATCGTTCGCGCAGTTCGAACGCGAGGTCACAGGCGAACGTATCCGTGACAAGATAGCCGCATCCAAGCGTAAAGGCATGTGGATGGGAGGTACGGTTCCCCATGGCTATCGTGTTGAAGACCGCAAGTTACTTATCGAGCCAACGGAAGCCGAGGAGGTGCGATATATCTTTATCCGCTATCTTGAACTCAAGTCAGTACCGGCACTGGTAGATGACCTCGCACAGCGCGGCATGCGCACCCGAACCCGCACGCTCAAGCTAGGCCGAACCATCGGCAATGTCTGCTTTGGCAAAGGGCCGCTTGGGTTCCTGCTTAAGAACCCCGTGTTCATAGGCAAGATCAAACATAAGGATGCCGTTTATGACGGTGAGCATGATCCGATAATCGATTACGACACCTTTGATCGCGTCCAGGCCATGCTTGCGAGCAACAATCGCGATAAGCTGATATCGAAGCATGCCAAGTCGCCAAGCCTTTTGGCAGGCCTTGTCACTGATCCTGATGGCAGGCCAATGTCACCTTCACGCGGAAAGAAGGGATCGAAGCAATATTGCTATTATGTCACCCGGTTCAAACCAGGCGAAGACCGTTCGACCATCTGCAGACTGCCAGCTGGCCCGCTCGATCAGATTGTCATCAAAACCTTGAAGACATATCTCAAAAAGCCCGCTGAACTTGATACATCTACATGCAAGGTTGATTGGCAGGCCAATTGCAAAACCGAAGCTGCGTTAGCTGACAGCCTTGATCATATTACAACGAGCGCGTTGCGTGCGATATTGATCGACCGTCTTGTGAAGGTGAATGTTGCCGCCGACCGGATCGACGTTGTGATCGGAGACGAAGATGCAGCTACGATATCGACGCCTGCACAAATGGTTCGCCGAGGAAATGAGCTTCGGATTGCCCTGTCGCCTGATGGCGAATCCGCCAATAACAAAAATGCGGATGCTGCCCTCGTTCGCCTCGTGGTTCAGGGTTTTGCAGCAAGAGAGCATCTCCTAACCGGCGAAGAAATTCCAGCAGTATCGCATTACGACAAGCGGCACTTGCATCGGCTTGCGAGGATGTCTTGGCTAGCACCGGACATCATAACCGCCATTCTCGATGGTCGGCAGCCTGTTCAACTGACCGCCCGTCACCTGATGCGCTGTGCAGATATCCCGATGGAGTGGCAGCAGCAGAGGCAATTTCTAGGGTTCAGTTAGCACCGGCCAAAACAAAATTGGTGCCACGAAATAGGGCCCCGGAGAACTCCGGGGCTTTTTTGTGAGATAGGGCGCCTGCAAGGTGTCTCTTGCAGCGGATTTGCAAAACGCGTTGTCACAAGTAACGGAAATTACGCGACAATTATCGCCCTAAGCCGATAGCCTGAAATCACTGGAGATATGAGAGACTTCCTGGTGCTGCTGGGGAGGATTGAACTCCCGACCTCGTCATTACCAATGACGCGCTCTACCACTGAGCTACAGCAGCATACACCGAAGGTGCGGCCCTATGCGAAGGGATGGGGCTGTTGTCAAGCGGCTTGCGCCTTTGCGGGCGATTTGGCATCGGGTGCGCGGACACGCGGAATGGACTGGAGAACGCAATTGGCAAAAGATGCGCAAGACAAAGAGCGGATTAAGGCCGAACGGTTGCGCGAAGCGCTGCGTGCGAATCTCCGCCGCCGCAAGGCTAAGCCGCAAAGCCAGGATTCCGACGCACAAAAAGAATAGCTGCCGAATACCCGGTCGAGGACGATGGCTGCAGTGAAATATCTGCGAGTTATGAAGACAAAAAAAGACCCGCGGTGAAGCGGGTCTAAAAGGAAAAGAACTCGCGTTTTTCAACGGCGGAGCCCTCGGGTCGCGCCATCCCTATGTAAAAGTTTTGTAAAATGGGATTGCACGGAATCGTCAACAAGCGTTAAAAATTTTGACATTTGCGGCCAAAAGGATCTCGGCAAGCTTCATGAGCGCAATCCCGCCGTTGCACCTTGCGCGCGACTCGTGAATAGCACCGCAATGTTGTACCAACTTGCACGCCCTTTGTTGTTTCAGGCAGATGCTGAAACCGCCCATAACCTGTCACTTGCAGCGCTAAAAATGGCACCCATCCCGTCTATGGGAACGCAAGATGCCGCTCTGCAACAAAGCTTTGCCGGGTTGCACTTTCCAAATCCGGTTGGCCTCGCGCCGGGCTACGACAAAAACGCAGAAGTACCCGTTGAGATAATGCGCCTTGGTTTTGGATTTACAGAGGTCGGCACGTTAACACCCTTGCCGCAGGCGGGTAATCCCAAACCACGTTTATTTCGGTTGGTCGAGGACGCTGCGGTCATCAACCGCATGGGCTTCAACAATGAAGGGCAGGCGGCAGCAACAGCGCGACTGCGGAATATTCCCGACAAGGCATTGGCAGGGCCGCTGGGCATCAATATCGGCGCCAATAAGGATAGCGCAGACCGCGTTGCAGATTATGTCATCGGCGTGCGCAATATGGAGCCGCTGGCCGATTATTTGACGGTCAACATCAGTTCGCCGAATACGCCGGGTTTGCGTGCACTCCAAGACAAGGATGCGCTGGATGACTTGTTGGCGCAGGTTATGGCCGCACGGACGCGCGCGACGCCCGTTTTCCTGAAAGTCGCACCCGATCTGCAGCCAGCCGACATTGACGACATTGTTGCCGTGGCTATGGCGCGCGGCGTAGCGGCGCTAATCGTATCGAACACCACCATTTCACGTCCAGACCTGCAATCGAAACATGCATGCGAGACAGGTGGCTTGTCGGGTGCGCCGTTGCGCGACCTTGCGCAGCAGCGCCTGATTGATTTCCGTAAGGCGAGCGGCGGAAAGCTTGGTTTGATCGGTGTTGGCGGAATTGCCTCGGCTGAAGATGCTTATGCGCGCATCCGTGCGGGTGCGTCGCTGGTGCAAATTTACAGTGCGCTCGTATATCATGGTCCCGGCCTTGCGCTTAAAATCAATCGGCAACTGCTGACACTTTTGCGGCGGGACGGGTTTGCGAATATATCCGACGCAGTCGGTGCTGACGGCTAAATCCGCACTTGGCATTGCCCTGTGAAGAGGGCTAGGTATCGGGCATGAAAAAATTGTGCTTCGCGATCACCGCCCTTGTCCTTGCCGCTCAACCCGTTTTTGCCGAAAATGTAGGGGTCACATCGTCTGCTGATCCACGCGTGACGGAAGCCGGTATGGAGATGTTGCGCCAAGGCGGATCTGCCGCCGACGCGGCGATGGCTATGATGTTGACGCTAACCGTGGTCGAACCGCAATCAAGCGGCATTGGTGGCGGCGGCTTCCTTTTGTATCAAGACAGCGCAAAGGGCGTTTTATCGACAATCAACGGGCGCGAGACAGCGCCAGCAGCGGCGACGCCTGATCGTTTTGTAGGACCCGACGGTAAAGCGCTCGGTTTTCTTGAGGCCTTTCAAGGCGGACGTTCCGTAGGCGTTCCCGGCAATGTTCAGCTTATGGCGGAAACCCACCGCAAATGGGGTAAGCTATCCTGGGCAAAGATTTTCAAGCCCGCCATTCGCCTTGCGGACAAAGGGTTCATCGTCAACAAGACGCTTGAATCGAGGCTCAAAGGCATTCAGCCGCTTTGGTCTAACTTCGACGCTGCGCGTGCGATTTATTGGCGTAACGGTGCACCCGTTACCGCAGGGATGAAGCTCAAAAATCCCCAACTTGCCGCGACCATGAAGTTGCTAGCGAAAAAGGGACCGGATGCTTTTTACACCGGTCCCATCGCCAACCAGATTGTTGGCGCAGTCACGACCAGCAAACTCAGCCCGGGTGACATGACCATGACGGACCTTGCGCAATATCGCGCGAAGGAACAGCAAGCCGTTTGCGCGCCGTACCGCGTCTACGTCGTATGTGGCATGGCGCCACCTTCATCGGGCGCAACAACGGTATTGCAAATATTGGGAACATTGCAGCGCTTTGATTTGGCCGCGACGGGCAAAGATAGCCCCAAAAGCTGGTACCTCATTGGACAGGCGATGCAGCTTGCTTATGCAGACCGCGAGAAATATCTGGCCGATGACGCGTTTGTAAATGTCCCCGTCGCTGGGCTTTTAAACCCCGAATATATCAAAGAGCGTTCGGCGCTCATTGACCCCGAAAAGGCGCGCACTGATTATCCTGCAGGAAACCCGCCAGGCGCTATGCCGCGGACGGCGGCCGTTTCAAGTGAAGTTGCGGGTACAACGCATTTCACCGCAGTGGACCGCAATGGCAACATCGCCAATATGACGTCGACGATTGAGGGGCCATTTGGCAGCCAGCTGGTTGCGGGCGGCTTCTTTTTGAACAATGAATTGACTGACTTCACCTTTTCACCGGAAAAGAACGGTGCGCCGGTCGCAAACCGTGTGGTTGGGGGAAAGCGGCCTTTGTCGTCCATGGCACCCACGATCGTGTTTGATCGCAATGGCCGGGCGGTTCTCGCGCTTGGTTCAGCCGGTGGCAAACGAATCATCATGCATGTGACCAAGACACTGATCGGCGTAATCGACTTTGGGCTTCCGCTTGATCAGGCGATTGCTTTGCCGAATATCTATTTTGGCGGCGGCGGTCTTGAGGTCGAACAAAATACGATGCTGTCGGCGACGTCTGATGGACTTGGTGAATTTGGGCAAAAGGTTCGCGCCGTCGATTTGGGTTCAAAGGTTAACGGTGCGCAGCTAGTCGGAAATAGCTGGACAGGTGCCTCCGACCCGCGCAGCGAAGGCACTTCGTCCACCATCGATGCCAAGGGCAAGGTAAAAGTAACTGTGCCCAGATTAGCTGATGAAGCACCCACCGAGGATGTTGGTTGACGCCAACGGTGCGTTGCACCCAACGCATTGGCGCGCTAGCGTAAATTGATAGAGTCCTGAAATTGGACAGAAACATGTTCCTTAGGAGAGAATAGTGGCTGCCGAGCAATTCGACGATTTTGACAGCTTCCCCAACCTCGTCACGATGTTTTTTGCGCGCGCGAGATACCGCGGTGACGCGCCGTTTTTATGGGCAAAGCATGATGGGACGTGGCAGTCCCTAAGCTGGGCTGAGGTCGCGCGCCAGGTTGCGGGCTTTGCCAAATCGCTGCGCCAGCTTGGTCTGGAAAAGGGCGACAGGGTCATGCTGGTGTCGGAAAATCGCCCCGAATGGTGCATCGCCGATTTGGGCATCATGGCGGCAGGATGTGTCACCGTTCCGACCTATGTCACCAATACCGAACGCGACCATCAGCATATTCTCGACAACAGCGCTGCACGCGCAGTGATTGTCTCGACCGCAAAGCTTGCGAAGACTCTTATGCCGGCGGCGCTCCGGTCCTCGCAAGCTGAGTTCATCATCGCTATGGAGCCGCAGCCAGCGGTGCAGCATGGCCAATTATCGATGCACCACTGGTCCGACATGGTTGAGGGTAATGATGCCGATGTGCGTGCTGGTGAGGCGGCGATGGCTACCGTGACCCGCGACGATTTGGCATGTATTATCTATACCAGCGGCACCGGTGGCGCGCCACGCGGCGTGATGCAGCAGCATGGCGCGATACTGCATAATGCCGATGGTGCTGCTGCCGTGCTGCGCGAAGATTTTGGCTTGGACGAGGAAGAAGTTTTCCTGTCATTCTTGCCACTGTCACATGCCTATGAACATAGCGGCGGCCAGTTTCTGCCCATCGGTGTTGGCGCGCAAATCTATTATGCTGAAGGGCTGGAAAAGCTCGCATCGAACATCGAAGAAACGCGGCCAACCGTTATGGTAGTCGTTCCCAGATTGTTTGAAGTCCTGCGTCAGCGAATGATCAAGGCGGTCGAGAAACAGGGTAAGGTTCCCAATTATTTGCTCGATAAGGCCCTTATTATTGGCGAGCGTGATTATTCGGGACGCAAAAGGCTTTCCGACGCGCCGATGCGGTTGATTTTGTCGCGGACGATTAAGCCAAAAATTCAGGCGCGCTTTGGTGGCCGGATGAAGGCGATGGTTTCAGGCGGTGCGCCGCTCAACCCCGACATTGGCGTGTTCTTCCAATCCTTGGGCATCACCTTGTTGCAAGGTTATGGACAGACCGAGTCCGGCCCCGTGATCAGCTGCAACCGGCCCAAAGCGGGCATCAAGATGGATACCGTGGGTCCGCCGCTCAAGAATACTGAGGTCAAAATTGCCGATGATGGCGAGATCCTTGTGCGGGGGCCTTTGGTGATGAAGGGCTATTGGCGGAACAAGGCCGAGACTGACCGGGTCATCAAGGATGGTTGGCTGCATACGGGTGACATCGGCCATATTGATGATCGCGGCCGCATTGCCATTACTGACCGCAAAAAGGACCTAATCGTCAACGACAAGGGCGACAACATTGCTCCGCAGAAAATTGAGGGCATGCTCACGCTTCAGCCTGAAATTTTGCATGCGATGGTTTCGGGTGATAAGCGGCCTTACATCGTTGGTCTTATCGTTCCAGATCCCGAATGGGCACTGGAATGGGCACGTGCGCAGGATATGAAATATGATTTCACCGCGCTACAGGCAAATCCGCAATTTCGTGCCGCAGTTCGTGCAGCCGTCGACCGCGTCAACGCGGACGTGTCTGTAACCGAAAAGGTCCGGCAGTTCGAATTTGCCGACGAGCCTTTCTCTATTGAAAATGGAGAAATGACGCCGAGCATGAAAATTCGGCGCCATGTTATCCGCGAACGTTACGCCGCGCGCGTCAATGGCCTTTACAAGGACTGACGCGTCGCGACGTTTTTGACGTCCTGCTTATTTGACGTCGAGCCAAGCATTAACCTCGGAACGGATCCGGGGCTGGGTTTTGATGCGCGTTTGGATCGACACAATCGCCTGATCGAGCGGCTTGCGTGACTCCGGTGTGAGATAGGCTTTGGCGTAAGCATTTAGCTTACCGACCATTGCGGGATCATTTGAACCGTTGCCAAGACTTGGAATAAATTCCGACTTGGACGAAACATCGACCAGTGCTTCAACTGCTTCGCGATTGGCGAGGGCAAAATCGACAGCAAGGTCCGGAAACTCACCAGCGACGCCGCCAATGATTGCCGCGCTTAAGGTCTGACCTGGCTCCTTGGTGAGCGCAAGGTTCAGCGCTTGTTTGGCCAGTCCTTCGTCACGCGTCGAGCCAAGCAAACGGTACATGCTTGATTTCACCAGATAGCTGTCGGCGGACTGTCCAAGATTACGCATTTTATCCCACGAAGCCTGATCGGCATTTTGCGCAACGACGCCCAGCCAAGTGGTGCGAAGCGGGCCATCAAGGGCAGCAGGATTGGTGTCGAGTGCGTCAAACAAACGACGTGCCTCTGCGACAACCTTTGCATCGCCCATATAGCCAAGTGTGCTGATCAGCGCGCTGCGCAGATTGGCGTCGAGCGTGCTGTCGGCAACATCCTGCTTCATACCGAGCTTATCCAGCACAGGACCAAGGCGTTCGCTGGCTAGCTTCGCCAGTGCGGCTTGCCGCGCCGGTTCCTTGTCATAAAGTCCGTACAGATACGCAAAGGTCGAAACATTGTCTTCGATCACGCGCTGGCTTGCGTTGGCCGGAACTACATCCACAAGATCAAGCGCAGTGCGTACGGGTTGATATGCGCCATATGCGAGGCTTTGGCTGTCATTAAGCAAACCGAGCTGGTCAATTGGTGCCAACTTCGGAAAAGCTTCTTTAAGACCGGCCATCATTTCAGGCGTGTAGAGAACGCGGTAATATCCGCTCTGCCCCGCATTCACCAAAACGGGGCCACAGCCGGGGAGGGCCAAGGTTCCAGCGCCACCGGAAATGATGCCCGTTCCCGTTGCATTGCCCACGACCTGTGCGATGACAGGGACGTTCCAGCGCTGCGGCTGAGCCGTTGTCTCTGCCTTGCGGTCGCGTGAAAACTCACTTTGGCTGAGCGAAAGCAACGTCGACCCGTTCACACATTTGGCGGAATTCACTGAAATCAGCGGAACACCCGGCTGGCGGGTGAAATCATGCGCGATGCGGACAAGGCCTTTTGCGCCAGCGGCCTCAACCGCGTTCCACAAATCATCTGTGCGCGTATTCGCATATGCATGCTTTTTCATGTACGCACGTAAGCCATCACGCCAAACTGTCTCGCCAGCAAACGCCTCAAGCATCGTGATGACTGCCTCACCCTTTGCGTAAGTGATGGTGTCAAATGCCTGGCTGGTTTGTTCGACGGTGCTGATTTTCTGGATGACGGGATGCGTTGTCACATAGGCATCAAGCCCCATTGCGCCCTCGCGGCCGTTGACACGGTCCAAAGTGCTTTGCCATTCGGGGTTGAAATGCGCGGTCGCCTTGCTTTCCATCCAACTGGCGAAACCTTCATTGAGCCACAAGTCGTCCCACCACGCCATCGTAACCAAATTGCCAAACCATTGGTGTGCAATTTCATGCGCATCGGTTGCAAAGATGCCTTGGCGCGTGCGCGCGCTGGTGATCTTCGGGTCATTCAAAAGAACGCGCTCGAACGTGAAAATCGCACCCCAATTTTCCATCGCGCTGAAAAATTGGCTCTGTCCGGGGCCAGCGACATTGTCGAGCTTTGGTAATGGGTAAGGCGTGCCAAAATAGTCGTTATAATATCCGACCAGCTTCGCCGATGCCTCGAGCGCATATTGGCCCTTGGGACCATTGCCCTTGCCAACAACGACGCCCACTTCCGTCGGGCCAACCTGTTTCGTAATCCGGTCAAATTCGCCAAGTCCGAAAAATAGCAGATAGGTCGACATTTTAGGTGTGGTGCCAAACCGCACTTCCGTTTTGCCACTCCCCATTTCCCGGCGCGCAGCCACAGGCATATTGCTGACGGCCATTTGGTCCGACGGGACACGCGCCGTCAGGTCAAAGGTTGCCTTGTATATCGGTTCATCCCAGCTGGGCACAAAGCGCCGTGCATCGGGTGCTTCAAACTGCGTGAACAGCGCTCGCTTTTCGGCACCCTTTGGGTCTTTGTAGTCCAACGCAAACAGGCCGTTCGCTTGTTGCAGGATCTTTCCGGCATA
>JAIXOE010000043.1 GCA_027486895.1 Sphingomonadales bacterium
CGTAAAGGTAAAGTCATTTTTCCTGCCAAATGGAAGCCGTGCAACGGTTGCAGTGCGAAGGATTGGAACGGCAAGCCAATGCCCCGCTTCGCTGCGGCTGGCAAACAGGTCATGGACCCCATCACCGCATACCAAGTGGTTCACATGCTTGAAGGTGTGATTGAGCGCGGTACAGCTGTTACCTTGCGCGAACTTGATCGTCCATTGTTCGGAAAAACCGGCACGACCACCGGGCCAACCAACGTTTGGTTCATCGGCGGATCGCCGCACCTGGTGGCTGGGCTTTATCTTGGCTTTGACCAGCCGCGCAATATGGGTGGTTATGCGCAGGGCAGTTCGTTGGCCGCGCCCGTGTTCAAACAGTTTGCCCGGACCGCCATGGCAGGAATGCCGAAAACACCTTTCATTGCGCCGCTTGGGACACGCTTAGTGCGCATTGATCGCAAGAGCGGCAAGCGCGTCTATGGCGCTTGGCCCGGTGAAGACCCAATGAGCGCGGTGATTTGGGAAGCATTTAAGGCCGAGACGGAACCCAAACGCTCCATACGTCAGGAAGAGCTTGCCGCGCGCGGCGACAAGCCGAAGAAAAAGGCATCGTCGCAATCGGGGACTTCGTCGTCTTCATCGGCCTCATCCAGCACCAGCGTCGGCACGAAGCGCGATCAGGAATTTATTCAGCAAGAGGGTGGCATTTACTAAATACGAAGCGCACAGCCACCTTTGACTTGAAGGCTCAATAGGCTAAAGGCCGCGCCTGACATTTTTCAATCCCTTGGAGTTTTCCCATGCGTGCCGACGCAGAAGGCTATGTTGCCCGCATTGATGCTGCCCTTAACCTGGTCAAGATGTCGCTTGATTGGGACCGCGCACTGCGCCGTTTGGATGAGCTCAACGCCAAGGTTGAGGACCCCACGCTTTGGGACAACCCCAAAGCCGCCGAAGAGGTAATGCGCGAGCGCCGCCGGCTTGATGCCGCCATCAGCACGGTGCGCGAAATCGACGCCGACAAGAGCGGCACTGTTGAGCTGATCGAGCTTGCCGAAATGGAAGGCGATGCTGAGCTTGGCGACGAAGGCGCAGCAGCGCTTAAAGTTCTTGCCGACCGCGCAGACAGGGACAAGGTCATGGCACTGCTTTCGGGTGAAGCCGATGGCAATGACACCTTCATCGAAATCCACGCGGGTGCTGGCGGCACTGAAAGCCAGGATTGGGCCGAAATGCTGCAGCGCATGTATTATCGCTGGGCCGAACAACGTGGCTACAAGGTCGAAATGGTCGATTATCAGGCTGGTGATCAGGCCGGCATCAAGTCGGCGACGTTGCTGGTCAAGGGCGAGAACGCTTACGGCTACGCCAAGACCGAAAGCGGCGTGCATCGCCTTGTTCGCATCTCACCTTATGACAGCGCCGCGAAACGCCACACCAGTTTTTCCAGCGTCTGGGTCTATCCTGTCATTGACGACAATATCGACATTGAAATCAACGAAGGCGATTTGAAGATCGACACCTATCGCGCGTCAGGCGCGGGTGGCCAGCACGTTAACACGACGGATTCCGCCGTGCGTATTACCCACAAACCGTCCGGCATCGTTGTGGCCAGCCAAAATGACCGCAGCCAGCACAAGAACCGCGCAACCGCGATGGGCATGTTGAAGGCGCGGTTGTACGAAGCCGAACTTCGCAAGCGCGAAGAAGTCGCGTCGGGCGAATATGCGGCGAAAACCGAAATCGGCTGGGGCCACCAGATTCGCTCCTATGTGCTTCAGCCGTATCAGATGGTCAAAGATCTGCGCACTGGCGTGACGTCCCCGACACCTGGTGATGTGCTTGATGGCGACCTCGATAACTTCATCGCTGCAGCATTGGCCCAGCGCGTGACGGGCGAAGCAGTCGCTGTGGACGACGTGGATTAAGGCTTAGTCTCCCGGCGACGCGGACGACCCTGCCAACAGGCCGCCGTCCAGATGCACTTCGCTTCCGGTCATGTAGCTCGCGTCATCCGATGCGAGCATCAGGGCTATTGCGGCAACTTCTTCAACTGTTCCAAAGCGCTTGAGCGGTGTATCTGCGACCATCGCCGCCATGCGGGCTGCACGATCTGGCCCGTCGCCGACTAAGGCTTCCCACATTGGTGTCATGATCGCGGCGGGATGGATGGAATTGCACCTAATGTTCAATCCTTGCCCCGCGCAGTACAGCGCCACAGACTTTGTATGGTTCCGAATGGCTGCTTTTGAAGAGGCGTATGCTGCTGCACCCGGTATGCCGACCAAACCGGAGCGCGAGGACATGTTGATGATGGAGCCGGCTTTCTTGGCGCGCATCGCCTTGATAGCATAGCGGCAACCCAGAAATGTGCCGTCCAAATTGATGGCGTGTACGCGGTGCCATTCGATAAGCGTCGCGTTTTCTGGATCGTGCGGGCCTGCGCTGTCTTCAAATCCGGTAATGCCGGCGTTGTTCACAACAATGTCTATGCTGCGCTGCTGTTCGGCCAACTCGTTCCAATCATCTTCGGACGAGACATC
>JAIXOE010000042.1 GCA_027486895.1 Sphingomonadales bacterium
ATGGGCGTACACGACCATTTGCCATCTTCAAGCGCACGGCCTGCCAAAGAAATGCCCAGAGGACCGGGAAACATTTCAGGGTAGAGCGTGAGAATTTGAGCCGCGAACGTCATATGACAAAGTCGGCGTCGATAACTATGCGTCCGCCCGCTTGTGCGCCCCATTCCGGTACAGCCTCGGCTGTCATCGGGACCATGAACTTTTTGCCGGGCTTGCCATCAGCAGGCGGCATCTGGATTTCGAGAACGTCGCTGGCGCCAAAATTTTCGACCGCGATACAGGTACCAAGGTCAGTGCCATCGGTAGCGACACATGGCAGCCCCAGTAGGTCGCTGTAATAATATTCGCCCTCGCCGAGCTCAGGCAAAGCCTCGCGCGGCACAGTCAACAATGTGCTGCGCAGTTTCTCGGCTGCATTGCGGTCATTTATTTCGGCAAAACGCGCAATTGCGCCGTCTTTGGTCGGGCGGAGGGACTTAACCGTCAACGCACCGTCGTTGAAACTTTTATATCGTTTCAAGCTGTCTACATTTTCTGCAAACAGCTTGAGACGAACTTCACCCGTCACGCCATGCGCGCCAGAAACGGCGGCAAGCGTGACGGTTGAGTCAGCCAAGGCTTAGCCCTCAGCCTTTTCTTCAGTAGCTTCTTCAGCTGCAGGCGCAGCTTCCTCAGCCGCAGGTGCTTCTTCAGCAACGGCTTCAGCAGGCGCAGCTTCTTCAGCGGCAGGCGCTTCTTCAACCGCAGGTGCGGCTTCTTCAGCGGCTACTTCTTCAACAACTTCTGGCTCTGGCTCAGGTGCTGGAGCGGCTGCAGCTGCTGCGGCGGCTTCTTCGGCTTCTGCAAGCTTGGTTGCCTTGTCTTCAGCACGATCCTTGGCCTTCTGGCCTGGCTCACCCTTGTTAGGGTTGCTCTTAACCTTGCGCTCTTTAACGCCAGCGACGTCAAGGAAGCGTGCAACGCGATCCGAAGGCTGTGCACCAGCAGCAAGCCAATGCTTCGCACGCTCGGTGTCGAGGATCATACGCTCTGCGCTGTCCTTAGGAAGCTGCGGGTTGTAGCTGCCGATACGCTCGATGAACTTACCGTCGCGTGGTGCGCGGGCGTCGGCTACGACGATTTTATAATAAGGGCGCTTTTTCGAACCGCCCCGTGACAAACGCATTGATAATGCCATAAAACTAACTCACCTTTCTGAAATATTCTTAAATTGAATGTGATACTTATTTCTTTTTACTAAGAAGTCTTGCGAGGTCTGGCGGCATTCCGCCGCCACCCATTCCGGGTAGACCGCCCATGCCGGGTGGCAACGCGCCAGGGGGAAGTCCGTGCATTCCCTCCATCGCGCCACCCAAGTCGCCGCCGCCCATGCCACCTTTTCCGCCGCCAAACATAGCAGCGAGGCCTTTGAGACCGCCCATCTTGCGAATGCGCTTCATCGCACTCGCCATTTCCTGATGCATTTTGATCAGCTTGTTGACGTCCTGAACGGTCATGCCCGAACCCTTGGCGATCCGGATCTTACGCTTTGCGTTCAACAGTTCAGGCTTGGCACGCTCTTTTGGCGTCATGGAACCAATGATGGCATCCATATGCACCAAGAGTTTGTCGTTCATGCCGCCGGCGTCCATCGCCTGCTTGGCCTTTTTCATGCCGGGCATCATACCCGCAAGCGCCCCGAGGCCGCCCATCTTGGTCATCTGGCGGAACTGCATGCGCAGGTCCTCCATGTCGAACTGGCCCTTCGCCATTTTGGCCGCGAGCTTATCCGCGTCCTCTTTCTCGACCATTTCGGACGCGCGCTCAACAAGACCGACAACGTCGCCCATGCCCAATATGCGTCCAGCAACACGGCTTGGGTTAAATGCTTCAATCGCATCCAGCTTTTCACCGACGCCTGCGAACTTGATTGGTTTGCCCGTAATGGCGCGCATCGACAACGCCGCACCGCCGCGTGCATCACCGTCCATGCGGGTCAGCACGATACCTGTTACGTCAACGCGTTCGCCGAAGCTTTTCGCAACATTTACCGCGTCTTGACCCGTGAGCGAGTCCACAACGAGCAAGATTTCCTGCGGGACGGAGACTTTCGCGACCGCCTGCATTTCGTCCATCAACTGCTGGTCAACATGAAGTCGGCCAGCGGTGTCGAGGATCAGAACATCAAAGCCCTGCAACTTCGCGGCCTGCATTGCACGCTTTGCAATATCGACCGGCTGCTGCCCCTGCATAATCGGAAGCGTCGCAACTTCGGTTTGCGTGCCAAGCGTCGCCAACTGCTCTTGTGCCGCTGGACGATTGACGTCGAGCGAAGCCATCAGGACTTTCTTGCCCTGCTTGGCCTTCAGCAACTTGGCAATTTTGGCAGTCGTCGTGGTTTTACCCGAGCCCTGCAAACCGATCATCATGATGATCGCAGGTGGCGCTACAGCCAGATCAAGGTCGCTTTGTTCCGCGCCGAGCATGTCGACAAGAGCGTCATTGACGATTTTGACGACTTGCTGACCGGGCGTGACCGATTTCAGGACCTGCGCGCCGACAGCCTGCTCGGTTACCTTTTCAACGAAATCACGAACGACGGGCAACGCAACATCGGCTTCAAGTAAGGCGACGCGCACTTCGCGCATGGCCTCACGAACATCAGCTTCGTTTAACGCACCGCGACCGCGCAGGCGATCAAACACCCCTCCTAACCGGTCGCTCAGCTTGTCAAACATCGACATTCCTTACCAAAATGCCCCATTCGAGGCATAAACGAACAAAAAGCCGGTGAGCGAATCTTCGCCAACCAGCTTGGAAACATTGGATTTCCAACAAATTATGAAAGACAATGATGTTGCCTTGGACGTGCCGTTACCAGCGTCAGCCTATCAAATCAAGTTTTTCCGTCCCCGTTAACAGGCGCCTCTCGAGCGCAGTCCCAGCAGGCTGATTAACAATATCTTGACCATTTTCGGCGAGTACGGGCGGGAATGGAAAAGTAATGGCACAACGGCACGACGAAACTGAATCAACTTCTCCGGGGCAGAAGCGTCAGGAACGCAGGAATGTTCTTTACGGCGTCGTCATGTTTGCGGCGATCGCGCTGTTTGTCGCTATCGGCGGTCAAGTCGGTGCGCAGGCTGTCCGCACTTTTTTAGGCTACAGCGAAGGCACCGACCAGATCATGGTCACTGCCCTCCTGCTGAACATTGCCCTCATTTTGCTTACATGGCGCCGCACCAACGCGTTGAGCGACGAAATCCATGTCTATCGCGCCGCAGAAGTGCGCGCCCAACATCTGGCAATGACCGATCCGTTGACCAATTTGTTCAACCGACGCGCGATAAAGGAAAAGACGACGGAACTCAGCGCACGCGCATCACGACGCGGCAAGTCGGTGGCGTTCCTCATGATCGATCTGGATGGGTTCAAAAAGATCAACGACATCTATGGACATGACAGCGGTGATTTGCTGTTGCGCGAAATCGCCGACCGTATGCGCGACGTCGTGCCGCCCAGCAGCGTCATTGCGCGTCTTGGTGGCGACGAATTTGGCGTATGCATGGTGTTTGAACCCGAATATCCTGAATCAGTCGACCACATTGCCGAAGATCTTGTGGAAACCCTTGCCCGTCCAGTTCCCATTGGCGATTCTGCACAGACAGTGACCGCCTCGATTGGCATTAGTCGTCCTGAACGCGATTGTGACTCTATCGACATGCTGATGCGCCGGGCAGACATTGCGCTTTATGCAGCGAAGAAAAACGGCAGGAACGGATATAGCTGGTTTGAAAACGGCATGGAAGTTGAGCTTCGGTCACGCAATTCGCTTGAGGGCGACATTCGCGCCGCAATCCCCAACGATGAATTTGTGCCCTTCTTTGAACAGCAAATCGATCTGGCAACGGGTGAACTCGTCGGCTTCGAAATGCTCGCGCGGTGGGTTTCGCCAGTTCGCGGGCTTATTTCGCCGGATGATTTTATTCCGGTTGCGGAAGAAACGGGCATGATCGGCGACCTGTCGATGAGCATCATTCGAAAAGCCATGCTCGAAGCCAAAAATTGGGATCCAAAGCTCACTATCTCTATCAATATTTCGCCCGTCCAGCTTAAAGATCCCTGGCTCGCGCAGAAGATTGTGAAGCTGCTGGTTGAAACCGGTTTCCCGGCAAGCCGATTGGAAGTTGAGATTACCGAAAGCTCGCTGTTTAAAAATCTCAGCCTCGCGCAATCGATCGTTGGCAGCCTTAAGAACCAAGGCATCCGCATCGCGCTGGATGATTTCGGCACAGGTTATAGTTCGCTGGCGCACCTTCGCGCTCTGCCCTTCGACCGCATCAAAATTGACCGTAGTTTTGTCTCCTCGATGTTGGAAAACGCCGAAAGTGCCGCAATTGTGAATGCCATTGCTGGACTGGGCGCAAGTTTGCAGGTTCCAATTACTGCTGAGGGCATTGAGGACGAAAATATCATCGAGAAGCTGCGCGAATTGGGCTGCAGCAAGGGGCAAGGATGGCTATTCGGGCAACCGCTCAATATCGACCAAGTCCGGCTACTTCTTTTGCAAAAGAACCTCTTGCCGCATTCGCATCGCCTGTCGCCGCCGACCGTGACCGAACAAGATGACTTTGGCGTCCGCCAAGTATCATAGCCGTTCAGTGCCATATTCGGCATCAACGGTAGACTTGATGCGCGCCTGCCCCTAAATCGCCGCCATGGCGACTGGCGAATTTCACAAGATGCATGGGTTGGGCAATGACTTTGTCATCATTGACGCACGCGTTCAGTCCATCGAAATGTCCCCTGCCCGCGCACAGATGATTGCAGATCGCAAGTTCGGGATTGGCTGTGATCAACTCATCCTGCTGCTTCCTTCGGACATCGCCGATTTAAGCATGCGGATATTCAATCCTGATGGCGGCGAGGTTGAGGCATGCGGCAATGCGTCGCGCTGCGTGGTCGCGCTACTGAACCAAGATCTTCAAATCGAAACATTGGGCGGCATCATTTCGGGCAAATTGTCGGGCGATGATGTTCAGGTGGCGATGGGCGAAGCGTCGTTCGGATGGCAAGACATACCGCTGGCGTTCGCCATGGATACCGACTGCATACCGCTTGCGTGGGAAAATCTCTCCGCCCCCATGGCCATCAACATGGGAAATCCGCACGTCGTATTTTTTGTCGATGACGTTGATGCCATCGACATGAGCCAGCTTGGCCCGATAATTGAAAACGACGCTGTTTTCCCAGAGCGTGTGAACGTAAATGTTGCATCAATTGCAGATAATGAAATCCACCTCACAGTCTGGGAGCGTGGGGCTGGTTTGACTGGAGCGTGCGGGACAGGTGCATGCGCAACTGCGGTCGCAGCCATCCGTCAGGGCAAGGTAACGGCTCCTGTGACTGTTCACCAGTCGGGCGGCGCATTGACCATCGATTGGAGCCCGGGACAGCCCGTAATCATGACTGGCAGTGCCACTTATGTTTTCAAGGGTCAGGCCGACTGGGACACGTTTGGATGAACGCACCAGTTAAAAAGCCCGAAGTTATCAGCATGGGCTGCCGCTTGAACTTGGCGGAAAGCAACGCCTTGGCCGAACAACTCGCAGGCCGCGATGACGTTGTCATTATCAACAGCTGCGCGGTAACGAACGAGTCTGTGCGCCAAACACGGCAGGCTATTCGTCAGGCGCATCGGCGTCGGCCCGACGCTTCTGTGTGGGTCACGGGCTGTGCTGCGCAAGTTGAACCTGAAACATTCCGGAATATGCCGGAGGTCGCGGGCGTCTTCGGCAATCATGAAAAGCAAAACGCGACCTTGCTACGCGAACTGATTGATCGCTCCGACAGGCCAGTAATTGTTTCCGACATTATGACCATCGCGCAAACAGCGCCGCATCTGGTCACCGCCTATTCCGGCAAAACCCGCGCCTTTGTCGAAGTGCAAAATGGCTGTGACCACCGCTGCACATTTTGTATCATACCCTATGGCCGCGGCAATAGCCGCTCCGTGCCAGCTGGAAGCGTCATCGAGCATATTCAGAAGCTCGTCGACACAGGCTTTAAAGAGGTCGTGCTGACGGGTGTGGATGTGACAAGCTACGGCCATGATCTTCCGGGAAGCCCCAATTTGGGATCCTTGGTTGAGCGGATATTGAAACTCGTTCCCGATCTCGCGCGCCTCAGGCTCTCGTCGATTGATGGCGTTGAAATAGATGATCGGTTATTCGATTTGCTTACCGGTGAGGCGCGCGTGATGCCGCATGTTCATCTGTCGCTGCAGGCAGGTGACAATATGATCCTGAAGCGCATGAAACGACGTCATAGCCGCGAACTCGCTATCGATCTGGTTGCGCGGCTCAAAGCCAAACGGCCCGAGATAGCCATTGGCGCCGATATTATTGCTGGCTTCCCGACCGAAGATGACGCCATGTTTGCCAACAGCATTGACCTCGTCGAACAATGCGGGATCGTGCACGGGCATATATTCCCATATTCACCCAAAAAAGGCACCCCAGCCGCGCGCATGCCGCAACTGCCGCATCCCGTCATAAAGGCGCGCGCCAAGGCATTGCGCGAAGCTGTTGCTGCAGAAAAGTCGCGCTGGTTGGATGGCCTGGTCGGTTCACTCCAGAATGTCGCGGTCGAAAATGGCGGCAGGGGTGGCCACGCGGAGAATTTCGCGTATCTGCAACTTGATGAAGTCATGTCCGAAGGCAGCATCGTCGCCGCGCGGGTGTTGCAGTCAAAAGACGGAATATTGCAGGCAGAGGTTGTAGAATGAGCGAGAATGCTGGGTGGAAAGACCGACTGTTTGGCGGCCTGAAGAAAACATCAGGAAAGCTGACAGACAATATCGCGGGGCTTGTCACCAAAGCGAAACTTGAAGCGCGCGACCTTGACGAGATTGAAGATGCGTTGATTGCGTCTGACCTTGGCCCAGCCATGGCAGCACAAATCCGCGACAAGATTGCAGCTGGCCGTTTCGACAAGGGAATTGATGCCGAAGGTATCCGGCAAATCGTCGAGGACGAAGTGGCCGCGGTATTGGCGCCCGTTGCCTCGCCGCTAGAAATTGATGCGTTCCCCCGCCCTCAGGTCATATTGGTCATTGGCGTAAATGGTTCCGGCAAGACGACGACGATTGCAAAGCTTGCCAACCTTTTCCTTGAACAGGATTATGGCGTCATGCTGGCCGCAGGCGATACTTTCCGTGCGGCAGCCATTGGCCAGTTGAAAGTTTGGGCGGAACGTATTGGCGTGCCTATCGTGACTGGCCCCGAGGGCGGCGATGCTGCTGGTGTTGTGTTTGATGCGGTGAAAAAGGCGACAGCAGAAGGCATCGACGTCCTCATTGTCGACACCGCTGGACGGCTTCAGAACAAACGTGAATTGATGGACGAACTGGCCAAAATCCGCCGTGTTCTTGGGCGCTTAAATCCTGCAGCACCGCACAATGTGGTATTGGTGCTGGATGCGACGACCGGGCAGAATGCTTTATCGCAAATTGAAACCTTTAAAGAAGTCGCGGACGTGACGGGACTTGTGATGACCAAACTGGACGGCAGTGCGCGTGGCGGGATCTTGGTTGCGGCAGCCAAGCAATTTGGTTTGCCTATCCATGCCATTGGTGTCGGCGAGTCGATCGATGATCTGCGCCCATTTAACGCCCAAGATGTTGCCCGTGCCATCAGCGGAGGTTCGTTGTGAGCGACGCAGCCATGCCCAAAAAGCCGTCAGGCACGTTAAACTTCGTCCTCGATTTTGGGCCGCTGCTGTTGTTTTTTGTGGCATCAAAATTTGGCAGTTCGGAGACCGACCCAAAACAAGGTGCAATTATCGGAACCGCAACGTTCATGGCCGCTATTCTCATCGCGGTCATTGTCTCCCAGGTGAAGCTGGGCAAAATTTCCCCGATGCTCAAGCTGACGGCAGCTTTAGGCGTATTCTTCGGGGCGCTGACAATCTGGTTCCATGACGAACGCTTCATCCAGATCAAGCCGACAATCATCTACGCCTTTTTCGCGATTCTGCTGCTTGGCGGGTGGGTTCGCGGCAAAGCCATGCTCAAATATGTTCTCGAACATGCCTATCAAGGGCTCGACGAAAAGGGTTGGTTAAAACTGTCATTAAGCTGGGGTGTGTTTTTCCTAGTGCTCGCCGGATTAAACGAGATCTTTCGGCGGCCCGAGTGGTTCTCGTTCGACACTTGGCTGTCCATCAAGGTTTGGGGGGTGACCGCTTGCACGTTCCTGTTTGCGCTAGCCAATATCCCGATGTTGATGCGGCATGGACTTAAATTGGGCGATGACACCGAGACACCGCCCAACCCATAAAATCAGGACTGGTCAGCGCGTGATACGCCTTGCCCATCAAGATTTTCGGCGACGAATTCCCAGTTAATCGCATTGGCGAGTAATGCGTCGACATAATCAGGGCGGGCATTGCGATAGTCGATATAATAGGCATGTTCCCACACATCGATGGTGAGCAAGGGCTTCATTTCGTGCACCAATGGAGTGTCGGCGTCATGCAGCGAGGTAATCTTCAATTTGCCACCTTCGACGATGAGCCACGCCCATCCACTTGCAAAATGCCCGACGGCTTCTTCTTTGAACTTCGCCAGCAGATTTTCAAGACTGCCGAAGCCTTCGTCGATCATAGTCTTTAACTCGCCGCTTGGAGTCTGTTTTTCGGGCGTCAGGCACTGCCAGTAAAAACTGTGGTTCCAAATTTGCGCAGCGTTGTTGAACAGCGCCATGTTGCCCTTCGCTTGGGCCGTCGTGATAACGTCGCTTAATGATGCACCTGATAAGCCCGCATCATCGGCGATCAGACCATTGGTTTTATCAACATAGGCCTTGTGGTGCTTGCCGTGGTGAAAGTCGAAAGTTTCCACAGAAATGAGGTTGCCGAAAGAGGACTTGTCGTAGGGAAGTTCTGGGAGAATGAATGGCATATTGAATGTTTCCTATTGAGAAGGTCACAAAGCAAACGAATGGGCGCATAACCCGTTCCGTCGGTGACACTCAAATTGCGCAGAAATTATGTGACAAGCTCGCCGCACACAGATAGGCAGCAACGCATCAGGGGCAATACCACCTGAATGCCTACAGGAGGAAAAAATGGCGAAATTTTTTGGAAATCTACATCTGGTGCTGGTCGCCGGTCTCGTGCTGTCGTTCGCAGTTATGTTCAGTCTGCACGCCGACGAAGTGACGGCGCAGTCGATCACACGTTGGCTACATACATTCTTCGGGATCGTCTGGATCGGGCTGTTGTACTATTTCAACTTCGTACAGATTCCTACGATGCCAAAAATTCCGGCTGAACTTAAGCCAGCCGTGTCGAAGCATATCGCACCATCTGCACTGTTCTTCTTCCGCTGGGCCGCGGCGATGACTGTGCTTCTCGGATTGATCATTTCGGTTCAGGCGGGTTACGCCCATCAGGCATTCACGCTGCAAGACCCCTACAAGCTGATCGGTGTTGGCATGTGGCTCGCAGTTATCATGGCATTCAACGTCTGGTTCATCATCTGGCCTAACCAGAAGAAGGCACTTGGCATTGTTGAAGCCGACGATGCAGCCAAGGCAAAGGCAGCAACGACAGCGATGATGACATCGCGTTTGAACACGTTGCTGTCGATCCCGATGCTTTACACAATGGTCAGCTTCAACGGCGGCTAAGTCTCACCTCATCACGTTTCAAAAAAGGGGTGGCTCAGGCTGCCCCTTTTTTTATCCCAAAAGGTCATGCTTCTTAAGGGTATGGCGCAACTGATCGTAGCTCAAGTTGAGCGCTTTGGCTGTCTGCCGTTGATTATAACGACACTTCGCCAATGCCTGCTCAAGCACGGCCTTTTCATATTTTTCGGTCGCGTCTCTAAAGTCAGTGACATCGACTGCCTGACTTAAGTTGGTGGAGAAACGTTGCTCTTGTACAGGTGCCTGATTGTCAGACTGGACCTGCGCAGGTGCAGACGCAGCTACCCCACCACGCCATGGGCTATCGAACGGATCAAACTGAATATAGTCAACGGGCTGCGCAGGGTCAGCCCAGCGATAAACCGCACGTTCGACCACATTGCGTAACTCGCGAACGTTACCTGGCCACAAATGGTTTTCTAAGGCCCGGGTCGCAAGTTCGCCAAAGCCCGGCCACCCTGCCCAACCCAACTCAGCCGCCATGCGACGCCCATAATATTCGGACAATACTTCAACGTCGCCTTCACGCACGCGCAATGGCGGCAAAGTTATCACTTCAAAACAAAGCCGGTCGAGCAAATCCGCACGGAAGCGTCCTTTATCCACCATGTTGGGCAGATGCTCGTTGGTTGCGGCGACAATACGGACATCGACACGCATTGGCCTCGAGGAACCAATACGCGTGACCTCCCCATATTCGACCGCGCGCAATAGCCGTTCTTGCGCCCCCATGCTCAATGTCCCCAGTTCGTCGAGGAACAGCGTGCCGCCGTCGGCTTCTTCAAACCTGCCCTCGCGTGCACGCGTGGCGCCGGTGAAAGCGCCAGCTTCATGACCGAACAGTTCTGCCTCAATCAATGTTTCAGGCAGCGCAGCGCAGTTAATCGTGACCAAAGGCCCGTCCCAGCGCGCGCTAAGGCGATGGAGACGTTCAGCGATCAGTTCCTTCCCGGTCCCGCGTTCCCCCACGACAAGTACGGGCCGATTAAGCGGTGCAGCCCGGCTTGCGCGCTCTACAGCATCCAGAAAGGCGGACGATTGCCCAATGAATTGATGACTATCGCGTTCCATTTTCAAAGGTTGGCATATTTCACTATAGTGTGGCAATAATTACTAGCGAAGATATGTAACATTTTTTGACAAATGTCGGAAATGCGCCAATATCTCAAATTGGCACGCTCCCTGCAATGTGTCTTGCAAGCCGGAACATCACCGGCATTAAAAAGGGAAGAAACATCATGCGTAAAGATATCGGAACCAGCAATAACGTAAACGGGAGCGAAAGCCGTCTATGGCTGGCAGTCGCACTGTCGGTGTCCATGATCTTCACCAGCTATGCAGTTTCCGTTCTCAACCATCATGACGATGGCGACATGAACGTTCAGAATTACACGCATCGGCCAATCGTTGTCAGCTATCTTGCCTGATAACGATAGCCTGCGACCGGAGTACCCCAGCTCCCCCCCTACCTCCCAAAGGTACCCGGTCGCCCCCTCTTTCAGTTCACACACAAACAGTTTTAACCGGAGTTACCCAATGGGCATATTTTCAAGAACCCGCGACATCATCGCAGCCAATGTCACAGACTTGCTCGACAAGTCGCAAGACCCGGCAAAGATGATCCGCATGATCATTCTGGAAATGGAAGAAACCTTGGTTGAAGTCCGCGCTTCTGCAGCCCGGACGATTGCTGACCAGAAAGAACTACGCCGGCACATCGACAAGCTTAATACCCTTGAAGCTGACTGGACCGACAAGGCGCATCTCGCGCTTTCAAAGGGCCGCGACGATCTTGCGAAGGCTGCATTGGTCGAAAAGCGCAAGGCAACAGACATGAAGGTCCAGCTGACGGCAGAGGTCGATGTTCTCAATGATGCGCTCAAGGCATCGGAACAGGACATTCACAAGCTGCAGAAAAAGCTGGCCGATGCCCGCAGCCGTCAGAACGCGCTGATGACTCGCCTCGAAAGTGCCGAAAATCAGGTAAAGCTGCGTACCATGTACAATGGCGACAAGGTTCGCGAGGCGTTCTCACGCTTTGACGTACTGGAGCGCCGCGTGGACGAAGCGCAAGGCTATGCGGACTCGCTGTCCATCGGTTCGGACGCCCCTCGCAGCTTGGGCGATGAAATCGCCGCCCTTGAGTCCTTCGACGTCGTCGACGCCGAGCTTGAGGAAATGAAAAAGGCGATGAATGCCGACCAGAAGAAGGAAGCTTGATCCGATGGAAGATACCGTCATCCCCGTTCTCGTCGTTGGAATGCTGTTCATTGGCTTGCCGTGGCTCATCCTGCATTATGTCACCCGTTGGAAAACCGCGGCAACGCTTACCAATGATGACGAGCGGATGCTGGGTGACATGAACGACCTTGCCCGTCGTCTCGAAGACCGCCTCGATACCGTCGAGCGTCTGGTCGCTCAAGAAAATCCTGAATGGCAGCCACGCCGCATCGATCATGAAACACAAGATTTCGACCCCGAAAACGTCCGCAGGCTGGAAAGGAACCGCTAAAATGGCTGGTACACATACCAAATTCTATCTCGATAAGATGAACGCGAAGTGGAAAGGCGTTTGCGCCGGAATTGCCGACTACACAGGCGTAGATGTTCTTTGGGTTCGACTGGGCGCCGTGATGCTCACGCTCATGGGCGGCTTTCCCTGGACGCTAATTGCCTATGTCATCACGGCATGGATGGCCAACCAGAAGCCGGTGCACTTGTACACAGATGATCGGCAAGACCAGAAATTCTGGCAGGGCGTGCGTCAGTCACCGGCCCGCACAACGCGCGACATTCGCTCACGGTTCCGGGAAATCGACCACCGGTTGGCTGAAATGGAAACCTATTATGTCAGCAACAACAAGCAGCTCGCCGACGAAATTGAAAGCCTTCGATAAATATCATTCGGGAGGGAATAATTCATGTTCACGCTTATCATATTAGGTCTGATCGCCTGGTTCGCATATCGCCACTTCGCGCAGAAGAAACGCCAAGCTGATCGCCGCAACTGGAGTGTTGATTTTCGCGACACCCCAATCCGTCCAGTAACGCGCCGCCTGCCATGGAAGGACTTCAAATGAGCTTCGGTGGACCAAATTTCATAATTGCAATTATCGCGGTGATGACAGTCGGTTGGCTGATCAACAACTGGATCCGTGCGAAACATGGCTATGCGCTCGAGGACGAATGGAGCGGTAAAACATACAAAACCGACAAAAATCCTAACGACGAACGTTCAATCGCACTTTTGAGCAGCGAAAATGAAACGCTGAACGGCAAGATAGGCCATCTTGAGGAACGGGTCGCTGTCTTGGAACGGATCGTCACCGACAAGGCCGGACGCCTTTCGGAAGAAATCGAAAATCTGCGCTAATTTTGGAGGTACACAATGGACATCAACCCACTTCTTATCCCCATTCTCGGTATCAGCTGCGGCCTGCTCGCGATATTTTCCGGTGCGATTGTTCGCCCCTGGCTGAAGTTAAAAGAACGCCAGATGGAATTGAACGCGAACAACATCGCGGAAAAGGCTGCCCAATATGCTGCGGACAAAGGTCGTCTTGAAGAGCGCGTTGCTGTTCTGGAAAGAATTATAACCGACCAAGGCTACAGCCTGGCAAAGGAAATTGAAGAACTACGCAGCTTGCCGCCCAAGACGGTGACGCCGCAACGCGAAGTTATTTGAGGAGGAAATTATGGGCCCGTTTGAAATGGTCGTCGCGATCATCGCCATCATCACGATCGGCAAGATTATACAGACGAAGCAAAAGGCAAAGCATGGGATCGTTGAAGACGAAAATTTCATGGGAACGAAAACGCATCGTCTTCTGAACAACGCGGATACGCAGCAGATGCAGGACGAAATTCGGTCTTTGAAAGAGCGCATTCAGGTTTTGGAACGCATTGCGACTGACGATAACAGCGCGAGTGATATCAACCGTCAAATTGAGGAACTGCGCGGCCGATAATGGCGCGCGGACAGAAAGGAAGGACCATGCAACAGGATCCCAACTTCTACATCATCATCGGTGCCTTCGCGGTGCTGTGTGTCGGCATCGTGTCGTCACTGAGCCTTAGGGGCTGGCGCGACTGGATTGCACTTAAGCATGCCGAACTTGATACATTGCGGCATGGCAATGATGCGCCTGTGCCCTCGGCAACATCGCGTATTGAAGTCGCGGATTTAAAAGAGCGCGTGAAAAGGCTTGAAGCCATAGCGGCAGGGATTGATATCTAGGCAATGCGGCCATATGCGCAGTGCATGACAACACTCGCAGACATCACAGAAGAGTATGAATTTCTTGAGGCTGATGACCGTTATCGGTTGCTTATTGACCTTGGACGCGAATTGCCTGAGATGCCCGCCGCGTTGAAAACCGATGCGACACTCGTTCGTGGTTGCTCAGCAAGCGTATGGGTCTATCCCGTGACTGAAGATGGCACTCTGACCTTTTTGGCCGACAGCAACGCCGCGATCACCAAGGGCATCATCGCACTGGTCCTTAAAACGGTCGAGCATAAAAATGCGGCCGATATTCTTAAGACCGACATCGAAAATGCCCTGGCTCCGTTCGACCTCAAAAATCAGTTAAGTTCGAACCGGACACAGGGCATTCCCAATATGATTTCGCTTATCCGCGAAACGGCAGCGCGTTACACGAACTGAACTGGACGCACACCAAGCCAAATCGCAAGTGCAGGTACGCGGGGCAGAAGCAGCCGGTCGAACAACCACAGGGCGAGTAGCGATGCCGCAAGCAACGGCAAGAGCAATGCCATGACGCCGATGATCATCACAACCCCGCGTATTTTCTGCGGCATCACAGCAACGGGCGGCGCGCCGAGCGCATCATCCGGCTTGCGCCGTCGCCACATCAGGAAGCCCGATATCACCAATGTGGTAAGGCCAACAGCGGTGAGTACCCCGATCAACTGATTGATCCAGCCGAAAAGCTGTCCCTCATGCCAAGCAATTCCATAATTGACCGCGCGATCAATGAGATGTTTGTCAGCAAAGCCTCTCCGTGAAATCTCCTTGCCCGTTGCAACATCGAACGTGATCTCACGGTTCAATGGCCGGTTTTGCGCTTCAGACTTGATTGTCCAGGCCATCGGCGCAGGCGGCCCGAAACGCTCGGGCGCCCCTGGTGGTTTCACCAACACCGGATGCGGCAGTCGTTCCGCCTTCGCCTTGGCTACCATATCAGCCAAGCCAACCAGCGGAACGCCGCTGGCCTGCATTTTCATCATTGCATCATGGTCATGTTCGGCATGGGGGGCCGCACTGCCCGTCTTCCAGTCTTGCGTCCCTTGAACTAGTCCCAATTCAGCACGGGCGATTTTGAAGGCATCACCCCAGACGCTCGCCCAAGGCAGTCCAGTGGTCAGCAAAACAAGTGCTAGCCCTGAAACCCAAAAGCCAGTCACCGCATGCAGGTCGCGCAAAAATACCCGATTGCCCTTGCCGAGCCTTGGCCAAATGACCCCAGCTAAACCTTGCCCGCGCGGCCACCACATATACAGACCGGTCAGGATCATCACGATCGCCCAGCACGCCGCCAGTTCTACAATCCAGTCCCCCATTTTGCCGATCAGCAGCGAACCATGTATGCGCGATACCGTAGCGGATATTCGGCTTTCAGGATCGATGCTGCTCAACACTTTACCCTGCGGCGACACATAGACGTCCCGCATTGACCGGCCATCGGCTAGGCCGATGTGGAGCATCGCGGCGTCGCCTGCACGCTCGGGCAACCGATAGCTTTGGAATTGCGCCCCCGGATTTGCGGCCATCACAGCGGCCAGCTGCGCATTGGGCGACACAGCTTGTTCAGTGGACATGTCACTAAACGCACGTTCCTCCCACCGGTCCAGTTGCGGCTTGAACAGATAGATTGCACCGGTCGTAGCAAGCACGAGGATCAGGGGCATGACGAAAAGCGAAGCATAGAAATGCCAGCGCCAGATCGTGCGGTAGAATGAAGTCTTTTCCATTTCCGGTCTCCTAAAACCGCGCGCGAACGCCGCCGTAGATGGCACGGCGTTCGACTGGATAGTAAATGGCAGATGCAGGCGTCGCGACGATAGCGGCAGACACGTCGCCGATGGCCTTCTCTCCGGTCAAGTTCCGCGCATCAAGAAACAGATCGACCCCCGCCATAACGCGCGCGCCGGCAGAGAAGCCTAACAGGGTATAGCCTGTCGTGCGTGTCGTGTTTCGATAGTCTGCCCATGCACCCTGCGGTACCCATTCGACATTCGGGGCAATATGGAAATCGTCGCTGCCAAGTCGAAGCTCCGATCGCAGGACATGCTTTGGCACCACCGGAAGCCGGTTGTTACCATATTGGACATCACCAACAAAACGGAAGTCGGAATATTGCCAGATTTGCCGGACGCGCAGCCAATCGGTAGGCGATGCACTAATCGCCGCTTCAACGCCCTGATGCCGCGTTTTATCGGCATTGAACGTTGTGGCAGGAAAATCCGGCCCCACGTTAAATTGCAGCATCTCGCGCTTGATATTAGCGCGGTAAAGGGCAACGTCCCAGCTCGCCCAACCCGATTTGCCACGCGTGCCGATCTCGGACGTCCATGCTGTTTGCTCTCTAACGGGAACAAAGGCAGCGACTTGTGCGAGTTCGACGAATGTAGGGAATTCTGCCGATTTGCTATAGTTTGCAAAAATCTGGACGTCTTCGGACGGTTCCCACAATACACCAAATTTGGGTGAGAAAGCGTCGAAAGACGCTGCGCCCGTTACAGCAGATGGAGCTATCTGTGCCTGCTTGCGGAAGCCATCGGCGTATATCCCGCCTGCTATAAGCGTAAAGCCAACAATCGGCGCAACTCGTATCTCACCATAAATGTTCGACGTCCGGGCCGTCTGGTCGGCATCGAAGGTAAGTGCCCCACGCTTGCCGTTCACATTGATAAAACGTCTGGCGTCAATTGTTCCCCAACGTGACTCGCCGCCAAGTGTCATGCTCCATGTATCGCCTTCGCGGTCATAACGGGCGAACACGCCGCGATCGGTGGATACCTGATCAACAACCTGGAAGATCGGGTGATATAATTCTTTGACGTTTAAGAACGCACCAACATCCAGATGACTGTTGCCCCAGTCGAAACGGGTCCGGTTCTGGATACGGATCGAATTGATATCGCGCGCCTGATCCCCGACAAAATTGCCGCTGCGTGGCGCAGTCAACGCCGTTGCGCGGGTCAGTGCACCGGGCAATTCCTGATTAAGGGTCGTCGCGCTTGCGTAAAATCGCGTCGACACGACATCCGAAATCCTGAGACCAACATTACCGTTGAAACGAATTGAGTCCCGCCGGGCGTGCTGGCGATCCCCCTTGTGGCTATCGGCGCTGATCGCTGCCCAAGCATTGGCGTCGTCGTCACCCACTCCGTAAGCCGCCAAGCCGCGATAAAAGTCAGAGCTGCCAACATCACCGCGAAGGTAAAGACCTGCCGCATTGTCTCCTGTTGGCGTAACCCCGTTGATTGCACCACCCAGTGTGCCGGAACCGAACTTCAATGCGTTCGCGCCGCGGTACACCTCCAAATGGTCGAAAAATATCGGCTCCAGCTCCTGAAAGTCGCCATTGTCGTCGGCAAGATTGATGGGGATGCCATCCTGCAGCAACGTCAGTCCACGCATGTGAAACCCGCGCGACAGACCCGAACCGCGAATGGAAATACGGACTTCCTGCCCAAAACGAGGCTGGGTATACACCCCCGGCGAAAAGGCCAAGGTATCGCGCAACGACACGACGGTCTTGTCTGCATAATCTTCGTTACTAACGACGTCAGTGCCGCCTGCGGTTCTGTTTGCCGAATTTTCAGCTTCGTCAGCGGCTGCACGGCCGGTAACGATAATCGTAGTGTCAGCAGCCTCTTCGGCAGCGGCGGGGGTAATGATGGCAATAACGGAGCACGCAACAGAAGCGCGCAAAATGGACGAGAATTTCATGGTAGTTTCCTAAATCTAAACGAGAGATAGGCCGCAAAGCAGCCCCGTAGTTTAGACGTAGGAAGGTGGCCCAATCGCTGGCGGTGGCGGAGCAGCGAGGCCAGCGCCTACCGATACTTCGCGCTTGGCAAAAACAGGGTTGGCAAGCGCGACAGGTTCCATTGCAACTTGGAAATCAGCGGCAAGCAAGTCTGCCGTCATCGCTGTGCCCGCAAAGGCACAGGGCTGATGCTCAACCGATTTGCCCTTTGATGGGTCTTCCTTGTGCAGCTGACCCGATTTGTCCATCCAGACGGTCTGAGTGTCCATTCCCGTACAGATGGTCAGGGCAAAACCCCGCTCCGACGACGGCATGAAGCCGGACGGAATGATGACACGCAAAGCCAGCGCCAGCACTATAAATGCTGCAGCTATTTTTCGGGAAGGCGATAACGTTCGAATCACGCGCGGCCTATGCGCCAGTGATTTTGCGCGCGCAAGGGGTTAGCCCTTCCACTCGCGCCGCTCTTCGGCGACGCGCAGGACATCATATGCCGCCTGCCCCGCCTGAAACGCCTTGGCAGATTCGGCATTGCCGGGGTTAACGTCAGGATGCGTAAGCTTGGCAATATTGCGCCATGCCTTCTTCGCATCCTCAAAAGTGGAATCGCTTTCAAGGCCCAGAATATCAAGGGCGTGCATTTCATCACGGCTTCGGCTGCCATCGCCGGACCCTGCCCAGCCATAATGCGCGGATTCCTTGTAACCGGACGAGTCACGACGCTCATTCGCTTCGCGTTCGTCGGCTTCTTCCTTGCTCAGTCCCTCGAAATAATCATACCCACGATTATACTCGCCAGCATGTTCCTCGCAGAACATCCAGCGCTCAGGACTGTTCGGCGATTTTGGCGCGGGGCAGTTTCCAGCTTTGTTACAACCATAGCGGTCGCACAGACGCACCTGTTGCGCCTCGCTGCTACTGCCGTAACCGCGCCAGCGGGGAAAACCCCAGTCATTTCTTCGAGTGGTACGAACCATGTCGCCGACTTAGCGATGGCCCGCGCATTTTGCTAGGGGCGTAAACGCAATTTATGCGCCGGACAGAGCACCACCACCAAGCAAACTCGTTGCCAACAATCCAAGAACAGCAGCAGTGACAATTACAATGATGACAACATAAACCACAACGATCACCACAGTGAAACCGGCCACTTTATCTTGCGGAACGTTTAGCGTCGGCTTGATGCCTAAATAAATCAAATAGACAACGTAAGCGACAGCGGCGAACGACATTAACACGACCAAGAATGGGAACTCAGCAAAGAACGGGGTAACCGCCCCCATGAGCCACGATGGTGTCGATGCATATGTCATCAATTTCAGCGACTGAATAAAGTCGGACCTGCCATTGAAACTGGGGGAAACCGCGTTGACGATTAGCGCCATGACGTACAGCATCGCTAAACCTACGACATAACCCAGACTGGCTCTAACCAAAGTGTCCGTCAATGTGGCTGACATTCCGGCCGCCGCTAAGCCTTCCGCGCCAATCCCAAGCAGCCCGGCGGCAACTATGCCTGAAATGAGCGCCAATCCAGCGAGAATCATGGCATATCCGGTGAACAACCCGCCGACCGTTGCTGGCTCATCCGCAACGACGTTCCATTCGTCAGCCGGTTTGAGGATGATATTTTTCGCGCGCTCAACAATCGACATTGACTTATCCTCCGGAAAATTGTCCCCCAGATACAGAACATAATGGTGGCGTGGTGTAAATGTGACGTGCGCGTAAAGGGGGGACAATGACCATATTAACGAGAGCATTAGTGGCGATCATCGGCATATTCGCACTGTTGGGGGTCAGCCAGCATTGGTTTGATCTAGACGCCGTGCATGCGCAACGCGGCATGTTGGCTGTGGGTGACATTGGAAAGGCCAACTTACGCGCGGATGTGGGTGGTTTGTTTCTTGCTATTGCCATGTTGGCGATTTTCGCCGCTGTCCGGCAAAACCGCGCAGCCGTGCTCGCCGCTGCTGCTATACTCTCAGCGACCTTGCTTGGCCGTTTCGTCAGCGTCGCTATTGATGGTTTTAGCGCCCGCGTTGGCCCGCCAATGGCAGTCGAGGCAATCGTTATCGTTGTGCTGCTATTCGCGTATCGGACATGGGGTAAAAAGCCAGAGGGTCTGTAAGCCGGGTTCTGTCCTCCACCTTCGCTAAAGCTTCGGCGGATGTGCGACCATTCATCTAGGCGACGCATTGCTGCGGCACTCATGCAACCAACCCGGGCGACTGGCAGGAGGATGCCATATGCCGCCCCTATTCGGTTTTGCTCCCGGTGGGGTTTGCCTTGCCGCTTTTGTTACCAAAAGCGCGGTGCGCTCTTACCGCACCGTTTCGACCTGGCCGCATCGAAATGCGGTGGACTGTTTTCTGTGGCACTTTCCCTAAAATTGCTTCCGCCGGACGTTATCCGGCACCGTTCCTCGCTGGAGCCCGGACTTTCCTCCCCATAGCAGTTACCCACTATGCGGCGGTCGCCCAACCCTCTGGCGCAGGTCAGATAGCAGGTCCGCCTTCATACTCCAAGAGTAAGCTGAGCAATATCGCTCGGCATTCGCCATCTATGACACCATCAATATTGGATGGACGAAACCGGCGTTGAAAGGCGACCGTTGCCGCCCGGCCGTCGGCAATGCCATAGCCATATCGCTCAAGCGCCAGAAGGAATGCTGCATCAGGCCATTCGGGATCGACCAGCTTTTCATGCGGGCGCGGCACAGCGAGCCCAAGTTTTGCCAGCCGTTCCCAGTCAAACAACTCGCCAGGATCTTCCTTGCGTGCTGGGGCGACATCGCTGTGCCCGACAACATTGCGCGGCTCGATTCCATAGGTGCGCACAAGTTCGGCGACCAATAGGGTAACCGTATCCATTTGCGCCTCGGGAAATGGACGGTAGCCAAATTCGTGCCCCGGATTGACGATTTCGATGCCAATGCTGGCGCTGTTGCAGTCAGTCACGCCGCGCCAATAAGAAAGCCCAGCATGCTGCGCTCGCTGTTCCTCGCGCACCATATGTACCAGTTGGCCGTCTTCATCGACAACATAATGCGCAGAGACCTTCGACGCCGGGTTTGCCAGCCAATCAATGGCTGCTGCGCCGGACTGCATGCCTGTATAATGCAGGACAAGCATAGTTATCGGCAGGCTGCGCTCGCCAAAATTGGGTGATGGGTTCCAAATCATGGTCATATTGCGACCATAGGTAAGTCGCCCGTTGCACGCAATATCAGCCGGTCAGGGAAAGCTTCGCCACCTGCGCGTTTTCCTGTTGCTGCGATGTCTCGTAAAAGCCGCGGAATTCCTTACTCGCTCGGAACTTCTGCGTTTGCCCAATGACGGTTTCGGCGGCACCAAGCATCAGAAGGCCGCCATCTTCCAGTGACGGCGCAATCGACTCCAATACATGGGTGCGTTTTTCATCGCTGAGATACATAAGCATATTTCTGCATAATATGACGTCAAAGCGTCCGAAATGGCGCACCGGTGTCAACATATTATGCTCTGTAAATGTCACCATTTTGCGGATGCTGTCTTTCGCGACCCATTCTTCGCCCTGCTGTTCAAAGTGACGCAGCATCTGCATGACCGGTAGACCGCGCTGTATTTCGAACTGCGAATAACGCCCTTCACGCGCCTGTGCCAAAGCGGACGCAGACACATCTGTGCCCAATATCTGAACGGTCCAACCTCGCCATTTTTCGGCGTTTTCGGCGATGGCAATGGCAAGCGAATAGGCTTCCTGACCTGTCGAGCAGGCAGCAGACCAAATGCGCAGTCTCTTTTTGTCCATCCGCAGATCGCGAATATTATCTAGCACTGGCCCCGTCAGGAGCGCGAAGTTGGGCTGGTCCCGGAAAAAAGAAGTCTCGTTATTCACCATTGCCTCCACGCAAGCGCGCGTCAATTTTGGATCCGCATCAATCTCAATCAGTGCAGCAAGTGTTTGCAGATCAGGCACAGAGTTACGGCGCATCAATGGCTTGAGAGCCATATCTATGCGCCAATGCCTGTTTGCAGGTACCGTTTGCCCGGTATGTTTCTCCAGTGCTTCTGATAGCGTATTATAAGCTCTGGCTTCAGCGATGCTCATGTTGACATCGCAAGTCTTGAGAGCATGTCGGTCATGTGGGTTGGCGTCATAATCGCTGTTGCCAACCCTTCCTTGGCGATTGCACCGGGCATGCCCCACACAACCGAGCTTTGCATATCTTGAACGAAAATGGGCGCTGCAAATGCCTTCAGCGCGCGCGCGCCAGCGAGACCATCATTACCCATACCGCTAAAGATCAGCGCCAATCCATCGCACCCATAGGTTCGCGCTACCGATTCAAGCATGGCATCAACCGAAGGGCAGTACCGACTGGCGGTATAGCTTGATTGATGATCGATGACGACATGGGTGCGCTCACTGCGGCACACCAGATGGGCGTGACCGGGCGCTAAATAGATGTGATTGCTCTCGACGCGCTCGCCGGCTTCAGCGACCTTCACAGTCCGCCGTGTAAGTCCACCAAGTTGCCGGGCGAAAAAGGTCATAAAGGCCGCGGGCAGATGCTGCGTGATAAAGATAGGACAGTCGAGCGAGTCATCTAAATTGCGCAAAATGTGCTGGATTGCGGTAATACCGCCGGTCGATGAACCAATCGCGATGCAGCGTGGCTTCGATAGCGTTCGATAATCAAGGACCGGCCTTGGAGCATATTTGTCGTCCGTGCGCTCCTGTGCAGAACGACCCAAGCGCAAGACCTTGTCGATCAAGATTTCGGTGAAACGTCCCGAAAAACCCGCGCGGCCGGGCTTAGCTAAAGTGTCGCATGCGCCTAGCGAAAGCGCCTGAACGGCAGCAGGGCCATTTTCTTCGGCAAACGCGGAGACGATCAGCACCCGTGCACCATTTGCCTTTGCGAGAATGTCAGGAAGCGCATCCAATCCTGAACGCTTCGGCATTTCTATATCCAGCAGAATGATATCGACTTCGTTCTCTTCGAGACAGGCAACTGCAGCATCACTGTCCGATGCCTCACAAATGATTTGTATGCCGTCACAGTTATTCAATACGCGTGCGAAAATGGAGCGTGCCACAACACTGTCGTCGACAAGCATAACCCGGATCGGGGTTACCGCCGCTTTTGGCCAACTGCCATTCAATGCTTCCGATCCGCTGAGCATTCTAACGCGTCAAATACAGCCGACGATTTGCAGCTTTGATTCAAGCGTTTCGCGGTCAAACGGCTTCATGACATATTCGTCTGCACCCGCATCTATCGCCGCTTGTATATGGCCAATGCCATTTTCCGTGGTGCAGAATATGACCTTGGCTAATGGAACCTCGACCGTTGAACGGTAGGCTCTCAAAAAATCCATCCCGCTCATGATTGGCATATTCCAGTCGAGCAGGATGACGTCGGGCGTCGCCTGGGCAACATGGTCCAACGCTTCTTTGCCATCGGCTGCTTCGGCAACTTCGAATTGCATCATTTCAAGAATATGACGGGCCACCTTACGGATGACCTTGCTATCGTCGACAATCAAACAGGATTTCATGCGACCTAACCACCTTTTTCAAACCAGATTAGAGACAGTATCTGTGCGTCCTTATCGACACGTTAATTTGTGCAGCGCACGTGTGAATTTAGGCGGCCAGAGCCGTTTGACCAGAAACCAAAGCCTCTGTGTTTAATATCATCACCAATTCGCCGCCATGCGTAGCAATCTGTTCCACATAAGGGTTCCACACCGCGGGTGGCCGGATTTTTGATTCGGCATGCTCGATGGTCATCGGGACGACGTCATGAACCTTGTCGACAAGCAGCCCATATTGATGCCCTGCGATTTCCGTGACGACCGCCAACGCACCCTTTGGTGCGATTTTCTGCACACCCGTAATATGGAATTGGGTGTCGATCAGCGTCAAAACTCGGCTTCTCAGTGCGAAAATTCCTGCGACCGACGGATCGCAGTTGGGCACCGGTACGACATCGGGCAAATGCACGATCGATTCCACTTGGCTGCTTTCTATCGCCACCAACGATCCCGCTAAGTCAGCTATCAAATATAAGATGTTTGTCATACGCGCCCTGCCAGTTTCTCTTCGATAGCCGATATCAAACCCGCCCCGTCATACCGGTAAATGCTTGCAATCGGTTCGCTCAGGCTGTGATTTGAATCGCGCAGATGAAGCGTTCTCGGGTCATTTGCCTGTTCGCGCGCCTTAGCAACATCGCGATGCAGTATGATGGCAGCGTGAGATTGATCGCGTTCATCAAAACTCACCGCATATCCCGATGCTGTCAGCAGCGGTGCCAGTATTGTCCGCTCCCATTGGGCATCTTCTGAACAATCAATAAAACATAACGCTTCCGAACCGCGATTTCGGCGTCTGCGATCGGACGTTTCAAAAAATGCGAACATGTTGAGCAGTTCGACTGGCTCGCCAAAGGCATAGACGACGCCCTCATGCTGTTCTGGATGCGCGCTAGGCACAATATCACCAGTAATGCTGAAAATATCCATGACGTCGCCGACCGCCAGATAACAAGCGCTGTCACCGTCGCTTAGCTTCAATACCTTTACGAGGCCATCATCAGGTGCAGATTCATATTCCCACAAATCATATAAGCCACCGTCGGCGGAGACACGTGTTCTTCCGCCAACATACTGAATTTGGGCAACGTCAATGTCTTCCATACGTTCGATAGCAGACAGGCGAATGGCTTGTTTGCGCCCGTCCGAGGCAATGAACAGCAGCGCCGAAGGGCCATTACTTTTGCTTTCAACATCTGCAGTGCTGTCAATCTCGCGATCTTCCCTGTCAGTGGCAGACAATCCCATTGCGGCGCCCAGTCCGCTCGCGTCGAGCAACAACAAAGGCCGGCCATTATCGGGAAGTGAAGTTCCAGCGAACAGGCCGTTGCCCATCACTAGGGGGGCGCCCGGCTTTACCACAAGCTCCTCATTGTCGATAACGGCTGCAACTTCCAAAACGAATGTTGTTCCAACAGCGGGACGCATTACGATGAGCGTACGGCTATCCCCGGGGATATGCGCACCCTTGGCAATGCCCAATATGTCCTCAAGTGATTTGACGGGATAACGTTTATTTCGAATATTGACGATTTTACGGCCGCCCAGTTCTTCGAATTTGACATTGGGATTCGATGTCGAGACCATCTCCACGACCGAACTGCGCGCGATGCCGAATATCTGCGAACCAGCGCGCACAGAGAGCCCTGCGATAATTGAGAGGGTCAGGGGCAACCGCAAAGTTATTTTCAGGCCATGACCTTCGTGGTTTTCCAATTCAATCGTGCCGCCAATGGCTTGAAGATTGTTTCGCACCACGTCCATGCCAACACCGCGGCCCGATATCGACGTAACGCTATCCGCGGTCGACAGCCCTGGGGTAAAAATCATGTTCAATTGGGAACGAAGCGACATTTTTTGCCATTCGCCGACAGTCGTCACATTGGCCGCTATCGCCCGACCACCCAGCTTATCAACATTTATCCCGCGACCATCATCAACAATTTCGATGACAATCTGGTTGCCCGACTGACGCGCGGAGATATGAATATGGCCTGCCGG
Source organism: Sphingomonadales bacterium (assembly GCA_027486895.1). Taxonomy (GTDB): domain Bacteria; phylum Pseudomonadota; class Alphaproteobacteria; order Sphingomonadales; family Sphingomonadaceae; genus Sphingorhabdus_B. The sequence goes on from JAIXOE010000042.1 coordinate 25,294, forward strand.
ATCTTTTCCAGCAGCACGCCGTTCGTCGGCACTTTCGATTCCGTGATCAGCCGCATTGCGCAAAATGTGCGTCAGTGGGTCGCGCAAAGCCTCAACCATTTCGCGGTCAACTTCGACTTCGCTTCCGTCGATGCGCAGCTCTATTTCTTTGCCAAGCTCAATGGATATATCGCGAACCAGCCTTGGGAGCGCGGAGAATAATTTGTCGATATGCTGCATGCGCATCATGCCGACGGCATCGCGCAGTTCGGCTACAGACGACGACAATCGCGCGAATGAGATATCGAGATCAGCATTTGAACCAACCTTGCGAAGCTGACGCGACACTTCGTTTCGGGCAAGGACCATATCCGAAACACCGCTCATCAAATTATCGAGCAAGTTAAGCGAGACCCGAACCGTGCGGCTCTTACCGCGTAGCTGGCTGTCTTCAGATGCCAGTGCTTCCGCGGTTTCTTCAACGGAGCCGGTGACAAGGTCTTCAGCCTTACCGCGCAAATGTTTGCGGACGGCGTCCGTCAAGGCCTCGTCATCGTCATAGACGGATACGCCAGTGTCCAGTGCCTCGGTTAGAACAGCGATACGGTCGATAACGGCGAGCACAGCAGTCACCAGATCTGCCGACACCTCTACCTTGCCATCACGGGCGGCGCTCAGAACGTCCTCGGCAGCGTGGCTAAGGCGAAGCAACCTAGGAAGTGACAGGAAGCCGCAGCTTCCTTTTACAGTGTGGACAAAACGAAATACGCTGTCGAGCAAAGCGCGATCATGTGGGCGACGCTCCCACTCGACCAATTGACTTGTCAGTGCCTCAAGCGTTTCGCGCGTTTCAGCAATAAAGTCTTCTATCAAGTCGTCCATATCTGCCGATCCGTTTTACCGGACACAACAGTTGACGACATATGGTTAAAAAGACATTGAGAACGCTAGACCTGCGATGTGCGAATGAGCGCTCCAATGACGAGATGTTCGGCATCTGGTTCGGCAATTTGCACCATTCCGCCGCCCTGCAGTGCAAGTGTGTGCGCCATCCAAGCAGCGGCTGTGCGGGAATCCACCATAGAGGCATCCAACTTGCCAGTCAGAGCCTCACGCACAGCGGAATCCATGACAATTTTTGGACCGCTCGCCCGAATGACGATTTCCTGCTCGTTCAAGCCTGTTTCTGCACCCACGAACAATGTCCCGCCACGTACTAGGGACTCATTCGCCAGCAGCACGAGGTTCAACAGGATTTTGACCGCCCGCTTTGGCATCATGTGCGCAGGAACAGCCCATTCCAGTGTTGTGCGGCCACTTGCGGTCACCAGCGGTTCAATAACAATGCGGGCTTCTTTGGGGTCGACGTCTGAACCAAAGCCGCCAGCGGCACCAAAAGCGAGACGGAAAAATTTCAACTTGTCAGCTGCAGCCTTGGCGCTTTCGGCAAGCAAATCCATGCACCGTTGGCGCATTTCCGGATCATGCTCATCAGCAAGCAATTCGAGGCCATTATTCATGGCGCCAACGGGGCTCAAAAGGTCGTGACACAGGCGCGAGCAAAGCAGGCTGGCAAAATCGATTTCCGTGTCGGACATTAAGAATAGTTCCTTGGGCTAACTGGCATATTGATGGCGCTCATGGACTTTGTTCGCAAGCGATTCAACCCTCCACAACCAGCGGCACGGAGGTAAATCCGGTGACTTGAGGGCCAGTGGCTACAGGTTCCCATGCAGTAATGGCATCCCCTCCAATTATAAGCCATATCCGGCCATCGGGTGCGGCCTGCGCAATGTCCGAAACAGACGGGACCGCGAGGCCATTTGGGTGCGAATGGAAATAACCCAGAATTGGCATCCCACCTGCCCTGGCATCTTTATACACCGCTATCAGTGCCGCCGGATCAATCTCGAAGTTCCGCGAAGGATCGACGGCTATATTGGCTGTCTTTTCCACGGCGAATACCCGGCTACCTCTTCCCCGCAATATACCGCAACACTCGTTTTGGCCGGCGTCGGCCGCCCAACGCAGAAGTTGTTTCTGGTCATTGCTTGATAAATGGAGGGCCATCACCCATGTGTATGCGATGGTTGGGGAAAATGCCACATTTACAGGTGTTTTGGGCGAAGGAAGGCTCGATAGCGCGCTTGCGACAGCGCTACCGCAATTTTCGCGCGCGCGCATTCAGGCCCTAATTGCTGACGCCGCCCTGCGGATTAACGGACAAAGCTTCGCTGACCCGGCTAGCAAGAAAATGTCAGGACAGCATTTTGAATTGAATGTCCCTGCGCCCAAGCCAGACAAAGCCATGCCACAAGATATTCAGCTGGCTGTCGTGTATGAGGACGAACACCTCATCATCGTGAACAAGCCGGCTGGATTGGTCGTCCATCCTGCCGCAGGACATAGTGACGGGACATTGGTCAACGCGCTGCTGCACCATTGTGAGGGCAAGTTGTCAGGAATTGGCGGCGTACAGCGTCCCGGCATTGTCCACCGGATTGATAAGGACACGTCGGGGCTTTTGGTCGTTGCAAAGAGCGACGTCGCGCATGAGGGCCTCTCGAAATTGTTTGCTGCGCATGACATCGAGCGCAAATATATCGCTATCGTCAGTGGCATCCCTGCCCCGCCGGCGGGGACAGTTCGCACGCAAATTGGCCGGTCAACGACCAACCGCAAAAAAATGGCCGTGCTGCCCGATTCCAAGGGCAAGCACGCCGTAACACATTTTCGCATGACCGAGGCATTTTCAAAGACCGCAGTCGTTGAATGCACGCTGGAAACGGGTCGGACTCACCAAGTTCGTGTCCATATGGCCCACATCGGCCATCCGCTTATTGGCGATAGCGTTTATTCTAATCGACAAAACCCCTACAGAATTGGACCAGATCAGGCTCCGTTCGACCGACAAGCATTGCATGCTGCCTCATTGGGGTTTATTCATCCGATATCCGGCGAAACTTTACGGTTCGAATGCGGTATACCAGAAGATATGCAGCTTCTGTTAAGCCAATTGCGAATATAGGATTTCAAAGGGAACGCTTTGCTAGCGGGTGCTTGATGAGGCCCGGTGGGAAGCACAATGAAAGAGGAAAACATGTCTGATAAAAAGAATGTTCCGGCTACAATACCTGCCCTTGGGGGGGACGCGAGCCTTAACCGTTACCTGAGCGAGATCCGGAAATTTCCGGTGTTGAAGCCTGAGCAAGAATATATGCTCGCCAAACGCTTTCAAGAACATGGCGACACCAAAGCTGCCGAACAGCTGGTTACGTCACATCTTCGCCTCGTTTCAAAGATTGCCATGGGCTATCGGGGCTACGGCCTGCCGGTGTCCGAGCTTATTTCCGAGGGCAATATCGGATTGATGCAAGGCGTGAAGAAATTCGACCCAGACCGCGGTTTCCGCCTCGCGACCTACGCGATGTGGTGGATTCGCGCGTCGATGCAGGAATTCATTCTGCGCAGTTGGAGCTTGGTAAAGATCGGCACAACAGCGGCCCAGAAAAAGCTGTTCTTCAACCTGCGCCGGATGAAGAACAACCTTCAGGCATTTGAAGATGGCGATCTGAACCAAGAAGCCTTGCGTAAAATTGCCACCGACCTTGGTGTATCCGAGGAAGAAGTGAACAACATGAACCGCCGCATGGCGATGGGCGGTGACACGTCACTGAACGTCCCAATGCGCGAGGATGGCGATGGCCAGTGGCAGGATTGGTTAGTCGATGACACCCCGTTGCAAGACGAACGCGTTGCCGACGCGCAAGAAGGCGACATGCGTCATGCCCTGTTGTCTGAAGCGATGGACAGCCTTAACGAGCGCGAAAAGCACATTCTGACGCAGCGTCGGTTAATCGAAGAGCCACAGACGCTCGAAGAGCTGAGCCAGACCTACAGCGTCAGCCGCGAACGCGTGCGCCAAATCGAAGTGCGGGCTTTCGAAAAGCTGCAAAAAGCAATGTTGCGAATTGCGGGCGAAAAGCGGCTACTGCTCACCGTCTAATCGGATGTAAAAATAGATGACGGGCGGAGGACGCTGCGCTAGCTTTTGTAAATGACAAAACCGAAGCGCTCGTTTTCTGCCCGTTTCTTTCGCTCCAGCCTGAAAACGGCTATATACCTTACCGGTGGAACGGTTGGTTTGACGGCCATTTATGCAGTGGTGCCTGTGCCCACGACGCTCACCATGCTGTTCGACAGCAATGGTGCAAAGCGCGACTGGACCTCCCTTTCTGACATCTCGCCAAATCTCGTCCGCGCGGTCATTGCTGCGGAGGATGGCAAATTCTGCAGCCATGACGGTTTTGACCGTGAAGCCATACAGAAGGCTTTGAAGCGAAACCAGCAGGGCGGAAAAATGCGCGGCGGCTCGACCATTAGCCAGCAGACCGCAAAGAACGTGTTTCTATGGCAGGGATCAGGGTGGACCCGTTACCTCCGGAAAGTTCCGGAAGTCTATTTCACATTCCTGATTGAAAAAATTTGGGGCAAGCGCCGGATTATGGAAGTGTATCTGAACGTCGCTGAAACGGGCATTGGCACATATGGCGCCGAAGAAGGCGCTCAGCGTTACTTCAACAAATCCGCAAAAGACCTGACCCGGACAGAAGCCGCGCGATTGGCGGCCATTCTGCCTTTACCTAAAAAACGCGCGGTAAATGGCGTGGGCGGTTTCACCCGTCGGTACGGGAACAGCATCTCGGCCCGCATTCGCGTCGTCAAACGCGACGGTCTCGACAGCTGCATTTACTCATAAAAAAAGGGCGGAACCGAAGCCCCGCCCTAATTTAAAATCAGGCAATCAGGCTATTAGAAGCCGATGCGCAACGTTCCAGAGATGGTACGTGGCGCGCCGATGCTGAAGTTCGGAGCCGAACCACCTGGTATGGATGCACCAGCAGCCAAGCCAGGAATAGTTACGAGACCATTGTTGTTAGGTCCTGCGATCTGCGTACCCAAGTTAGCAAGATAGAAGCGATCAAAAATGTTGGTCACATTCAACTGCAACCAAGTATTCTTCGCGCCAAATTGCTCAAGGTCGAAACGCGCATCGAAGTCAGCGGTGGTATAAGCTTCTGATTTGATGTCGTTCAGATCAGTTGCGAAACGATCGCTAACATACTTCACCTGAAGACCAGCCGATACCGGACCGAATTCAACCGACGCACGGTAGCCCAATGTCCATGTCGGTGTTTCAACAACGCGCTTGCCCTTTGTTGGAAGCGTTACTGTGCTCGAAACAAGGATATCGTCGCGCAGTGTAGAGTCGTTGTAAGATGCGTTACCTTGGAAGGTGAACCAATCGAGCGGACGAACCGCAATACCGACATCGACGCCCTTACCCTTAACCGTACCAATGTTACGGTCGATCGAAATGCCGTTGATCTGGTCGAACGACGTTACGATACGATTTTTAAAGTTCGTCATCCACGCTGTTGCCAGCGCCTGAACACGACCAGTTGTGTAACGCACACCAAAATCGAACGTATCGGTTGTTTCTGGGTCTACATTCACGACTGGCGAACGGTAAAGGTTATCGGTGCGTGGCGACGAGAAGCCCTTGGCATAGCTACCAAAGACTGCAGCATCGTCAGTCACGCGATATGTAAAGCCAAAGCTCGGCAATACTGGTGAGAACTTGTAATTGGCTTCGAACGGCGCCCAGACAGCATTGGATGCGTAAGGACCAGCAGCCGTCGGTGAAACAACGAAAATCGCGCCACCCGTATTTGCAACTGGCGTATTGCCAACTGGCTGCGAGGTGCAGGTTGCAAAACCGCTGCCGCCCGTTTGTGTGAAGCAGAAGTTGTTCAACTGACGCTCAAAGAACGGCATACGCAGACCAGCTTCAACGCGGAGTGCTTCGTCGAAGAACTTGCCTACATACTGCGCCGAAACTTGGTTCAACAATGCAATTGAAAGGCGATCACGCTGGCGGAGGGCAACGCCATCTGCCGAAAGGACGTTACGGCCAGTCAAGCCACCAAATGGCGATTCAGGATTACCCTGGCCCGTCAAATAGCCCCATTCACCGGTTTGACGATGACGTCCGCGATCAAAGGTGTAGGCAACGCGAACGCGATGTGCGTCCGAGATGTCCCAGATCAAAGATGACAAGACCGTGAAGCGGTTTGTTTGCGTGTTGTTTGGTGTGTAAAAACGAATGGTGTCGAGGATATCGCCATCACCATTATAGTCCTTACCTGCAAGGCCCGATGCGCCACGAACAATCGCAGAGTTCTCTGCAATTGCGGTCGAACCGCCACCGTTAGCCTGCACATATTGATAACCATAATCGAATGTGAAGGTCACGTTGTCTGTAATCGTGAATTTCGAGTTCAGACGAATATTGCCTGTATTCGAAGGGTTTATACGGACACCATAGAAGTTGCTGCAGCTTGACGTGTTCAACACGTTGTTTGCCGTCGAACCGAAGATAGCCGCTGCGTTTGCACCAGTACCAGTTGGACCTGTTCCGCCATTGTCATTCTGAGCGCCCGTACCGGCAAACGTGCGGTTGCAAGTATCAAGGTTGTCAAAGTTGAAAATCGTTTTTTGCTGGGCATCGGTAAATCCACCAACGTCCGCCATCAATGGACGACCCGTAATAGCGCGAATTTCCGCCAGTGAGATGTTGCGGTAGAAGTTATTACGGTTTTCGTTGTAGTGACCCTTCACGTAGATGAAGTCACCATTGTCGCCGATTGGCTGATAAATACCAGCATTGATCTGCGACTTCTGTATCTCGCCTGGGCCCTTGAACTTGTCATACTTGGTTCTGGACGCAGCGATAAAGGCACGTGTGCCATATTTCGTGAGTTCGCCTGTGTCGAACATACCAAACGCACGTTGGAAGTTTTCACCACCGAGCGTCAAAACAGCAACACCGCCCATATCTGTGCTTGGCGTGCGTGTAAGATAGTTCACCGTACCGCCAGCTGCTGATGCCGTTGGCGAGTCAACATCGGTCGTGCCCAAGTTGACGTTCACCGAGTAGATCAACTCAGGGTCGAGCTGCTGGTTGGAGAAAATGGCGTAGTTGCCCGTGTCATTCAAAGGAAAACCGTCAAATGTCAGGCTGATACGGTTACCGTCAAAACCGCGGATACGAAGGTTACCGCCCGATGAACCGTAAGCATCTGAGTTGGTGAAGTTTACACCAGGCACTTGGTTAATCGTGTTCAGAATTGACTGACCCGAAGCTTGGGTTGCAATTAATTCTTGCGTCAAAACCGCACGCGGCTTCGTCGCATCAGGAACAACAACGCCCTTAACACCTTGATCGGCACGCGTGCCGGTGACGACGATCGCTTCTTCAGTATCGTCAACTTCGATTGAACCTGTCGACTGCGCGAAGGCAGCGCTTGATAAGCTGCAGATGGTAAGTGCAACCGCACTCGCCGCAAGCTGATAACGAATTTTCATTTCTAAAACCCCTTTGGTTTTCACATCTCAATTCGCTGGCAACCAAGCATTTCGCTCGAATCATCCACGTGAATTGAACCGTGCCATCCCCTTGGAGCCGGTAAATGACAGTAAAATGACACCCCGCCCCGCAGATGATTCGCCCTTAACCGACCTCGCCGGACAGGCAAAGTGTTGCAGTGCAGCAATCTGTGCAAAGTGGCCTATTTTGCCGTTTTATTAATCATTGTGGCTCGTTTGCCACAGTTAGGGATAAACCGCTTACGCAGCGTCCTCTTTGCTCGATTTCGCCGATTTTGCGTAAACAAGGACAGGTGTCTTGCGGCCTTCGACGACATCCTTGTCGACCACGACTTCATCGACGCCATCGAACGTTGGCAAATCGAACATCGTATCCAGCAAAATGGCTTCGAGAATTGACCGCAGCCCGCGTGCACCCGTCTTGCGCTCAATCGCCTTCTTCGCGACCGCTTCCAACGCGTCATCGGTAAAGCTCAGGCCGACATCTTCCATTTCGAACAGCTTGCGATACTGCTTCACGAGCGCGTTTTTCGGCTCTGACAGGATCTTCACCAGCGCGGCGATATCCAGATCTTCCAGCGTCGCAGTGACGGGCAGACGACCTACAAATTCAGGGATAAGACCATATTTCAACAAATCTTCTGGTTCGATCTGCTTGAGTATCTCGCCCGTTCCGCGCTCATCCGGATCAGAAACATGGGCACCAAAGCCAATCGATTTGCCTTCAAGACGATTTGAAATAATCTTTTCAAGGCCAGCAAATGCACCGCCACAGATGAACAAGATGTTGGTGGTGTCAACCTGCAGGAATTCCTGCTGAGGATGCTTGCGGCCGCCCTGCGGTGGAACGCTTGCGGTTGTGCCTTCCATAAGCTTCAGCAACGCCTGCTGAACGCCCTCACCGCTCACGTCACGGGTGATGGATGGGTTTTCGGCTTTCCGGCTAATCTTGTCGATTTCGTCGATATAAACGATGCCGCGCTGTGCTTTTTCGACATTATAGTCCGACGCCTGCAGCAGCTTGAGGATGATGTTTTCAACGTCTTCGCCAACATAGCCCGCTTCAGTCAGGGTCGTGGCGTCGGCCATTGTAAATGGCACGTCAAATGTCTTTGCCAGTGTCTGGGCAAGCAAGGTTTTTCCGCAGCCAGTTGGGCCAACCAGCAGGATGTTCGACTTTGCAAGCTCAACGTCGGCGCCCTTGGCACCGTGGTTAAGCCGCTTATAGTGGTTATGAACAGCAACCGACAATACGCGCTTTGCCTGCGGTTGACCGATAACGTAATCGTCAAGAACCTCGCAGATTTCCTGCGGCGTAGGAACTTCACCTTCCTTGCGGCCGGTGAGCGCTCCCTTGGTTTCTTCACGAATGATGTCGTTGCAAAGCTCAACGCATTCATCACAGATGAATACGGTCGGGCCAGCGATCAACTTGCGGACTTCGTGCTGTGACTTTCCACAGAATGAGCAATATAATGTGCTCTTAGTGTCGGATCCGCTTAACTTCGTCATAATATGTCCTGCTACCACGCCGAAACGGGGCGTACTTTATTGAACCAACATCCTAAAGATGCGTTCCGATTTGGCAATAGCCCAAAATGGACTGTACCATCTTAGTATTGGTCTGAACGCGATTGCTAACGCGATCAGTCAGCGCTCGCTTCAGCGTTTGGTGGACGCTTGTCGAAGACTTGATCCACAAGGCCAAATGCCTTGGCTTCATCCGCCTCAAGGAACGTGTCGCGGTCCATTGCTTTTTCGATGTCTTTCAGAGGCTTGCCAGTATATTTGGCGTACAGATCGTTCATGCGCTTGCGAATGCGCAGGATTTCATTCGCCTGAATCTGGATATCGGAAGCCATACCACGCGCGCCGCCTGATGGCTGATGCACCATGATGCGCGCATTGGTCAACGCAACACGCATACCGGGCTCACCCGCTGCCAAAAGGAAGCTGCCCATCGACGCCGCCTGACCGATGCAGACTGTTCCGACCTTTGGACGGATATATTGCATCGTGTCGTGGATCGCCATGCCAGCGGTCACAACGCCGCCCGGCGAGTTGATGTACATCCAAATGTCTTTCTTTGGATTATCCGACTCAAGGAACAAGAGCTGCGCCGTGATGACCGAGGCCATATTGTCCTCGACTTCACCCGTCACAAATATGATCCGCTCGCGCAGAAGCCGCGAAAAGATGTCCCAGCTCCGCTCTCCGCGGTTCGATTGCTCGATAACAACGGGAACTAGGGCTTGTACCGGATCAAATGGGACGTGCATGAAATACCTCTGAGTTGTTCTGTTTTTACGTTATTGCCTACATCGGCGCGGGCAGACAAAGTTTCAAGCAGGAAAAAGGTTAAGTTCGCGTGCAGGCTGCAGTGATTTTATGAATTGCGCATTCCGCTTTATGCGGCAAAATCGATTAGTCTTTAGATATTCATTGCTTTGACCGATTAAACGCCAAATGTAATACATGCTGACCTAGAGTGCCCCCCACTGAACTCAAAGGAACTAAAAATGGCAGACGCAGACCCCCGCAATGGTTGCCCCATGCGTAATGGCGGCGAAATCAAAGCGCGCTCGCTACTCGGACGTCAAAACAAAGACTGGTGGCCAGATGCGCTGCCAGTGGATATGCTGCACCAGCATGGCGTCTCGCCGGACCCGATGGGCGAAGATTTCGACTATGCGGAAGCCTTCAAAAAGCTTGATTATTACGCGCTGAAAAATGATCTCACTGCATTGATGACCGACAGCAAGCCATGGTGGCCTGCGGATTATGGTCATTACGGCCCATTCATGATTCGCATGGCGTGGCATTCCGCAGGTACATATCGTGTGACTGATGGTCGCGGCGGCGCAGGTAGCGGACAGCAACGGTTCGAACCGCTGAACAGTTGGCCCGACAATGGCAACCTCGATAAAGCGCGCCGGCTGCTCTGGCCCATCAAGCAGAAATATGGCTCATCGATCAGCTGGGCCGATCTGTTCATTCTGGCCGGTAACGTCGCGATTGAAAGCATGGGCGGGCCTGTGTTTGGTTTTGGCGGCGGGCGCAGAGACGTTTACCAATCCGAGGGCGACACCTTTTGGGGTGCTGAGGAAATCTGGGTCGACCAAGGCGCAAAGACGCGGCTGGATGAAGAGAATATCGAATTGGAAGGCCCACTTGCGGCCATTCAAATGGGATTGATTTACGTCAACCCCGAAGGGCCCGGCGGCAATCCCGATCCGCTGCAGTCCGCGCGCGACATGAAAGCAACCTTCGCGCGCATGGCAATGAATTCGGAGGAAACCGTTGCGCTTACCGCTGGTGGTCACGCCTTTGGTAAAGCGCATGGTGCCAAGCCAAGCGAAAGCTTTGGCCATGCCCCGGCTGGCGAAGCCATTCATCAGCAGGGCTTTGGCTGGCTGACCGACGTGGACGAGATTGGCAAGGGTCATATCACGACCTCTGGCATCGAAGGTGCGTGGTCGAACAACCCGACCAAATGGAGCGGAGATTATTTCCGCATCCTGTTCAAATATGACTTTGAACTGGTGGAGAGCCCGGCGGGAGCCAAGCAATGGCAGCCGATCAATCCTGATTTTGAGGATATGGCACCCGACGCCCGCGACCCATCCAAGCGCGTGCCAACCATGATGACCACGGCAGACATGGCGCTCAAGATGGATCCCGAGTTCCGTGCGATTTCAGAGCGGTTTCGCGACGATCAGGCTGCGTTAGACGATGCATTCGCACGCGCATGGTTCAAGCTGACTCACCGCGATATGGGGCCAAAGTGCTTGTATCTCGGTCCAGAAGTTCCTGCGGAAAATCTCATCTGGCAGGACCCTGTTCCGGCAGCCCCCGTTCCCTCGGATGCAGATGTGGCAGCGTTCAAGTCTGCAGTGTTGGCCAGCGGCCTTACCGTGTCGCAGCTTGTGAAGACGGCGTGGGCGTCAGCCTCGACCTATCGCAAGTCGGACAAACGCGGCGGTGCCAATGGCGCCCGCATCGCGCTTGCGCCGCAGAAAGACTGGGACGTGAATGAGCCAGCGGAGCTTGCGAAGGTGCTTGCAAAGCTGAACGAACTCCGTGGATCGATGAGCCTCGCTGACGCCATCGTGCTTGCTGGATCAGCAGCGGTGGAAAAGGCAGCGCAAGACGGCGGCTTTGAAGTAACGGTGCCCTTCACTGGCGGCCGCGGCGATGCCACGCAGGACATGACCGATGTCGACAGCTTCGTATGGATGGAACCGCAAGCCGATGGCTTCCGCAATTATCTCAAAACCCGTCAACCTGTGAAGACCGAAGAGTTGCTCCTCGATAAGGCCTCGCTGCTTGGGTTGTCCGGCCCCGAGATGACTGTGCTGTTGGGCGGCTTGCGGGTTTTGGGTGCAAACCACGGCGACATAGCCGAAGGCGTGTTTACCACCCGCAAAGGCGTGCTGACCAATGACTTCTTCGTGAACCTTTTCGACAATGAAACCTTCTGGGATCTGGTCGACACCGCTAGCGACGAAGAGTTCATCGGCTATACGCGTGGCGGACGGACCGAGAAATGGCGCGCAACGCGTACGGACCTCATCTTCGGTTCGAACAGCCAACTACGTGCCACGGCAGAAGTCTATGCCGAACGCGGCCATGAAGAAAAGTTCGTCCGCGATTTCGTAAAGGCTTGGGTCAAAGTCATGAACGCCGACCGCTTCGAACTGAAATAAGTCACCGCCACCAAAACAAGAAAGGCCCCGGAATCCCGGGGCCTTTTCTTTTGTCCAAAGCTGGACGATTATTTCTTAGGCGCAGCCTTTTTAGCAGGCGCTTTCTTGGCAGGCGCTGCTTCCGCGTCAGCCTTAGGGGCAGCTTTCTTTGCAGCAGACTTAGCTTCCTTTGCAGGAGCTTCTTCCTTGGCTGCAGCCTTCTTTGCTGGTGCCTTCTTCTTGGCCGCTGGCTTTGCTTCTGGCTCAGCTTCAATCGCCGCTTCAAGAACGTCCTTGGTAACGGTCTTTTCGGTGACGGTCGCCTTGTCGAACAAGAAATCTACAACCTTGTCTTCAAACATTGGCGCACGCAGCTGGGCTGCAGCCATCGGGTTTTCCTGCAGATATTGCACGAAACGCTGACGATCTTCAGGGCGATATTGCTGCGCAGCTTGCTGCACGAGCATGTTCATTTCCTGTTGGCTGACTTCAACGCCATTTGCCTGACCGATTTCGGAGAGCAGAAGACCAAGGCGAACGCGGCGGACGGCGATATCGCGATATTCTTCGCGCTCGGCTTCCATTTCCTTCTTAGCCGCTTCAGCATCTTCTTCACGGGCAGCTTCCTGCTCCAACTGTGCCCAAATCTGCTCGAATTCGGCTTCGACCATCGATGGCGGCACGTCAAAGTCATGATCCGCAGCAAGCTGATCCAGCAGCTGGCGCTTCATATATGTGCGGGTCAGACCGTTATGTTCTTGCTCAACCTGAACCTTCATCAACTCGCGCAGCTTGTCGATACCGTCGAGGCCGAACATCTTGGCAAGATTATCGTCGGCTTTCGCTTCGACAGGCTTGCGCACTTCGTTGACGACGATGTCAAAAGTTGCGGCCTTGCCCTTCAGGTTTTCGGCGTTGTAATCTTCTGGGAAGGTTACGTTCAGAACCTTCTCGTCATTGGCTTTGACACCAACGAGCTGGTCTTCGAAACCGGGGATCAACTGGCCCGAGCCAAGCTCAACCGCCATGCCTTCGCCCTTGCCGCCTTCGAAAGGTACGCCGTCAACCTTGCCTTCAAAGTCGATAACGACGCTGTCGCCCATTTTTGCGGCATATTTCTTGTCAGCCGCTTCAAAGCTCTTTTGGCCTTCGGCCAGCTTCAGGATGGATTCGTCAACCTGTGCGTCGCTGACTTCAACCGTCAGGCGCTCGAGAGTGATGCTATCAATCGACGGCGCGGAAATGGCAGGCAGGATTTCAAGATGGAAATCGACAACCGCGTCTTTGCCGGGCTCGTAGTCGTTATCCAGATGCACATGCGGCTGAGTCGCAGGGCGCAGCTTGTTGTCAGAAATCGCCTTTTGGACGCCTTCCTGGATCGAGCTGTTCAGCGCGTCCTGAAGCAGCGAGTCCTTATGCATTTTCTTGACCAGATTGGCTGGAGCCTTACCAGCGCGGAAACCGGGCATCCGCACCTGAGGCGCGATTTTCTTTACCTCGGCATCGATGCGTGATTCGACGTCTTTCGCGGTAATCGTCATACGATATGCGCGCTTCAGGCCTTCATTCTGTGTCTCGACGGTTTGCATAATATCTTCTCTATCTACAGGCAAAGCGACGAGCCTTACCTTAAACGTTAAATGGCTTTCGGGTTCAACGACAGCCGGGAACTACCCTATTTCGTGGTGCGGGCGAAGGGACTCGAACCCCCACACCTTGCGATGCCAGAACCTAAATCTGGTGCGTCTACCAATTCCGCCACGCCCGCTTACGAAAAGCTGCCGTTTCACAAACGACGGGAGCCTCTAACGGGAAAGCCCCGCTAGGGCAAGGGCAGAAGCGGCGAAACCACCGCAGCGCCCTCGCAACCTTCTAGCCAAGCGCCTTTTTCAGCAAGTCATTGATGATTTGCGGATTGGCCTTGCCCTGCATCGCCTTCATCGTCTGGCCCACGAAGAAGCCAAACAGCTTGTCTTTGCCTGAGCGATATTCGGTGACCTTATCTTCATTGGCGGCCATGATCTTGGCGATCTCGGCCTCGATTGCGCCCGTGTCGTTGGTCTGCTTCAGGCCCTTTTCTTCAACGATGGTTGCGGCACCCTGCCCTGTTTCAAGCATGATTTCGAAGACCTGCTTGGCGATGCTGCCGCTGATTGTGCCATCGGCGACAAGGCCAAGCAATTCAGCGGCTTGCTTCGGATTGACCGGGCTTTCGTCCAAGGTTTTGCCAAGTTTGTTCAGCGCACCGAACAATTCGGACATCAACCAGTTGGAGCCTTGCTTGGCGTCAACGCCTTCGGCCAGCAGCTCTTCAAACCAGAATGCCGTTTCGGCTTCAGCGGTCAAAACTGCGGCGTTATAGGCGGTCAGTCCCATGGCTTCGTAGCGTACGCGTTTGGCGTCGGGAAGTTCTGGCAACGACGCACGACATTCCTCCAGAAATGCGTCGTCTAGCTCGACAGGCAACAAATCAGGGTCGGGAAAATAGCGGTAATCATGCGCGTCTTCTTTCGAACGCATCGACCGTGTTTCCATCTTGTTGGGATCGAACAGCCGTGTTTCCTGAACCACTGCGCCGCCGCTTTCGATCAGGTCAACCTGACGCTGCGCCTCATACTCAATGGCCTGCATCATGAAACGGATCGAATTGACGTTCTTCGTCTCGGTCCGCGTGCCAAGTTCACCACCGGGCTTGCGGACAGACACGTTGACGTCGGCGCGCATGGAACCTTGTTCCATATTGCCGTCGCACGATCCGACATAACGCAGGATCGAGCGCAGTTTCTTGACATAGGCGCCAGCCTCTTGCGGGCTACGCATATCGGGGCGCGAGACGATTTCCATCAGCGCCACGCCCGATCGGTTCAGGTCGACAAAGGACATTGTCGGATGCTGGTCGTGCATCAGCTTGCCTGCGTCCTGTTCGACATGGATTCGCTCGATGCCGATTTTCTTGACCGCGCTGTCGGGGTCTTTTTCGTTGAGCGTAACCTCGATTTCGCCTTCACCCACGATGGGGTGATAGAGCTGCGAAATCTGGTAGCCCTGTGGCAAATCGGCGTAGAAATAATTCTTACGGTCAAAGCGCGACCAGCGGTTGATCTGCGCATTGATCGCCATGCCCGTGCGGACGGCCTGACGCAGGCATTCGCGGTTTGGCACTGGCAACATGCCGGGCATCGCTGCGTCGACAAGTGACACATGACTGTTCGGCTCAGCGCCAAAGCCGGTGGACGAGCCCGAAAAGAGTTTGGATTCGCTGGTTACCTGCGCATGGACTTCAAGGCCAATCACGACCTCCCACTCGCCGGTGTTTCCCTGGATGCGGTATTCGCTCATATTACCACCACTCTCCGGCTTCCGCCGTAAATCCTGAACGCTGCTCAATGGCGAGCCCTGCGTTGAGCACAGCCTGTTCGTCGAGCGCTTTACCAATGATCTGCAAGCCCAATGGCAGGCCTTGCTTGTCGAGGCCGCCGGGGACGGACATTGCGGGCAACCCAGCCAAAGAAGCGGGAACCGCGAAGACGTCATTCAGATACATCGACAATGGGTCGCTGGTTTTCTCGCCAAGGCCAAACGCGGCGCTCGGTGCCGTTGGCGCGAGGATGAGGTCGCAGCTTGCCCAAGCATTTTCAAAATCGCGTGCGATCAAAGTCCGTACCTTTTGCGCCTGCGTGTAATAAGCGTCATAGAAACCAGCACTCAGCACATAAGTGCCGATCATGATACGGCGGCGGACTTCTTCGCCGAAACCAGCTGCGCGGGTCGCAGCATACATGTCCTGCAGGCCAGCCCCTTCTGGCAGGTCCCGCAAACCGAAACGCACGCCATCATAGCGCGCGAGGTTCGATGACGCTTCGGCTGGCGCGATGATGTAGTAAGCGGGCAGCGCATATTTGGTATGCGGCAAGCTGATGTCGACGATTTCCGCGCCTGCATCCTTCAGCCACGCGATGCCATTATCCCACATCTTGGCGATATCCTCGTCGATACCATCGAGACGATATTCCTTGGGGATGCCAATGCGCTTGCCCTTAAGATCGCTGTTTAAGCCAGCTTCCCATGCGGGCACGGGCAGATCGAGCGAGGTTGAATCCTTGGGGTCAAAGCCCGCCATTGCCTCCAACATGATGGCACAGTCGCGTACATCGCGCGCCATGGGACCCGCTTGGTCAAGCGAACTTGCAAACGCGACTACGCCCCAACGCGAGCAGCGGCCATAAGTAGGCTTGATACCGCTAATGCCGACGAATGCCGCTGGCTGGCGGATGGAACCGCCGGTATCGGTTCCCGTCGCGGCGGGGCAAAGCCGTGCAGCGATGGCCGAGGATGAACCACCTGACGATCCGCCCGGTGCCAGCGGGGCGTTTCCACCGTCATTGCGACGCCATGGTGAAATGACATTGCCAAAATAGCTTGTCTCGTTCGACGAACCCATGGCGAACTGGTCAAGGTTGAGCTTGCCAAGCATCCCTGCCCCGGCCTTCCACAAGTTTGCAGAAACCGTCGATTCATAGGTCGGCACGAAGCCTTCGAGGATATGGCTAGCGGCCGTGGTCTGCACGCCTTCGGTGCAGAACAGATCCTTCATGCCAATCGGCACGCCGGCCATCTTGCCAAGTGGCTTGCCCGCCGCACGATCGGTATCGACCGCCTGCGCTGCTTCAATCGCCTTTTCGGGTGTTTCTACAATAAAGGCGTTCAATGCCTTTGCTGCAGCAACACGCGCGTTGAGCGCTTCGGCAACCTCGACCGCTTTGAATTCACCGTTGGCCACGCCGTCACGGATCGCGGCTACGCCCAGTCTCGAAAAATCAGTCATTATTCAATCACCTTGGGCACGCCGAAGAAGCTGCCTTCCTTGGCTGGCGCATTAGCGAGCACCTTGTCACGCACGTCGCCATCGGTGACGACGTCATCCCGCAGGCGCAGCTTGTTTGGGATGACCGCGGTCATTGGCTCAACGCCAGTGCAATCGACCTCAGCCAATTGCTCCACCCAGGCAAGAATGCCATTGAGTTCGCCGACCATCTTGTCAGCCTCAGCATCGCTAATCGCGATACGCGAAAGCCGTGCGATTTTGTTCACGGTATCTTTATCTACAGACATGAGCCAGCCGCTAGCATTGCGTCTGCCCCGCTTCAACGGAAAAGCTTTGTCTGTCAGCCTTCATTCAAATTTCCGATGCTATTTTCACGAATTTCGGTAAACGCGCATAAAAATCAGGACAGAAACTTGGCTCGTAAATTTCTATATATCGTTGCAGCGCTCATCGTACTCGTCATCGCGGGCGGTTTCGTCATCCGCATTTACGAGACTGAGCTAACCGAACTGGCATTCGTACCAACGGCAAAGTTCGAGAAACAGGCTGCGTTTGAACAAAACAAATATGCGAACAATGACATGTGGTTTGCGCGCCCGGGCAAGCCCGAAAACCCCGCTGACTGGTTGCCTGTCGGCGCGGCCAAGCCCGAAGTTCGCGGATCAGCGGCGATATTTTTCATTCATCCCACGTCCTACATCGGCAAGGATTATTGGAATGCGCCGCTGGATGATCCGGAATCGCAGGACCGCGCCAAGTTGTTCCTGCGCGGATTGGCTTCGCCATTTGCCAGCACGGGCGAAATGTGGGCACCGCGCTATCGCCAGGCAGCTATTGGCTCGTTCCTGACAACCAAGCCCGAAGGTCAACAGGCGTTAGACGCCGCCTACCAGGACGTTCTTTTGGCGTTCGATGAGTTTGTTGCCAAGGTTCAGAAAGACCGGCCCATTATATTGGCGGGTCACAGCCAAGGCGCGCTGCATCTTACACATTTGCTGAAGGATCGCGTTACCGGCAAGCCAATCGCCAAACGAATCGTCGCCGCGTATGTTGTTGGCTGGCCAATTTCCATTGCGACCGATGTTGCTGACATGGGGCTACCCGCATGCTCGGGCCCCGACCAAACCGGATGCATCATGGCGTGGCAAAGTTTTGCCGAGCCAGCCGAGTATGGCCGCATATTAAAAGTCTACGACGCAACAAATGGTTTCAATGGCGAAAGCCGCAACGGAACTGCAATGTTGTGCACCAATCCGTTGAACGGTGGTGCAGCTGCTGTCGCAGACATGGAAGCCAATCTAGGCACGCTCAAACCAGACGAAAAGATGGAAACAGGCGAACTGATTGTGGGCGCAGTGCCAGCGCGCTGCGACGCAAAGGGCTTTCTGTTGGTCGGTGACCCGCCTGAAGTTGGGCCATATGTCCTGCCCGGCAACAACTATCACGTATATGATTTCCCGCTTTTCTGGGCAAATGTAAGGGCAGATGCCACGTGGCGGCTGCAGAAGTTTCTTCAAAAATGATTTTTGACGCAGTTGCCGGCTTTTTGGAGCAGCTGCCCGAAGGCGGCGTGCTGATAGGGCTCGATATCGGCACCAAAACGATTGGCACCGCGTTTTGCGACGCGGGCTGGAGTTTCGCATCGCCGGCCGATTTGATCCGCAGAAGCAAGTTTTCCAAAGATAAGGCGTTGCTAAGCGCCGCAATTGCAACCCGTCCTACGCGTGGAATCGTTATTGGCTTGCCGCTCAACATGGATGGCAGCGAAAGCCCCAGAAGCCAGTCAAGCCGCGCTTTTGCGCGCAACATCGCTGACCTGGGGCTTCCGATTCTGTTACGCGACGAACGCTGGTCAACTCAAGCTGTCGAGCGCGACATGATCGCCGCCGACATGAGCCGCGCCAAACGCGCAGAGAAAATCGACAGCGGTGCAGCGGCATTTATCCTGCAAGGCGCGATCGATGCGCTGACGAGCGGGTGATTTAGGCGGCGCCTGCGTCCCTCCTACCCCACATCCGTCACCCTGAACTTGTTTCAGGGTCTATCGTGCAAAATATCCAGAGTTCGAGCGGATAAATAGACCCTGAAACAAGTTCAGGGTGACGATCATTACTATGGGGCGATCGTGCGCCACGACCTACCAGACAAAATGATTGAGTCTCCCTCCCTTTATCCTTAAGGGCATCGCTTTAATGACATGGACACAGCCTTTTGCAGCCGACAGCTTTCCAAGCGGGTCGGGTGCCTTTCCGCACAAGCATTTGCTTGGTATCGCTGGACTTCAGAAATGGGAAATTCTCTACATCCTGAAAGAGGCTGAGCAATGGGTGGCCTTGAACCGCTCCGGCCCCGCAAAGCATGATGGTAGATTGTCCGGCCTGACAATCATCAACGCCTTTTTTGAAAACTCGACACGCACATTGTTGTCGTTCGAAATCGCTGGAAAGCGGCTCGGCGCGGATGTCGTGAATATGCACGCGGCGCAATCAAGCGTCAAAAAAGGCGAAACGCTCATCGATACAGCAATGACATTGAACGCCATGCGCGCCGATGCCATTGTCATTCGCCATGGCAGTTCCGGCGCGGTGCAATTGATTTCAAGTAAAGTCGATTGCCCCGTTATAAACGCAGGCGATGGGAGCCATGAGCATCCGACTCAGGCTTTACTCGATTCGCTGACCATCATGCGCCGCAAGGGACGTGTCGAAGGCCAGACTGTGGTCATTTGCGGTGACGTGCTGCACAGCCGCGTTGCGCGTTCGAACCTGTTTTGCCTTAAAACCTTGGGCGCTGAAGTCCGCGTCGTTGCGCCCCCTGCATTGATGCCAAGCGGCATTGATGCTTTTGGCGCGCAGATTTTCACCAATTTTGATGCAGCATTGGATGGCGCAGATGTCGTCATGATGCTGCGTCTTCAGAATGAACGCATGCAGGGCGATTTCATTCCCTCCCCGCGCGAGTATTTCCATCTATATGGCCTAGACGAACGGCGCCTCGCCCTTGCTAAGCCCGATGCGCTCGTGATGCACCCCGGCCCCATGAACCGCGGCGTAGAGATCGCGAGCAATGTTGCCGACGATGTTGAACGTTCCGCCATTACTGAACAGGTTGAAATGGGTGTTGCCGTCCGTATGGCCTGCCTCGACATTTTAACCCGAAAAGCACGCGGTCAGGAGGGTTGGGCATGACCGGCATCAGCATATTGAACGGCCACGCAATTTTACCCGGCGCTGACAAAGCCGAATCGCTGCATTTGCATATCGAAAATGGTAAAATTGCCTCGGTTGGAAAAGCTGCACCGATTGCTGACCAGCTCGACGCCAGCGACCTGATCATCGCGCCGGGCATCATCGATCTGGGCGTATTCAAAACCGACAAGCCAGCCTTTCGCTTTGGCGGCATCACGCGCGCGGCATTGATGCCCGATCAGTCGCCTGTTCATGACGACCCTGCAACGGTGCGCTTTGCCGCGCTGAAGGGGAAACCCGATTTGTGGGTGCATCCGCTCGCTGCGGCAACGCAAGGCCTAAACGGACTGCAGATGGCCGAAATCGCGCTCATGAAAGAGGCGGGCGCGGTTGGCGTTGCAACGGGTCGCAAATGGATTGCAAATAGCGGTATATTGCTGCGCATCATGCGTTACTGCCATGCGCTCGAATTGCCTGTGTTTGTCCACAGTGAAGATGCGGGACTATCGGGCAACGCGGTTGCGACCGCTGGAGAAACGGCGACGTTGCTGGGTCTATCGAGCGCATCATCCATCACCGAAGCCCTTGCCATCTCACGCGACCTGCTACTCGCGGAAGAGAGCGGCGCGCATGTGCACTTCCGCCAAGTGACGACGGAACGCGGATTGGACCTTATCCGCGCAGCAAAAACAAAAGGCTTGCGGATAACCTGCGGCATTACGCCGGGGCATCTCTTCCTTTCGGACAACGCCGTTTCTGATTTCCGGACGTTTGCGCATTTATCGCCTCCACTGCGGTCTGAGAGCGACCGGTTGGCGTGTATTGCGGCCGTTGCCGACGGGACGATTGACGTGATTGCGTCCGGACACGACCCGCGCGGGCCAGAGGACAAGCGCTTGCCCTATTCAGAGAGCGCACCGGGCATGGCGGGGGCGGAGACGCTTCTCGCGTTGTCGCTTAATCTCGTGCGTGACAATGTAATTTCGACTGGCCGATTGTTTGAACTGCTGGCGGCAAATCCTGCGAAAATCTTGAGCCTAAATGCCGGTCAAATAGCGGAAGGATATGAGGCAGACCTCATACTCATCGACCCGGATGCGCCGTGGCAAGTCGATGGTGACCGCATGGCTGCACTTGCCGGCAATACACCATTTGACCGCTTGCCGGTTCAGGGCCGCGTGCGCCAGATGCTAAAGGGCGGCAAGGTCATCTAGACCCGCCGCCCTCTCGCATTTCATTCTTATAATTTCAGCGTGCAGCCAGCCTGCGTCCTGTTGCATTCGCCATGCGGACGTTCTGGGCGCCGCCATTGGTGCGTACGAAGCAATCACCGCCTTGCGACTTGATCAGCTTGCAGGTCGCACTGGCGCTTGATGCGTTACCGAAACCCATTGCCGCCAAGCGTACAAGTTTCTTGCCATTGACCGTTACGGTCGAACTGGCAGATTCAAAGCCATTGAGTGCGCCGTAGCGTTTGGCATATTTGTTCCAAGCCGCTTGCGCATTAGCAACGGACGAAAACGCACCCAGTTGCACCAAATGACTTCCTGCAACTGCAGGCGTTTTTGCGGCTGGCACGTCAGCTAGGACGAGCTTTACGGGCGCAGCCACGGCAGACTTTGCGGGACCGTCCGAAGCTTTGATAAGCGGCGCTTCATAAGCAGGCTGGTTTGGCGTTGCCTCAGCAACCTTCACGTAATTTTCAACGGCGGCAAACCCTACACTGTCCGAAACGGGTGCTGGACCTACTGCAGCCAACTCAAGTGCAGCTGCCACTTCGGGTGTAGGTGCTACATCGGCAAATTCTGGCGCAGCAGTTTGCGCAACATCAGCCTGCGCAAAACCGACGGGATCGACGCTGTTCAACGCGAGGCGCAATGGCTGTCCAGTATCTGACATGTCAGGACGGACCTTCAACAGGCCAGCTACGCGTAATGTGTGTGCGCCGGGACGCGCGAACTGCGCCCATTCGGCAATCCGTTCGTTGACATTGTCCTGCGACATATCTTGCGAAGCCATTATCCGCGCATCGCGCCAGCGCCCTTCAAGCGCATATGCCAATGCCAGATTCTGGCGTGTGCGCGATGTGGCGCTGTCTGTCCGCACGGCGTCGGTCAGGATATTAACTGCATCAGCAGAGCGCCCCGCCAAAGCCAAGGTCAGCGCGTAATCACTGACAGGTAAAATGGACCGGTTTGAATCAACAAGTAAGACGGCAGATTCGGTATTACCCAAAGCGATACGCGCCAAAGCGAGACTGATAACCGTACGCGAGTCGACTTGGCCAAGCTCCATGACGTCCATCAGCGTCCGTTCTGAGGAGGCAAAGCGCCCCTTTGCCATATAAACGCGCGCCAACAACCCACGATAATCGCGATTTTGCATATCGGCCTGAACGGCAAGTTCGGCAAAGCCCAAGGCCTTGTCGGTTTTCCCTTTTGTAAGCGCCTGCTCGGCCTTCTTTGCCCACGCAAATGCCTTTTGCGGGGATGCTTTATTGGCTGAAGCATTGGCCGTGCTGCCTGTTCCGGCCGCCGACGCGGTCATTGCCGGTACCGCGACAAACGCGGTCGACAAAGCCAGCTTTACGACAAAATTGCTATTCATGGCATCACCTCAAAAAAGCTAAATACGGGCATCAGTGTTTTTTCGCAGGAACATGGGCCGCAAGGTGGCCAATTTCCGGCATAGACTCGAGAAATGCGTCAAGTGCATCGGTCACAAGTTGTTGCGCAGACTGGTGACGCACGGCACATGCCAGTCGCAATTTCAGATGGCGTTCGCCATCAAGACGCAGCGTGAAGGCTGCTTTCTCTTTCAGGCCTGGCTTCGACCGGGCGCGCGAACGTGGCGCATCCGTTGAGCCACGACGCGATATTGGCCGCGTTACTGGCTCCGGCGTCATGGTAACGATCGTGAGCGCGTCGGTAACCGATTCCGGTTCGTCAGCGAAACTATCAAAGCCAACTTCTGGTTCAATGTCAGTCGAAAGCGCATCTGCGAGCCGATCTTGCTGGTACTTTACCTCAGGAACGGCTGCGGCGAGCGGGTTCGATCCATGAAAACCGTGATCATAATCCATCGGAGTCGTGGGATCTGGATCGACATCATAACCCATGTCATTCCAACCCAAGTCGTCTTGCGACATTGCGGCGTTGCCATTGCTCGTAAGCATTGATGGACGTCGCATTGCAGGACGCGCGAGTCCTTTGCGTGCCAACAATATGCCCGAAAGCGACGCTATTGGTTTAGGTTCACCCATTTTCCTGCCCCTCCTTCGCTTAACCTACGACCCGGCGACCGAAGCCACCCATGGGACGCGCGGCGGATATTTGCTGGCTTGCAGCGGCGGGCGCACTGAAAACAGTGCGGCGGAAATTCTTTTCGAGACGGTCCGAAATATACGCCCACAGCTGGATCACCTCTTGCGAGGACCTACCATTGGGGTCGATTTCCATGACCGTGCGGCCATCAATCATAGAGGCTGCAAAATCTGTGCGATGATGAAGCGTAATTGGCGCCACGGTGCCGTGCTGCGACAAAGCAACAGCGGCTTCCGACGTAATCTTGGCCTTTGGCGTCGCCGCATTGACCACGAAGATCAGTGGCTTGCCAGCGCGTTCGCATAGGTCAACGGTTGCACCCACAGCGCGCAAGTCGTGCGGACTTGGCCGGGTGGGCACGACGATCAGTTCGGAGACCGAAATGACGCTTTGAATGGCCATCGTAATGGCCGGAGGCGTATCGATTACCGCAAGTTTGAAACCCTGCTGTCGTAAAATGGCGAGATCGGCCGCGAGGCGGGCTACCGTAGTCTGCGCAAACGCAGGAAGGTCAGCTTCGCGTTCATTCCACCAATCGGCCAAAGACCCCTGGGGATCGATATCGATAAGCACGACTGGCCCTGCGCCTGCTAGCTGCGCCTGAACCGCCAAATGGCCAGACAGGGTTGTTTTGCCCGATCCGCCCTTTTGTGATGCCAATGCGAGTACCCTCACATCATTCCCCTTTTGCAAATGTTTCAGATGGGGATGTGACAGAACAGGGCTAAAAATAGGTTAACGCTGATCAGGATATCGGACGGCGTTGTTAGGATGCATGGCAGTAATCCTTAAAAGCCTCCCCGCAGAAAAGCAGGACATTTGCCCGAATGCGTTGGTTAAGTTATTAAGTCCAAATCTTTACCAAATTTCAGTTTCTTTGAAATATCAGAACTTTCGCGAGAAATGTCTCGATAAAGATGGAGTGCGGAAAATGGCGTTGCGGTCTCAATTGTTGTCACTAGCCCTTGGTAGCCTTGTCCTCGTCGCTGGAACTGTTCCAGCGCACGCAGATACAAAAGCCGGCGTCGATGCATGGTCACGCGGAGATTATGACGCTGCCGTCAAGCAATGGCGCGGCCCTGCACTAAAGGGTGACCCGGACGCACAATTCAACATGGGCCAAGCATATAAATTGGGCCGCGGCGTGAAAACTGACCTGAATGTCGCGTTAGACTGGTACAAAAAAGCTGCAGCGCAGGGCCATCTGCAAGCGGCGGACAGTTGCGGCCATTTGCTGCATTACCAACAGAAAATAGTCGAAGCTTTGCCCTATCTTCAGGCATCATCCGATCGCGGTGACCCGCGCGCACAATATTTGCTCGCAACTGAACTTTTTAACGGGGTCCATATCGAAAAGGACTGGGTCCGCGCATATGCGTTGATGACCCGAGCATCTTCGGCTGGCATGGCGCCCGCGTCGCGCAGTCTTGCCCAGATGGATCAGTATATTCCGCTCGAACAAAGGCAGGCTGCTTCCGTGCTGGCCGGCGAATTGGAACAGCGCGCAAGCCGCAACCGGGCAGCTCAGGTTGGCGGCTTTGCCATTGATACAACACCCCCACCAAAGATGGCCGCGCCCGTTACAGTGCCACCATCACGCGTAGCGGCTCCTAAAACACCCGGCTTTCCATCAGATATTCCGGTCGCGGGGGCAGCAGCAAAACCAACTGTCGGCATTAAGCCAGCGCCGGCGAAACCCATAGCGGCTGCAGTGTTGCCTGCGAAGACAGCGGCAAGCGATGGTGCGTGGCGTATACAGTTGGGTGCTTTCGGCTCTGAAGCAAATGCGAAAAAGCTTTGGACAAGTTTGGAGAGCAAAATCCCTGCACTCGCGCCGCTTCAGCCATATCTGAAGGCCAGCGGCACGATCACGCGGTTACAGGCTGGCCCATTTGGAAGCAAAGCAGCCGCAGATGCCATGTGCGCAAAGGTGAAGCTCTCCGGACAAGCATGCTTGGCTATACCGCGATCTTAACCGCACAGACGGTCGATTTCGCGGCCGAGAGTATTGCGTGCCGCGCTATCTCCTGGCTCAATCATGAAATAATGCGTACCGGAAAGGCTCGCCCTATCCGAGCAATAGCGTGCGCAACCGCTTTCAACGGCACCAGCAAAGCGCAGTTCGATTCCATCATAGCGGGCAGCAAAAGTGCAAGCGCCCTTCCCGTTCAGTGTGATTTCGACCTTATCGCCTTGAACTGATGCTGTTCCGGTTCCTTCGCATTTGCTTTCGGGCCCGAAGACGGCAAGAAATCCGACATCGAAACGGTCTGAACCGGTTTTTACCGCGCAGAACTTGTCGATGCCGAGATCGCTGCGCGTTTCAAAACGGCCCGCAAATTCAATATTTTCAGGGTTTGGAAGAACTCCTGCCTCCACTGCGCGTGCGTCAAGCGCCGCGCCCGCTTCGGACCCACCGCTTGGCGTGAACGCGCCATCATCGCACCCTGCCAACAGCGCGCATAACGCCAAAATCGGAAGTGCCGCGCGCGTCAAGCTGGCTCCAATCCGTCCTTGTTTACCCGACGATAAAAACAGCTGCGGGCACCCGTGTGACAGGTCGGGCCTTCCGGCCGCGCGATTATCCAGATTGCGTCCTGATCACAGTCAATGCGCATATCGACAATGTGCAGGAAATTCCCGCTGCTCTCGCCTTTTTGCCATAGTTTCTGCCGACTGCGCGAGTAAAACACCGCAGTGCGACTTTCGATGCTTTGTGCGAGTGCCTCAGCATTCATATAGGCCACCATCAATACGGTACCGTCCGCCTCGTCCGTGACCACGGCAGTCAACAATCCATTGGCGTCGAATTTGGGTGTGAGCGTATGCCCCGTCTCAATGTCTTCAGTCATTTCCTAGGACTAACTCAAGGCCATGAAGCCCGCCAACATTTTCTTTGTTACATTTTGACGACAAGGGGGGGAGACAATTGGTTAAGCGGTGCCTATACGCCGGCCAGCGAAGAGCAGCGGGATTCGAAATATGCTGACCACCGACCCATTTGATGACGACAAACTTCGCGAGGAGTGCGGCATTTTTGGTGTCTATGACACTGAAGGCGCCTCGGCCATGGTGGCTTTGGGCCTACATGCGCTTCAGCACCGGGGCCAAGAAGCCGCTGGCATAACCAGTTTCGACGACCATGAATTTCACACGCACCGTGCAATGGGCCATGTTGCGGGAAATTTTGACCGTGACGAAATCATCAACGGACTTGTTGGCCGCGCGGCGATTGGCCACGTCCGCTATTCAACGACGGGCGAGACATCACTGCGGAATGTGCAGCCATTATATGCAGACCTTGCAACGGGTGGATTTGCGGTTGCGCACAATGGCAATATTTCAAACGCTGTTACGCTGCGCCGTGACCTTGTCCGCCGTGGTTCCATATTCCAGTCATCATCTGATACGGAAGTCATCATTCACTTAGTGGCCACGTCAGGTTACCGCACGCTGCTCGATCGCCTGATTGACGCCCTGAAGCGTGTTGAAGGCGCTTACTCGCTGATCTGCCTTACCACCGAAGGCATGATTGCCTGCCGCGATCCATTGGGCATTCGGCCATTGGTCATGGGCAAGCTTGGCGACACGATCATTTTCGCGTCGGAAACCGTTGCGTTCGACATTGTTGGCGCTGAGTTCATCCGCTCTGTTGAACCCGGCGAACTGGTCGTCGTGCGTGGCAGCGAAATCCATTCGCACAAGCCCTTTATCCCCGTTTCGCAACGCCCCTGCATTTTCGAGCATGTCTATTTCTCGCGGCCCGATTCCATTGTCGAGGGCATCAGCGTTTATTCGGTTCGCAAAGCCATTGGCGCTGAACTCGCGCGCGAAAATGGCGTCGATGTCGATTATGTCATTCCAGTGCCCGACAGCGGCACCCCTGCAGCCATTGGCTACGCCGAAGCGGCAAAGATTCCGTTCGAGCTTGGCATCATCCGGTCACATTATGTCGGACGCACATTCATTCAACCAGGTGACGGCGTTCGCCACCTTGGTGTGAAGCTAAAGCATAATGCAAACCGCAATCTGGTTGCCGGCAAAAAGATTGTCCTCATTGACGATTCCATCGTTCGTGGCACGACGTCGCTCAAAATCGTTCAGATGATGCGCGAAGCGGGTGCGGCCGAAGTGCATATGCGCATCGCAAGCCCGCCAACGATGAACAGTTGCTTCTATGGCGTCGACACGCCGGAACGCTCCAAATTGCTGGCGAGCCGCATGGATGTTGAAGAAATGCGGCAGTTTATTCAGGCGGATAGCCTGGCCTTTTTGTCGATCGACGGGCTGTACCGGGCCTTAGGCGAAGATGCTCGCCACAAAAACCAGCCGCAATATTGCGATGCGTGTTTTACAGGGGACTATCCCACCACCCTCACCGACCATGACGAGCATGAGGCAGGTGACCTCATCATGCTGGGCGAACGGAAGTTAGCGTAAACCATGACGAAGCTATTTGAAGGCAAAGTTGCGCTGGTTACTGGCGCAAGCCGGGGGATTGGAGCGGCAACAGCCAAGGCACTGGCCGCGCAGGGCGCACATGTCATCATTACAGCGCGCACTGCCAAAGACTTGGAAGCCGTTGAAGACGCAATATTTGACGCAGGCGGCAATGCGACGATTGCACCACTGGACCTTACCGATGGTGACAGCATCGCGCGGCTTGCGGCAGCGGTAACAGAGCGTTGGGGCAAATTGGACATTTTGGTGTTAAACGCCGCAATGTTGGGAACGCTCACCCCCGTTCCAGCCATTGATGGCGCTGAATTCGCACGCTTGTTCACGCTAAACGTAACCGCGCAACAGGTGCTGATCGCTTCATTCGATGCATTGCTGCGCAAATCCGATGCAGGCCGCCTTGTGGCGCTGACATCCTCGGTTGGTGCTACTCCGCGCGCATTCTGGGGCGCTTATGGTGCATCAAAAGCAGCTCTCGAAACGCTCGTGGTCAGCTATGGCGAGGAAGTGAAAAACTTGTCCGCCGTGCGCACGGCGATCGTCGACCCCGGCCGCACACGCACGCAAATGCGCGCAAAGGCCTATCCAGGCGAAGATCCAGCAACGGTGAAGGAGCCAACGGTGGTGGCTGACGCGATATTGGCGTTGCTGACGAGCGAGTTTGAAACCGGCCATCGGCTGGTTGTCGAAGGCTGACCCTTTAAAAGTTCCGTAGTCCTAAGCAGCAGTCGCATCGCGACTGCGTCCGTCGAAGGGCGCCTATTTGCAAAGAACTGTGCTGGGCCGAGAATCGCCCTTCGACTTTTCGCCTGCGTTTCGCGCTGACGGCTCAGGGCTGCGGTTTATGATTTCACCACCTCATGCGCTTTCAACGCACGCTCACGCGCGGCTTTGTGGCCAATGATTTTGCGCGGATAGTTTTTGGGCCGCGCGCCATATTCGTCGGGGTCATGGATGTGCGGCTCTTGCAAATCGGCAAGCTCCGGCACCCATTCGCGGATGTAACGTGCAGCGTCGAATTTCTCTGACTGCGACAATGGCGCCATGATGCGCACGAACATATTGCTGTCCACGCCGGTACCAGCCGTCCACTGCCAATTCACGCTATTGCTGCCGTAATCCGCATCGACCAGCGTATCCCAAAACCACTTCTCGCCTTCGCGCCAGTCAATCAGCAAATGTTTGATCAGGAACGACGCCGCGATCATCCGAACGCGGTTGTGCATCCACCCGGTCGCCCATAATTGCCGCATCCCGGCATCGACGATTGGATAACCTGTTCTGCCCTTCGTCCATGCGACAAAATCAGCCTTTACCGCTGGATCGGATAGGTCGCGCCAAGGCAGCCTGTCGAATGCGTCGCGCGCATTCTTCGCACCATATTCGGGCATCTGGACAATGACATTCTGCGCATAGTCCCGCCACACCAGTTCTTTCAAAAACACATCAACGGATCCGCCCGCATGCATCGTTGCGTGCCAGCAGGTAGACGGTGATATTTCGCCGAAATGGAGATGCGCCGACAGGAAGGATGAACCTTCTACCGACGGCAAATTGCGTTTCTCGTCGTAATATTTCGCTTTGTCGGCAAATGCCTCAAGCCGCGCATTCGCTCCAGCCTCTCCGGGCGTCCACATCTCGACCATGCCGCCAGACCAATCGGGCTGCGTTGGCAGCAAGTCCCAATCATCGATATTGTCGCTCTCTGGCCATGTCTGGGGTGCAGTGATGCGCGTGGGTGGTGCCAGTGGCACAGCGGGCGGCATATGCTGCCAGAGAGCGCGCATGAATGGCGTGTAGATCTTATACTGACCGCCGCTGCCTGTGGTCACGCTTCCGGCGGGCAAGAGATAGTTGCCATTGTGGCATACAAATGCGCAGCCCGCACCAACGCCACTTGCAATGGCCTTTTCGGCATTGCGCCACCATGGTTCGTAATGCCGCATGCAATGAATGGCAGATGCGCCAGTCTCTGCGGCCAGCGCGCACAAAACTTCGTCGGATTTCCCCGCGCGCAGGATCAACCGCGAACCCAAAGCGCGCAAATCTGCGTCGAGCGCCGTCAGGCTATGGTGCAACCACCAGCGTGAAGCCGCGCCCATCTTGCGATGCTTTGGTGTGTCGTCATCAAGAACGTACACCGGGATAACCGGCGCGCCGCTTGCCACCACAGCCGCAAGCGCAGGTTGATCTGCAAGCCGAAGATCGCGGCGCAGCCAGAGGATGACAGAGGCGGTCATTTCTGTCCCGATTTCGTCGGTAAAATCACGGTAAATCGATCACCTACCATTGGGTTAGCGAAACGCTGGTCGCTAATTCTTGTTTGCCCTTCGTCCGAGTCAATGACAACAGGCATACGCGACCAGAACAGAAAGGCGCGGGCGTCTGTGTTGCGTCCAACAAGCACAGCTTTCGCTGCACTGTCCGCGCGGTGAATGCCGATCGCGCCATTCAACGTCACTTGGCCGGGAGCTACATAAGCGCCATCCCCGAAATGCGTATTGTCCCGCCACAGCATTTCCCGCTTCCAGAACTGAACGGGGAACGGATTTGCAACGACAAGCGTTGGCGTCAAATTCAATTCGCGCTTCACCGCCTGCGCCGTAATCTGTTCCGCATG
This sequence comes from Sphingomonadales bacterium, assembly GCA_027486895.1. GTDB lineage: Bacteria > Pseudomonadota > Alphaproteobacteria > Sphingomonadales > Sphingomonadaceae > Sphingorhabdus_B. The sequence goes on from JAIXOE010000042.1 coordinate 55,821, forward strand.
AGACGACATCGCGCCATTCGCGGCGATGTATGTCGCAACCAATCCAAAAGCTATCATGGCCGGGCGGGTGCCCTTGCCGGGACCGTTCCGGTCCATCTTGCGTGAAATCCAGATACCGACAATAAGTGCGACCCACAGCCAAGGGTCAATTATGAACAGCGTATCGCCGTAGAACCACTGGCTCGAAAATGGCTCAAGCAAACGGATTCCGTAGCTATTAAACCAGTCGAACAGAGGGTGGCTCAAACATCCGATATAGGCCAAGGCCAACAACCAGCCTTTGTGCACCGGCAACCTTTTCTCTGGCCGCTTGCCACGCTGTGATTGCCAGCGGTCAAACCACAGCATGATGCCCCACAAAATAAGTGGCAGGACCAGCATTGCGATTGGCCCGTGCGTAATCCCGCGCCTAAGCGCCAGATGTTGATGCCCGCCGAGCAACGTCGCCACGGCGTCAATATCTGGAATATTGGCCGCAATGATGAGCGTCGGCATGGCCAAGCCCGTTTTGCGCTTCAGGCCCATTTGCCCAATGATCGCGCCAACAAGGCTATGTGTGAGATTATCCATGCGCGTTAGCTGGCCGAATGCCGTTTGCGTTGCAATACGGCGTTATCGCTAGCCAACAATTAAGTCTCGGGATGCCCTTCTTCGACGGTCCAGGTCTGCCCCTTGGCGAGTAGCTTGCCAAGGTCTGGAGTCTTACCTGCGCTGGCTGTCTCATTCTGCGCGATGACCGCATCGTTGAACGTCGGACGCGGATCATCGTACAGGACGCCCAGCGCCATTGGAAACTCGCCGAACGGCATTTCCACAAGCATGTGCGCGAGCGAGCGGTTGGTCACGTCGTGGACGATAACGCCAGCGCTCTGCCAATCACCATCGACGACATCGACAACCTTCAACGTCAGGCCAACGCGATCAAGTGCGATGCCTTTGGTGCCGCCAGACTTGTCGCTGCCGAACAACATCGGTTCGCCATTGCGCAGCCACAGTTGATGGCCGTCGGCACCCTTGGGCGCAGCGAAGTCTTCAAACACGTCCTTGTTGTAAACGATGCAGTTCTGGAAGATTTCGATGAATGCAGCGCCGCGATGCGCGTGCGCTGCCTTCAGCACTTCGGGTAGGTTCTTCGACACGTCAAAGCCGCGCGCAACAAAACGTGCGCCTGAACCCAGCGCAAAAGCGCATGGCGTAGCTGGACGGTCAACCGAGCCATAAGGCGTCGACGGGCTGTTCGTTCCAACGCGGCTGGTTGGCGAATACTGCCCCTTTGTCAGGCCGTAAATTTCATTGTTGAACAGCATGATCTGGCAATCCAGATTCCGGCGCAGCAAATGCATCGTGTGGTTGCCACCAATCGAGAGCGCATCGCCATCGCCAGTGATAATCCACACATCAAGGTCAGGATTGGCAAGCTTTACACCCGTCGCCACCGCGGGTGCGCGGCCATGGATGGTGTGGAAGCCATAGGTTTCCATATAATATGGAAAACGCGACGAGCAGCCGATGCCGCTGATGAATACGGTGTTCTCGGGCGTACCGCCAATCTCTGGCATGGTGCGCTGCACTGCCTTCAAGATCGCGTAGTCACCGCAACCGGGGCACCAGCGAACTTCCTGATCGGTTTCCCAATCCTTTGGTGTTGTCGCTTTAACGGGGGTCATATCGTTCATTATAAAGCACTCTCAATCGCAGCTTCAATTTCGGCGATGGTAAATGGCTGACCAGACACCTTATTCACAGGCTTTGCATCCACAAGGAACTGGTCACGCAATATGGTCTTTAACTGCCCAGTGTTCATTTCGGGCACGATGACCTTGTCGAAGCTCTTCAACAATTCGGCCATGTTCTTCGGCATTGGCCAGATATGGCGAATGTGGACATGGGCGACATCAACGCCTTCCGCGCGCTTGCGGCGCACAGCTTGCTTGATGGGTCCGTAGGTTGAACCCCAGCCGACAACAGCCAGCTTTGCGCCGGACGCGCCCTGCTCGACGATCTGGTCCGGGATGCTGTCGGCGACATTGTTTACCTTCGCCGAACGGATGTCTGTCATCGCTTGGTGGTTGGCAGGTGCATAGTTGATGTGGCCGGTATCGACTTCTTTCTCGATCCCACCAATGCGGTGCAGAAGACCTGGTGTACCGGGCTTCACCCATGGACGTTTCAACTTGTGGTCGCGCGCATAGGGCTTGAAGCCATCTTCGGGCACGCTTTCCAGAAACTCGACCGGGAACGGCTTATACTCTGCGAGATCGGGCACCAGCCATGGCTCAGCCGCGTTGGCGATATATCCATCCGTGAGCAGCATGACCGGCGTCATATATTCAACCGCAATGCGGACAGCTTCCACCGCGCAGTCGAAGCAATCAACCGGCGAGCGCGCTGCAATCACGGGCATCGGGGCATCACCGTTGCGGCCATACACTGCCTGATACAGGTCGGATTGCTCGGTTTTGGTAGGCAGGCCCGTTGAAGGCCCGCCACGCTGGCTGTTGACGATGACCAAGGGAAGCTCGGTCATGATGGCAAGGCCCATAGCCTCACCTTTCAACGCGATGCCGGGGCCGGACGAGCTGGTAACGCCCAACTGACCCGCATAGCTCGCGCCGATAGCCGAACAGATAGCTGCAATTTCATCTTCGGCCTGGAATGTGGTAATTCCATATTCTTTCAAGCGGCTGAGATGATGCAAAATCGCCGACGCTGGCGTAATTGGATAGCCACCGAAGAACATCTTGAGGCCAGCCAGCTGTGCGCCAGCAACCAAGCCATATGAGATCGACTCAGCGCCCGTCACCGTCCGGTACAGACCGGCAGGCGCAGGCGCAGCATCGACATGATATTGCTTCAGCGGTCCGGCCAGTTCAGCCGTCTCGCCATAGGCGTGACCAGCATTCAGCGCCGCGATATTGGCGTCGGCCAAAACCTGATTCTTGGCAAATTTTGCGTTCAGCCAATCGATAATCGGCTGACGATCACGATCGAACATCCACAGCGCAAGGCCAAGCGTCCACATATTCTTGCAGCGCAGCGCGTCTTTGTTACCCATGCCGAATGGCTTGACGGCTTCCAGCGTCAGCGCGCTGATATCGAACGCAAGCACTTGCCATTTCGCAAGGCTGCCATCTTCAAACGGGTTGCTGCTATATTTCGCCTTATCAAGGTTGCGCTGGTTGAACTCGCCAGTGTCCGCGATAATCAAACCGCCTTCACGCAAAGACCCAACATTGGTTTTCAGCGCAGCGGGGTTCATGGCGATCAGCACATCAGGCTGGTCGCCAGCGGTATCAATTGCCGAGGATCCGAAGTTAATCTGAAACGCAGACACACCGAAAAGCGTCCCGATGGGTGCACGAATCTCGGCCGGAAAATCCGGGAAAGTTGCGAAGTCATTGCCCGCTAATGCGGACGACAGCGTAAACTGTCCTCCGGTCAACTGCATGCCGTCGCCGCTGTCTCCTGCAAAGCGCACGACAACTGCGTCGCTTTGAACAGGGGTATGTCCGCTTGTATGTTCGTCTTTGAATGCCGTAGCCATTCGTTCTAACCCGTCTTTAATTGCAACTTTATCGCGTTTTCGCCTAATCCCATTCGAGGCACACTGCAATGTTAGAAAAACTATAGGTGGATATGCTGGACGCATTGCCCAAGCCACCCTACGAAGCGGCAGATATGGAGAACGCGATGACCGATACACCACCTTATGTCCGTCCCGATGTGGCATTGTTTCTGCAGTTTCTGAACGCTGTACCGGGTCCCAAATTCTGGGAAGTGTCCGCTGACGAGGCGCGCGCGATGACAGCTGCCATGCGCGACGTTGCCGATGCGCCCGTCGGTGAACTGGCGGTCATCCGTGATATATCGATACCGGGCCCTGCCGGTAACATCCCCGCGCGTTTGTACGACAACCGAACAGAACGCGAAGCTGGCCCCGTCATGGTGTTTTATCACGGCGGCGGATTCGTTATCGGTAGCCTGTACACCTACGAGCCATATTGCGCCGAAGTCGCGCGCCTTCTCGACTTGCCTGTGATTTCCATCGATTACCGACTGTCACCGGAATATCCCTTCCCCGCCCCAGCCGAGGATTGCGAAGCGGCAACACGCTGGATTGCCGAGAGCCCCGCTGAACTTGGGCTGCAGGTGACTGGACTTATTACGTCTGGCGACAGTGCTGGCGGCAATTTGGCAATTGTCACAACGATGGCGCTGCGCGACCATCCGGCGGCCGTGCCTGTGTTGGTGCAACATCCGATATACCCAGTCGTCACGCTCGATGCAGACTGGCCAAGCATGCGCGAATTTGCCAATGGCTATTTGCTAACCGACGAAGCAATGGCCTATTTCGGCGAAGGCCACGCAGCAACGCCCGGCGACTATCGGTCGGAGCCGCTAAATTTTAGCCAGCAAGGAATGCCCGCGAGCCTTGTCACTACCGCAAGCCTTGATCCGTTGCGTGATCAGGGCCTCGCTTATGTTGAAAAGCTGAAGCAGGACGGTGTGCGCGTTGAACATCGCAGTGCAGACGGCAATATTCACGGGCATATCAACATCCGGCAGGCGATCCCGTCCGCGCAATCCGACATTGAAGGCAATATCGCAGCGCTGAAAACCTTACTTGCAGAAGTGATGGCAAAAGCATGAATATTTCACCGGAAGATTTACCGTACCGTCCTTGCGCGGGCATCATGCTCGCCAATATGCAGGGAAAGATATTTGTGGGGCAGCGCTTGGATAGCCCTGTCGGAACCAATGCATGGCAAATGCCGCAGGGCGGCATCGACGATGGCGAGGATGCCGAGACTGCTGCGCTTCGGGAACTCTTTGAAGAAACGGGCATTCGCGCCGATTTGGTCGATATTCTCGCGCGCAGCCGCGATGAACATTTCTATGATCTGCCCGATGATATGATTGGCCGCATTTGGAAGGGCAAATATCGCGGGCAGCGCCAGCATTGGTTTTTGATGCGTTTCAAAGGTAGTGATACCGACATCGACATAGAAACGTCACATCAAGAGTTTAGCCGGTGGCAGTGGATAGATGCACCGCAATTGCCGCAACTGATCGTGCCGTTCAAAAAACGGCTTTATGAAAACATCCTTGCGGAGTTTCTGGAGCTAATTTGACGCCAGTTAGCAAGCCGTAAGCGCACGCACCTAGTTAGGTTGCGCAGCCGGCGCAGCACCCACGGTTGGTTTCATTTCCACTGCACTCGCCTGCATTTGCTGTTTTTCGGTCGCCTTGCTTGAAGCAAGCGAAAGCCGGTCAACAGCAGCGCAGTCCGAACGGCATAAAGTCTTCAGCCGCGCAATATTCTTGCCAGCCTGCTCGATTGCGCCTTTGGAAATCATGACGTCCGCCTGCTCTGCCAGTGCAACTTGATCATTGGGTTCAAGCTCAAGCGCTTCTTTGTAGAAACGGATGGCTTTACCGTTCAGCCCTTGGGCCTTTACCGCGCGCGCCATCGCAATATAAGCTGCGCGATTGCGTGGATCCACCGCGAGTGCTGACTCATACCAGCTTATCGCATTGTCGAACCGTCCAGCGCCAGCTTCCTGATTGCCAGTCTGTGTCAGCGCAATTGAGCGGGCATCGATATCGTCATCCGCACGTCCGCCGATGCTAGCGCTCGACATGACAGCTAGGGTGAGCGACAGGGCAATGGCCGCGGGAGAAAAACGCATAATCAGTATCCATATCTGTTCGGAGCGTGACGCTATCACAGCTTTTGGAGCCTCGCGAAGAAAAATCCGTCGCTGCCATCATGATGCGGGGTCAACAATATACCGTCGCCGTCGGCACGCCCCATCGACACTCCGGTATCCGCCGCGCGCCAACCCGAATGCGATTTTAAGAACGCCGCAACTTGGCCTTTGCCTTCACTCTCGATGAGCGAGCACACGGCGTATACAAGATAACCACCACGCACGACCATGTCTGCGCCAATGTCCAACAGCTTTGCTTGTTCATCAACTACGCGCTTCAACCGCGCAGCATCCAGACGCCAGCGCGTCTCCGGATTGCGCCTCCATGTGCCGCTTCCTGAACAGGGTGCATCAATAAGGACGAGATCACAGCGGCCGGCCAATTCCGACAGCATCTCTTTTTCCTTGCCCGGATTGAGCAATCGCGTTTCGATGTTGGTGGCACCCGACCGGTTGGCCCGTGGCTTTAACTGGTCCAACCTATTGCGGTTGGTGTCTGTCGCGATCAAGCGACCTTGATTTCGCATTGCTGCAGCGAGCGCCAAAGTTTTGCCTCCCGCCCCAGCGCATAGGTCAAGCACAGTGCCGACGCCTTTGGCCTGACACGCCTCAACGATTAGTTGGCTTCCAAGATCCTGAATTTCGACCTGGCCGGTTTCAACGGCCGGGTGGCTGTCGATCGCAGTCCCGCCCGGCAACCGGAGCGCATATTCGGGATGCGGCAGGACTTCAGCTTCGGGAAACACTGCCGACACTTCGGCGCGGCTTGCTTTCAGTGCATTAACGCGCAAGTCCATAGGCGCACGGTCAAGCAGACTTGCTTGCTCCCCCTCATCGACATGCGTGGAAAACAGAGGTTTAATCCATTTCGGCAGTCCGCCGCCGGTTGATCGCGCTTCGCCGGGCTCAATGGCCGCTGGCCCATAATCGGTCCCATCGAACAATAAAGCCAATTCAGGATCGGCATCCGCCATTGCCACAAAGGCAGACCGCGCTGTCGCTGGCCTTTTGCCAAATCGGCGGATTGCGCCCCAAGCAAGATCGCGAACAGCGCGGCGGTCTTTCGAACCGGCATAACGCCGCTCGGCAAAAAAGCGCTTGGCTATTTGGTCGGCAGAAGCGCCGCCATCACGCGCGGAAAGGATGATCTGGTCAACCAACTCAATGGCTGACTGCAGGCGAGCAGCAGGTCTCATGCCTCAACGCGTCGGATAATTTGGAGCTTCCCGCGTGATTGTAACGTCATGTACATGGCTTTCCCGTAATCCGGCATTGGTGATGCGCACAAACTGAGCGCGTTCCTGAAGGTCTGCGATAGTGCGCGAACCGGTGTACCCCATAGCTGCTTTAACGCCGCCCACAAGTTGATGAATGACATCGCGTGCGGGTCCTTTGAAAGGCACCTGCCCTTCAATGCCCTCAGGAACCAGCTTAAGCTGATCCTTGATGTCCTGCTGAAAATAACGGTCAGCCGAGCCGCGCGCCATCGCGCCAACACTGCCCATGCCGCGATAGCTTTTATACGCACGACCTTGATACAAGAAAGTTTCGCCCGGTGCTTCTTCGGTTCCAGCCAATAGGGAACCGACCATGACCGACGATGCCCCAGCCGCAAGCGCTTTCGCCAAGTCACCCGAAGTCCGTAATCCGCCATCCGCAATAACCGGAATGCCCGACTTTGCCGCTTCTGCCGCCGATTCCATAACGGCAGTCAATTGCGGAACGCCAACGCCGGCTACGACGCGTGTGGTGCAAATGGAACCTGGGCCGATACCAACCTTGATACCATCTGCGCCCGCATCAATCAGCGCACGTGTCGCTGCAGCAGTCGCCACATTTCCGGCAACAACCTGAACCTCGGGTGCCATGCGCTTGATTTCTGCGACAGCGGCCGCGACCATAGCGCTATGGCCATGGGCAGTATCTACCACGATTAGATCACATTCGGCTTCAATCAAAGCCTTGGTATAGGCCAATCCCTTTTCACCTACGGTCGTCGCCGCGGCAACACGCAGGCGTCCGGTTCCATCCTTGGTGGCGTTGGGATATAAAACAGCCTTTTCGATATCCTTGACGGTAATCAGGCCAATGCAATGATAGGCATCATCTACAACCAGAAGCTTTTCGATGCGCCGCTGGTGCAGCAAACGCCGCGCTTCCTCTTGCGTGACGGACGGTGCAACAGTCGCCAGATTTTCGTGAGTCATCAACTCAGAGACACGCTGCGCCGGATTTTCGGCAAAGCGCACATCGCGGTTGGTCAATATACCAGCAAGTTTGCCGCTCGCCTCAACAACCGGAATGCCGGAAATCGAATGCGCCAACATTAACGCCTGTGCTTCCGCCAAGGTCGCTTCGGGAGCGATTGTAATGGGATTCACCACCATGCCGCTTTCGAACCGCTTGACCTGCCGCACGGCAGCGCATTGCTCTTCAATGCTGAGGTTGCGGTGAAGCACGCCAATGCCGCCAAGCTGCGCCATGACGATAGCCATGCGCGCTTCGGTGACGGTATCCATTGCCGATGATATCACTGGAATGTTCAGCGATATGCTTTTGGTCAGTTGGGTTCGGGTGTCCGCCTGGCTTGGTAAAATGTCAGATGCCCCGGGCTGCAACAGCACGTCGTCAAATGTCAGTCCGAGGGAAATTTCTTTCATTATGCCACCGCTTTAAGCTTTGATTCGTGGCGGCCCATGTAAACAGTAAGTCCCTTAATCGCCAGCCTTCTTGGATTTATATTTTTTGGCGTCCGCAAAGTAGCGGCCAAGCGCAATGTGCAGGTCAGCGTCGTCGGCCGCTCCACCAAGCTCGGTCTGGTCCGTTAACTCGTCCTTTGGACCGTGATAATCACTTCCAAGAAACTTTTGCATCAGCTCAAGATCGGCGAACGAGCCACCTACCATGAGTGCCGGCACGCCCTTTTGCGCGAGTGCCCAACCGTCCTGCCTTTGGATAAACGCATTTGCATCAGTCGAGCTTTCAATTGCTCTGCCCGTCTTTTTCGCAACCGCCTCGACCGTTGCATCCAATGTTGTGGTGCCGCGTCCGATGATGGCAACCTTTGCCCCACGCGGCGCAATGGCAATAGTGTCAACGTTCAGGGAAATCACGATTTGATCGAGCGGCAATGCAGGCTTTTCTGCAAAGGCATAAGCTCCCAAAAGGCCGCTTTCTTCAGCAGTTGTCGCAACGAAATAAATATCGCGATCATGCTTTTTCTTCGCCAAGCTCTCAGCGATTTCGTTCAGCACCGCGATACCGCTGGCATTATCCACCGCCCCGTTACAAATTCGGTCGGGCGTACCTTCTGGCGCGCAAATCCCCAAATGGTCCCAATGACCCGTATACAGAACAGCGCCACTGCCCTTTTTACGACCTGCAATTTTGCCGACGACATTCGAACTGTTGAACCGGTAAATGTCCGTCGTTACCTTCAAATCTGCGTCAATGCCGAGCGGCTCGCCCGCATAATCACCGGCCTTGGCATGGGCGCGCAACTTGTCCCAATCTTGCCCTGCAGCAGTTATCATAGCTACCGCAAACTCGGCGCTTATGGCGCCTTCCAGAGGCGCCCGCTTTTCCCTGCTCTCGAGTGAGATGGGCCGCGATAACAACAAACGCCGAAGTGACGGCCAACTTCCTGACCCGTCGCCGATAAAGATAACGGCCTCCGCACCTGCGGCAATGAGCGCTTCGCGCCGCGCGCGGGGTGACTTCATATTATTTGGCACATTTTCAGCATCAAACAGCACGAGCGCCGCTTTTCCGGCGACATCCGCAGCTACCGAACCATCAGCCTTCACGCCGGCGCCTGTGAAAATGAGTGGCAAATCTTTGCGCGCATAATCGGCCTGTTTGCCGATCAGTATGATTTCTTCAGAAGCGATGCGCAGTTTGCGGCCCTTGGCGGTAAATGCATATTCCGCGCTGCCCTGCCCGCGCTGGATCAATGGAACAGCATCAAACCAGCTGCCGTCGGTCGCAGCCGGTTTCAAACCTGCTTTTGCCCATTGCTGAGCGATGTACTGAACTGTTTTTGCTTCGCCTTCAGTGCCGGGCTTACGGCCTTCAAACGCGTCGCTGGCCAGAACCGCGATATGCGTGCGCAAGTCTGCCTCACTCACTGGCTTGGCGTGGACCGAACCCGCAGCCATGGCCGCGAAGCTCGCAAATAATGCAAAATGGGCAACGCGCATATATGTTCGCTCCGGACTAAGACATAACGGCACCCGTCGTATGTCGGGAACGCTCTATCGTCAATTTTGCTTCGTCTACATGCATCGATTCAATCATGCGACCCTTAAATCGCTGCGCGCCCCCTCGGCTCGCCGCAATTAATTCCTCTGCTTCTGCCACCCTATCGGCGTCCGCGCCAAAGGCCTGATTGGCTATCGCTATTTGATTTGGATGAATGAGTGTTTTGCCCGTAAAACCATAAGTGGCGCCTTGGCGGCATTCGGCATCGAAGCCATTCATATCGTCGAGCCGATTACATACGCCGTCAAACCGGGCTTTGCCCGATGCGGACGCGGCGAGCACGATCGTCTGCAAAGCAAGCTCAAGCCCCTCGCGCATTGGACCTGGGCGAATAGCTGTTTCCGCCGCGATGTCATTTGTGCCCGCGATCAATCCCGCAACCATGGGGTGCGCGGCAATCTCGCGCGCGGCATACAAACCCGTTGGCGTTTCGATCATTGCCAATATGGGCATCCCAGTATCGGGTATATCTTTAGGGCCTTCCACTTTGGGTATTACAATAAAATTTGCCCGGCTTTGCGCTAAAGCGGCAATATCGTAAGCATGATATGCGCTGCCTGCGCCATTTGCCCGTATCGCGATTATTTTGCCCGCAACGCCTTCTGCAGCATATTGAACAGCTGCCGCGCGGGCATCAGCCTTTGACTCGTCAGGGACCGCATCTTCCAAGTCGATGATTAGCATATCTGCATCAAGTGATCGCGCTTTTTCCAACGCGCGGGCATTTGACCCCGGCATATAAAGTGCCGACCGCGTACATCTCAGTTGCTGCAAAATATCCATTTTCGTTCCCATATTATCGCCCTGCTCAAGCCCCACTGCGTAACCTCGGGTAAATGGTAAACCCCTCGACCGATTTTTCTTGCAACTATTTGCCAAACCCACAGTATTACCCCTCAGTCTAACGGGAGGGTTTCTGTGGAATATTTTTTCGGTTTACTCGCGCTGATCGTCATCATTTTTGTGATGATGGGCGTGACCGTTGTTCAGCAAGGCTTTGTTTTCACAATTGAACGGTTCGGTCGCTATACCTATTCCGCCCAACCCGGGCTTACGATCATTATCCCGTTCTTTGATCGCGTTGGCCGCAAGGTGAATGTGATGGAACAGGTTCTCGATATTCCAGGGCAAGAAATCATCACCAAGGACAACGCCATGGTTGGTGTCGATGCCGTGGTCTTTTTCCAAGTCCTGGACGCAGCTAAAGCGGCCTATGAAGTGTCCGACCTGTATGTTGCCATCATGCAAATCACCACGACCAACCTGCGAACCGTTATGGGCAGCATGGACCTCGATGAAACACTGTCAAAGCGCGACGATATCAACGGTCGCCTGCTGTCAGTGGTGGATCACGCGACCAGCCCATGGGGCGTCAAAATCACACGCGTGGAAGTGAAAGATATTCGTCCGCCCGCTGATATCTCCAACGCGATGGCGCGGCAAATGAAGGCCGAGCGTGAAAAGCGTGCGCAAATTCTTGAAGCAGAAGGCATGCGTGCCGCCGAAATCCTGCGCGCGGAAGGCGAAAAGCAGGGCGCAATCCTTCAGGCCGAGGGCCGAAAGGAAGCTGCGTTCCGCGACGCTGAAGCGCGCGAGCGCGAAGCAGAGGCCGAGGCGAAGGCAACGGTTATGGTGTCCGATTCCATCGCGACATCGGGCACACAGGCGCTGAATTACTTCATCGCGCAGAAATATACCGAAGCCATCAGCCAGTTCGCAACATCGCCGAATGCAAAGACCATCTTGTTCCCGGTGGAAGCGACCCAATTGATTGGAACGCTTGGCGGGATTGGTGAATTGGCCAAGGAAGCGCTATCGACAAAAGATAAATAGGGCGTGTGGGGCCGAGATACAAACCGTAGTCCTGAGCAACAATCGCAAAGCGATTGTGCCCGTCGAAGGACGGCTATAAGCAAAACGTTGCGCTCCCCCGTTACACGCCCTTCGACTTTCGTCAGCGCTCGCGCACTGACGGCTCAGGGCTACGGTAAGATCTGCAGTTTGGAAATCGAGATTACGGAGTAATAAAATGGCAGAATGGCTCGACACAATCTCAACGCACTGGTTCTGGCTGTCGCTTGGGCTGGTGCTCGGTGTTGCCGAGATGGTGGCGCCCGGTTTCTTCCTCATGTGGCTTGGCCTTGCCGCGCTTATTGTCGGGGGTCTTGATTACTTCCTCCCGATTACCGTCGCCTATCAAGTCGCGATGTTTGCGACATTATCGGTGTTGACGGTCTTTGCTGGCAAGAAATTCCTGCAGGACAACCCAATCGAAACCGAAGATGCAAAGCTGAACGACCGCGGCGCAAGGCTAACGGGTGAAATCGTCACGGTGGTTGAAGCGATCACAAACGGCAACGGCCGCGTCAAGGTCGGCGACAGCGTATGGTCCGCCCGCGGCGTGGATGCTGCGATAGGAACCCGCGTTCGTGTCATAGGCGCTGATGGTGCTGTGTTGTTGGTTGAAGGCGGCCTCGACTGATTTAGCGAAAACTACTGCTCAGCGGGAACACGTCTTCTCTGAACCCAACGCTCTCAGATAAGGTCGAGGCTAGCGAGGTCGGGTTCGACAAAGCCTCGCCGCGCGGGGACTGAATACAGTAGCTCCCTCGAATAAAATCGAAGTGGTAAGTCCCGGCGTCCGCGGTTGGAAAGCAGCAGCGCGTTGACTGCCTCGTGCAGCAGCAAGCCTTCGCCGACCTCTGCCAGATGTGCTTTCACGCCGGCGATATACACCTGCGTAATTGTCTCGTGATAACCTTGCGTATCGTCGTTCACACCGCCAACCGATTCATTGTAGGCCGAAATGATGGCGGGCAACTCGCGTTCAATGTCTATGTCCGCCCGATTGCACACCAGCCATGTGCACGCCGCCAGATGCGCTTCGTGAGTCCAATGCTCTCGCGGTAATGTGCGCGCAAGCAGCCCCTCCCCGATTTCGGCGATTGACGGGTCATCTTCAAACAGGCGAATAGAATGTTCGGACATTATCGGACCTTTTGCGTTGTCCGGTAATGTCCGGACGAATTAAGCGGCTTTCGGTGCCGACTGCCGTACACCTTCGTCGACATGATCGGCAAATTGCGCGAAGTTGTCGATGAATTGCCGAACAAGTCCGCGCGCCGTTACGTCATATTCCGCCTTGTCTGCCCAAGCTTCGCGCGGATCAAGGATACCGCTGTCGACACCCGGAACTGCGACGGGGAATTCAAAACCAAAATTCTGATCCTTACGGAATTCAGCTTCGTTCAGGCTCCCATCAAGCGCGGCATTGAGCAACGCGCGCGTGGCCTTGATAGGCATACGGCTGATGCCGGGCATCGTTGCCTTGCCACCCGTCCAGCCGGTGTTGACCAGCCAGCATTGGACGGCACCCTTGGCAATGCGTTCCTTAAGGAGGTTACCATAAATGCTGGGGTGGCGCGGCATGAATGGTGCACCAAAGCAGGTGGAGAATGTGGCTTCAGGCTCGGTCACGCCGATTTCCGTACCAGCAACGCGCGCGGTGTAGCCCGACAAGAAGTGGTACATCGCCTGATCCGGTGTGAGGCGCGCAATCGGAGGCAAAACGCCATATGCGTCGGCCGTCAGGAAGATAATAGTCTTGGGAACTGGCCCCATATTCTTTTCAGATGTGTTCGGGATGAACTCAATCGGATACGAACCGCGGCTGTTTTCCGCGAGGCTATTGTCGTGGAAATCAAGCTCACGTGTTTCTGTGTCGATAACGACATTCTCAAGCACCGTTCCGAAACGTTTTGTCGTGGCAAAGATTTCAGGTTCAGCTTCTTCCGACAGGCGAATCATTTTTGCATAACAACCGCCTTCGAAGTTGAACACGGCAGTGTCTGACCAGCCATGTTCATCATCGCCGATAAGCGTCCGGCTCGCATCTGCCGACAAAGTCGTCTTGCCCGTACCGGACAGACCGAAGAATACAGCGGTGTCGCCATCGGCGCCAATGTTGGCCGAGCAATGCATGGGCATCACGCCCTTCACGGGCAACAAATAATTGAGGATGCCGAAAACCGATTTCTTCATTTCACCCGCATATGCCGTGCCACCAATCAGAATGAGCTTTTCGGTGAAGTTTACGGCAATTACAGTCTCACTGCGGCAGCCATGACGCGCAGGGTCCGCACGGAAGCTTGGTAAATCGATAATGGTATACTCAGGTACGAAGCTGCCCAGCTCCTCCTGTGTCGGGCGAACCAGCAAAGTGCGGATAAACAGATTGTGCCATGCAAGTTCGTTGATCACGCGAACATTGACGCGGTGTTCTGGCTGCGAACCGCCAAAAAGGTCAGCAACGTACAATTTGTCTTTACCACCAAGCGCAGCAATGAAATCTTCTTTCAGCGCAGAAAAATGCGCTGAGTCTATCGGGACGTTGGTTTTGCCCCACCAAATGCTGTTCTCGGTTTCGGCGTCGCGAACGATGAACTTGTCTTTGGCAGAACGACCAGTGTGCGCACCTGTCTTAACGACCAGCGGACCGTTTTTGGCCAATATGCCTTCTTCATTCGCCAGCGCGGCTTCCACGAGCGGCGCTGTCCCGAGATTGCAATGCAAATCCGCCTTTGTGTCAAAACCTTGCTGCGAAAGTGAGATATTCAGAGGTGTCGACATTGGCTACTCCGGCAAAAGTTGCGAATCTAGGGCATACGTATGCACTGTGAAGCTGGAGCCGGTAGACGATGCGCACGCCAAGGTCAAATGTGGTTCACAATTTGGCGCGATATCCCAAGGCGCAATGCACAGCCTCAGTCCGCATAGAGCAAGTGATTGAACCTAAGCCTTTGCATCCCTATAGTTAGCCGATGAGTGCAACAATCGCCTTGGTCGATGACGACCGAAACATCCTGACCTCGGTGTCGATCGCGATGCAGGCGGAAGGATATGTGACCCGTATTTATTCGGATGGCGAAACGGCGTTAAAGGCGATGCTCGAAAATCCAGCAGACCTTGGCATTTTTGATATCAAAATGCCGCGAATGGATGGCCTCGAATTGCTCCGGCGGTTACGCGAAAAGAGCGATATGCCGGTCATCTTTCTGACATCAAAAGATGAAGAGCTCGATGAAGCACTTGGCCTTGCGATGGGCGCGGACGATTACATCACTAAGCCCTTTTCGCAGCGCCTATTGGTTGCGCGTGTAAAGGCCATTCTGCGCCGCGCGACTTACGACCGCGGCGTCAGCAGCGGAGAAGCCGAACCCGAACTTGAACCAATGGTACGCGGCAAACTGCAAATGGACCCAGCGCGTCACCACGTGAAATGGGATGGAAAATCGCTGACCCTAACGGTTACCGAGTTCATGATATTGGAAGCGCTCGCGAATCGGCCGGGCGTCGTGCGCACACGTGACCAGCTCATGGATGCCGCATATCAGGATGACGTTTACGTCGACGACCGCACCATCGACAGCCATATCAAACGGCTGCGGCGCAAGTTTCGCGAAGTCGATCCGGAGTTTGCCGCCATAGATACGCTTTACGGAGCTGGATATCGCTTTGCAGACAGCTGAACCCGCTGATCTTCAGCTCGGATGGAGCCGGGGACTATCGCTGACCGCTCGAATCCTCGCTGTGAATCTCTTCGTTTTGGCACTTCTTGGCGCTGGGCTGTTTTTCCTCGACAGCTACCGCGTGCGGCTGATCGCGGAACGGGAAGATGCGGCCCGCCTTCAAGTGACATTCCTTGCGGAGAGCCTATCCTTAGTCGCACCCGAAAAGCGCGCTGCTTACATCTACCAATTTGGCCAACAGCATGAATCGCGCATTCGGGTGTATGCGCAAAATGGCGAAAAAATCCTCGATAGCTTCGCAGGCCGGGCGCCAACATATGTTTTCCGTGACCCTGACAAAGAACCGATACGCAAAGTCATCGCGCGCGGTATTGATAAGATGTTCGACTTTTTGGTGGGTGCGGCCGTGTTGCAGCCATTTGTTGAGCCGCGCGTTGATACGGTAGACGCTTGGCGCAAAGTCATAAAGTCAAGGCCCACTGGGGCAGTGTCTACGGTGGATTTTGCCCCTGACCTCACCCATGTCATCAGCGCTGGTTCGCGGTCGCGTGATGGGCGCTTCGCGGTTTTAACCACATCCAATGAACGCGACATACGTCTGTTCGTCCGAGCGGAGCGATTCAACGTCGGGATGTTTTTCGTTATCGCGCTTGGCATTGGCATATTGCTATCGATGTTTCTTGCCCGAACCATCGTGCGTCCGCTTCGGCATCTGTCGCGCGCGGCGGTAAAGGTGCGGCTTGGTCGCGCTCAAGAGGTAACTGTTCCGCGCCTGCCATCGCGCCGTGACGAAATCGGGATGCTTGCACGCGCACTTTCCGACATGAGCATTGCCCTTCGGCAACGCATTGATGCAACCGAAGCATTTGCAGCTGATGTCGCGCACGAGATTAAAAATCCGTTGGCGTCGTTGCGATCAGCACTTGATGGTGCCGAGCGTATTCAGGATCCTGCCCTGCGCAAACAGCTGATGGACGTGGCAAAAGCCGATGTGCAACGAATGGATCGCCTGATTAGCGATATATCGGACGCAAGCCGTGTCGACTCGCAACTGGCCAAGGCAAAGTTCGAACCAATCGACCTTGGCGATATGATTGAACAATTGCTCCAGGCGCGCGACGATCGTGGCAGCGACAAAGGTGTAAACATCGCCTTCGCGCGGCCACGACGCACAATTGCGACGGTCATGGGCGAAGACGTCCGCCTCGAACGCATGCTGACCAACTTGATCGACAACGCAGTGTCCTTTTCACCTCCAGGTGCAGTCGTGGAAATATCGGCAACACTTGCGGACGAAGAAGTCATTATCCGCATCAGCGACGAAGGTCCCGGCGTACCTCCGCAAGAGCGAGAAGCGATCTTCCGCCGGTTCCACAGTGAGCGGCCGCCTACCGAGAATTTCGGCAAGCATAGCGGGTTGGGCTTAGCCATTGCCCGCACCATCATTGAAGGGCACCATGGCCGCATTACCGTGCGTGACCGCGTTGACGGCAAAGGCGGGGCATGTTTTGAAATCGCACTTCCCTGCGCGGCTGCGGCAACCGCCTAATGCGACAGATGGTCCATGGCACAGCAATATCCATCGATGGCCATGGCGTGCTGATATTGGGTGAATCGGGTAGCGGGAAATCAGACCTCGCGCTCCGGCTGATTGACCGCGGCGCTATTTTGGTGAGCGACGATATCGTCTATCTGGAAACCCACGGCGACTGCCCAATGCTGGTCCATGCGCCCAGTATCGCCGGAAAAATCGAAGTGCGCGGCGTTGGAATATGTGACGTCGATTTCATACCCTCTGCGCCGCTTCGCTTAGTGGTGGAGTTCGCCAATGCCCCAGACAGATTGCCCGCAGAAAATGCGTGTACGAACATCGGCGATTGCATGGTTCCATTGTGCAGGCTTAATCCATTTGAACCCAGCAGCGCCATCAAGGTCGAATATGCGCTGCGGGCTATCGTTCATAGTGCTATCTGGCCCGTAGCCGCAGCGTCCAACACCGTAAAAGAAAGCTTGCTATCGTGATCGCCACAACAGCCTCTGTCCCGCAAACAATCCTGATTGTGACGGGCGTGTCTGGTGCGGGCAAAACAACGGTTCTCAAAGCGCTTGAGGATTTGGGCTGGGAGGCCGTCGACAATTTTCCGATCCGCCTTGCGAGCCAACTGCTCGAAATACCGGCGACAGTCCGTCAAAATGGGCCGGAAATACCGTTGGCGCTGGGTTTTGACAGCCGGACGCGTGGCTTCGACGCCGAAACGCTCATTCAACAGATCAAACAGCTTCAGAACCAGCCCAACCTGACCATCAGGACGCTGTTTCTCGACTGCGCTGGCGTTGAAATTGAACGCCGTTATGCCGAGACGCGCCGCCGCCATCCTGTTGCGCCCGATCGTCCCGCCATGGACGGCATTGCGATTGAACGCATGTTGATGGAGCCATTTCGCCGCTGGGCGGAAACCGTTATCGATACCAGCAAGCTGTCTGCACATGATCTCCAGCAAGCGATACGCGAGCAATTCAACAGCGAGGCATCGCCACATTCAGTCGTTACGATAACCAGCTTTGGCTATTCACGCGGTATTCCCCACAATGCCGATCTTGTTTTTGACCTTCGCTTCCTGCGCAATCCACATTGGGACAACGCTCTACGGCCGCTCACGGGCTTGGATGAGGGTGTATCGGCCTATGTCAAAGCCGACCCCGCATATGATACCGCGATGGAAAAAATACGCGACCTGCTTCGCTATCTTTTGCCGCTATATGACGCGCAAGGTAAGGCCTATGTAAACATAGCCTTCGGATGCACAGGCGGGCGGCACAGGTCTGTACATGTTGCGGAACAATTTGGCCGCTGGTTGCGCGATGATGGCTTTTCTCCATCTGTTAACCATCGCAACCTGACCTCAAGACCGATTGACGCAATTGAGGAGCCTGCTAACGGCGCAAATAAGAATACCGCACCACAGGGTAACGACATCACATGATCGGTTTGATTTTAGTCACACATGGCAAGCTTGCGGCCGAGTTTCTCGTTGCGCTTGAGCATGTTGTTGGCCCCCAAAAAGACATTGCCACCATTTGCATTGGCCCGCATGATGACATGGAGGCGCGCCGAAATGAAATCGCGGCTGCCATTAAGAAGGTTGATACGGGAAAAGGCGCGATAATCCTCTCCGATCTCTTTGGCGGAACGCCCTCAAATTTAGCCATCTCGCTATTGGAGAGTGGCCGTGTCGAAGTTATCGCAGGCGTAAACCTGCCGATGCTGATCCGCCTCGATAGCGCCCGCAAAAATCTTGATGTGAAAGAGGCTGTAGCCGCTGCACGTGAAGCGGGCCGCAAATATATCAGCGTGGCTTCGGAAGTGCTCGAGGCATCCAAATGACTCGCCTCAGCCGGACAGCAACAATCGTGAATCTGAAGGGGCTTCATGCCCGTGCCAGTGCAAAATTTGTCACCTTTGTAAGCCGGCTGCCCGAAGGCATTAAGGTTGAAGTTGAAAAAGACGGTCAGTTTGTCACCGGCACATCCATCATGGGCCTGATGATGCTCGGTGCCGCCAAAGGCAGCGAAATTACGATCCATGTCGAGGGCGACCAAGCCGAGCTCGCCATTGAAAAGCTTATCGGGTTGGTTGTCGACGGCTTTGGCGAAGACTGATGCGCCGTGAGATTACCGGATTTTCCAATCCGCTTTTGAAAGAAATTCGGGGACTTCGCGAAAAGAAACTGCGCAAACGGGCGGGACTGTTTCTAGCCGAGGGCCTGCGCATCATGACGGAAGCGCGCGAGGCTGGCTTTCTGCCTGAAATGTTGTTCCGGGTGAAAGACCGGCCAGTCCACGAGCTGGAAGTTGCCCTTGAGGACGAAGTGCTCCGCAATGGCGGCGACGTTATTGAGACCAGCGCCGAAATCATGGCGAAACTGTCGGGCAAAGATAACGCACAGGCTATCGTCGGCGTCTATCGCGACCATGGCACAGCACTTGCCGACGTCGACCGGGCATCTGCGCCGATCTGGCTCGTGGCACAAGCGATGCGCGACCCGGGTAATCTTGGGACCATGTTGCGTACCGGCGATGCCGTCGGCGCTGGCGGGCTTATTCTGATCGATGACTGTACGGACCCGTTTTCGGTCGAGTCCGTCCGCGCGAGCATGGGGGCCATTTTCACGCAACGGATCGTCCAGTGTCGATGGGATGAGTTTATGATGTGGTTGCGTGCGGGCGACGGTCAGCTGGTCGGAACGAGCCTTCAAACCGATACTGACTATCAAACTGCGCGCTACAATAGTCCCTGCTTCATTCTGACGGGCAACGAAGCACAGGGTCTGCCGGATGATTATGAACGCCAGTGCGACCTGCTGGTAAAAATGCCCATGCATGGCAAAGCCGACAGCTTAAACGCGGCGGTTGCTACAGCGGTCATGGCGTATGAAGTGTTGAACCAGTTTCGCCGTCCAGCGAGCAGCTGACACCCGCCTGAGCTATCACTCCGCTGCTTCGCGGCCATCGGCAATTTGGGTGTTTAATTCGTCTGCACCATAACGTGGCAGTGCCTCCACTGACGGAATATCTTCCAATTCGCGTTTGCCGGTTTCGATGTTGAGGTCGGCAAATTTTCGACCTGTTGACATGACGTTGCGTTCAAAACTGCCCACGAATTTATTGTAGTTATTGACTGCCGACGACAGGCCACTGCCCACCGATTTCAAATGCTGCGCGGCAACGGCGATACGATCGTACATTTCCTTACCAAGCGCGCCAATCTGTTTGGCTTCGCGCGCGAGCCCTTCTTGCCGCCACACGCTGGCAACGGTTCGCGCAATCGCAACCAAATTGGTTGGTGTGGCCAACAACACCTTCTTATCAAAGGCAAAGTCCCACAATTGCGGTTCATGTTCGAGTGCAGCAGCCAGAAAATGTTCGCCTGGAACAAACATAATCACATAGTCAGGCGCATCTTCAAACTGATCCCAATAAGCCTTGCGCGACAGTCCATCGATATGGTTTTTCATGGACTGCGTGTGTCGTGTCATTGCAACTGCACGGACATCGTCATCGACGGAGGCAAATGCATCCTGATAATCGTTTAAAGACACCTTGGCGTCTATCACCAGGGTGCGTCCACCGGGGACATGAATTATCGCATCGGGCCGCAACCGAAGGCCATCACCGACATCAATGCTCGTTTCCAAGTCAAAATCGACATGTTCAGACAAGCCGCAGCTTTCCAAAACATTTTTCAACTGCTGCTCGCCCCAGCGGCCACGCGCTTTGGGGGCGTTGCGCAGCGAATTCATCAGGCCAGACGCAACGCTAGAAACACGCTCCTGCCCAAGCCGCATTTCACCAATCAAGCCCTTCAGATCGCCATAAGCTTCCGTCCGGTCTTTCTCGATTTTACCGACTTGCTCTTCATAGGCTTTCAGCTTGTCACCCACTGGCCCCAAAAGCTGCTTCAGCCGCTCTTCGTTCTTCTCGCCAGCCTGATGGAAACGCTCATCGGCGCGCTGAAGAAACGCTGCTTGCGCTTCGCCCAATAGCTTTTGGCCAATCTCGCCAAATTGTGCGGACAAGGTTTCCTTCGCTTGGCCCAATGCGGCGATTTGTTCGTCAAAGCCACGTTCACGTTCTTCCAGGCTTGTTTCCAAGCGCGCCAAGCGGTCTTTGGCACTGTCTCGCTCGACCACGACCTGATCGAGCATAGAACGCAGTTGCACAGTCGTTTCCTGCCCTGCCCTGCTTTCACGCCCGCCCGCAACCCAGCCAAGCACAAGCCCGACCAGCAAAGTAAGCACGACAATGACGATGACGATTAACGGCTCCAACAGAACACTCCAAATATAGAACGAATGCGGAACATAGCCTGTGACAGGCTTAGGTCAAGCGGCTTCGGCTTCCGACCGCTGTGACTTTTTCACACGCGCATAGCTCATCACACTAAACGGCAGCAGCCCTGCATAAAGTATCGAAGCCCCGATAAGCGCCACCCAAGGCGCTGCAACCAATGTTGCTGCGAACAGTCCGACCGCTGCGAGTGCCATGAAGCGAAGGCTGCGACGGACCTTGATTGACGACCAGCTATAGGTGGCAACGTTGGAAATCATCAAAACCGCGCACAAGAGTAACCACGGCCCAAGAAAGCGATAATCACGCACCCATTCTGCGCCGGTTTCGAACCAAATCATCATCGGCAGCAAAGCGAGCGCTGCACCAGGCGGCGATGGCACGCCGGTATTGAATCCAGCCGACTTATGCGGCTGGTTTTCTGTATCGATGTGGGCATTGAACCGCGCCAACCGAAGTGCGGCGCACAACACGAAAAACACCGAGATCGTCCAGCCGAAGCGCGGCATGTCCTGCAGCACCCACATATACATGACGAGCGCCGGAGTAGCGCCGAAAGCAATCACATCAGACAATGAATCCAGTTCGGCACCAAAGCGGCTTTCGCCTTTCAGCATCCGCGCGATGCGGCCATCCATGGCATCAAGCACACCTGCTATAACGATAGCGGCGACAGCGTTTTCCCAGCGACCCTGCATCGCAAACCACGCACCGGATAAGCCGGTGCACAATGCGAGTGCGGTGACAGCATTTGGTGCGAGCGCCCGTAACGGAATGCCAGGGCGGGTGGCGTTTCTGTCCATTAGTGCGCGACGGCAATCAAATCTTGGTCAACGCCCAATTCCGCGATCACCGTTTCGCCGGCAACGCAACGTTGTCCCTTAATCACGCGCGAGGACGTTCCATGCGGCAGATATACATCAACGCGGCTGCCAAAGCGGATAAGGCCAACACGCTGGCCATTGGCAACGCTGTCCCCTTCTTTCACAAAAGCAACAATGCGGCGGGCGACAAGTCCAGCGATTTGCGTAAAGCCGATGCGCACCCCGTCACTGCGTTCGACGAGGAAGTGCTGACGTTCGTTTTCTTCGCTCGCCTTATCAAGGTCTGCGTTCAAAAACTTGCCCGCAATATACACAACGCGTTTAATCGTACCGCGAATAGGCGTCCGGTTAATGTGGACGTCAAAGACGCTCATGAAGATGGAAACCCGGGTCATCGGCTGATCGCCAAGGCCGTCTGGCCCGCGCAACTCGGGCGGTGGCGGCACTTGTTCAATCAAGGTAACGAGGCCATCTGCTGGCGAAACCACAAAGCGGTCGTCTATCGGCGTCGCACGGGCTGGATCGCGAAAGAAAGCGAGTGTCCACGCGGTCACTGCGGCCATGGGCCACGCGAGCGTCTCCCAAGCCATAAATGCAAAAAACAGGGTGATGCCAGCTGCGATCAGGCCGAATTTACGGCCTTCAGGGTGAACAGGTGGAAACGACCATTTCGCGACCCCGGTACCCCGGTTTGTCAATTCTTGTCTACTCATCGGTTCTAGCTAGGGGATGAAGGTGCATCTTACAACCTTAGATGCCATTTGCGCCTAATTCAGACAATCGCGCTAGCCAGTTGAACATATGGCAGACTTTGCTATGGCTCCGCTCGATATCCAATCTCCCCAATGGAAAGTGCTTTCTGAAATGGCAAAAATTAAGGTCAAAAACCCGGTTGTAGAACTCGATGGCGATGAAATGACTCGCATCATCTGGGAATGGATCAGGGAACGTCTCATCCTGCCATATCTGGATATTGACCTGAAATATTATGACCTCGGGATGGAATATCGCGACAAGACCAATGACAAGGTCACCGTTGATTCCGCAAACGCGATCCGCGAATATGGCGTCGGCGTAAAATGCGCGACGATCACGCCAGACGAAGCGCGCGTTGAAGAGTTCGGCCTTCAGAAAATGTGGAAGTCGCCAAATGGCACCATTCGCAATATTTTGGGCGGCGTTGTTTTCCGTGAACCAATCGTGATCCAGAATGTACCGCGCCTCATTCCAGGATGGACTGATCCTATCGTCATTGGCCGCCATGCATTTGGCGACCAGTATCGTGCGACCGATTTCCTTGTTCCGGGCCCTGGCACATTGCGCCTTGTTTGGGACGGCGATGATGGCCGGACGATTGACGAGGAAGTGTTCCGTTATCCGTCACCGGGCGTTGCCCTTGCGATGTACAATCTGGATGACTCCATCCGTGATTTTGCCCGCGCCTCGCTGAACTATGGCGTGACTCGCGAATGGCCAGTGTATCTCTCGACCAAGAACACCATCCTGAAATATTATGATGGCCGTTTTAAGGACTTGTTCCAAGAAGTGTACGAAGCTGAGTTTGCCGAAAAGTTCAAAGAACTTGGCATTGTGTACGAACATCGCTTGATCGATGACATGGTTGCGTCGGCGCTTAAATGGTCGGGCAAGTTCATCTGGGCATGCAAAAACTATGACGGCGATGTGCAGTCTGACCAAGTCGCGCAAGGATTCGGTTCGCTTGGTTTGATGACGTCCATTCTGATGACACCAGATGGCAAGACCGTTGAGGCCGAAGCGGCACATGGCACCGTAACCCGTCACTTCCGCCAGCATCAGCAAGGCAAAGCAACATCGACCAACCCGATCGCGTCGATTTTTGCATGGACCGGCGGCCTGAAATTCCGCGGTAAGTTTGACGAAACGCCAGACGTAACGCGCTTTGCCGAAACGCTTGAAGAAGTGTGCATCCAGACTGTCGAAGACGGCCACATGACAAAGGATCTCGCGATCCTCATTGGTCCAGACCAAGCATGGATGACGACTGAGCAGTTCTTTGAACAGGTTCGTGCCAACCTTGAAGTGAAAATGGGTAGCTGGCAGTAACTCTGACCACATAACCACATAAGAGCGCGGGGGGCGACCTCCGCGCTTTTTTATTGCCCTGCCCTTCCCTTATCATGCTGCATGTGCGTAAAAGGTGCACATGGCAGGTGAATTACAAGGCGAAAACATCAGCGATCTGCTCGTCATTCTAGGCGCAGCCGGGATCGTCATCCCTGCCTTCGCCCGTTTTCGCATCACGCCCATTATCGGTTTCATCTTGGTGGGCATACTTGTCGGGCCAATGGGCCTTGGGACCCTGGTGCCGCGCTATCCGTTGCTTGAATGGGTCACCATAACCAATCCCGAGGCCATTCGACCAATTGGCGAATATGGCATTATCTTATTGCTGTTTTCGATTGGGCTGGAACTGTCCTTTCGGCGACTGTGGAAAATGCGGCGGCTGGTTTTCGGCGTGGGCGCTGCGCAACTGTTTGGCGCAGGGCTCATCATCGCCGCGGGGCTTTTGCTATTTGGCTATAACCTGACGGCCGCGATTGGTATTGGCATTGCGCTTGCGCTTTCATCGACCGCGCTTGTCCTGCCGATATCAGGTACACATTCAGCCGTTGGGAAATCGGCGCTTGCGATGTTGCTGTTCGAAGACCTTTCGATTGTCCCGATCATCTTTGTCTTGGGCGCGCTAGCCCCCCAAGCTGGGTCAGATTCCTGGGAAGGCATCGTAACGGTGCTTTGGCAAGGCACATTGGTGATCGTCGGCATGCTCGTACTTGGTCGTTTCTTCCTGCCCCGTTTGTTCGGACAGGCCGCACGCACCAAAAGCCCGGAGCTATTTGTTTCGGTCAGCCTGCTCGTTGTCATTGTGGCAAGCCTCGCAACGGGCGCGGTTGGCCTTTCTCCTATCGTCGGCGCGATGATTGCAGGCCTTTTGATCGCCGAGACCGACTATCATACCGAAGTTGAAGTCATGACCGCGCCTTTCAAGGGCTTGGCTTTGGGTGTATTTTTGATCAGCATCGGCATGCAGGTCGATTTGCGCTTCGTCGCGGCCAATTGGGCTGCCCTGGTTGGCGCAGTGGCTGCGGTTGTGCTGATAAAGGCGGCCGTTACCGCAAGTTTGCTAAAGTTGAACGGCGCGCGCACGGGAACAGCGGCCGAGACAGGCGTTCTGATGGGAAGCCCATCCGAAACAACGCTCATTGTGCTGGGCGCAGCCGGCGCGGCGCAGATCATTGACTCCGCGACCATCAATTTCTGGCAAGTCGCAACGGCGATTGGCCTAACCATCACACCGATATTGGCGCGTATCGGCCATGACATGGCGCGTCGGCTTGAACTGCGCGAAAGCGATGACGAAGTGCATGAACAAGACCCGACGCAGGAACCGCGCACGGTCGTCATTGGCTTCGGCCGGGTCGGTAAGCTCGTCGCCGACATGCTGACGACACATGGTCAGCCTTATGTCGCTGTCGAGTCCAACGTGGATGCAGTCACGGCCGCGCGGCGCGGTGGGTATAAAGTTATCTTCGGCGACATTTCGCGCCCCGAAACATTGGACAAATTGAGCCTTGGCCACGCAAAGGCACTTATTCTGACAATGGACCAACCCGTGCTGGCCGAACATATCGTCAAACGCGTCCGACAGTGGTTGCCGGATATAACCATCGTCGCGCGCGCGCGCGATGCAGACCATGCCGCTCGGCTATATCAGGCAGGCGCAACCGATGCCGTTCCCGAAACGCTGGAGAGCTCACTTCAGCTATCGGAAGCTGTGCTCGTCGACTTGGGCGTTGCCATGGGCCCGGTCATCGCGTCCATTCACGAAAAGCGCGATGAATTCCGGCGGCAGATCAAAGAAGCAGGAGGCCTCGACGAGGCCCCCAAGCTCAAGCTTACGTCTTAACCCGCGATCCGTGCCCTGATGGCATCCAATGCCGCCTGCGCCAGTTCAGCGCCGGCTGGACCGCCACCTTGCGCCATGTCGGGACGCCCGCCGCCACCTTGAGCGCCCATCGCCTCAGTCGCGGCGCGAACGAGGTCTGGAGCGGTCAGCGTAGCGTGTAAGGCAGGTGACACTGCAACAACCACGGTGTTGCTGTTCTCGTTCGCCGCGATGATGGCCACGATGCCGCTACCAATAGCCTTCATCTGGTCGTCAGCCAAACCGCGAAGGGCCTTGGGTTCGATACCATTGATGACCTGGCCCATGAACGTGACGTCGCCGATTGTTTCGGCTTCGGCCTTAGGACCACTGCCGCCGGACAATGCGAGCGCCGTCTTGGCTTCGGAGAGCTCCTTCTCCATCCGCTTGCGCTCGCTCATCAATATTTCAATACGCGCACCGACTTCATCAGGCGCAGTTTTCAACATCGCGGCTACGTTTTTCAATTGTGTTTCGCGACCGACGAGCCAGAGGCGCGCGGCCTCTCCGGTCAACGCTTCAATCCGGCGGATGCCGCTTGCGACTGCGCCTTCAGAGATGATCGTGAACAACGCAATGTCGCCAAGCGCGTTGACATGCGTGCCACCGCACAGTTCGAGAGAATAATGCGTGTCATCGCTTTTGCCCATCGTCAGCACGCGGACTTCCTCGCCATATTTCTCGCCAAACAAAGCAAGTGCACCAGCGGCAACTGCATCTTCGGGAGTCATCAATCGCGTTGTCACGGCGTCATTACCGCGAATTTGCGCATTCACGTCAGCCTCAATCAGCGCGATTTCATCAGCCGTCACCGCCTGATTATGCGAGAAGTCGAACCGCAACCGATCAGGCGCAACCAAGCTTCCCTTTTGCGTCACATGACTGCCAAGCCGCTGCCGCAGAGAGGCATGAAGCAAATGGGTGGCGCTATGGTTGGCGCGCAGGGCGTCGCGACGGTTTGTATCGATTTTCAAGGTGACAAAATCGCCGACCTTGATTTCGCCAGTGCCGAGAGTCACCTGATGCGCATGCAAACGGCCAAGTGGCTTTGCGGTATCGGTCACTTCGCCACGCATGTTGGTGCTAGAGATAACACCCGCGTCGCCCATCTGGCCGCCGCTTTCGCCATAAAATGGCGTCTGGTTGGTGATGACAGTCACGGTATCATTGGCAACAGCGGACTGCACTTCAACGCCGTCGTTGACGAGAGCCACAACTTGCCCTTCGCCTTCGCTCGCAGCGTACCCTGTAAACTCGGTTGCGCCCACGCGCTCGGCAATGTCGAACCAGACGTCGTCCGATGCCTTGGCTCCGGAACCCTTCCAAGCGGCACGCGCCATCGCCTTCTGGCTGTTCATGGCGGTCTCGAAACCGGCCTGATCGATGCCAAAGCCCTGCGCACGCAAGGCGTCTTCGGTCAGGTCATATGGAAAGCCATAAGTGTCGTAGAGTTTGAAGGCGGTATCGCCGGCCAATATGTCGCCGGGCTGCATTCCCGTTGTGGCTTCATCCAGCAGCTTGATGCCCTTATCCAGCGTACGGCGGAATTGGGTTTCTTCCTGCTTCAACGTCGCTTCAATCAGCGGCTGCGCACGCAACAATTCGGGATAGGCCGCGCCCATTTCAGCGGCAAGGCTGCCCACCAGACGGTGCATCAACGGCTCTTTCGCGCCCAAAATATGCGCATGGCGCATCGCGCGACGCATGATACGGCGCAGAACATAACCGCGACCTTCGTTTGACGGCATGACACCATCGGCCAAGAGGAAGCTGGTAGAGCGCAAATGGTCGGCAATCACGCGGTGGCTCGCCATCTGCTCGCCCTGCGCCTTAGTACCCGTCAGCTCTTCAGACGCGTTAATCAGCGCCTTGAACGTATCAGTATCATAATTGTCGTGAACGCCCTGCATGACCGCAGAAATACGCTCCAGTCCCATGCCGGTATCGATCGACGGTTTGGGCAACGGTACATCGGTGCCGTCATCCTGCCGTTCGAATTGCATGAACACCAGGTTCCAGATTTCGACAAAACGGTCGCCATCTTCATCCGGGCTTCCGGGAGGACCGCCAAAGATGTGGTCGCCATGGTCGTAGAAGATTTCGCTGCACGGACCGCATGGTCCAGTGTCACCCATCGACCAGAAATTATCATTCGTGGCGATACGGATGATGCGCTCTTCGGGAAGCCCCGCAATTTTTCGCCAAAGGTCAAATGCTTCATCATCGGTATGGTAGACCGTCGTCGTCAGGCGCGATGGATCAAGCCCCCATTCCTTCGTCAGCAATGTCCACGCATGGGTAATCGCCTGCTCTTTGAAATAATCGCCGAAGGAAAAGTTTCCAAGCATTTCAAAGAATGTGTGGTGGCGCGCAGTGTATCCGACATTGTCGAGATCGTTATGCTTGCCACCCGCACGCACGCATTTCTGGCTTGAAGCAGCACGCGGTGTTTCGCGGCTCTCAAGTCCCGTAAATACGTTTTTGAACGGCACCATGCCAGCATTGACGAACATCAATGTCGGGTCATTGTACGGGACGAGCGGTGCAGACGAAACTACGTCATGCTGAGCGCTCCCGAAATAATCGAGAAAGCTGCGGCGGATATCATTGGTCGAAGTCATAGCGACAGCGACTTAGGGAACGACTCGCCGCCCTGCAAGCCGGATATGCACTTTGCCACACCATCAGGCATAGGCGTAAGGCCCGCCCTTTTCGAGCGCACGCTGAAACGCAGGCCGTGCATGGATATTTTCCACAAATTTGGTGAGGCTCGGACGATTGGCCGCGCGGCCCATTTTGACCGCAGCTTCAGCTGGAAAGCTCATCATGATATCGGCACCGCTCAGCGTATCACCCACAAACCAGCCTGTGGCTTTCAAGCTATCTTCCATAAACTGGAAATGGCTTTCCAATTGCTGATCAATACGCGGATGCAGCGGCGCAGCAGCTTCGCCTAAACGCGCGGTATAAAGGTTTAGCAAAATCGGCGTCATCGCTGAACCTTCGGCAAAATGGAGCCATTCAAGGTAGCGGATATGTTCGTCTGTCCCACGCGGAGGAACCAGATGCGCGCCACCGTGCCGCTCACAAATATATTCGACGATTGCGGCAGATTCGAAAATGACGTTGGCTGAGTCCTCGATGAGCGGCGATTTGCCCAACGGATGCATTTTCAAAAGCGCCTCGGGCGCAAGGTTGGTCACGGCATCGCGAGCATAATGCTGAATGTCATACGGCACATTCAATTCTTCCAAGAGCCACAATATCCGTTGCGAACGCGAATTGTTCAAATGGTGCACTGTTACGGTCATGGTCGTTCTCCTCGATGATTTTGATATATGCGCGCGGCGATTTC
Source organism: Sphingomonadales bacterium (assembly GCA_027486895.1). Lineage (GTDB taxonomy): Bacteria > Pseudomonadota > Alphaproteobacteria > Sphingomonadales > Sphingomonadaceae > Sphingorhabdus_B. The sequence goes on from JAIXOE010000042.1 coordinate 85,310, forward strand.
GCGAACGAGCTTGGCCGCAACGATAGCCGAAACATCGTTGACGTCACGTCCGGGGTTTAGCTCCACGACATCCGCGCCGACTATCGGTGCATTTTGTCGGGCAAGTATCGAGAGCACTTCACGTACGGTGAGGCCACCGGGCTCGGGATGCGCCACCCCCGGTGCCTCGGATGGGTCAAGGCCGTCGAGATCAAAACTGACGTAGAGCGGACCTTCAAGGACCGGCACTTGTTCGGGCGAGAAGTTCAGCATGGGGACTATCTCGACGTTATAGCGCTCAGCCTGTTCGCGGCAGTGGCGGTTAAGCGTTCGAATGCCAACTTGCACAATGCGCTTTGCATGTCCCGATTCCAATATGCGGGCAAATGGCGACGCATGACTGCGCGGATTGCCTTCAAAATCAGCATAAATGTCAGGGTGCGCATCGAAATGCAGAATGTTGAGCGGACCATGTAGTTTAGCGAGAGCCGCCACCACCGGGAAAGTTACGGAATGATCGCCGCCAAGCAGAAGGGGAACGGCGCCTGCGTCCATCGCCTCTACAATCGCATTTATGATGCGCGCATCATCTGCCGCGGCATCAACATCCAAAAGCGGTACATCGCCGCGATCTATCAACGCGATGTCGGTTCCAATTTCAAGGCCGGACTCGGTCGAAAGATTACCCCGGTCGCTGAATAAGGCATGACGAATAGCTGACGGTGCCGCCGCTGCGCCGCGTTCGAATGAACTGTTCTGGTCAGTCGGCAAGCCGATCAGGTGGATTTGGAAAGTCATACACGCAGTTGTGCCGTAGCCACGCCGCCTGTCAAGAAGTCAGCGGCAAGAGCACTACCGACTTCTCACGTCTGTACCCGACAAAAACCAAGTGACCCGCCCCGGGGTGGACCAGGGCGGGTCGAAAGCGACGGCCTCAGGCAAGGCCGCGCTTGTTCGCATATTTTTTAAACGTCGTCTTCCGCGTCAGGCCCTGCCATCAAGACTTCCGCGACTTCTTCGGTTTTGCCCCGAATGGCGGCTTCCAACCGAGCGGCCACTTCAGGATTTTCCGTGAGATAGTTTTTTGAATTCTCACGACCCTGACCAATACGAATAGAGTCATAGCTGAACCAGCTACCCGACTTTTCAACAATTCCGGCCTTCACGCCAAGATCCAAAAGTTCCCCGGTCTTGGAAATGCCTTCACCGTACATGATGTCGAATTCGACCTGCTTGAAAGGCGGAGCAACCTTGTTTTTAACAACCTTCACGCGGGTTGTGTTGCCAACAATATCTTCACCAGATTTGATTTGGCCCGTGCGGCGAATATCCAAACGAACGGACGCATAGAATTTCAATGCATTCCCGCCAGTGGTCGTTTCAGGCGAACCATACATCACACCGATTTTCATGCGGATCTGGTTGATGAAAATCACCATGCAGTTCGACCGACTGATCGAACCTGTAATTTTGCGAAGTGCCTGGCTCATCAACCGTGCTTGTAAGCCGACATGGCTGTCGCCCATTTCGCCTTCAATTTCGGCACGCGGCACAAGTGCAGCAACCGAGTCGATCACCACAATGTCGACCGCGTTAGAACGCACCAACGTATCTGCAATTTCGAGCGCTTGCTCACCAGTGTCGGGCTGCGACACAATGAGATTATCGATATCAACACCCAGCTTCTTCGCATAACCCGGATCAAGCGCATGCTCTGCATCGATAAATGCCGCCGTGCCGCCTGCCTTCTGCGCCTCTGCAATAGCATGCAAGGTCAACGTGGTTTTACCCGAGCTTTCTGGGCCGTAAATTTCAATGACCCGTCCCTTAGGAAGGCCGCCAATACCCAATGCGATATCCAACCCAAGCGAACCTGTGGACACTGCGTCAATCGAAATGGCCTCACGGCTACCCAGCTTCATCGCCGAGCCTTTACCGAAGGCGCGATCAATCTGCGCGAGCGCCGCTTCTAACGCTTTTTCACGTTCCGAACTTTTCATACCGTTTGCCTGATTCCCATCGACCATTTTAAGACTTGCTGCCATTTTTCCACTCCTTTAGCGCCATGCCTGTTTCGGATTATCATCCGGAACAATCAGCATGTACACCTTCTGTTCCAAAAGAACAAGAGCGGAACAAATTTATTTTTTCGTATATTTTCAGTAACTAATCTAATCGGCCTTCGCAAGCGCATCGTGGACCGCTTCCGCAATCTGCTGGACTGAAAACGGCTTAGCCAAGAATGACACATTGTCGAGACTGATTGTCTCGCGAAGCTGTTCCTCGGCGTAGCCTGACATAAACAACAGGCGGATGTCGCCATACTTATCCCGCAAATTGCGGGCCATGGTTGGGCCATCCATATTGGGCATGACGACGTCTGACACCACAAGGTCGTAACGCTTGCCCTCAGCAAATAGCTCAAGCGCCTGCTCGCCATCTCCGGCGGTCTCTACGACATATCCCTGCCGTACCAGCGCGCGTTCTGCGACAGCGCGCACCATGTCCTCGTCTTCGACAACCAATACCCGACCGCTGCCCCACAAATCCTTCGGCTTGTAGAATTCCTTTTTGCCGGTCTCGACAACAGGCGCTTCACCTTGATGCACTGGCAGGAAGATATCGAAGCGTGTTCCTTTGCCGACTTTTGAGTCCGCAAAAATGAACCCGCCCGATTGCTTGACGATGCCGTAGACCGTCGAGAGACCAAGCCCCGTACCCTTGCCCAATTCCTTAGTCGTGAAAAATGGTTCGAATATCTTGGACAGATTTTCTTTGGAAATACCGACACCACTGTCCTCGACGGACAGTTGGACATAGTCTCCAATGGGCAAGGACTCGCTACCCATTGCCACGACTTCCTGCTGGCTGACAGCCAATGTACTGATGTGCACCACGCCGCCCTTGGGCATAGCGTCACGCGCATTTACGCCCAGGTTGATAATTACCTGTTCAAGTTGCCCCGGGTCAGCACGCACGGCACCCACGCCGCGCCCATGATGGACCTCCAGCCGGACAGTCTCGCCAAGCAATCGCTTAAGCAAGCTTGATACGTCAGCCACAACATTGGCCAACTGCAAAATCTGGGGGCGCAATGTCTGCTGTCGCGAGAACGCCAGCAACTGCCGCGTTAGGCTCGCCGCGCGATTTGAATTGTTCTTGATCTGCTGGATGTCGTCATAGTCGCCATCACCAGGCTGATGCCGCAACAGCATCAGGTCGCAATATCCGATTATCGCAGTCAGGATGTTGTTAAAATCATGCGCGACGCCACCGGCAAGCTGACCAATGGATTCCATCTTGGTCTGCTGGGCAACCTGCCGCTTCAGGGTGATCTCTTCGCTATTATCCTTGAGTCCGAGCAGAACCGCAGCGTCGCCAAGCCCGCGCACTCCAGCGATCGAAAGTGCAATGACTTCATCGGGGCGTTCTTTCAACCGAATGGCGATATCGCCTGACGTCATGGAACCGCTGCCATAACGGCGAATGCTGTCCAGTACGGCGCCTTTGTCTTCGGCAATGACCAGATCGCCAGGATAAGGCGGCAAATTGGTTGGCTCGACGTCCAGCACGCGTGCAAACGCGTCATTTGCGAACAGAAACCGGCCGTCGCGATCCACCAGAGCCAGCCCTAAAGGCAGTGTGGAGAGCAATTGTTCGACATGCGCCAACGCGAGGCCACGGTCGACCTTTGCGCCTTCCTCATCCACCGCCAGCAGCAAGGCTGCGCCTTCAACGTTATTGTCGTTCAGCGGAACGTGCAAAAGCCGGATCGGCAGCCCGCGACGTCCTTCGCGTTCAAAAAAGACGCTGCCCTTGTCGTCCATCCGCACATAATCTGCAAATAATCGGCCAGTGATGGGATCTTGGTCCGTGCCCGTTGCCCGCAAGGCAAAAGCCGCGTTTGCCGCCCGAACCCGGCCGTCGGGACCGACAGCAACGGCCATCACGCCGCTGCCTGACATAGCACGCCCGATGCGTCCGGTAATCAGTTCAATCGCGCGGCTTTCAATCGCGAGCTGCTCAATGGGCGCCAGCCGCCACAATAGATATTCGTCAGCAGCGCCCGCGCGTGCAACCTTGACGCTATACGCCCGTTGATCCTTGGTGATGCTATCGATCTGGGCACTGCCGTCGCGCCATGCAACACGACCTGCCGCGACCATCAAAGACTGGCCCGATTCATCTATACCGAGATCTGGCGGAGCCTTCAGTCCGGGAAACGCTCTCGTAAAATGGTCGTTTGCGCACACCAGCCGGCCCGCCCGGTCGCTAATGGCAATTGCAGCATCGCTCAGTTGCGTGGCAGCATGTGTGATGGACCAGTCAGGCGGCGACACGTCAACAATGTCGTCGGCCGAGCCAGTGTTCCGAAAAAAGTTAATGAGCGCGCCTGCCGCAATGATAACAGCGGCGCAGGAGCCAACGAGAATGATGTTGCCCGTCGAGAACCACAATATTGCCAGCGAGGCTAAGGTTGCGAGCGCTAAAACCCCAACCTGACGCACATCCAGCTTGGCGGACTGATCAATATCCCCGCCAAACATCTGGAGTTGAGTCGGCGGGGATATTTTGTTCAAAACGATTCCTTACCAGATGCGAACGCGGTCCTCAGGCTTGAGGTACAACTTTCCGTCTGCTTTCGGCTGGAACGCATCGTACCATTTGTCAAGATTGCGAACGACCCAAGCGCGTTGTTCCGACGGGCTGTGCGGATCGGTAATCAGACGCTGACGCAAATTCGCTTCACGATAATTGCGGCGCCACACTTGCGCCCAACCAAGGAAAAAGCGCTGATCGCCTGTCATTCCGTCGATCACCGGCGGCTCCTTGCCATTCAGCGAGGTGCGATATGCGTCATAGGCAATCGTGAGACCGGCAAGGTCGCCGATGTTTTCACCAAGCGTAAATTCACCCTTTACCGAAGCATCCGGAAAAATCTTGTAAGCGTCATATTGCGCAATCAGTTTTTTCCCGGCGGCCTCAAAAGCTTTAACGTCACTTTCAGTCCACCAATCGGCGAGCTTTCCAGTCGAGTCATACTTCGCACCTTGGTCATCGAAATGGTGGCTTATTTCATGACCGATTACCGCGCCAATACCGCCATAGTTTACGGCGGGATCAGCCTTTGCGTCAAAGAAAGGCGGCTGCAAAATGGCAGCGGGGAAGACGATTTCGTTCATCCCAAAGTTGGCGTAGGCATTCACCGTCTGCGGCAACATGCCCCACTCCCAACGGCGGATGGGTTGGCCAAGCTTCGACATATTGTCATCAAAGCCCCATTGGTTTGAGCGCAAGTCGTTGCCAAACAAATCGCCACGTACGACTTTCAGATTTGAATAATCTTTCCAGCGATCAGGGTATCCAATTTTGGTTGTGAAATTGGCGAGCTTCTCGCGTGCCTTAACCTTCGTTTCGGGCTGCATCCAGCTGAGGCCATCGATACGGCGGCCCATCGCGGAAAGGACATTCTTCACAAGAACGTCCATCGCAGCTTTGGTTTCGGGCGGGAAATATTTCGCGGCGTATGCCTTGCCGACTTCGTCGCCAACGGTGCCCTCGGTCAACGAAACGCCCCGTTTCCAACGCGGCTCGCGCTGGGGTGTCCCTTGCAGCGTCGTGCCGTAGAACGCGAATGTCGTGTCCGAGACCGAGTCGGGCAACACATTTGAAAAGCTCGCGAGGCTGTTGACGATCATCTGATCTTTCAGAACCGCGATATCAGTTTCGCCATAGATTTTGGAAATGCCGGTCAGCGCGCTTGGCTGATTAACGATGACGTCGCCAATCTTGGGGCTCAGCTTTGCCAAAATAGGCGACATTCTAAGGCCCGGTGTAATGGCATCCAGCTGGGCGAGCGACATTTTATTATATGTCTTTGTGGCGTCACTTGAGTCTTCACGCGTCCACTGCACTTCGGCGATGCGCTTTTCCATCGCGAAGATGGCATCGGCACGCGCATCGGCATTTTTCTCGCCGGCTAATGTCAGCATTTTTGCAAGATATGCTTTATAAGCCTTTCTGATACCTTCAAATTTATCGTTTTCGACAAGATACATGTCGCGGTCAGGCAAGCCCGTTCCCGCCTGATACATTTGGAAGATGTAAACATCTGGGTTCTTGTCGTCTTGGCCTACATATCCGCCAAACAGAGCACCGACGCCATTACGCGCAGCTACAGGAAGCAGTTTTTCAAACGCTGCCTTGCTCTTCACGCTGCGCACAGTCTTCAACCAAGGTTGAATTGGCTTCAAGCCCATTTTCTCAACATTAGCCTGATCGATATAGCTCGCATAGACGTCGCCAGCTTTGCTGCCAGCGCGATCTTTTTCAGCGTCGAGAACAAGCTTCACCCGGTCCTTCGACAAATCGTCGAGCGCCGTGAACATGCCGTAGTTGGATTTATCCGCAGGAATTGGGGTGTTGGCGGCCCATTTGCCATTGGCGAAGCCATAAAAGTCGTCAGCAGGCGATACGCTGCTATCCATGCCGGCTGTATCAAAACCAAAGGTGCCAAGTTGCGGCCCCTCTTTGGCGGTCTCTTGCTTGGTGTCAGATTGGCTTTGCGCAAAAGCTGGTGTGGCAAGCGATGCCAAAGACACCGATGCTGCCAATGCGATTTTAAGTGCGAAATTCATTTAAATGCTCCCGTATTTTCGTGGGGAGAATAGAGGCTCGCGAACCAAAGGCTACAAAAGTTTATCCACGAGACGCAACTGACTTCGACCGGCGTCGCCATTTGGCGCTTATCCGCCAGCGCCAGAACCACGCCGACACTACATAACCGAACACGGCAGCGACGATGGAGATAATTGCTAGCCCTGCGATCCCTTGGACTAGCGCCAACGGAGCTTCGTTCCAGACATAATCACCCCAAGCGGAAAGAGGCGCCGACGTCTCGATAAGTTCGTAAAACCGGCCGGACCCGTTGTTGAGCCGAAGCACCGATTCACCTACATAAACCGAGCCCAGCAAAATGAACGGGGTTGTAGCGGGCATACTTAGGAACGTCATGGCCGCACCGATGGGGATATTAGCGCGGAATGGCAGCGCCAGCAACGCAACGCCCGCGATTTGGACACCCGGTATTAAAAGGAAAATACCGACCAACAGGCCAAGCGCAACACCGCGCGGAACCGAGCGCCGTGTAAAGCGCCACAGGGCGGGATGAAACACGCGCTGCGCAAAAGGCCGCAGGAAGCGGCTACGTTCAAAACTGTCGCGTGTGGGCGCTTGCCTATGCAGCCAGGCGTTGAATTTACTCATCCACGGTCGCGCATAATGCGTCCCTGCTCACGTTTCCAATCCCGCTCTTTCTCGGTGGCACGCTTATCAGGTGCCTTTTTACCCTTTGCGAGCGCCAATTCCACTTTCGCCCTGCCGCGTCCATTGAAATAAATCGACAGAGGGACAAGCGTCATGCCCTGCCGCATAACTGCGCCGTGCAGCCTATTTATTTCACGCTCGTTCAGCAGCAGCTTTCGTGGCCGTTTTGGCTCGTGATTGTTCCGGTTTCCGTGACTGAATTCAGGGATGTTCGCGTTAATCAACCATATCTGGTCATCACGAACTTCCGCATAGCTCTCGGCGATTGAACCCTCACCAAAGCGCAACGATTTCACTTCGGTTCCGGTCAGGACAATACCGGCCTCATATTTGTCATCGATATGAAAATCATAACGGGCGCGCCGGTTTTCGGCGACCGTTTTGACTTTGTTAAATGCTTCGGGCTTTGGACGCGTCATTAGATAAGCCCTGCATTCTCCAAGGCGGCATCAACCTGACGACGGCTCGCTTCGCTTGGCGGAGTCATTGGCAGGCGCAACTCTGTTGGAAATCCTTCGATCACACGCGACAGCGCATATTTGATCGGCCCCGGCGACGCATCAGAAAACAATGCCAAATGAAGGGGATAAAGCTTATCATTCAGCTCACGTGCCAAACTGTAGTCGCCCGACGCACATGCCGCCTGAAATTCTGCGCACAATTTAGGTGCAACATTTGCAGTAACCGAAATGCACCCTCGCCCGCCTGCCGCATTGAAGGAAAGCGACTGTTCGTCCACGCCCGACAACAGGCAGAAATCAGGTCCGCACGCCAACCGATGGTCCGTCACGCGCGGCATATCACCGCTTGCATCCTTGATGCCAATCACCGTCGGCAACTGCGCAAGACGCGCGACCGTTTCCGGTTTGATGTCCGTCACGGTACGCGCGGGTACGTTATAAAGCACGATCGGCAGGTCGTTCTTTTTGGTCATCGCCTCGAAATGCGCGTAAATGCCTTCTTGGTTGGGACGGTTGTAGTAAGGCGCAACGACCAAGCCAGCAGCAGCGCCGCTTTTCTTTGAAAAATTAAGATGGAGAATTGCGTTGTTGGTGTCGTTCGACCCACAGCCAGCTATCACGGGTACACGCCCCGCGGCTTGCTCAATACACACTTCGATGACGCGATGATGCTCGGCGTTCGACAGCGTTGATGCTTCACCGGTGGTTCCAGCTGGTACCAGCGCACTTGATCCCTGCTCGATTTGCCAATCGACTAACGCGCGAAAATGCTTTTCGCTAAACGCTCCGTCGCAAAAAGGAGTCACTAGGGCCGGTATCGATCCGGAAAACATAGCATAACACTTTCATTCTGGGCCATATAGGCCGCTAAGGGCTATATAGTCGTTCGTTCAGCACCTGATAAGGATGGGGCACATAATATGTCCAGCATGGTAAAGCATCTCATTTCGGCATCGATGCTGATAATTCCGTTTTCGTCGGCTGCCGCAGCCCAGCAGACTGATGGCGTCGTATGGCAGCGCGGCACAGGCGCTGGCCCAGTTGCTGCGCCCACTGCGCAATTGCCTCAGGCCCCAACGGTGCAATATGACCCAAGCGAGGGGCAAGTGCCCGCCGCATTACAACGCTGGAAAATGCTGAGCGCATCGGGGAATTTCAGCTTTGGAGAATATGCTTCGTTTCTGATGCGTTATCCCGATTGGCCGAATAGCGACGAGATGCGCAAGAACGCCGAACAGGCAATTGATCCCTTGTCGACGTCACCCAGTCAGGTTGTCGCGTTCTTTGATCGCTTGCCTCCCCTCACCAACGCTGGGCGTGCGAAGTTCGCGATCGCGCTCGATGCGTCGGGTGACAAATCACGCGCTGAAACCCAAGCGCGCGAGGCGTGGCGGGGTGGTGCACTTAACGATGACGACGAAACGCGTATATTCCGAATCGCGGGTAATCGCTTCAGTTCCGCTGACCATGACGCCCGCGTTGACCGCCTTTTATGGTCGGGATCAACCCGTGGCGCCGAACGGTGGGTAGCCTATACGTCACCGCAACGCCGCCCTGCCTTTGTTGCAGCGCTCGCTACGCGCATGAAGGCCCCTGATGCTGATCAAAAAGTGCAGGAAGCGGGATCACTGGCGAACAGCGAAGCGAGCCTGATCGCAGCCAGAGCGGACTTCATGCGGACATCGGGAAACAGCATGGGTGCGCGCGAGTTACTCGCAAACCGCGCCAATCTTGCTGCTCCAGCGCCTGTTCTTAAAGACTGGTACCAATTGCTGCTAACGCATGCGCAAGCGGCTGCAGATGATGGGCAATATGACATAGCGTACCGCATAGCTTCACGCGTTGACGACGCCGCTCCGCGCGGACTTGTTATGGTCGATCAAGACATCACCACACGCGACCGCTACACCAGCCTCACGTGGCTTGCTGGCACCACGGCTATGGAAAAGCTTGGCCGCCCAGGTGACGCCGTGGCGATGTTCGAACGTTATGCGGCGGCTGCGAAATCGGCGCAAACCCGTTCAAAGGGCTTACACTTTGCCGGCAAAGCAGCGACCAAGGCTGGCGATCAAGCATCGGCCACACGCTATCATGAACAAGCCGCGGCTTATTATGAGAGCTTTTTTGGCCAGTTGTCGCTCGAACAGTTGCGGCGTCCCCTGCCCCAAGTGCCTCGTATCACCCCTACCGCACCCGTTTTGACTGAAGGAAATGTACCGGCCGTCTATTTAGCGGCAGCGCTCGCCTCCAAATATGGAAGTTGGAAAGACCAAAGCAACTTCTTCAGAGCCATTGCGCGAAATGCCAAGGATGCGGGCGACTTTGCCACGGCTATTGGTCTGTCCCAAAAATTGGGTCGGCCCGATCTGGCAGTGATGGCGGGACGTACCGCGCGAACAGCCGGTATTCCTGAACTTTTGGGTAACAGCTACCCAACGGTCAATGTGCCTGCATCGCATAACCAGACATGGACCCTTGCCCATGCAATCATGCGGCAAGAGAGCCAGTTTGACCGGGCAGCTGTCAGCCACGCAGGTGCCCGCGGGCTCATGCAGCTTATGCCCGGAACAGCCCGCGAGACCTCGGGCAAGATAGCGATGGCATATCGGCCGGAAGCACTGACGGTTGATACCGATTACAACATCGCCCTTGGTGCAACTTATATCGAACGGATGCTGGATTATTTCGGGGGCAGCTATCCACTTGCGATCGCGGCTTATAATGGCGGCCCCGGCAATGTGAACAAATGGCTAAAAGCCTATGGTGACCCGCGTACTGGCTCCATCGGCATGATGGAATGGATTGAAAAGATCCCGCTAACCGAGACACGCGATTATGTTTATCGCGTGCTGGAGAATGCCGTGATGTATGATCATCTCCACCCCGAACGCGCGCGTGTGCGGTCGGCAACACCTCTCAGCACATATCTGGGCAAATCATCGCCAGGATGACATAGGGAGCGCCATGGAGCGCACTAACCCCATTACCCCTGCTGGATTCGCCGCCTTGCGCGCGCGTTATGAACAATTGTTCGCGG
>JAIXOE010000061.1 GCA_027486895.1 Sphingomonadales bacterium
GCCGCAGCGAGGCCGCCCGGGCCGGAGCCAACGACGAGGACATCCGTCTGGCGGATTACATCAATCTGGCGAGCAGGTTCAAGGATGGAGGTACTCATCGCTGCGCCGTTTCCCAATTTGGCGCGACGTGGAATGGCGCGTTGGAGGGGGCGAGCATCGGCTTTCCAAGAATATGGTCCGCCCCCTTTTCCCCGATCATGATCGTCGGCGCGTTAAGGTTGCCGGTTGTGATCGATGGCATTACGCCGCTGTCAATCACGCGCAGGCCCTGAACGCCGATGACACGGAGTTCTGGGTCGACCACAGCCATTGGGTCCTGCGGGCTCCCCATCTTGCAGGTGCAACTGGGATGGAGAGCGCTTTCGACATGTTCGGCAATGAACGCGTCGATCTGTTCATCGGTCACGCAGTCCGCGCCGGGCTGAATTTCGCGGCCACGGAATGGCGCGAAAGCGGGCTGCTGGAAAATCTCCCGCGTTAGGCGGACGCAGGCGCGCATGTCCGCCCAATCATCGGGGTGGCTCATATAGTTGAACAGGATCTTGGGCTTGTCGTGCGGGTCGGCGCTTTTGAGCGTTACTGTGCCTCGGCTTTTCGAACGCATGGGCCCAACATGGGCTTGATAGCCGTGCTCGGTGGCTAGCGAGGACCCATCGTAATTGATGGCCATCGGGAAGAAGTGATATTGGATATCGGGATATTTAATCCCTGCGCGGCTACGTATGAAGCCGCAGCTCTCAAACTGGTTGGACGCGCCTACGCCTTTCCGCCCAAACAGCCATTGCGCGCCGACCATAGCCTTACCGAGCAAGTTCGCCTTGCCATAGAGCGTGATGGGTTGGGTGCAGGCCATTTGGAAATAGAATTCCAGATGATCCTGCAGGTTTGCGCCGACGCCCCGGCGGTCTGCGCGCACTTCAATCCCATGCTCTTTCAACTCCTCTGCCGGGCCGATGCCCGAAAGCTTGAGAAGCTGAACCGAATTGATTGGGCCGCCGGACAGAACGACTTCGCGTGCAGCACGCAGCTGGTGTAGCTTGCCCGCTTGTTCATATTCAACGCCGACAGCGCGCGTGCCCTCAAACAGGACGCGCGTCGCCAGAGCCTGCTCGATGACTTTCAGATTGGGCCGCTTGCGCGCTTCGTAAAGATAGGCTTTGGCAGCCGAACAGCGGGTGCCGTTCCGCACGGTCATGTCCATCCGGCCGAAGCCTTCTTGGGCATAACCATTATAGTCTTCGGTTAAGCCATAGCCCGCCTGCTGCGCGGCATCGAGCCAAGCGTGATGCAGCGGGTTGTCGAGCGGGCCGTAGCTGGTCGACAGCGGGCCATCGCCGCCGCGATATTCATTGCCGCCTTCGGCGCGGCCTTCGGCGCGTTTGAAATAAGGTAGCACATCGGCATAGCCCCAGCCGGTGGCGCCTTCATCTTCTTTCCAGCGTTCAAAATCGAGCGCATTGCCGCGGACATAGACCAGCCCGTTGATCGACGAAGATCCGCCCAGTCCCTTACCGCGCGGGCAGTTCAGGCGGCGACCATTCAGATGCGGCTCAGGCTCGCTTTCATAGCCCCAGTTCCACCTTTTTGTGTTCATGGGATAGGCAAGCGCTGCGGGCATCTGAATGAATATCGACCGATCACTGCCGCCATATTCGAGCAACACCACCTTGTGCTTGCCGTCCGCGCTCAGCCGGTCGGCCAGCACGCACCCGGCCGATCCCGCCCCGACGATGATGTAATCGGCCGCCTCAATAAGGGGCATCGATCTTCTCCATCGCGACATAGACGCTCTTCAACTGGGTATAGTGCTCAATCGCCGCGCGCCCGTTTTCGCGCCCGAGACCGGATTGCTTGTTGCCGCCAAACGGCATTTCAATCGGCGTGATATTATAGGTGTTGATCCAGCAGGTGCCCGCCTCCAGCGCGGCAATGACGCGGTGGGCCCGCGTCAGGTTGTTGGTGAAGATGCCCGCAGCGAGACCGAAGCTGGTGTTGTTGGCCCGGGCGACGACCTCTGCTTCATCCTCAAAGTCGAGCACAGCCATGACAGGGCCGAAAATCTCTTCGCGGACAATAGCCATATCGTCGGTGCAGCCAGTGAAGATGGTTGGTTCGACGAACGACCCTTTTGCCAGTTCGCTGGTCGTCACACGCTTGCCGCCGGTCAGCAAATTTGCACCTTGTTGTTGGCCAAGCGCGATATAGCCCAGCACCTTTTCCATATGTGCTGCCGAAATCAGCGCGCCCATTTGAGTGGCAGGGTTAAGTGGATCGCCGATAACCATCGCTTCGGTGCGTGCCTTGAGCTTGGCGAGAAAGGCATCCCGGACCTTCTTATGGACAAATACGCGCGTCCCGTTCGTACAAACCTCGCCCGCCGAATAGAAATTGGCGAGCAGCGCGCCTGAAACGGCTTCATCCAGATCGGCATCCTCAAACACGATCAGCGCGGATTTGCCTCCAAGTTCAAACGTTACATATTTGAGGGTGCCTGCCGCATCGACCATGACTTTCTTGCCGGTGCCGACTTCCCCTGTGAGCGAAACCTTGGCGATGTCGGGGTGGAGGCTCAGCAACCGGCCAGTGTCAGCCTTGCCCTGCACGACTTGAAACAGACCATCGGGCAGACCCGCATCGCGATAGGTCTTTTCCAGCTCAATTGCGGTCAGTGGGGTCAGTTCGGCGGGCTTGAAGATCATAGCGTTGCCGCAAGCCAGCGCGGGCGCGGATTTCCAGCAGGCAATCTGGATGGGGTAGTTCCACGCGCCAATCCCTGCGACGACGCCCAAAGGCTCGCGCCGGGAATAGCCGAACGCACCCGTGCCAAGATCATGGTGTTCGCCGGCAATCGTGCGGGCGAGCCCGGCATAATATTCAATGCAATCCGCACCCGACAGTACGTCTACGGCGATGGTTTCTTGAATGGGCTTTCCGGTATCCTGCGCTTCAAGTCGCGCGATCGTCTCATTACGCTCAACAAGCAGGGCGGAGGCGCGGTGAAGGATGCGCCCGCGTTCGACACCGGGTGTTTTCGCCCAAAGCTTTTGCGCCTCGGCGGCACGGGCTACGGCCTTGTTGACCTCTGCCTGCCCGTCGATACGGATTGTGGCGAGCAAGGCCCCTGTTGCCGGATTGAGCGTCTCAAAACTGGCAACGGCGGGAGAGGGCGCGGCACCCTTCAGATTGCGCGCGATGAAGTCAAAGATCAGGTCACGCGCCAGACCATTTTGCAGTGCTGATCCGCCGTTCATCGCTGCGCGCAGCCAGACGCCATCGACCATCGCGGCGATGGTGTCCGCCATGGGGGATACGTCCTGTGCGTCGACCAGCTGGCGCAAATCAAATTTGAGGTTGGATAACATGCGCTTTTGATGTGCGCGCTGCACGCGGGCAAGTTGCGGCACATGAAGCGCCTGTCCCCAGAAAGACAACCAAACCCGGGCCGTTTCCTCGGAAAAATCGTTATGTCCCAGATGAGAGTCAACGAGCGCCTGTATGCGCGCGCGGGGCCCGGCGGCGAACCGGAGACGCGCCGTTGCCTGATTGTTCAACTGACGCACTACGGCGCGGAAGGCGGCTTCAAGAAGGGCCTCTTTGCTACTGAAATAATGAACAATCAGCGCTGCCGATACATCTGCTTGCTGCGCAACTTTGTTAAACGTGAATTCAACTATCCCATTTTCAGCTAAAACGTGGATTGCTGAAGCAATAATATGTTGGTGGCGATCAGCTCTAATTGTAGTCATAACAGAGCATAACAAATATTGAACGCTTATTCAACTGCGCCCAGCAAAGAGTGTCGTTCACCTTCACTCCGGTAAGCTACAGAATGATCCACTTCAACCGGCCTTCAGGGAGCCGCTGAACACTTGTGCTATTTCGATCTGTTGCGAAATGCAAAACGGAGAAGCTGGTACCAAAGTGGTCTCGGGTAACGCATCATCCGCTTAAATCGGTGCCGCGTTTGTCGCGTTGGGACAACGGCGGTCCGGTAGTAAACGCTTATTATTGCCGCCATCATGCTGCCTCCCGTTTTTCTGAAATCGCATTTGCATATGTCCGAAACAGATCAGCAAAATGATCGTCGAGCGTTCGCGCCGTCGCCGCTGCACGATTGGCAGCCAACCGGAGTTGATGTTGATCGCGATCCAAAAGGCGTGCCACCGCTAGAGCGGCGTCATGGGCGTTACCTGGCGTATAAGTTTCGCTAAAATCGGGATAGGCTATATCTGCGACTGCGCCTGCGTTTGGCAGTATCAGCGGCAGCCCAGAAGCCAAAGCCTCGGATGCAACAAGACCAAATGTCTCAGCAGACGAACCATGGACCAAAGCATCGCAACTGGCCATTATCGTCGCCAGTGCCGTTCGGTTTCGGACTGGTTCAAGTAACTGGATATGCGGGTTGCCGTTTACGTGCTCAATGATCGACGCTTGCTGGTGACCATTGCCGATCAACACTAAGCCCACCGGCCGTTTTGCTGCAACGCGCGCAACCGCGTCAATAACGCAGGGCCAGCGTTTCTCGGGCGTATGGCGACCAATGCCTAACAAAAGCGTTGCCGTATCGGGTAAGTTACAACGGGCCAACAAATCCCTACGAACGGACATATGTCTTCTTGCCGGCGAAAAGACGCCAGCATCTACTCCCATGGGGATGTTGACAGCACCAAAGATGCCGCCGCTGGCAAGCCTTTTCTGTAGGCTGGGCGATGCACAAACGGTGTAGTCAAAACTGTTGCACATGCGCCTGAGATAACGCCAGAACCACTCGAACTGCCGATCAATGGCATCGTGTGAGGCGACGCCGTCGAACCAGCGATATGCCCATGCCGACAACGGGTCATGATGCATAAATATCGACCGGAGTGCATGGCCGTGCCAGCTTCGAGCAATCCACGCGCCGCGCCAGGGTGAAGATGCCTCAAGGACATCGGGTTGCACCGTGTCCAATATTGCGTGCACTGGTGCGGCGTCCCAGAACATGCCGTATTTTTTATCGAATGGCAGTGCCGGCGCTTTTACATAGATTATCCTGCCGCTGTTTTCATGCTCGACAATTTCGTCGCGGTTACCTGGCGCGATTACCGTAATCTCATGTCCCAGTCGTGCACCGATTGCGAGTTTTGCATGAATATATGTCCGAACACCGCCGCCCTCGGGTGCGTAAAACTCGCAGACATCGACGATCTTCACGGCTGGCCTCCAGCGGTTTGACTTTTGATTGGGCCAACACCAATTCCTTGGCGATAATTCAGGACTATCGAGATTGACCGCACACCGGATCCCAAAGCCAGGCCAGCCGCCTTTGCGGCGGGCTTGCGCAAACCCAGCTTAGGATTATTCGCAAACCCAACACCGTCACCGGACAAGCCGAATTTGCCATTTCCGTCGCGATCGTGAAGTAACACCAAAGCATAGCGGCCGGGGCCGGGCGCGCGAATACATATGGAAACTGACGCGCTCTTGGGCGTTTCCATCGGCACGCGACGAAACGGTTTTCCCGCCGCAATTAATGCCTTGTCACTTTCGAGAAAGTCCGCGTCATTTTCAGGGTATAATTCGAGAATGAGTTTACCGCGGCGATCCTTCAAACCGAGGACGTTCACGTTCACCGCTGGCCCAGACTCCGCAGCCCGACAATCTGCACCGCTTCGTCCGCGTTCTGCTTTAGGAGGCACAGCGGCGTAAGCCGTCATGGACAAGGCAAGCGTTGTGACTGCCAATATATATTTCATGACGTTACCGCCTTTTTAGGAAATATGTCCCTGACGGGGGACAACAAAGCCACAGCGCCCAATATTACCGCCACGAAGATATGCAGCGCCAACATTGTGGACGCAGTTAGCGTAATTAGCGTTGAAACTGCGCTGTCTTGGCCGACCAAGAACACAGCAACAACCGCGAAAAGGGCTTCCTTGTTGGGTAGAAACGGTAACCGGCCGACCAACAACCGGATCATCGACAACACCAACCAAAATCCGAAATGTGGTCCGGGCAATATTATGAACCATAATAATGCACAAAGTAGCACGCCTGCCGTCAGCCGGAGAATGTGAACCCCAAAAATCCACCGTAATTGTGTGCGCTCAAGCGTAAAAACGCGGCGTGAAAACAACAATATGAGGAATGACATCATCAGCATCACGGCCGCAAAAATGACCGATGCATGCGTGTATTGGCCAAGATGTAGTTGCGATATAAATGGGTAGGTAAACATCAACAGGAGCAAGGCGACGAGATTAGCAGCTAAGGCTGAGAGAATGTTGACATCCTTAATCGCTCCAAAGGGCGCAGAGCTTAACTCCGTACGTTTACGCGCCCATAGATAGAAATATACTTCGCCTGAATAGGATATGAGGACTTCATTGCCGATGCGTTTGGCAAGAAGGACAAGGAATCCAGATGCAGGCAACGCCCAAAGGCGTCGAAAAATAACCCAATCCGCAATGGGTAGCGCGAAGTATAATGCGAGCAACACGGGCAAAAACCACAAATTTTGCGGCAACGCGTTGTGCAACTGGTTGGTATCCATTTTGCCAAATTGAAGCGCCATGGCAACCAAAAGTGCGCCAGACAAAAACCGAGCAAACCATGTCGACCATGGCCGCGGTTCAGGCTTTAATGTCGGTAGATCGAGATGCGCAAAGGGCGTGGCCGTCGAAGTCACGCGACAGACCAATCGCGTTCGCGAAGCACTGTGTCGCGCTGACCACGCGCATCAAATCGGTTCGCCAGAAATCGGTAAAAAAAGTCATGCTGCCGTGAACGCGGTGTCAAATGATAGGCAATGCGCTCCCGAAGTGTCCAGCGGACATTCCGACGATCCGCACGACGGTCAGATGTGATGCACCACAAATTATGATGATAGATTTGGCGCCCAAGTTTTAGAACGCGATGCATCAATTCATGGTCTTTCAGTACATATGGCCACAACGCGGGGTCGTATCCTCCGGCAGCGCGTAGTGCCTCGGTACGAAACATTTGCGCTGCACCGCTGGTGTGATTTTGATGAGGCAATATTCGGGCGACCAGCAGCCGGTGCACCATGCTGCCGAGCCCTGCCAAAAATGGTTTGCGGCGCAAATAGGCGCATGCGGAAACATATTCGGCGCCCATTGTGTCAAACAGCTGAGTCGCAGCAGAAAGATAATGCGGTGGATAATATGTATCGGCATCACAAATCGCCGTGAATTCGGAAGTGACTGCGGCGATCCCAGCTTGCAAAGCAAAAACCTGGCCAGGCCGGGGTTCGTGCAAGAAGGTTACTTTACCATCATAATCAGCGAGTTGGGCACGCGCTTTATCAATGCAGCCGTCGGTCGAACCATTATCAACGATGATCAGATCAAACGCGGACGTTTGCGCAACAATCGATTCTAACGTTTGCGGCAAAAATTCGACTTCATTGTATACAGGTATGACAATGGACCAACGCACAAAATACCCCCTGACAATTCACGGGCCGTCGCATTCATTTACCAAATCACGATGTCACAACCGCGTCAGATTTATGAAAAACAAACATTTATTCTGTCATAATTGCTGTTTCAGAACTCCGTCCTTCAGTTCCTAAGAAGCTGAGGTAATCTGCCTTGCGTGCGCCCGCGCTAGACAAGTTATGAATGTCCGCCTTTTGGGCCCATTAAACCTACAGAGGACGGTCTGCACCTGGCCCACGTGTGGCCGTCCTAAGATTAGGTCCAGTCGGCCTTGTGGTTTTTAGAAATGCTATAGTTTTGCGAGG
Organism: Sphingomonadales bacterium; assembly: GCA_027486895.1. GTDB lineage: Bacteria > Pseudomonadota > Alphaproteobacteria > Sphingomonadales > Sphingomonadaceae > Sphingorhabdus_B. The sequence continues at coordinate 7,745 of JAIXOE010000061.1, forward strand.
CATCTTCCGTCGCCGTGCAGAATATCGATCTCACCCAATTGCGTGCCCTGTGATTGTCTACCCAGCATTTGGGCGGCATTTGACTGAGGCTATCGACCGGGTTTGTTTGGCGGTTGACCCGCAACATTCATGCCGTACGATTGTGAGGCACATCAAGGACAGATAATGAGCGCCTTTGACGACATCGCCTTTGCCGCAGCTGATCGGAGCTTGATGCTATACGCCCGCAGCTATCCCGGGCCCGAGCCGACCATATTGATGCTGCATGGGCTGACGCGCAACGCTTCTGATTTTGATGGTTTGGCCGCGCACCTGCGCGGGCGCTTCAGGCTCGTGGTCCCAGATCAGCGCGGGCGGGGAAAATCTGATTGGGATTCGAATCCAGCCAATTATGCGCCAGCGACTTATTGCGCAGACATGCTGCACTTGATTGACGAACTTAAACTCGACCGGCCGATCATCGTGGGAACATCGATGGGTGGCTTGATGGCGATGATCATGGCAACCATGCGCCCGAATGGTTTTCGAGCACTTGTTCTTAACGATGTCGGGCCGCAGATAGAGCAAGCAGGGCTTGATCGCATTGCATCCTATGTCGGGGCATCGGAAGTGATTGCAAATTGGGAAGATGCAGCGGCCTATTGCCGCCGGATAAATGGCTATGCTTTCCCCGATTATGACGATCCACAATGGGACGCATTCGCACGGCGCGTGTTCCTCGAAAATGACGCCGGCGTGCCGGTACTCGCGCATGACCCGGCAATTGCCGCTGGTTTGTCTGCCGCGTCTCCTACTGCCGTCCCGCCGGACATGTGGCCCATGTGGCAAGGTTTGACAGATGTGCCCATACTTGCGGTGCGCGGCGCACGATCGGATATTTTGAGCGCGCAGACGCTTCAGCGCATGACGGAAGGGCACCCGGCTATGAAGTCAGTTACGGTTTCGAATGTTGGCCATGCGCCGATGCTCGATGAACCAGAGGCGCTGGCGGCCATAAACGCATTTCTGGCCACCCTGTAATCCACCGCGCCTTGATGCCTGCGTGATTATGTGACAGGCGCTGCAGCTGGGACGCTTAGTGGGGGAAAGTAGATGAGAGTTTTGCGCACGCCCGATGCGGCATTTGCGGACATAGCGGATTATCCGTTCGATCCGAAATATGTTGATATTCAAGATGCCGAAACGGCGACAAATTTACGCGTGCACTACATAGATGAAGGCCCGCGCGATGCGCCGGTTGTCCTGATGATGCATGGTGAGCCGAGCTGGTCCTATCTGTACCGCAACATGGTTGGGCCTGTTGTGGCCGCTGGTTTCCGTGTGGTCGCTCCGGACCTTATCGGTTTTGGCAAGTCGGACAAGCCAGCCGCACAATCAGATTACAGCTATGCACGCCATGTTGCGTGGATGCGCAGTTGGCTTGAGCAGCTTGACCTGCAACGTGTAACACTGGCTTGCCAAGATTGGGGGTCGCTCGTCGGGCTTCGGCTCGTTTCTGAAATGCCAGACCGGTTTGCTGGCGTGGCATTGTCCAATGGTGGCCTGCCTGAAGGCGGCGATGCGCCCCGTGCCTTTGCCATTTGGCGGGCCTTTTCCAAATGGAGCCCGGTGTTTCCAATCGGTAAAATCGTCAGTGCAGGAACGAAGCGCGGGCTCTCGCCGGCTGAAATCGCGGCCTATGATGCACCGTTTCCGGATTCATCGTTTAAAGCGGGGGCGCGTATTTTTCCGAGCTTTGTGCCTTTTGAAAACAATGTCGCTGTGCCGGACCAGAAACGCGCATGGGAAGTGTTCGATCGGTGGGAAAAGCCGTTCTTGTGCTGCTTTTCCGATCAGGACCGCATCACCCGTGGTGGCGAGAGTCGCTTCATTGGCCGAGTCCCCGGAACAGCAGGCCAAAACCATCGCAGCCTACATGGCGGGCATTTTATTCAGGAAGATGATCCCGACGGCTTTGTGGCCTGTATCTTGGAAGTTGCAGGCGCTTAAGCGGTTCCGCGCTTAAGCAGCTTAACAGGCACAGGGGCGATGTTGGGGGCATCGCCCTTCAACACGGCAATCAACGCCTCCACCAGCATTTCGCCGGCCTGAACATAGTCCTGCTCAATCGTCGTGAGCGGCGGTTGGGCATATGCGCCCGTCGCAATCCCATCAAATCCGATGACGCGCACGTCGGTGCCGACCGCGATATGGTTTTCATCAAGCGCGCGCATCGCACCGAGCGCAATGAAGTCATTGGCGCAAAAAAGGCCGTCAAAATCGACCTTGTCGCGGATTAGCGCGCTTACGGCTGCATAGCCTTGATCTTCGCGCACCGCGTTTTCAGGAAGCGGCGGGCAGATGGGCGGCATGCCCCTTTGCGCCATCGCCGCCATGTAGGTTGTGAGCCGATCCTGAAATGGGGGCTGTTCGCTGTTTGTTGGTCCGATATATGCGATTTTCTTACATCTGCTGGACAGCAAATGTTCAATGGCAAGGTTGGCACCCTGCGCGTTGTCGCTTTTGATGGAAATCAGGTCTTCTTTGCTTGCGCCCCAGCAAATCATGGGCGTGTTGTGGCGCGCATATTCCCCAAAGAACTGCCAGCCTTCAATGTTCTGGCCGCTGCCAATTACAATCAAGCCATCGGCCTGTCTGCTACCGGTGTAGTTGGCGAAGAAGTTTGCTGGCGAATCCTGAAACGAAACGATGAGATTATAGCCGCGTTCCGAGGCCGACGCCGCGATGCAGCCCAACAGCGACAGATAAAATGGATTGATGTTCGCCTTATTCTCGCCGCGCCGGCACAGAATGACCAACGCAATGGAATAGGATTGCTGTGTGCGCAGGCGAAGGGCGTTATGGTCGACCGAGTAATTGAGTTCGTTGGCAAGCGCGACAATGCGCGCCCGCGTCGTTTCATTTACCTTTTTGTCACCGCGCAACGCCCGCGAAACTGTTGGCTGTGACACCCCCAGCATCGCTGCGATTTGATGCGCTGTTATTCGCCCCTCTTTGCCCATGCAGCGCCGTTAGCACTTGAACCTACGCAAGTCACGCGGCGAGCGCGGACTCCGGCGTGACAAAATCAAGGCCAAGGCTGTCAGCAACGGCCTGACTGGTCACTTTGCCCTGATGTACGTTCAAGCCAGCGATAAGGCCGCGACCCGTTTCCGTGCTGTCGTCGAGCGCTGCGATACCCTTGCTGGCAAGCGCCAGTCCATATGGCAAAGTCGCGTTGTTGAGTGCTGCCGCGCTGGTTTGCGGCACTGCACCCGGCATATTGGCGACGCAATAATGGATGATGCCATCTACGACATAGGTCGGTTCGGCATGCGTGGTCGCGTGGCTCGTTTCAAAGCAGCCGCCTTGGTCAATGGCGACATCGACCAGGACTGAGCCCGGCTTCATGCGCTTCAACATTTCGCGGGTGACAAGCTTGGGTGCGCTTGCGCCGGGGATGAGGACAGCGCCAATCACAGCGTCGGCGATGCTGATTTCATGGTCAATCGTTTCAAGCGTTGAATAGCGGGTACGCACGCGTCCGTTGAACAGTTCATCCAATTGCCGAAGACGCGGGATCGAGCGGTCAACGATGGTGACTTCGGCGCCTAGCCCTACGGCCATGCGCGCGGCATGGGTGCCGACAACGCCGCCGCCAAGCACGGTGACTCGCCCTGCAGGCACACCGGGAACGCCGCCAAGCAATATGCCAGCTCCGCCTTCGCTGCGGCGCATGGCTTCGCCTGCTGCTTCAATCGCCAAGCGGCCAGCGACTTCGCTCATGGGCGCCAACAGGGGCAGGGTGCCCTTGTCATCCGTCACGGTTTCATACGCGATTGCGGTGCAACCGCTGGCGATAAGGCCTTTGGCCTGTTCAGGATCTGGTGCGAGGTGGAGATAGGTAAAGAGCAGCTGGCCAGGGCGAAGCAGGACCCATTCGCTTGGCTGTGGTTCCTTGACCTTGACGATCATGTCGCAGCCAGCGAAGATTTCTGCTGCGGTCGCGGCAATCTCTGCACCCGCTGCCCGATAGGCATCGTCGCTTGCCATGATGCCAGCGCCCGCGCCGGATTGAACAACGACCTGATGGCCATGCGCCACATATTCGCGCACTGCGCCGGGGGTTAAACCTACACGATATTCATGCACTTTGATTTCGCTAGGGACACCGACACGCATAATCTCACTCCTTAAAAATTCTCTGCGTCGGAAATAGCATCTTCGAAATAACGATACTGTGCAAAGATTCGACTATTTGGTGCAATGGGCGCATAATATCGTTGTTAGTGCCAGAAAAACCGGAGAATTTATGCAGCTTGATCGGACGGACCGTAAATTATTGGGTGCGCTCGTGCAGAATGGACGGGCAACACAGGCAGAATTGGGCGAAGCGGCAGGATTATCACCCAGCGCGGCTGCACGTCGGCAGAAGGCATTGGAAGATGACGGTATCCTGCGCGGCTATCGTGCCGATGTAAACCTGCGCAAGCTCGGACTTTCCGCGACGGTTATGGTGACCATCACGCTTGATAGCCAGAGCGAGGAGGCAATGGCTGCATTTGAAGCTGCCGTCGTAGGAAGCCCGTCAACAATCCGGTGCCATCTAATGAGCGGCCGGAACGATTATTTACTGGTGGTCCGCGCTGCCTCAATTGAGGATTATGAGACCATTCACCGACAAGAGATTGCCAGATTGCCCCGGGTCGCGCGCATCGAAACCGCCTTTGCACTGCGCGAAGTCGTCAATCGCGCCGTACCGCCGCGGCTGTTTGATTGACTGTGTAACGGCTTACCCACTGGCAAGTTTCTAACGACCCAACGATATACGGAACTTGTCTGCCCCTCATCTGTTTGATCATCAGAAACGGAGACGGATTATGGGACGTACAGTTGGCATCAGCATCGGCGGTCTAATTTTGCTCGTGGTGGTCGTCGCGATCATTTTCTAAAGCTTAATAGATACGGCTGCCTAGTTTGTGCGAAGCTAACCTGCGTTGCTCTCATTGATTAGCTTCGCACAAAGTGGGCAGCAATCTCTCGCGTTAATGCGATGACATGAGTCGTTGACTGAGCCGCTTCGCGCAGCGTAGCGGATGAACGACATCGACGCGTTGGGGTGCTCTAACTCGACTGCGGGCCACCCTTTTACATAGCTTTGTTCGGTGACACCGCGGCATCGTTTCCCGTAATGAACACCGTGCGCGACTGTGACGGTTTTGTCACATTGCACAAAAAGGACAATGACATTGACACAAAATTGCTTGCCTGCCGCAAGTTTTGATGTTTGTGTGCACCTGCACAATAAAGCGCGAACCAATTAAAAACGGTATCGCGCAGTCGTTTAGATTTAGCGGGATAGAACGGTATCTGCCGAAGGTAGCGCAATGCGCTCGCTTTTGGCGCAGTTTTTAGTGCACCTAAGAAGGGGTAATTTTATGCGTAAATCCATTTTAAAGCTGGCAACGATGAGCGTCGCGATGAGCGCGATGGCCGTCTCAGTTCCTGCTTTCGCCCAAGATGAGGCGGCAGAAGAAGCCTCCGGACCTATCACAATCACGGGCGGTGCCGCCTTGGTTTCCGACTATCGCTTCCGCGGTGTTTCGCTCTCCGGCAAGGATTTTGCACTTCAGCCATATTTGACCGTAAAGCATGAGTCCGGCCTTTATGCTGGCGTGTGGGGTTCAAATCTTTCCGAAAATGCTGGTGATGATCTGGAAGTCGATTTGTATGCTGGTTTTTCGGGTGGTGAAGAACTGACATACGACATCGGTGCGACCTATTATCTGTATCCCGGCGTCTCCAGCTTCAACTATCTTGAACTGACCGGTAAGCTTGGCTCGACAGTTGGCCCTGCAACGGTTGGCGTACAATTGAGCTACGTTCCAAGCCAGGACAACACTGGCAACACCGACAACGTCTATTTCGCCACAAATGCGTCTATCGCTTTGCCGGACTCACCAATTTCGATTGTTGGCTCAATGGGCATTGAAGATGGCGCGTTTACCGCTGGCAATGAAAAGCTCGATTGGACTCTTGGTCTGACGGCTAATGTTGCAGGCTTTACCGTTGGCGCTTCTTATGTAGATACCAACCGTCGTTCGGTATTTGCATTCAAAGACAGCTCGGCCGGCGTTGTATTTTCGCTCAGCTACGGCTTCTAAGACTGTAAATTGAAGTCTATGATGTGCGCGGGCTGGCTTGACCTTTTCAAGTCGGTCTGCGCACATATCGTTTTATGACTGTAAACCTCGCCAATTGGATAGCCGAGCATAAGATCGATGAGGTCGAATGCATCGTTCCTGACATTAACGGTGTGCAGCGCGGCAAGGTATTGCCGGCCAAGAAATTCCTTTCATCCGTCCGTGACAAATCGCTCCGTATTCCTGGTAGCGTATTTATCTGTACGATTGATGGCCATTATCCCGAAGACATCGAAGACATTTGGGACAAGGATCCCGACAAAATCCTGATCGCTGATCCGGACACGATTTGTGTCGCGCCCGGTTTTAAATCGCCAACAGCATTTGTGATCGCCGACGTCCTGCACGGTAATGGGACTGAAGTGGAAATCGCGCCACGCACGATATTGAAGAAGATCCTCGGCCTTTACGCCAGTCGTGGGTGGAAGCCCATTATGGCGCCTGAGGTTGAATTCTATCTGGTAAGCCAGAATGTCGATCCTGACTTTCCGCTTGTGCCGCCAACGGGGTCGAGCGGACGGGCAGAAACCGCGAGCCAGCCTTATGGTCTCGAGGCGATGAACGAGTATGAAGACATCATTGATCACATCTACGATGACTGTGAACTCATGGGTCTCGACATCGATACGATGATCCACGAAATGGGTGCTGCGCAGCTTGAGGTGAACTTTATCCACGGCGATCCGCTGAAGCTTGCTGATCAGGTATTTCTGTTCAAACGCGTTGTGCGGGCCGTGGCCAAACAGCATGGCGTTTATGCGACATTCATGGCCAACCCTATGGCTGGCCAACCGGGCAGCGCGATGCATATTCACCAATCTGTGGTGGATGCCGAGACGGGTCGCAATCTGTTTTCGAACGCAAATGGCCGCGACAGTGCGCTTTTCCGGAGTTACATCGCCGGGCTGGTGAAGTTCATGCCACAAGTGTCGCCGCTTTGGGCGCCCAACGTGAACAGCTTCCGCCGGATGCGCCCGGACAGTGCCGCGCCGATTAACGTCCAATGGGGCGAAGACAATCGGAGCTGCGGCTTCCGCGTGCCGATTTCCGACAAGGCCAATCGCCGCGTCGAAAACCGCTTACCCGGGGCTGACTCTAACCCATATCTCGCCATGTCCGCATCTTTGGTCTGTGGCTATATCGGCATGGTAGAGCGCATGATTCCGGCAAAGGCCATCACTGGCAGCGCCTACAACCGCGCACGCACGCTGCCTCGCACTTTGGAAGCAGCACTAGACCGCTTCAGCGCCTGCAAACCCGTCCGCAACCTGATTGGCGAAGAGTTTTTCGACATCTTCTATGCAATTAAAGACTATGAATTGTTCAACTACCAATCGGTCGTATCTAGCTGGGAACGCGAGCATTTGTTGCTGAGAGTGTAATGCCTGATCGGTTGAATGACAGCTATTATCGATCGGCTGCTAATGCGTGGGAAACGCAGCCTACACTGGACTCCGGTTTGGACTGCGACGTCGTTGTCATTGGCGGCGGCTTTACTGGATTGTCAGCCGCTTTAGCGTGCGCCGAAAAAGGCCTGTTTGTCATATTGCTTGAGGCCCAGACTATAGGTTTCGGCGCATCGGGCCGCAATGGCGGGCAGCTTATTCCGGGGCTTCGTTGGTCGATGCGTGAAATAGACGAGGAGTTTGGTCGCGAGCGGGCAAAAGCCATATTCGATTTGGCATGGGGCGCAGGTGCGCGCGTGCATGACCGTATCGTCAAGCATGATATCCAATGCGATCTGAAATCCGGCCATTTGGAAGCCGCCTACAAGCCGGGGCATTTCGAAGATATGCAGCGCGAGGCAGAATTCTTGTCACGCGAATTTGGCTGGGATTCAGTCGAAGTTGTCGCACCTGCCGACATAGGCAGACACATCAACGGAGGTGACTATCACGGCGGCCTTTATGAAACCAAAGGCGGGCATTTCCATCCGTTGAACTATGCGCTTGGACTAGCAAAAGCTGCGCTGGCGGCAGGTGTTTTGATATTCGAAAATACCGCTGCGCAAAGGCAGTTGGATAGAGGAACCTATGTCGAGATACAGGCCGGGGCAGGATCGCTGACTGCCAATCAGATTATCATTGCGACTGATAACTGGACGGGCGATATCGCGCCGGAACTGAGCAGCTACACCGTCCCGATCATGAACTATAACATCGCGACGGCGCCGCTGCCCGATGCAGACCAGCTTTTGCCAAGCGATGCAGCGGTTGCGGACAGCAGGTTTGTTTTAAATTATTTCCGCTTAAGCGCTGACAAACGCCTGATTTTTGGTGGCGGTGAGAAATATGTCCAGAGGCCGCCGGCCGACATTGCGGGATTTGTCCGAAAGCATATGGCGGAGGTCTTTCCCTCGCTGGCCCGGACAACTATCGATTATGCATGGGGTGGTGCAGTGGGTGTAACGATGAACCGGCTGCCGCATATGGGGCGCAAAGGGAATGTTTTTTATGCGCACGGCTTTTCAGGCCACGGCGCATTGGTGACAACGGTTGCTGGCGAGTTGATGGCTGAGGCGGTGGTTGGCACGATGGAGCAGTTCGACGTCTTTGCCAGCCTGCCGCACAGCCGCTTTCCCGGTGGAAAATGGCTGGCCCGACCGCTCGCGACACTTGGACTGCTCTATTACGCGATGCGAGACCGGTTGTGATTGCACGGGCCGCGATCGAGGTGATGCGCGCGCGTGAGGTCGCGCGGTTCATCGCAGCGAACCCTAAGTCGCATGCGCAGTCCAAAGCGTCGACAGGCTGGTTTCAGGGCGTTCCATTCCACTGGATGCTGGATTGGTCGAGTCCGTTTCCCATCGTCGCCCAAAGCGCCAAGGGCGCAACGCTCACCAGCATCGACGGACAAGTGTTTGACGATTTTTGCCTTGGCGATACCGCCAGCATGTTTGGCCATTCGCCGCAGCCATTGGTCGATGCGCTAACCGAGCAGGCCGGGCAGGGGCTGAGCTATATGCTCCCCACGTCAAAGGGCGCTGATGTCGGCGATATGCTCGCTGCGATGTTCGGGCTGCCGCAATGGCAAGTCACGACCACGGCAAGCGAGGCAAACCGCGCCGTCATTCGCTGGTGTCGTGGGCTAACGGGGCGCGACAAGATTTTGATCTTCAATGGCTGTTATCATGGCGCGGTCGATGACGTTTTCGTTGACCTGCGCAATGGCCAAGCGGTCAACCGGCCAAGCCTGATCGGGCAGGTGCAGGATTTGCTGCCGACCACGGTTGCAATCGAGTTTAACGATGTTGACGCGTTGGCTGCCGCGTTGCGTGCCAGCGACATCGCGTGCGTGCTCGCTGAACCACTCATGACCAATATCGGTATGGTGCGAGACGCGCCGGGCTTTCTGGACACGTTGCGTCAGCTGTGTGACGAAACAGGAACGATCTTGGTACTTGATGAAACCCACACGATCTCGTCGGGCTATGGCGGGCACAGCAATGCACACGGGCCAAAGCCCGACATCATGGTCGTGGGCAAATCCATCGGCGGTGGCGTGCCGTGTGCGGTGTATGGTTTCACGGCCGAGATTGCGGAAAAGATGGCGGCACTGAACCAGTCGCGCCCGCCGGGCCATAGCGGCATTGGCACGACATTGTCTGCCAACGCGCTTGCTATCTCGGCTATGCACGCGATGTTGAGGCACGTCATTACGCGTGATGCCTATGCGCATATGCTATCGACGGCTAACCGGCTGGTATCGCAATTGACCGCCGTTATCACCGCGCATGACCTTGACTGGCACGTCAGTCACGTCGGTGCCCGCGTTGAAATGATCTGCTCTGCTGCGCCGCCGCTTAACGGAAGCGAAGCGCGTGCCGCAATGGACCATGCCTTGGAAAGTGCGGTTCATCTGTACCTGGCCAACCGCGGCATTTTGTTGGCGCCCTTTCATAATATGATGCTCGTCAGCCCCGTGACAGCGCCGGCGCAAGTCGACCGGTTGGCGTTTGAGTTGAACAATGCGCTGACTGAGCTACAAGCGTTTTGAACCAGTTAAGCGAAAGTGAAGTCATGACAATCAAGCGGGCCAAGTCATCTGCGACCATCGCGGCACGAAACGAGGCTGAAGCCTTTTTCGCTGCGAACCCCGATATTGACTCCGTCGAGATGATTTACACTGATATGGGCGGCGTCCCGCGCGGCAAACGGCTTCGCCAGCATGAGGTGCTGTCCGTCTATGAAATTGGCCGCTTTTTCCCGGGCTCCATCACCGTGGTCGACATCACTGGACAAGATACGGTGGAGACAGGATTGGTCTGGGAGGATGGCGACGCTGATCGGTCAATGAAACCAATTCCCGGCACACTTGTGCGGACTCCATGGGCAGGGGACAACGCCGCGCAATTCATGGTCGATTTTTATGAGTTGGATGGCCAGCCGCATGATCTGGACTCGCGGCATGTGCTGGGTCTGGTGGTTGATCGTTTTGCAGAAATGGGCCTGACCCCCGCATTGGCGGTTGAGCTTGAGTTTTACCTGCTGGACCCAAAGCGTGCGCGTGATGGTTCCATTCGCCCCGCGCGTCCTGATTACAACCATGAAACGCCGCAAATGGTTGAGGTCTATGGCCTGCGTGAGCTGGATGATTTCCGGCCATTCTTTGATGAGCTCTATGAGACCTGCGATGTTCAGGGGCTGCCTCTCGAATCCGCCATTTCCGAATTCGCGCCGGGGCAGTGCGAACTGACATTGCGTTACAAGCCCGACGTATTGCGGGCGTGCGATGATGCGATCATGTATAAACGTGTAGTGAAGGCTGTGGCGCAAGCGCACGGTCTGGAAGCGACTTTCATGGCCAAACCGTTCGCTGAACAAGCAGGCTCAGGCATGCATATTCACGTGTCGATGAACGACAGCGACGGGAAGAACCTATTCGCTTCGGACGATCCCGAAGGCACCCCAATGTTGCGTCATGCCATTGGTGGCATGATATCAGCTGTGGGCGATTGTTTTGCGCTGTTTGCGCCGCATGCCAACAGCTACCGCCGGTTCAAAGCGAACAGCTATGCGCCGGTCGCGCCGACATGGGGCGTCAACAACCGTACGGTATCGTTTCGCATACCCGCAGGCCCGCCCTCCAGCCGCCATGTTGAACATCGCGCCTGTGGAGCTGACGCAAACCCCTATCTGGCCGTAGCAGGCGTGCTCGCTGGTATTCACCATGGCATCATTAATGAGATAGATCCCGGCCCAGCCGTCGTTGGCAATGGTTATGACCGCGATAGCTCCGGCGATGATAAGCCACCAAGCAACTGGTTTGCAGCCGTTGACCGCTTCCATGGTTCAAAGCTGATGCGCGAATATCTGGGTGAACGGTTTGTCGATATGTTCACGATCGTCAAACGCGTCGAACAGGACCGTTATTTCGGTCAGGTGCCTTCAATCGATTATGATTGGTATCTGCGAAACGCCTAACTTACGGCCGGAAAGCGAGCGAGGACATTCTCCATGACGGCGGGGTTGAGCAGCGTGTCGAACTCGCATCCCACCATGGTGCCATCGTTCCAGACAATTTTGGCCTGAAGCGCGTTCAGCCCTGGCAACGTCAGCCAGACTCGCGTGCCTGCGCTCATACCGGTCAAAGCTTCGCACGCCACACCCGACAGCGACAGATCCCGGACGATAACCGAAAAACCTGGGGAACCCGATGGCCGCATCGATGCTGGGATTTTTAACCGGACGCGCGGCGCACTGCGGTCTTCCTGTGCGGCATCTTCATATCGTTGGTAAGATTTAATCTGCGACGCTGATTCAACCATGGCATTTGTTTCCGCTGTGAATGCGCGAGTTTATGGAATTGCGGTAAATGAATGGTTCGCCGGCAGGGTAAACGCGCCTTAACACATTCGTTTTCGCCCCACTTGCATTTAGCCGATGTCGCGGCCATATGCGGCGTGGGAGTCGGATGGACGTGGCACTCGCCAACCTGGTCAGATCCTGACGGAAGCAGCCACAACGAATTCGCTGCGGGTCATCCGGCTCCTACTTTTCCCCGTCTTTTGTTTTAGAAGACTTCGACAAAGGTCGGTGACCGTCCTAACGTAACGATGATGCCCGATTCCAATCGCCCAGAATTCGCCGACCGCGACCCGGATATGCCCGATGACGCTTTGGGACTTGGCTTGGATTTGCCGCCCGTAGCGACGCAGACCATTGCCACCGCTACCCCACCGCCTTCAACACCTGCGCCCGCAGCCGCTCCGGCGAATACCGGTGGCGCTGCTTATCGCGTACTTGCGCGCAAGTACCGACCACAGACCTTTGCTGAACTTATCGGTCAGGATGCGATGGTCCAAACGCTGGGCAATGCGATTAAACGCGATCGTCTGGCGCATGCGTTTTTGATGACTGGCGTGCGCGGCGTGGGGAAAACCTCGACTGCGCGTCTGATTGCCAAAGCGCTTAACTGCATTGGTGCAGATGGGCAGGGCGGCCCGACGATTGATCCCTGTGGCACCTGCGAGCCATGCGTTGCCATTGCAGAGGGCCGCCACATTGATGTCATCGAAATGGATGCCGCAAGCCACACCGGCGTTGATGACGTCCGCGAGATTATTGAGGCTGTGCGCTATTCCGCTGTTTCAGCGCGCTACAAAATCTACATCATCGACGAAGTCCACATGCTGTCGAAAAACGCGTTCAACGCTTTGCTGAAGACACTTGAGGAACCGCCGGGCCACGTCAAATTCCTGTTTGCGACGACCGAAGTGAATAAGGTCCCGATTACCGTATTGTCGCGATGCCAAAGGTTCGACCTTAAGCGTATTTCCACAGCAAAACTGGCGGACCATTTTGCCGACATTGCAGCCAAAGAACATGTTGAGGCTGAGGTTGAGGCGCTGACTTTGGTCGCCCAAGCGGCCGAGGGTTCGGTACGCGACGGCCTATCTATACTCGACCAAGCCATTGCGCATGCCGATATGGAAGGCGATGGCAAGGTTACCGCTGCACAAGTGCGCGACATGCTTGGCCTGTCGGATCGCGGCGCAATTCGCCGGTTGTTCGGCCTGATATTGGCCGGTGATGCACAGGACATGCTGGCAGAAGCGCGCGGTCAGTATAATTTGGGCGTAGAGCCGCTTGCGATGTTCGCTGGGCTCTTGTCCGAAGTGCACCGGCTGACACTCGCAAAAGTGGGCGCTCCGCGGGATGGCGCGTTGGATGCCGACGCTGCTGCCGTGGTTGAGGAGCATGCTGACCGCTTGTCGTTTCCGGTCCTGCACCGCCTGTGGCAGTTGCTATTGAAGGGACAGGAAGAAGTAGCGCGCGCATCTGTGCCGCTTGATGCCGCTGACATGGCGCTGTTGCGCGTTATCCATGCCGCAACACTGCCCGATCCCGGTGAACTTGCCAAGATGATTGGGCAGGGCAACTTTGCCGCACCGCCGCCGGCCTTGGCACCGACGGGACTCGATATCCCGCAGTCTGCGACAGTGCAGTCGTTAATGCCGACCGATTTCAACGCGCTTTTGGATCGTTTGGCGCGCGAGGGTTTTGTCAGTCTTGAAATGACCCTGCGTGATGTTGTCCGCCTTGTTGAATATGCACCGCCTGTGTTGGCATATCAGTTGGCAGGACCAGTCGCGCCGGATTTTGTTGCGGAGCTGCGCGATGCTCTTGCGAAGGTTACTGGCACCCGCTGGGACGTAGAAGAGCGGGCTGGTGAGGCTGCGCCAAGCTTGTTCGAGCAAGAGCAAGCGAAAGCCGACGCTGAAAAACGCATAATATTGGAGTCACCTCTGGTCAAAGCAGCGTTTGCTGCGTTTCCTGAGGCGGAGCTGCTCGACAGCGACGAGAATGACATTAAATGGAGTAAGTCCGCATGAAAAGCATGGAAGACATGATCAAGGCAGCGCAAGAGGCGGCCCAAAGTATTCAGCAGCAGATGGAGCAGGCGCAGGCAACCCTCGACACCATTCACGTCGAAGGCATGTCTGGCGGCGGATTAGTCAAAGTCCGCGCAACGGCAAAAGGCCGCATCTTGAACGTCGCCATCGATGACAGCCTGATTGTCCCTGCCGACAAAACGATGCTCGAAGATCTAATTACCGCAGCATTTAATGACGCGCGCGAAAAGGCGGACGCGGCGAGCAATGCCGAAATGGGCAAGATGTCCAGCGGCCTTCCTTTGCCTCCCGGGTTCAAACTGCCGTTTTAAGCCTGCCATTATTGGCTCCGTTTTAATTTAAACTCGTTTTTTCCCCAGCAAATTGCGCTTTTGGGGTCCAGATGCATTGAAAGCCTGCACAGAGCGCTCATATTGTTTGGGAACGGGCGTGCCGCATTCTTGCGCGACACCCACTTGGAGTATCTATGGATCTGAACCTTCCTTTATTGCCACTGCGCGATATTGTTGTTTTCCCCGGTATGATTGTTCCCTTGTTTGTGGGTCGGGATAAGTCGGTTGTTGCGCTGGAAAAGGCGATGGCAGCGAACAAGGAAATCTTCCTCGTCGCGCAGCTTGATCCTGCGGAGGACGATCCGGGCAAAGACGATTTGTACAATATCGGCGTGACCGCCACGATTATGCAGTTGCTGAAACTACCGGACGGTACCGTGCGTGTTCTGGTCGAAGGTAAACAGCGCGCGCAACTGCGTGATCTGCTTGAGCGCGGCAGCGAATATGTTGAAGCGGCGGTATCGCTTGTTGTCGAACAAAATGCAGAGGGTCCGGAAGCGACTGCGCTGATGCGTTCGGTTACCGACCAGTTTGAAAATTATTCTAAGCTCAACAAGAAAATGCCTGCTGAAACGGCTGTGCAGCTTTCGGAAATCGAAACGCCGTCGGCGCTTGCGGATGCGGTTGCCGCGAATATCCAGTTAAAAGTGTCGGATAAGCAGTCGCTTCTGGTTGAAGCGAACCCGCTTCGTCGGCTTGAAATGGCTTTTGCCTTCATGGAAGGCGAATTGGGCGTCCTGCAGGTCGAGAAGAAAATTCGTGGCCGCGTCAAACGCCAAATGGAAAAGACGCAGCGCGAATATTATCTGAACGAACAGATGAAGGCGATCCAGCGCGAGTTGGGCAATGACGACGGCGAAGGCGGCGACGAGGTTGCCGAGCTTCAGGCCAAAATCGACACGATGAAGCTTTCGAAAGAGGCAAAGGCGAAAGCCAATGCCGAATTGAAAAAGCTGCGTGGCATGGCACCCATGTCAGCAGAGGCGACCGTCGTGCGCAACTATCTCGACACGCTGCTCGGCATTCCATGGGGCAAGAAGTCAAAGCTGAAACGCGACATTGCCAAGGCGCAGGAAGTTCTCGATGAGGACCATTTCGCTCTGGAAAAGGTCAAGGACCGGATTGTCGAGTATCTTGCGGTGCAGGCACGGACCAACAAGCTGAAGGGCCCAATCCTTTGCCTCGTCGGACCTCCGGGCGTTGGTAAGACGTCGCTCGGCAAATCGATTGCGAAGGCAACAGGTCGTGAGTTTATTCGTCAGTCGCTTGGCGGTGTGCGTGATGAAGCTGAGATTCGTGGCCACCGCCGGACCTATATCGGTTCGATGCCCGGTAAGGTCGCGGCTAACCTGAAAAAGGCAGGGACGATGAACCCGTTGTTCTTGCTCGACGAAATCGATAAGCTTGGCCAGGACTTCCGTGGTGATCCGGCGTCGGCATTGCTTGAGGTTCTAGACCCGGAACAGAACAGCAAGTTCAACGACCATTATCTCGAGATTGATTTGGACTTGTCGGACGTGATGTTCGTGACAACGGCCAACAGCCTTAACCTGCCACAGGCGCTTTTGGACCGCATGGAAATCATCCGGTTGGAAGGCTACACCGAAGACGAGAAGCTGGAGATTGCGAAGCGGCATCTGTTCGACAAGCAAGTCGAAGCCCATGGGCTGAAGCCCGAAGAGTTCTCCGTCAGTGACGATGCCCTGCGCGATCTTATCCGTTATTACACGCGCGAAGCCGGTGTGCGTACATTGGAGCGTGAGGTGGCTAAGCTGGCACGCAAGGCATTGCGTCGCATATTGGAAGGCAAAGCCACAAGCATTGCCATTACGCCGGAAAATCTCCCGGATTTCTCGGGCGTCCGCAAATATCGCCACGATATGGGTGAGGAAGAAAACCAGATTGGTGCGGTTACTGGGCTTGCGTGGACTGAGGTCGGCGGTGAACTGCTGACGATTGAGGCTGTGACGGTTCCCGGTAAGGGCCAGATCAAGACAACCGGTAAGCTGGGCGAAGTGATGAGCGAGTCCATTCAGGCCGCCTTGAGCTACGTGAAGGCACGCGCGCCGAGCTATGGCATCAAGCCCAGCCTGTTTGGACGTAAGGATGTCCACATCCACCTTCCCGAGGGCGCTGTGCCCAAGGATGGGCCATCAGCGGGTATCGGCATGGTGACATGTATCGTGTCCACTTTGACAGGTATCGCTGTGCATCGTGATGTCGCCATGACGGGTGAAGTTACCTTGCGCGGACGCGTGCTGCCGATTGGTGGACTGAAAGAGAAACTGCTCGCGGCTCTCCGGGGTGGCATCAAGACGGTGCTTATTCCGCAGGAGAACGAGAAAGACCTCGCCGATATTCCAGCCAACATAAAAGAAGGCTTGGAAATCATCCCTGTCAGTCACGTCGATCAAGTGCTGGCGCGTGCGCTGGTATCGCCTCTGGTGGCCGTCGAATGGACTGAAGCCGATGAACTTGCTGCGGCCTTACCGCCTGCAGCAAGTGGCGAAAACGGGGCGTCCGTGACCCATTAAAGGGCGATACATCGCTTTCGGTTGTATGTTATCGGCAGAACGTGCAGTTTTTCACAGAAAATGACGGTTTTGGGCGGATATTTCCTTTGACAGTGCCTGCAATGTCATCATTATCCGCCCACCGGTTCACGCCGCGACTCAATCAAGCAATAAATTGAGTTTCATACAATATTTTGAGAGGGGGGTTCCCAATATGAACAAGCAAGATCTCGTCAATGCAGTTGCAGACGCTAGCGGCCTGACCAAGGCAGACGCTGGTAAAGCCGTAGAAGCGACCTTTGAAGCAATCACAGGCGCGCTTAAGAGCGGCGGCGAAGTACGTCTCGTAGGTTTCGGCACTTTCGGCGTTGCAAAGCGTAAGGCTTCGACCGGACGCAACCCACGCACTGGCGAACCAATGACCATCAAAGCATCGACTCAGCCTAAGTTCAAGGCTGGCAAGGCGCTTAAGGATGCCGTCAACTAAGACAAACCAAATCTATTTGGTGAAAGGGGCGGGGCGAAAGCACCCGCCCTTTTTTGTGTGCGACGGCAGCGTCAATGATCATTGCCAGCGGCGGAAAACATAATGCGCACACAAAAACGCCGCCATGAAGGCGGCGTAATTATTAAGCCGATTTGCCCGGCGCGTTTGCGAAACAAAAGCTTTTAGGCGGCGAGGCGAATTTCACCAATGGCGCGGCCTGCGACCGGGAACGCGATAATGGTTGCCGGATTGCGACGACGCATTTCGCCGCACGTGATGCGACGTTCGCGTGCGACTTCGCCTGCAAATTCCATTTCGACGACTTCACGTATCCGTGGCATCGCGCTGCGCACAGTCAAAACAATTACGCTGGCAGACATACCAAGCGCGATTACAAAAAGAAGGGAAGCTACGAGGGTCATGGCAATGGTCCTTTCTGTCCCCCCGCCAACCTATTTAGCGGGGTTATGCTTGCTCGAATATGAACAGCGTTTGAGCCGTTGTTCACTATATGTTCTTCTTTGTCAAGCGTGATATCATTGGCAAAATGAGGTGGATCAACTTTGGGGATTACCTGTGGATAACTTTTCTAATCAGAAAAGGTTCAGCGGCCTTCGTTTTTTCCACGCCGCTCTGCGAACCATTGTTGCAATGCCTGTTGCGTACAGCCGGTAAATCCGTTCGAGCCGTTGACCGAGCAACTGTTGGGAAGAACTGCGCGGGCGTAGCCATCGAGGCTTTCTAATGCGGAGGTCCAGCTTCCGCCGCGGACGGGTGCTCCTTCTGTTTCACGCAAAGATTTGGGAACGCGATATCGTTCGCTTTCGGGTTGGGCGGCGCATACGACAATTTCGTCGCCAACGGCCTCTGGGCATTTGTCTTCGCCGAAAGTGACGAGAAACGAGATTCGTTCGGGAGGAGCAGACATTTGAGCATCACCCAGCGGGTTGTCTTGGGCAGACAGCGGACTGCACAACAGGCCAAGGGGCAATAACAAAGCGATGCGTTTTGACATATTTGCCCTTTATGCTGTTCTTATATGTGGGCTAGGCCGGGTTGCCTGAACGCTCTGTTAATATTGCGATCACCCAACATTCAGCCGTCTGCGCGCGTTTGATGCTTGACGAATCTCCTCTGCGGCTATAACGGCCCGCTCATTCCACATGGGAAACGCACATACCGGTGCTGATCTTTGTCTTTTAGGCAAAAGTGACGTTCTAGTTTCCCAGAGGCTCAACCGGAAGGAGAAGTACCATGGCGGCACCTGTCGTAACCATGCAGCAATTGCTTGAAGCTGGGGCCCATTTCGGCCACCAAACACACCGTTGGAACCCGCGTATGAAGCCGTATATCTTCGGCGCGCGTAACGGCATCCACATTCTCGACCTCTCGCAATCCGTGCCATTGTTCGCACGTGCGCTTGATTTCGTCGCCCAGAGCGTTTCGTCTGGCGGCAAGGTTCTGTTCGTTGGCACAAAGCGCCAGGCACAGGGCCCAATCGCTGATGCAGCACGTGCATCGGGTCAGCATTTCGTCAACCATCGCTGGTTGGGCGGCATGCTCACCAACTGGAAGACCATTTCGAACTCGATCAAGAAGTTGAAGACTCTTGAAGAGCAGCTTTCGGGCGACACGCACGGTTTCACGAAGAAGGAAATTCTTCAGATGACCCGTGAGCGCGACAAGCTTGAAATGAGCCTTGGCGGTATCCGTGATATGGGCGGCATTCCTGACGTCATGTTCGTCATCGACGCCAACAAGGAAGAACTCGCCATCAAGGAAGCCAACGTACTTGGCATCCCTGTAATCGCGATCCTCGACTCAAACGTTTCGCCAGACGGCATTGCGTTCCCGGTTCCTGCAAATGATGACGCAGCACGCGCCATTCGCTTGTATTGCGACGCCATCGCCACTGCGGCTACCAAGGGCAACGTAAACGCTAAGGTTGCCAAGGGCATTGACCTTGGTGCCGAAGTAGAGCCAGCCGCTGAGCCAGCTTTGGCTGCTGTTGAAGAAGCACCTGTAGCTGAAGTCGCTGCAGCCGAAGCGCCTGCCGCAGAAGCTTAAATAAACCTTGTCACCCCCCGACTTGATCGGGGGGGCATGGTCTGGAACATCGGTTTAAACATCGTTCTTTGATCATAGATTTCCGCTTTCGCGGGAATGACAAAATTGGCGGCTAATAAAGCCGCCTCATTCATTCGAAAGGACACAATATGTCTGCAATTACAGCTTCAGCCGTCAAGGAACTGCGTGAGCTTTCCGGCGCCGGCATGATGGACGCCAAAAAGGCGCTTGAAGAAACCAATGGCGATATCGAAGCCGCTGTAGATTTGCTGCGTGCCAAGGGCCTCGCAACTGCTGCCAAGAAATCGAGCCGCACTGCGGCCGAAGGTCTTGTTGGCGTTGCGGTTGAAGGTACCAAGGGTACTGCAATCGAAGTAAACAGCCAGACCGACTTCGTTGCGAAGAACGAACAGTTCCAGGAATTCGTTGCTGCCGTCAGCAATGTTGCGTTGAGCCTGAGCGCAAACGACGCTGAAGCCGTTTTGGCTGCGCCTTATGGCGATGGCGAAACCGTTCAGGATCGTTTGACCAACAACATCGCAACCATCGGTGAAAACCAGGTTATCCGCCGCGTTAAGTCGCTATCGGTCAGCAATGGTCGTGTTGTTTCGTACGTTCACAACGCAGCTGCGCCTGGCATGGGTGGCATTGGTGTTCTGGTTGCGCTCGAAAGCGAAGCAGACGCCGCAAAACTCGACGAGTTGGGGAAGCATCTCGCGATGCACATCGCTGCTGCATTCCCGCTTTCGCTGGACGAAACTGGTTTGGATGCTGAAACACTTGAGCGCGAGCGTGGTATTGCCCGTGAAAAGGCTTC
This sequence comes from Sphingomonadales bacterium, assembly GCA_027486895.1. Classification (GTDB taxonomy): domain Bacteria; phylum Pseudomonadota; class Alphaproteobacteria; order Sphingomonadales; family Sphingomonadaceae; genus Sphingorhabdus_B. The sequence goes on from JAIXOE010000061.1 coordinate 27,998, forward strand.
CGAAAGCGGCAAGCCTGCTGATATCGTCGAAAAGATGGTTGAAGGCGCGGTTAAGAAGTTCGCCAAGGAAAATGCTTTGTTGAGCCAGCCATTTGTTATGGACGGCAAGACACCGATTTCTGACGTCGTTGCTGCTGCTGGTAAAGAAGCCGGCAAGCCAATCGTGTTGAAGGACTATGTCCGCTTCCAGCTTGGTGAAGGCATCGAAAAGGAAGTGTCTGACTTTGCAGCTGAAGTAGCTGCTGCGGTCGGCGCATAAATAATCTTGGCTTCCCCGTCGTCTGGCGGGGATAAAGCCTTGGCGATGTGGCGCGCGGCTCCTATAGCTGGGCGCCATTATTGTATCGGGACGAGGGACATTATGAGCGCGCACGGCTATCGCCGCATATTGCTGAAACTTTCAGGCGAAGTGCTGATGGGGGATCAGGCCTATGGCATTGACCCGGATACCGTCGCGCGCGTGGCTGAAGAAGTGAAGGCGGCGCAGGATACTGGCTTGCAACTGTGCCTCGTTATCGGGGGAGGCAACATCTTCCGCGGTATGGCCGGTGCTGCCAAGGGTATGGATCGCGCACAAGCAGACTATATGGGCATGCTGGCAACGGTTATGAACGCATTGGCCATGCAGAATGCACTCGAACAGCTTGGCGTACCTACACGCGTGCAGTCGGCCATCGAAATGGACAAAGTGTGCGAGCCGGTCATTCGCCGCCGCGCAGAACGCCACCTTGAAAAAGGGCGGATCGTTATTTTTGCAGCAGGCGTTGGTGCGCCGTTCTTCACAACGGACAGTGGTGCAGCGTTACGTGCGGCGGAAATGCAGTGTGACGCCTTGTTTAAGGGCACTTCGGTTGACGGCGTATATGATGCCGATCCTAAGAAAGTTGCAACAGCAACGCGTTATGAAACATTGAGTTACGACCGCGTGCTGGCAGATAATCTGAAGGTGATGGATGCCAGCGCCGTGTCGCTGTGTCGTGATAACAACATTCCAATCGTGGTGTTTTCGATCCGCGAGCAGGGCAATATTTTGAAAGTGCTGGACGGAAGTGGCACTTCTACTGTGGTAACAAGCGAAGGAAATTGAACCATGCCGCAATATGACAAGACAGATGTCGAACGCCGCATGAAAGGCGCTGTTGATTCATTTAAGAGCGACCTTTCCGGTCTGCGTACGGGCCGTGCAAACGTGACCTTGCTCGATCCTGTGGTCGTTGAAGTATATGGCTCACACATGCCGTTGAGCCAGGTTGCAACGGTCAGCGCGCCTGAGCCACGCTTGCTTTCAGTGCAGGTCTGGGACCGTTCTAACGTGACTCCGGTCGAGAAGGCTATTCGTTCGGCAGGCCTTGGCCTCAACCCGATTACCGATGGCCAGACACTGCGTTTGCCTATTCCTGACTTGACCGAAGAGCGCCGCAAAGAGCTGGCTAAGCTTGCGGGCCAATATGCCGAGAAAGCGAAAATCGCGATCCGTAACGTGCGGCGCGATGCCAATGACGGGCTGAAGACCGACGAGAACAAGAAGGAAATCAGCGAAGACGACCGCAAGCGGCTTGAGACTGAAGTTCAGAAGATGACGGACGAGATGATCAAGGCCGTTGATGACGCCGCTGCGCACAAGGAAAAGGAAATCCTCAGCCAGTGATATTGGCGGCCCCCTTGATTTCAATTCCGTTCGTGTCGAGCCCAGTCGAGGCACCTATATTCGGGGCACGAACGCATCGTATCTCGACGAGGCTAGATACGAACGGGCTGGGTTTAGGTCAGTGATGGTCGTCGCTGACGCTCAGGAGCGCATTGAAGCAGGCACCGGCAAGATCCCCCGGCATGTCGCCATCATTATGGATGGCAACGGGCGCTGGGCGAAAAAACGTATGTTGCCGCGCGCCATGGGCCATAAAAAAGGCGTTGAGACAGTTCGAAAAGTGGTTCGTGCAGCGGGCGAGTTGGGCTTGGAAACGCTCAGCCTCTACGCCTTTTCGAGCGAGAACTGGAAACGTCCGGAAGACGAAATTAGCGACCTGATGGGGTTGATGCGCGAATTCATCAAATCTGATCTCGATGAATTTGCTGCCAACAATGTTCGTTTAAAAATAATAGGAAATTACAAGGCATTAGCGCCCGATATTGTGGACATGCTTGAAGAATCCATCGCCCGGACGTCAAAGAATACGCGGACGACGCTGGCCGTCGCGTTAAATTACGGATCGCAGGATGAGCTTGTTCGTGCGGCACGCTCGGCGGCTGCGCAGGGCGAGATTACGGCTGACGCCATAGAAGCCAATTTGGATACCGCCGGGCTGCCTCCGCTTGACCTTCTGATCCGGACGTCGGGCGAGCAACGGCTTTCGAACTTCATGCTGTGGCAAGCCGCTTATGCCGAATTCTGGTTTACTGACACGCTGTGGCCCGATTTTAGCAAGGAAGAGCTTGCGCAAGCGTTGACAGAGTTTTCGACGCGTGAACGACGTTATGGTGGTCGATGAACGATAAGGTCGTGCCGTTGATGAAGCCGCGTTCCGACTTGGGCGTGCGGACATTGTCGAGCGTTGCCATGATGTCGGTCGCCATCGGCGCAATCTGGCTCGGCGGTTATGCGTTTATGGCGCTAATCGTTCTGGTCGGATTGGGCGTATATTGGGAATTTGCAAAGCTGACGCTTGGCTTTGCCGGCAATCTACCTGCGCGCATCATGTGGCTTGTCGGCGGATTTTTGTACGTTGGACTGGCCTGTTTCACGTTGCTGCTGTTTAGCGCACCGTTTTTTGGAATGACGCCGACGATCATGCTCATCGCAGGCGTGATTGGAACCGATGTCGGGGCATATTTTGCCGGACGGACATTCGGCGGGCCAAAAATTGCGCCGCGGATCAGTCCATCGAAAACATGGTCCGGTTTGCTGGGTGGGATGGTTGGCGCAGGCCTGACTATGATTGCTATTCAGGCTGCGATTTACGCATTCAGGGGCGGCCATGCGGGCGATGGCGACGTTTATCTGGCGTACGGTTGGCAAAGGCTTGCCTTGACCGGCGCCGCACTTGCTGTGGTTGCGCAAATTGGCGATTTTTTCGAAAGCTGGATGAAGCGACGGGCAGGCGTAAAGGACTCGGGCGGACTTATCCCGGGACATGGCGGATTGTTTGATCGCACAGACGGTTTGATTGCCGTCGCATTTGTCGCCGGCCTGATAACTGTTTCGCAGAGCGTAATGGGCAGTTAGCGATGACACGCAGCATTTCGATATTCGGGGCCACTGGCTCTGTTGGCCTCTCCACCCTGGACCTCGTGCGGCAGCACCGCGACGCGTATCGCGTCGTTGCGTTGACCGCCAATGGCAACGCATCAGCAATCGCAAAGCTCGCCATTGAATTTGGCGCTGAACTCGCGGTTGTTGCCGATGAGGCTGCGTATCCGGAATTGAAAGAAGCTCTGGAAGGCACTGGTATTGAAGCGGCTGCAGGAGCGCAAGCGCTTGTCGAGGCTGCTCAGCGTGATGTCGACTGGACTATGGCGTCTATTGTGGGATGCGCTGGACTGCCGCCAACCATGGCCGCGATACAGGCGGGTAAGACTGTCGCTCTTGCCAACAAGGAAGCGCTGGTTTCGGCAGGTGCGTTGATGATGGCCGCTGTGCGGCAATCGGGCGCTGCTTTACTGCCGGTCGACAGCGAGCATAATGCCATTTTTCAGTGCCTTGCAGGTGGCAAGCTGGAACATGTGCGTAAAATCACGCTGACCGCAAGTGGCGGCCCATTCCGGTCATTCTCACTTGACCAAATGCGCGGCGTCACACCGGCACAGGCAGTTGCGCATCCCAATTGGGACATGGGCGCAAAGATTAGCGTCGATTCTGCGACCATGATGAACAAGGGCCTTGAGCTGATTGAGGCATTTCATCTGTTTCCGGTTGGGCTCGATAAGCTCGACATTCTGGTGCATCCGCAATCGGTGATCCATTCTATGGTTGAGTATGCCGATTGTTCGACACTGGCGCAGCTTGGTTCGCCAGATATGCGCATACCAATCGCCAGCGCGCTGGCATGGCCCGAGCGTATCGCCACCAACTGCAAACCGCTGGACCTCGCGACCATCGGTCAACTGACGTTCGAGCAGCCCGACATTGTCCGCTTTCCTGCGCTTCGCTTGGCCCGTGCGGCCATAACCGAGGGTGGTGCAAAGCCGGCAATCCTGAATGCGGCCAATGAAGTGGCTGTCGAAGCGTTCTTAGGCGGTCGGATTGGCTTTCTGGACATCGCCAATTTGGTAGAGGCAACATTGACGGCCTATGTGCCGGCCGCACCGATGAATTTGGACGATCTGTTCAGCATCGATGCAGATGCCCGCATCTATGCGCGGCGCGAACTGGAGAAATTGACGCGTGGTAACTGAATCCCCCAATATCTTTTTGACCTTGATCGCGTTCATTGCGTTGATCGGGTCGCTCGTTGTTGTGCATGAGCTTGGACATTATTCTGTGGGTCGTTGGTTCGGTGTGAAGGCCGAAAAATTCTCGATTGGCTTTGGTCCGCAAATCTGGGGCAGGGTCGACAAGCGCGGCACGTTGTGGCGCATTGGATTGCTGCCACTGGGCGGATTTGTGCAGTTTGCTGGTGACATGAACCCATCGAGCCAGGCCGATGAAAGCTGGAAGCAACTGCC
>JAIXOE010000018.1 GCA_027486895.1 Sphingomonadales bacterium
CGCGCGTTCCAGCTCTTTGGTCCAAAGCGCCTTACCGCCGATTTCGGCAAGCGGCCGGTCCTGTATCTTGTCACCTGTGGCGAGCATCGGGACCAGAACGACTGCATCATCGGGCAGATTATGCGCCTGCTTGATAGCGGCCATGGTCATCTCAGCCTGCGCCAAAGCGAGCGGAGAACGGCGTGTTCCGATACGTAATGGACGGTCGGATGAAAATGTTATCGTAGTCATGTGGCTTGTTCATAGCGACACGTCCACCTATGGGAAAGCGGAATGGCAATCATCCTTGGTCTTGAATCTAGCTGCGACGAAACTGCAGCGGCAATTGTGCGTTCCGACCGGACGATTTTGAGCCATGCCTTGGCTGGGCAAGAGGATCATCACCGCGCATTTGGCGGGGTTGTTCCCGAAATCGCGGCGCGTGCCCATGCAGAGCTCATGACGCCCTTAGTCGAAACCGCGCTTGCAGATGCAGGTATGACGTTAAACGATATCGATGCCATTGCGGCTACCGCTGGCCCCGGCCTCATAGGTGGTGTCATGGTTGGACTTGTCACCGCAAAGGCGCTGGCAATGGCGTCTGGAAAGCCGCTGATTGCCGTCAACCATCTGGAAGGCCACGCGCTTTCGCCACGGCTGGTCGACCCTGAATTGGAATTTCCATATCTGCTGTTGCTGGTGTCCGGCGGCCATTGCCAGCTGCTGCGCGTGAATGGCGTTGGCGACTATAACCGGTTGGCGACCACTATTGATGACGCAGTGGGCGAAGCCTTCGATAAAACCGCCAAGATTTTGGGCTTGGGCTTTCCAGGCGGACCAGCCGTCGAACGCGCAGCGGCGTTAGGAAACCCGAAAAACGTGCCGCTACCCCGACCGTTGAAGGGCGCCGACGAGCCACATTTTTCCTTTGCTGGCCTGAAAAGCGCGGTGTTGCGCGCGCATGACGCCGGAAATTACAGCGTCGAGGATATTGCCGCATCGTTTCAGCAGGCTGTCATTGACTGCCTGTACGACCGGATACGCTATACGCTTGATCGTATTGATGCGCCGGCTGCTCTGGTTGTCGCGGGCGGCGTCGCGGCTAATGTTCCCATTCGGAACATGCTCGAAAAGCTTGCCGCAAGCCGGGGCATGCGTTTTGTCGCGCCGCCATTATGGCTGTGCACGGACAATGGTGTGATGATCGCATGGGCTGGAGCCGAAAGATTTGCGATGGGCCTGACCGATGGCCTCGATTTTGTTGCGCGACCGCGCTGGCCGCTTGATCTCAACGCAGCCCCCGCTCGCGGTGCAGGCGTGAAAGCATGAGCCAGATGCAGTATCCGGTTGGTATCATTGGCGGCGGCGCATGGGGCACTGCGCTTGCCGCTGTCATGGCGCAAATCCACGATCACGTCCTCATCTGGGCGCGTGAAGACGAGGCGGTGCACAGCATCAACAACCAGCACGAGAACAGCCTCTTTTTACCCGGCACATCATTGTCGCGAAAAATTGAGGCAACATCTGATCTCGCCCGCATGATCGCATGTGAAACATTGCTGATCGTCACCCCTGCCCAGCATGTGCGCGCAACACTGTCGGCGCTGCCCGATACGCTGGCGCCCCTGATATTGTGCGCAAAAGGCATTGAGGCCGACACGCAAATGCTGGTGTCGGATGTCGCAGCGGAGACGCGTCCGGATAATCCGATTGCAGTATTATCGGGCCCCACTTTCGCGCATGAAGTTGCCGCCGGAAAACCCACCGCCGTGACACTCGCGACTGCAAATCAAGCACTGGGTTCCGTGTTGATGCGCCGCATCGCGACTCCCTCATTCCGTCCCTATTGGTCTGATGACGTCGTCGGTGCTGAAATTGGCGGCGCCGTTAAAAACGTGCTCGCAATCGCATGCGGTGTCGTTGATGGCGCCGGCCTTGGCCTCAACGCACGCGCCGCGTTGATTGCGCGCGGTTTTGCAGAGATGCAGCGATACGGCTTGGCACGCGGTGCAAAGACCGAAACGCTTGCTGGGTTGTCCGGGTTGGGCGACTTGGTGCTGACCTGCAGTTCTGAAAACTCGCGCAACTTTTCGCTAGGCCGCGGCCTTGGACAAGGCCAAACCGCGGAAAGCCTGCTGGCAGACCGCAAAACGGTTGCCGAAGGCGCTTTTACGGCGCCTGTTCTGTTACAGTCCGCAACAGCGCTTGATGTGGAAATGCCGATCGTTAGCGCCGTATGTGCGTTACTATCCGGATCGGCGACCGTCGATGCCGTCGTCACCGAACTGCTGGCGCGCCCCCTCAAGTCCGAAAGCTGGTAACGGCGCGCCTAATCCGCTAGCTTACCAAAAGAGGGCATCCATTGACTGCAGCCAGAACCGACGAAGAAGACATTCAGGCGCTCGCAAAGGGCGGGCGCACGAATGTATTTGGCTTCGTTTTGCGACTGGCGGCGCGTATCCCGTTCTTGTTCATTGCCGGCAGGCTTTATGGCCCTGAAGCGCTTGGCCGCTTTGCTTATGCGATTCTGATAATCGAATTCGCCGCGCAGCTCGCTTCACTTGGCCTGCGGCGCGGATTGGCGGAACTGCTGGCCAAAGATGACCGTCCGCATGCGCACATCATTGCCGATGCCCTGTTCGCAGCGATGGCAGCATCAGCGGTCGGCGCAGCGTTTTTGATCATGCTGCCTGAGCTGATGTTTCCGAATAGCGGCATTAACGGGCTCGACCGATTCCTCCCGCTCGCCATTTTTGCAATCGTCGCAACCGACATCGGCTTGTCTGCCTTGGCTTATAAATTCGACATTGTATCCACGGTCCGCGCGCGTGCAGTCGTTGAGCCATGGACAATCAGTATCGCGGCTGGCGTGCTCTATTTTTACTCTGCGCGTGACGGCCTGATCCTGTCCTATGTCGCTTCGCTGGCAGCGGCATTATTATTTGCGCTTTGGCCCCTGTGGCGCAGTTACGGGTTTGCACGTGGATGGCGGCCAAGTCCGAAGCGCTCTCTTACGATTGCCCAACGCAACCTGCCATTGGCCGCAGCAGACGCTGCAGAATGGGGCAGCAGGCGGCTTGACCTTGCCATATTGGGCTTGTTTGCATCGCCCGCTGTGGTGGGTATTTATTATGTCGCTCAACAAGTGGCGAGCCTTCCACAGAAGCTTAAAACCAGCTTTGATCCTATATTAGGCCCCGTCATCACTCGCAATTTACAGACCCATAACTATGCCGAAATCGCCAAACAGGTCGGCCAGGTTGGATTCTGGATTATCGCGGCGCAGGCAGGGATTGCACTTGCGCTTGGTATACCCGGTGAAGCCGTCATGGGATTAATGGGTCCCGAATTTGTCGGCGGCGCGGCGGCGCTTGCCTTTTTGCTAGCGGCAGAGGTTGCGGCGGCAACCGCGGTCGTCAGTGAGTCCGCTTTGGTATATATGGCCCGTCACCGAAATCTGCTGATTTCAATCGGTATGTTGGCCGTGCAAACCTTAGTGAGCGTCGGCCTCATCATGCTCGTTGATGACATCCCTGTTAAGCCCGAATATCTCGGCCTGTATCAGGCAGCAGCCGTCGCCTGCGGGCTCATGATCTCGCTTGGCATTGGCTCGCTCATCAAATCGCGCCTTCTGTCCCGATTGCTAGCACAGCCTATTCGGGTTTGGCGCTGGGCATTGTTGATTGCTGTCGCCGCCGCTGCTTTGCTGGGTATGGCAATCGTCAGCGTACCTCCCCGTTTGGAATGGGTAGAACTGGCGATTGGCGTGCCTGCGATCCTTGGCCTTTATGGCTGGATTATCTGGCGCTGGGGCTTCGGCCCGGAGGACCGGGTGCTCTTTCGCAAGAAAAAGGATTAAGCCAGACGCGAAGTAACAAGCTCTGCGATATCCGCTTCTGGCCGTGCACCATAATGCGAAATAATCTCGGCAGCACAGACGGCGCCCATCACAAGACATTCGGCCATTGGGCGGCCCTGCGCAATACCTGCAAACACACCTGATGCGAATAGGTCACCTGCACCCGTGGTATCAACCAATTGCGCGACAGGTTCTGCACCGACTTCGGTACGCACGCCGTTTTCGATGGCGATTGCGCCATGTTCACCGCGTGTGCAAACAAGCAATGGCACCTTGGCCGCGATTGCCGCCACCGATGCTTCGAAATCATCGCTGTTGTTAAGCGCACAAATTTCAACTTCATTCGCAAACAATATGTCGATGCGGCCAGCTTCCATTTCGGCCAAAAAGTCTGGCCCATGGCGCGAAATAACAAACGCATCGGACAATGTGAGTGCAACCTTACGACCTGCGGCACGTGCCACGTCGATAGCGGTCCGCATGGCAGCACGTGGTTCTTCAGGATCCCACAAATAGCCTTCAAGATACAATATGGCCGCGCTTTCGATCAGCGACTTGTCGATGAGCGTGGCAGGCAGATATTGCGACGCGCCCAAAAAGGTATTCATCGTGCGCTGCGCATCGGGCGTCACAAGAATGTAGCAACGCGCGGTCGAAGGGGCGCCATCACGTGCCGGAATATCGAAATGGATGCCGCCCGCGCGAATGTCATGTGCGAATACTTGGCCCAGCTGGTCATTGGCGACTTGGCCGATAAATGCCGTTTTATGCCCAAGCCGCGCCAAGCCAGCCAAGGTGTTGGCGGCAGAGCCTCCGCTGATTTCACGGGCCGGACCCATGTGGGAATACAATGCTTGCGCACGGTCCTCGTCAATGAGCTGCATGCTACCTTTGGTCAGGCCCTCGCTTGCGATAAATGCGTCATCCGTATTGGCAATGATATCAACAATTGCGTTGCCAATGGCGAGGACGTCGAAGCGGCTGTCAGTCATGAAAATTCCTATTTTTGAGCTGTCTGCGCCCTACTGGGGTTGGACATTTCGGGCAAGCGCTTTAGAACGGCGGCATGATCCAGGCGCTCCTGCTTTCGTTCCAAAGCCTTTCGGACAGGCGCGTGGCAATGCTGCTTATCAAAGTTGTGTTGCTCACTTTTGCCAGTTTCGTCTTATTGGGCGCAGCGATGTGGTTTGCGCTCGACAGGCTCTTTGCGTGGCTGAACGTGAAGGATGGCGAATATCTGTCGACCTTCCTGTCGCTGGCCATCATTCCGATCTCGGGGTTCCTACTTTTCAGGGTGGTCGCGGTTGCGATCACATGGGTGTTTGCCGATGATATCATCGATGCTGTCGAAGACCGGCATTATCCCCAACACGCCGCATTCGGTAAGCGCCCGGGCATAGGGGCCGGCCTGCACATGGCGCTGCGATCCATAACGCGGGTGATTGGTTACAACCTTCTCGCTTTGCCGATCTATATCCTTTTGTTTTTCACCGGCGTGGGCACTGCGATCGCCTTCATGCTCATCAATGCGCTGCTCTTGGGCAAGGATTTGGAAGACATGCTGATCGCGCGCCATGGCAAATCGCAAGGCACCATCAAAAAACTGCCGCGCCTGTTGCTTGGCTTCGTTGGCACCGCAGGCATGCTGATCCCATTTTTTAACTTGCTGGTACCTGTGCTCGCCACCGCGATGGCCGTGCACCTCGTCCATTCAGGAAACAGAGCCATATGAAACAAGTCCTTACTATATCCACGCTCGCATTGCTGTTGGCAGGCTGTGTATCCGCCCCGCCTGCACGACCGCCAGCGCCAGTACAGCGCACTGCAGCGGCGTTTCCCGTCCGTCCTGTTGTGGCGACGCGGGGCCTAGAGGCTGTCATGGGGAAGGACGTAGCTGCGCTGAAACGCCTGTTCGGCGAACCGCGCCTCGATGTGGTTGAGGTAAATGGCCGCAAGTTGCAATTCGTCGGCAAAGCCTGCGTCCTTGATGCGTTTCTTTATCCAGAGGGCAAGGGCCGGACCGAAATCGTTACATATATCGATGCCAGACGCGGCGATGGTGCTGCGGTTGATCGGGTATCGTGCATTGAGGCATTACAACGCCGCTGACTAACGCAGCGCCCATTCGGTAAGGACTTCCGCGTCCAGTTCGTTTGCAGCCCGCCTCTGCCTCTCACGCTGGAATATCTCGGGCGACAGACGCGACATCGCCCAAATCGCAGCACCCCGGACGACCGGTGACGCATCGTCCATGAGCATTTCGACCACAGGTATCACGCTGGCATCGCTGCCATTTCCGGCTGCGATTAGAACGTTGCGGACAAAACGGTCACGGCCAATGCGCTTGACTGGCGAGCCTGAGAACAGCTGGCGAAACTGCGCATCATCCAAAGCCAAAAGGTCGGCGATGCGCGGCGCAACCAACGCTTCGCGGGGCAAAAATGCTTTGTGTGCCGCAGCGGTCTCGGCAAATTTGTTCCACGGACATACGGCGAGGCAATCGTCGCAGCCATAAATGTGATTGCCCATTAAAGGGCGCAATTCTCGGTCGATTGGGCCTTTATGCTCGATGGTGAGATAGGAGATACATCTGCGGGCATCGACTTGGTAAGGTGCTGGAAAGGCGTTGGTTGGGCAGATGTCCTGACACGCCCGGCACGAACCGCATGTGTCGGTCGCGGGTATCGAAGGCTCAAGCTCTGCAGTCGTATAAATCGCGCCGAGGAACAACCAGCTGCCATGTTCTTTGCTGACAATGTTGCTGTGCTTGCCCTGCCAGCCAAGTCCAGCCACCTCGGCCAGTGCCTTTTCCATAACGGGCGCGGTATCAACGAACACTTTGACGCCGACCTCTGCGGAGTGGGCCAGCCAACTGGCGAGCCGCTTAAGCGCGCCCTTTACGACATCATGATAGTCGCGTCCTTGCGCATAGACCGATATCCGGGCCTTCGTATCTACGCCCGCGAGCGCCATCGGATCATGCGGTGGCGCGTAGCTCATCCCCAACATGATCACTGACTTCACTTCCGGCCACAAAATATCGGGATTGGCGCGCTCATCGACCCGGCTTTCCATCCACAACATGTCTCCATGGCGGCCTTCATCGATCCACTGGCGCAGTCGCAACCCCGCGCGCGGTGCAAGATGACCCGGCGCAACGCCAAAAGCGACAAAGCCTTCACTTTGCGCCCTGGCCAGTAATTCGTTAACTATATTTGTGTTGTCTCTTTTCACTCGCCAACCTTATTCAGCACCGACAATCTCTCCGGGGCAATTCAGCATGTATGCAATAGAGGCAAAGGGACTCGTAAAGCAATTCGATGGCTTTCGTGCCGTCGATGGGGTCGACCTGAAAATTCCCGAGGGCAGTATTTTTGGCATATTGGGCCCAAATGGCGCTGGCAAGACGACGATGCTGCGCACCTTGCTTGGCATCATTGATCCTGATGCCGGAACACGCAGCCTGTTGGGTTCAGACCGCCCGATAACCCAATCCCGCAATGTCGGATATTTGCCCGAAGAGCGCGGCCTGTACCAATCGATGCGCGCGGTTGACACCATTGCATTCATGGGTGCGCTGCGTGGGCTTTCCTTGAAAGAAGGCGCCGAAAAAGGGCGGGCATTGCTGGAAGAAGCGGGCCTTGGATATGCCGCAGACCGCCAGATCAGACAGCTTTCCAAAGGGATGGCCCAGACGGTGCAGTTGATGGGAACAATCGTCCACGATCCAAAGCTGATTGTCTTGGATGAACCATTTTCAGGGTTAGATGCGCTCAATCAGGCCAAGCTGGAAAAGATGATCCGTGCGCAATCCGCCAAGGGTGTGACTGTCATTTTTTCCACCCATGTCATCGCGCATGCCGAACGGCTGTGCGAACGTATCGCCATTATTGCGAAGGGTAAAATCAGCTTTGACGGGCTGGTATCCGAAGCACGTGACCGCTTGCGGCCGCAGGTCCATTTGGAAACCGAAACTTTGGACGGGCCATGGCGTTCGGCGCTTCCGCCTGAAACCAAGGCAGAGGGCCATTGGTGGCACTTCACCTTGCCTGAAACCGGGGTGGAACCGCTGCTGACGGCGTTGGTCGAGGGTAAGGCTGGAGTCAAATCGCTGTCGATTGAACGGCCTGGGCTGCACGATGCATTCGTTGCGATCGCCGGGGAATCGGTCGCCGCCGAAATGGATGACGCTGACGTGGGAGAAGCAAAATGAAGGAAATCATCCGCGCTGCTTTCGTCATCGCCCGCAGGGATTTTACGGCGATCATCTATTCAAAGGCCTTTATCTTCTTTCTACTTGGACCCTTTTTCCCGGTGCTTGTTGGATTTGCGGCAGGTAATTTGGGTGGCCAAATCGCCAAAGAAGTGTCCCAACCCGTTGTGGGTATTGCACTCGCCAAAGGCGAGGCCGCAAAAATCCTGTCCGCCCGCGAGTCGCTTTCGAAGACATTGGGAGACAGTTATTTCGCTCGCATGATTGTCGTCGGCGATGCTGCTGCGGATCAAAAAAATCCGCAAAGCTATCTTGCGAAAAAGACCGACAATCTCAGCGTCGTTGTGACTGGCACGCTGGAAAAACCCGTGATCACCGGAACGGCCAATGCCATTGAACGCGAGCGCGCCGACATTGAGCTATTATCTGGCTATGCCCAGAGCGGCGGGACATTGACGCTACCGCGCTCAACACCCGATATCGTCGTGGAATCCGCAAACAACGACAAGCAATTGCGTACCATCACCGCACAGGGTGGGCAGATCCTCGTTTTCTTCCTGACCATGTTGCTTGCGGGCATGGTGCTGTCCAATCTCGTCGAGGAGAAATCGAACAAGATCATCGAAATTCTCGCCGCTTCGATCCCGATGGAATCGGTATTTCTCGGCAAGCTATTCGCGATGCTAGGCATGGCATTGCTCGGCATATTGGTGTGGACGACCATTGGGTTGATTGGTGTCGCCGCGATTGGGCCGAATTTGCCGAGCTACCCGACGCCTGCGGTTGGCTGGCCCATGTTCATTGGGCTGTGCTTTACCTATTTCATCATGGCTTATTTAATGCTCGGCGCGCTTTTCCTTGGGATCGGTGCGATGGCGGCAACGGTGCGTGAGGTGCAGACCATCTCCATGCCCGTCACGATGGCCCAGTTGATCAATTTCTTCTTCGCATCCTATGCCCTGACCAAAACAGGTGAACCGCTCGAGAAATTTGCGGCTATCTTTCCCTTTAGTTCGCCCTTTGCGATGATTGGCCGCGCTGCGCTTGAGCCGGTTTTGTGGCATCACGCCGTCGCAATTATCGGTCAGATTTTGTTTGCGATATTGTTGCTGCGACTGGGTGTGTATCTTTTCAAGAAGAACGTCATGAAATCGGGAAGCGCTGGACGTGCCAAGGATGATGGGGCGCGCCGGCTATTCGGCTTCATCAAAATGCCGGGATGATAGTGCAGTCACCTTTAATAGGTTGCGGTTCGAAACTGGATTGACATTTCTGTAAGTAGTGGCAGTTTCGGTACTGAGAGGAGTCGATAATAATGGCAACTGCCCCCCTGATCGAAAGCGATTCACTGCCTTGGGAAATTAACAAGGCGCCACATCGCTGGGACGTAACCAAGCCCGATATTTACGCCGAGGATCGCTGGCACCCCATCTTCAAAGAGATGCGCGAAAAGGCGCCGATCAACAAGATTGAGGGTTCTGATTTCGGCAGTTATTGGAACGTTACGACGCTTAAGGCCATTCAACATGTCGAAGCCTTGCCCGATATTTATTCATCGTCATTCGAACATGGCGGCATTACGTTAATCGACGACAATGCGCTCGAAGAGCCGATCCCCGAAGACCAGAAAATCGTCATGCCGATGTTCATCGCGATGGACCGGCCCAAGCACACCGAAGAACGCCGCGTCATCGCACCTGCATTTACACCGGGTGAAATGGACCGCATGTCGGGCGACATCCGGCGGCGTACCGGCGAGCTTTTGGACTCGCTTCCCGTCGGCAAGACATTTGACTGGGTCGATCTGGTATCCATCGAACTGACCACTCAAATGCTTGCGCTCATTTTCGATTTCCCATGGGAAGACCGTCGCAAGTTGACCGAATGGTCCGATTGGGCGGGCGATGTCGAATTGTTCCGCACTGAGGAAACGCGCCAAGCGCGGCTCGGAAAAATGTTCGAAATGGGCGCCTATTTCCAGGGTCTTTGGGAAGAACGCAAAAATCGTGGCGAAGCGCCAGACCTTATCAGCCGCATGATCCATTCGCCGATGAAGGACATGAGCCAATTCGAATATATGGGTAATCTCATTCTGCTCATCGTGGGTGGAAACGACACGACTCGCAATTCGATGTCAGGCTATGCTTATGGACTGAACAGCTTCCCTGACGAACGCGAAAAGCTGGAGCAAAACCCTCAGTTCATCACAAATGCCGTGAGTGAAATCATCCGTTGGCAAACACCGCTTGCGCATATGCGGCGCACCGCGACGCAGGACCATGACTTGTTCGGCGCGCCCATCAAGGCTGGCGACAAGATTGGCATGTGGTATTTGTCGGCCAACCGTGACGAAACCGTGTTCGATAATCCCGACAAGTTGATTGTCGATCGTGATAACGCGCGTCGGCACTTGGCATTCGGATATGGCATCCACCGTTGCGTAGGCGCACGATTGGCCGAATTGCAGATCCGCATTTTGCTTGAAGAGATGGCTGTGCGCCGCTTGCGGCCAAATGTGGTGGCGGAACCAGACCGCGTTGCCGGCTGTTTCGTCCACGGCTATCGCAAGATGGATGTCGAGCTGTCGCGATATTGAGATGAAACCTTTTGGACGTTTCCGACGTATGTATAATCGGGGCGTCCAAAGGAACATGTCATGCTGCTGAGCAAACGCAAATTTCTGTCATTCGCAAGTTCAGGAGCTGCGGTGTTTGTTTTTGGCTGCGGCAACAGCGCAACCGCCAAAACGCGCTATGCGGTTACATACAGCGATGCTGAATGGAAAAGGCGATTATCGCCCGCCGCCTATCTGGTGTTGCGTCGCGAAGATACCGAACGGCCCTATACTAGCGCGCTCAACAGCGAGAAGCGCAAGGGCACATTTGTCTGCGCCGGCTGTAACCAGCGGCTATTTGCATCTGGCACCAAGTTTGAAAGCGGAACGGGCTGGCCAAGTTTCTACGCGCCGCTGACTGGCGGCGTA
The DNA here is from genome assembly GCA_027486895.1 of Sphingomonadales bacterium. Lineage (GTDB taxonomy): Bacteria > Pseudomonadota > Alphaproteobacteria > Sphingomonadales > Sphingomonadaceae > Sphingorhabdus_B. The sequence goes on from JAIXOE010000018.1 coordinate 11,035, forward strand.
GGCACCAGCACGGACTATAAAATCGGCCTACCAAGGACCGAAGTGCATTGCGCGCGCTGCGGCGGGCACTTGGGTCATGTGTTTAACGATGGGCCCAAGCCAACCGGCAAACGCTATTGCATGAATGGCGTCGCGATGAAGTTCATCCCCGGCTAAATTTGCAGGGGCGGATCGTGGGCACGCGCATTATTTGGGCGTTGATATGCCCGAAAAGTCGAGTTCTGCCGGTTTTTTCGCTGCGTCGGTTTTGCCGTTATTTTCAATAATCGAAACAATCGAAGTCGCGCGTCCATCCTGCAGCGCATAGTCGCGCGCAGAATAGCCAGCCCGGCTATCCTTCTTGTCAGGATTTGCACCAGCCTTCAAAAGAACGCGTACAGCTTCTGCATTGCGCAACTGGACCGCCAGGATAAGCGCGGTTTCGCCAGCGCGATTGGTCTGGTCGATCTGCGCCTTTTTACGGGCGAGCGAATCAATGCCGTCGATAAATCCCAATTGCGTGGCCAGCATCAGGGGTGTTGTGCCCTTTTTATCGGCCAAATTGGGGTTCGCTCCTTTTTGTAAAAGATAGCCGAGCCAGGATGAATCGCGGCGCTGAATGACGATGTGCAGGGCAGTTTCACCCGTCGAATTATCGCGCGTGTTGATAATCACCGTACCCGGCTCGGCCAGAAACTTTTCCGCTTCTTCGCCCTTACGATCGCGCACGGCTTTCAGGAAATTATAGCTGTCTGAAAACTGGGCTTGTGCAGCAGGCGCAACAACGCCAGCGCCTACCGGCAAGATCAACCCTGCAGCCAAGGCGAGAAAAAACGGCTTTTTCAACAAACGATGCCCCATATCCATGTCCAATATACTTGATAAGTCGCCTTTAGCAGACCATGTCTGGCCCCGCTATGAACAAAACTCTGCTTTTCACTCTGTCCGCCGCGCTTTTGCTTTCGGCTTGCAATTCAACCCCGGCGCAACCGCCGCTCGACGAAGCGCCGCTGGCTGGCGCGACGATTGGCGGTGATTTTCTCCTGACCGACCAAAATGGCAAAAAGCGGACATTCAAGGAATTCGACGGCGCGTATCGCATCGTCTATTTCGGATACACCAACTGCCCTGACATTTGCACGCCGGACATGCAAAACCTGATGGCTGGGTTAAAAGCATATGAGAAAAGCCATCCCGACCTTGGCGCAAAGATCCAACCGATTTTCATCACCGTCGATCCACTGCGCGACACGCCTGACGTGCTGAAGCAATTCGTCAGTGCATTTCATCCCCGCGCCATTGGACTCACCGGAACGGAGGCTGAAATTGCGGACGCAGCAAAGAAATTTGCGATTTACGCAAGCCGTGTCGAAGGGTCGTCACCCGAGAGCTACCTGATGAGCCATAGCCAGACACCCTATTTGATGGGCCCTGACGGCAAGCCGCTGGCACTTATGCCCGCGGACGTACCAAATACTGACGCCAATGAAGGCGCGCCCGAATTGGTTGAGGCGGAGCTGGCAAAGTGGGTACGCTGATTTGAAAGACGCACCTTTTTGGGAAGCGCCGGTGGAAAGCCTTGATCGCGCGCAATGGGAGGCCTTGTGCGATGGCTGTGGCAAATGCTGCCTGAACAAGGTCGAAGACGAAGACACCGGACGGATCTATCCCACCAATGTCGCCTGCAAATTGCTTGATCTGCAGACCTGCCAATGTGCTGACTATCGCGGACGTCGCGCCATTGTGCCCGAATGCCTCCGGCTGACCGCCGACAAGATAGACGACTATGTTTGGCTACCCTCGACCTGCGCATATGTGCTGCGCGCGGCGGGCAAGCCGCTTCCCGAATGGCACTATCTGGTGAGCGGAAGCCGCCAGACGATTCATGACGCTGGCATGTCCATCAAAGGTCGGGCTATATCGGAACTCCATGCTGGCCCGCTTGAAAACCATATTGTCGAACAGCCTCTCTGATCCAGAAGTGGACATAGAAGGGGAAAGCGTACCTGTACGTATTCGCCGCAACCCGCGAGCAAAACGCATTTCCATGCGCGCCGATGCCGTTAAACGCGAAATCCGGATCACGATGCCGCATTACACGCCGACAAATGTGGCACTCGATTTTATCGACAAGAAGCGCGAATGGATCGCCACGCGGTTAAACAGCGCGCCCGAAGTCGCTCCAATCGCCCCCGGCAGTGAAATCGCTGTCGAAGGTGAAAGCCATCTGATTGAATGGCGCGAAGATTGGCCACGCAGCATTCGCTGCGGCGAAGGAATGCTTCGCTTGGGAGGGCCAAGAGAGTCCGTCGAAGCCCGCATCTTGCGATGGCTCAAGGGCGAAGCGCGGCGGATCTTTACGAAAGAAATCGCGCATTATTGCAACAAGGCTGGCGAACCTGTCCCGCGCCTGTCGCTTGGCGATCCGCGCAGCCGTTGGGGCAGTTGTTCAAGCCGTGGCACAATTTCACTCAGCTGGCGGCTCATCATGGCGCCGGCTCATGTGCGACGGTCCGTCATCGCACATGAGGTCGCGCATATGCGGCATATGAACCACAGTGCCGATTTCTACGATTGGCTCGATTCCCTGTATGAAGGTAACCGCAAGGCTGCTGACCAATGGTTGAAAATGCACGGTACGGGGTTGCAACGGGTCGGACGATAAGGAGAAGACTATGCTGGAAATGCGTCAATCATGCGAACGTTGCAAAGCGCAGCTGCCGATGGACAGCAGCGACGCTATGATCTGCAGCTATGAATGCACCTTCTGCACATCCTGCGTTACTGGCCCACTGAATGGACATTGCCCTAATTGTGGGGGCGACCTTCAGCCACGGCCAAAACGCATCAAGAAATAAGCAAGCTTAGCCCTTGGCGATTTCGCTACCAAGCGCGCCATATTTCTTTTCGAAACCGGCAACGTCACCGGCCACAAGCAGCTTGGCCTGATCGATCCAGTTATCGCGGCTGATGCGGCCTGCAAATGCACCAAGCTTACCGTCAATTTCAGCAACATCAGAAGCAGTCCAACTCGCCACTTGGGCAAAGCTTGTTACGCCCAATGACTTGAGCATATTGTTCACTTTTGGACCAACACCCTTCAATAACTCCAGATTGTCGGGGATCGATACCTTAGCCTTGGCGGCGGGTTTTGCTGCCTTCGGCTTGGGTGCAACTTCGGCTTTTGCCTTCGACGCTACCGGTTTAGGCGCGGTCTTAGTTGCAGGATCGGCTTTTGCTTTTGCTGCGACAGGCTTCGCTGCTGGCTTGGGTGCAGCAACTTTGGCGACTGCAGCTTTCGTCGCAACAGGCTTCGGCGCTGCGACTTTAGGGGTAGCTTTAGGTGCTGCTGCCTTCGCCGTTTTGGCCTTGGCCGCAACTGGCTTGGCAACAGCTGCTGGCGCGGCCTTCGTCGCTGCAGCTTTCAGTGGTGCCTGAACCTTGGCTTTAGCGGTTTTCTTCGCTGGCGCCGGATCATCCATCAACTTGGGCGCCGCAGCCGCCTTGGCGACAGGCGCAACTGGGGGCGCTGGAACAGCGGCCGGTGGAGGTGGCGCTACATCCTTCGAGGAACCGCCTGTCTTCTTCACGCCGTCAAGCGCAAGCAACCACCATAATAAAATGGCAATAATGAGCACAGCACTGATAATCACCGGTATATAGCTCGACATGATATTCCTCCCAGAAAAGCCCTGAATGACGTCAATGGGTTACGCAATTTTTGCAGGGCGTGGAAGCGTTAATCCGCGACCGCCCAATTTGCGCCATTGGGTTAGTTCCCTGCTTCGCGCGCAACCTCGCGCCAGCCAATGTCTCGGCGGCAAAAGCCATCGGGGAAAATCACCTGGTCCACAGCTGCATATGCCTTTGCTTGCGCTTCTGTCACGCTGCTGCCTGTCGCGGTTACATTTAGAACGCGTCCGCCGGAGCCCACCAATTGCCCGTCCACTTCAGCGGTGCCAGCATGAAATACCTTCGCGCCTAACACGCCCGCCAGGTCAATTGCTCCGCCCTTTTGGGGCACATCGGGATAGCCGTTTGCTGCCATGACGACCGTCAACGCCGTGTCAGGTGAAAAGCTTGGAGCCGCAGCTTCAGAGAGCTTTCCAGTCGCAACAGCCAGCATCAAAGCCGCAAGATCGCCGTCAAACCGTGTCATCAGCACCTGGCACTCTGGATCGCCGAAACGCGCATTATATTCGATGAGCTTTGGGCCTTCATCCGTCAGCATGAGGCCCGCAAACAGCACGCCCGAATAGGGCATGTCATGCGCGGCCATATAAGCGACAGTAGGCTTGATGATGCCGTCCATCACTTCGGCCTGCAATTCTTTGGTCAGAACGATTGCTGGTGAATATGCGCCCATGCCGCCAGTATTGGGCCCAACGTCACCATCGCCAACACGCTTGTGATCCTGCGCCGACCCGAAAGCGACGACATCGCGGCCATCGGTCAGCGCGAAAAAGCTGGCTTCTTCTCCGGTCATAAACTCTTCAATGACAACGGACGCACCGGCATCACCAAATCCGCCACCGAACATATCTTCAATCGCGGCCTCAGCGTCGCTTCGGGTTTCAGCAATAATCACGCCTTTGCCCGCAGCGAGGCCGTCGGCTTTAATGACATAGGGTGCTTGGAACGCGTCGAGACCAGATAGTGCTGACGCTTTGCTATCATGGCGATAGTAGCCCGCCGTAGGGATGCCCGCTGCTGCACATATGTCTTTGGTAAAGCCCTTGGACCCTTCCAATTGCGCAGCCTTTTGATTGGGACCAAAAACGGGGATGCCCGCATCGCGCAGGCTGTCGCCCAAGCCGCCAACAAGCGGCGCTTCGGGTCCGACAACAACCAAGCCAATGTCATGCCCTGCACAAAAAGCGATAACTGCCGCATGGTCGTCCAAGTTCAGCGCGACCAGATCAGCCTCTTCTGCGATCCCGGGATTGCCCGGCGTGGCAAAGAGTGTATCGCAGTTTGGCGATTGCGCGAGCTTCCACGCCAGCGCATGTTCGCGTCCACCCGATCCGATGAGCAAGATATTCATGTCCGCAAATGACCCCTTTGAAACTGCTGACCCGCAAGTTGCCCGCCTGTTAGCCGAGGAGCGCCCCGGCGACAATGCCCAGGCCATGAGTGTGTCGGAGTTATCGCTGGCGTTAAAGCGCACCGTTGAGGACAGGTTCGGCCATGTCCGCGTGCGCGGCGAGATTTCAGGTTTTAAGCGCGCGGCATCGGGACATATCTATTTCTCCCTGAAAGACGAAAATGCACGGCTTGATGCGGTCATGTGGAAGGGCGGTGCCGCGCGATTGCCGTTTGCCCCTGAAGACGGGCTTGAGGTTGTCGCCACAGGCAAATTGACGACTTATGCGGGCAGGTCGAACTACCAGATCGTGGTCGAAAGTCTGGAAGTCGCAGGCGAAGGCGCAATGATGCTTTTGTTCGAAAAGCTGAAAGCAAGGCTCGCCGCCGAGGGGCTTTTCGCGCAGGAACATAAGAAAAAGTTGCCGGCATTGCCACGGACGATTGGCGTCGTGACCTCGCCAACAGGCGCAGTCATCCGTGATATTCTTCACCGTCTCGCAGATCGCTTCCCCACACATGTTATCGTCTGGCCCGTATTGGTGCAGGGTGAAGGGTCCGCTGCGCAAATCGCACGTGCGGTCAACGGATTCTCCGCAATGCCACATGACGGACCCGCGCGTCGTCCCGACCTGGTTATTGTGGCGCGTGGCGGTGGATCGATTGAGGACCTATGGGCATTCAATGATGAAGCCGTCGTCCGTGCCGTCGCGGATTGCACAATACCCATCATATCGGCAGTCGGGCATGAAACCGATACAACCCTGTGCGACTTTGCGGCAGATTTGCGTGCGCCAACGCCCACTGCAGCAGCCGAAATTGCCGTTCCCGTACGCAGCGATTTGTTGCAACGCGTCGGGCAATTCGGGCTTCGTATGTCCAATATTGTGCGGAAACGTATCGATCTGGCTGCCGAACGCCTTGAGGCACAGCGCCGTCTGATGCCCCGGCTGTCAGACCTAGCAGCCCCGCATCAGCAACGCACGGATGACCTGTCCGAGCGGCTTCGCCAATCCCTTAGGACCAGAGTTAGCAAGGCCGAAGTGGCATTTTCAGCGCCTGCTATGATGCTGCATCCGCGGCTGCTGCTCCGGCGCACCGAACAAGGGCAGCAGCGCCTTGATGCGTTGACTCGGCTGGCCAGCACATTGCATCCCGAAGCCCCGCTTAAGCGCGGCTTTGCCCGGGTAACCGATGCCAATGGCAAAACCATTATGACGCGCGAAGCGGCAGTGAAAGCTGGTGACGTGACGTTGAGATTTGCGGACGGTGAAGTGGCCGGCCAAATAAGTGGCGGACAAGCGTCGCGATCACCTGCACCAAAACCGGCAAAACCCGCCGTCAATCAAGGCAATCTGTTCGACGGATAACGCCGTGCATTGCCCATTCAGCATCGATGCGCCATAATGCTTACATGCTGATGTCTTCGAAGAACAAAGTCGCCCGCCTGCATTATATGGCAAACAGTTTTCGTATGCTCACCGCAGGCGACCATGTCGTGTGTGCCGAAACCGGGCAGGCCATTCCGTTGGAAGAATTGCGTTATTGGAGCGTCCTGAGGCAGGAACCTTATGTCAGCGCTGAGGCGTCGGTGCGCGCGTCCATGAAAAAGGGCTAACTTGTTGCTGCGCTCCGGTTGGATTTTGTTCGCCGCGTTCACAGTGATGTCCAGCGGGCCTCATGCACAGCCATTGAGCGCAGCGCCCGCCCCGCCTTCAGATTCGCAACAGCCGAGTGCCCCGACGGATTTCTGGATGTCCGTGCCAGCGGTACAAGGAGGCTTGGTTGTCGGGCGTGCACCGCGCGGCGCGCGCTCCGTTACGCTTAATGGCGTTGCGCTGCCTTTGACACCTGAAGGCTTTTTCCTGATGGGATTTGACCGCGACGCCGAAAACAGTGCGAGCCTCACCGCGACATTGGCCGACGGTCGAAAACTCGATCGCTATTTGGCCGTAAAACCGGGCAGCTGGCGGATTGAAAACGTATCTGCGAACCCGACGGGAGGTGCAAAGACCACCGCCGAGTTTCAGGCGAGACGCGGCGCTGAACTCGCCCGCATAAACGCAGCCCGAGCCAAAAGCAGTCTTGGCAATGGGTGGCGACAGGAATTCATTCGCCCGGTGGCAGGCCGGATTTCAGGCCTTTTTGGCGCACAACGTATCTATAACGGGACGCCTGGCAGTTATCATAGCGGAATGGATATGGCTGCTCCAACTGGCACTACATTCGTTGCGCCTGCCGATGGCATTGTCACGCTTGCGGCCACGGATGCCTTCACGCTCGAGGGGCATTTGCTGATGATTGATCATGGCATGGGCCTAAACAGCGCGTTTCTGCACTGCTCCGAACTTCTCGTAAAAGAAGGCGATTATGTAAAGCAGGGTCAGGTCATCGGGCGCGTTGGCGCGACAGGACGGGCAAGCGGCCCGCATCTGCATTGGGGCATGAAATGGAACAATGCGCGCGTTGATCCAAAGCTGCTGATACCCGCAATGTAAACCGCCTTTACGAAGGCTTCCAGTCACTGACCGTGCTAAAAGCGGGTAGGCCTGACGGGCGCTGCTCGCCTTCTGTTGTCATGTAATAGCCAGGCGGCAAACACGCCAACGGCATACCAGCCGCAGCCATCATATAGGGCGAGATGCGCCGGTTTGTGCATAATCCACCATTGCCGTCGTTGACCAATCGCTCTTCGAAAACCAATCCTTGCTGCGATTCCATCGTTCGGACAACGGTCGATACGGCCAGCTGCCCATCGCCGAAGTCCAACACGAAATTGGTCCCCAATGGCACGTTGTAGATACCTTCAATTAAAGCGCCCGATACTGACAGATTGCGCAGTACGACCTCATAGCGGTGATTGTCATGGATTGCGCCAATCTTGCGATACATCGACAGGCGATCGCTTCGCTGGACCGCTGGGCCGGACGGTTCAATCGTCCAATCACCGGCAATGCAGCGTTCCAGAAGCACCTCGTTGCTCACTGGCTGGCTGTACACATAGCCTTGGACATGGCTCACACGAAGGCTTCGTACCAATGCGAGTTGGTCAAGCGACTCGATGCCTTCTGCGGTCGTTTCCATATCCAGCGCTTCGGCCAAAGCGACGATCGCGGCGATGATGGCGCCATTGCGTGAGCCGGGCTCCGTCGCGCCTTTGACAAAACTTTGGTCAATTTTGATTTTATCGAACGGAGCAGTTTTCAAATAGCCCAGTGACGAATAGCCGGTGCCAAAATCGTCTAGTGCAAGGCGTACGCCGATTTTCTTCAGCGCTTTGAACATGCTGTCGGTATCCGCCGATTCCTGAAGGAACACGCCTTCGGTGATTTCCAGTTCTAGCCTTGACGGCGCCAAGCCCGATGTTGCCAAGGCAGATTCAATAATTTTGGGCAGTGCCGTATTTGCGAATTGATTGGGCGACACGTTGACCGCCACTTTCATCTTACCTGGCCATTTGACAGCCTCTTCGCATGCTTTTTCCAACGCCCATTCGCCAAGCGAGCCGATGAGATTGGCTTCCTCCGCTATAGGAATGAACAGCGCCGGCGAAATGGGCCCACGTTCAGGATGGTTCCAACGCAGCAGCGCCTCAAAGCCTGTCACCATGTTGCTGGCTGAATCCACTACGGGTTGATATGCCAACCACATTTGGCCCTTCGACAGCGCGTCGCGTAAATCTTCTTCCAAGATGCGACGGTCTTCTGCCGCCTGAAGCAAATCGCTCGAATAAAAACGGAAGCGCCCACGGCCGCCACCCTTTGCCGCATAAAGTGCGAGGTCGGCATTGCGAATAAGGTCTTCGCTGGCTTGCCCGTCAAAAGGGCTGACGGCGATACCAATTGACGCGCCAATGATGCAGCGGCTTCCATCGACTGAATAAGGATGTGACAGCATCCGAATGATGCGGTCCGCCATTTCACCCAGAACGCCCCTGTCTTCAACGTCCTGCAAAATGATTTGAAACTCGTCACCACCAAGGCGGCTGATTTTCTCGCGATCGCCAACAGCTTTGACCAGCCGCTCTGCCACTTGCTTCAGCAAGGCGTCACCCGCGGGGTGGCCAAGCGTATCGTTAACCTGTTTAAACCGGTCAAGGTCGATGAGCATGACTGCACAAGCACGTTTTTGCAGCTTGAACGCCGACAATGTCGTTTCGAGAAGCTTGGACATCCGAAAACGATTCAGAAGGCCAGTGAGCGAGTCATAAGTCGCCAGCTTGGAATTGTCCTTCGCCGAACGGCGAAGCTTGGTGATATCCGTACCGCTACCCCGGAAACCCGCAAAATTGCCTGCGCCGTCTCGATAGGGCTTCCCCGAAACTGACCACCAGACTTCCTCGTCATCAGTCGCCGCTTGCAATGGCAAGTCATCAAATCTCGATTGCTTGGTCAAAATGAAAGGCAGCGTCCGCTGATTTTCCTCATGCTCACTCGCACCGTGAAACAGGCTCAAAAACGGCTGCCCTAGCACGTCGGCCGGCGCCATATTTAGCAATGTCAGGACTGGCATGCTTAGATAATTGATATTGCCATTGGCGTCAGTTGACCAAAACCAACCGCGCCCACTTGACTCGAAATTGCGCAGAAGCAGAACGGCTTCCTTCGGTGACCCAATCGGCAGGGTGCTCTCGACAGGCTCATTGTTCTTATTCGACGTCCATCGATCAAGAAAACGACGTGTTCCGCCCGCTGGCGAAGCACTTTCACCTGATTCTTTATCTGACAAATATCTGGCAGCCATATCAAAAGCTTCTTTCTGGTCCGTCACAACACTATCCTATTGGTCTTGCAGAAAGGTAAAGACACAAGAAACGCTTGTTTATGAACGACTTGGAGAGCCTTAGATGTCGTTAGAGTATAAACTGCGCGTTTTACTTCGATAACAGCATCACACCGCTTTGCGTCAAAGCGTTGGAACTATTGACGGTAATGGACATTTTTATAGATTATGGACAACCGGCAAAGTGAAGCGAATGGGTAAGAGAATTCTCATTGTTGAAGACGAATTTCTGGTGGCTTTGAACTTGCGCCAATCTTTGTCGGCGCTTGGTTTTGAAACATTGGGGATTGCGCCAGACGCGCCAACAGCGTTTCAATTTGCTAGCGCAAAGCCGGATATCGCTCTGGTTGACGTAAACTTACGTGACGGCGAGACGGGACCACATATTGGACACAGGCTTGCCAATGAATATGGCGCGGTGGTTTTGTTCCTGACTGCCAATCCAGCGCAACTCGGCGATGGTGTTGCCGGCACGGTCGGTTGCCTGTGTAAACCCGTTGATCATGAAGAAGTACAAAATGCTTTGAATTTCCTCGTTACTTATCAAGATAATCCAAGTGCTACGCCTCCATCTTCCTTACGTATCTTCGGGAACGACAATCAATCCGGTAACTCAGCCAATGAAATACATCGTGACGGCTAGCTCATAAATGTGCCGCAGGGACAGTCATGATCACTTGAAGTCCCGCATTGCTCCAGACACGTTCAATAGCACCCCCAAGCTGGCTGGTGATGCCGATTTCAGAAAGCTGCGTGCCAAAACCCGTTCTTTCAGGAACCGACGCCACTTCGGGACCGCCCAATTCTGTCCAGTTAATGATCACCTGTTCCGACTGCAGTTCAGTGACGATATGCACCTCACCCGCCGATTTTGCCAACGCACCATATTTCACCGCGTTTGTTGCCAGCTCGTGGATCACCAACGCAAGCGGCGTAGCACTGCGTTCACTGACGGAGACATCAGTCCCGCTGATATGGCATCGGACCTTGCCATCCATTTCATAAGGCATCAGAATTTCATTAATCAAACCGTGCAAATTGGTGAAACCATGGCCGGGGTCAGAATATGCACTGTGCGGCCGCGCAAAATTATGTGCCCGGCCCAACGCAGAAATCCGGCCAGCAAGTTGCTTTGCGAACTTTGCTGACGGCGCATCCTTTGGTGTAGAAAGGCCGATGAGCCCGGCAACGACTGCAAAGATATTTTTGATGCGGTGGCTGAGCTCCCGGCTCATCAACTCCGTGCGTTCAGCGACCAATTTGCTTTCGTGAATATCCGTGCACGTTCCAATCCAGCGCAATATCTGCCCCTTGTCATCACGCACAGGCAATGCCCGGCCTAAGGTCCAGCGATACTCGCCGCTATGGTGACGCAGCCTATATTCAATTTCATAATCTTCACCAGTCGCCAGAGCATGCCGCCATTTTGCAAACGCATCTTTGCGGTCATCTGGATGAAACACATCGTTCCACCCATCACCATCGGTTGAGCCATATGGCATCCCAGTAAATTCATACCACCGGGCGTTGTAATAATCGTGCGCGCCATCCGGCTGCGTTGACCACACCATCTGCGGAAGTGCGTCAGTTAGGGCTTTGAATTTGGCTTCGCTTACCAACAGCGCTTCTTTGGCGCTCAGTCCGCTTTGATATTCGGAATTGGTGCCAATCCAGCGCACCACTTCATTATCTTGGCCAAGTACAGGCACAATTCGTGTCAAAAACTGGCGAAAAACCCCATCTGCCCCGCGCAGCGGAAAGACCATTTCAAAGGCCTGACCGTCTGCGATCGACCTTTTCCATTTTTCCAGAACATGAGACAACTCAAGCGGATCATGGACGCTTTGCCAGCCCCAGCCTTCCATGGACTTAGGCGTCGACCCGCAGTAATCGTGCCAGCGCCGGTTGTACCAATATATGTAACCGTCGGCCCGTGCCATCCAGCAAAGCGCAGGAATATTATCCGCCAGCAAACGAAAATCCTCGTCGCTTGGCTGAACCGCCTTATCCGATGACAGTATATGCGGTACGACGCTTGGCGTTCGCCAATATTCATGCTCCGCTTCCGCTATCAGTTTTGGCCATTTATAAATCATGCGTGTGTCTGTTCTTTCAGATGCCGTCCGGATTATTGAAAAATACCCGGGGCAGGTTCCATTGTTATGACAGATACGCTGCCCATATTGATATGCCGCAGGTATATTCGCAACTTTGGCATTTCGGAGGGCTGAACGGAAACAAACAACGGGGCCAAGCGTTCTTCTTTCGCAACAACCTACAGGAGACGTCATCATGGAACCCCGACATCACGAAATCGAAACAGTAAACGAACTCATCAAAACAACAATCGACAGCGTAGATGGATATCGCTCCGCTGCCGAAGACGCAGACAGCAACCAATTTCAGTCGATCTTTTTTGAACGCGCCAATGAACGGCAACAAGTCGCTGAACAATTGCGCGATCATGTACGCAGCCTGGGTGGCGATCCCGAAGATGACGGCTCACTTGCCGCGGGCGCACACCGCATGTTTATGAATTTGCGCGATGCGATAACTGGCTCAGATGATCAGGCCATCATTGCCGAAGTCGAGCGTGGCGAAGATTACATCAAGGCCAAGTTCGAAAAAGCTTTGGAAGATGGCAATCTTGGCACTGAAACACGCACAATAATTAGCCAATGCTATGACTCGGTAAAGTCGGGGCATGACCAGATGCGTGATTTAAAGCACGGCATGAGCGCAAGCTAAGCAAATCATCTGGTCGCACAATATAGAAACCCCGTCGGACAGTGGTTCCGGCGGGGTTTTGTTTTGCGAGACGAACGCACAAAGAAAAACACCCCAGCACTGGGCCGGGGTGTTCAGGGCGCTGGTCTAGGGGGGGAGGGCGACCAGCTGGGTAAACTATTTTTCACAAGCCTAAGCGCGTGATTATCTCGTTCAGATCAGGCAAACACTGCCCCACACATTTTGTTCCCGAAAATTATGCTGCTTCGGAATTAATGTCGATGTCGCGATGCATCAGCAGCGCCTGGCCAATGGTTGCGATGACTGTTTCGGGTTCAAATGGCTTTGTAATCAAATATGTAGGCTCAGGACGCTCGCCAGTGAGAAGCCTTTCCGGGAACGCAGTAATGAAGATTACGGGCACGGTCTGCTCTGCCAGAATATCCTTTACGGCATCGATTCCGCTTGAGCCGTCCGCAAGGCTGATATCGGCCAAAACCAATTCAGGCCGTTCGTCACGCGCTTTTGCAACCGCTTCGGCACGGGTCCGGACAATTGCGATCGCTTCATGTCCCAGATTTTCAACGATCTGTTTGATATGCAATGCAATGATCGATTCATCTTCAATGATGAGTACCCGCGCAGTAAGCGCATCTTCGATAGCACTTCGGGCAGCAACAACATGGATATGTACGTCGGATTGCGAAATGCCCAATATCTTGGCAACTTCATCCTCTTTAAATCCCTCGACCGTCGACAGAAGCAGGCTCTGCCGTCGCTTCACGGGGAATTCCGCAATCACCCCGCTGCGCCCGCGCGATTCCAGCGGCGCGATCATGTCGCTGTTCCAAATCCGGTGAAATGTTCTGAATAATTCAGTTTTCACGGGTGCCGTTTCATCCCACTCTTCGGGCGCTTCCAGCAACGCTTCGAGTGTTTCGCGGACTGCTGCATCCCCCAATGTCTGGGATCCCGTCAGGGCACGTGCGTAACGTCGTAGGTATGGCAATTGTGTTGCCAGCTGCTGCCTAAATGACATGATTACTCCCTTTGTTATCCACTGCTATACGTTTGAAACGCTTTTTTGTTCCCGATGATGGAACATTATCCCGCGTCGCGGCTTAACGGCATATGAAAATGCATCAGTTTCAGCCAAAATCATGGTATTAAACCATGGGAAATCTTTCAGATGATGGTCACCCGGAAACGGCAAGATTTCCAGATGCAAAACGCACCTGGGAGGGTCAATTAGTGGGAAGTGGTAAAGGCAAAGAACGATTTAACGCGATCGGTGACGAAATGAGTTCCGAATTTGACCCTTTAACCGCAGCCTTGCGGCAAATGCACGACAGCGTGGCGAACGAGCCTATTCCTGACGATTTTCTAGATTTGCTCGACATGATCGATGCAAAAATGGCCGCGTCTAAGAAGTTCGAATGAGCAGCACCGCGATGGAGCCGATCCCAAAACCCGAAAAGTCGGATGCGTCCGCCGACTTTCGCGCCCAAATGGTCGCGCTTATCCCTTCACTGCGTGCGTTTGCGCGCGGCTTGTGCGGAAATCGCGAGCTTGCCGACGACCTTGCTCAAGAAGCCATGATGCGGGCTTGGGCTGCGCATGAAAGCTTCACACCAGGCACCAACTTTCGCGCTTGGATGTTCATGATCCTGCGCAACCAGTTTTATACGACCATGCGCAAAAACGCACGCATGACAAGTTGGGATCCGGAGGCAGCAGAGCGGCTGTTGGTCGAGGCCCCGCCGCAACAGCACCATATCCATATGAGCGATGTTGAAAAGGCGCTGCAGAAACTGCCCGCCGAACAGCGCGAAATCCTGATGATCGTCGGTGCAGGTGGTGCGAGCTATGAAGAGGCCGCTGAAATCACTGGTTGCGCCATTGGCACCGTAAAAAGCCGGCTTGCACGTGGCCGCGTTGCTTTGGCGGCGCTTATCAATGGGCCTGATGAACCACTACGCGTCAAAGCTCCCGCACGCAAACGCGCAACTGAAACTGCAGAAAATATCGCTCATCCAAAGCCAAGCATATTACCATAAATTGCATTTCCTGAGAGCTTCGTTGGCATTTTTCCGACCTTCAACAATGCGACAGGGGTTAATCCTCATCGTTTTTGTAGCATTGCTACCGGTCGTTATCGCGAGCTCTATTCAAGGTTTTTCGGCGCTCAACAGCACGCGGGAGATGGCAACCGGACGCCTCGGCGCGCACGCCAGCGCGATCGCAGAGCGGCAACGTGATCCCTTCATTATCGCGCAACATCTCTTGCTAGCTTTGGCTACCAACACAGAAGTTACAAAAATATCTGGCGGATGTGACGCTGCCCTGCGCGCATCGCTTAGCAACTATCCCCCGGTGACGAACCTAGCGCGAACCAGTGCCGATGGTGTCGTACGTTGTTCCGCCCTGCCGCATAAAGGGCAAATCAATTTGACCAACCAAGGGTGGTGGCAGCGGGGCATTCGCGCCGAAGGTATGACCATCACCAAAGCGCCCATTTTTGCGCCGATTGCTCAGCGGGAAGTTCTGTTCCTTATTTTGCCATTGCGCACCCCAGATGGCAGGCAGGACGGAACACTCACTGCTGCAATTGATATCAACTATTTGCGCAATGCCTTGGTGAAAGCAGTGGACGGCAAAAAAGGATCAGTTGCCATCATCACCCGCGATGAAATTGTTGTCGCACAAGGGAAGCAAAAGCTGACGTTCGTGCCAAATCTGGACGCACGTCGGGATATCGCGCAGTTGACCAGAGGGCGCGATGGGACCGAGTGGATGTACACCTTCCACAAGCTTTATAGCTCCGAACTCTTTGTCGTTTATGCTGAGCCCCGCGCGCAGGTTATGGCGGCCGCAGTCTCACAAGTTCGTGCAAGCCTATTCCTGCCACTGGTGTCCATCTTGCTTGCGTCACTCGCGATCTGGATTGGAACCAACCGCCTTGCGCTCATATGGTTGCGTGACTTGCAAAAGGTTGCGGGCCGGTTTGCAAAAGGAGATTTCACGGGTGACCGCGCGCGATTTGAAAACGCTCCGGAGGAAATTGCAGCGCTTAGTGCGGATTTGCATAGCATGGCAGATGTCATTCACCGGCGAAATGCGGATCTGACACTCGCCCTTGAAGCCAAAAGCTTGTTAACCCGTGAAGTGCACCATCGAGTCAAAAACAACCTTCAAATCATCAACAGTCTTCTCACCCTACAATCAGGACGCGTTCAGGAAGGGGCCGCTAAAGAGGTGTTGGCGCAGACACGAGCGCGGATAAGCGCGTTGGCCCTGATTCACAGGCTGCTATATGAACAAGACAATGGCTATGACCGCGGCGAGGTAGCTATCGACAATCTCATGGTTGAATTATGCACGCAATTGCGCGGGGCTAATCGAACATCATCAAACGTGGAATTGAGTTGTAACGCCAGCGATTTCCCCGTGCCGGTCGACTATGCGGTTCCACTCACATTGTTTGTGGTTGAAGCCGTAACAAACGCGTTCCGTCATGCATTTCCGGCCGGATCGAAAGGCGCGGTAACATTGAAGTTTCACTTAGACGGCGACAATGCGGTTTTGGACATTTCCGACAATGGCCAAGGCTATGTAGTTAATGACAAAAGCGGCCAAATGGGAACTGAACTGATGCGGGGATTTGCCACGCAAGTCGATGGCAAGTTGGACATCAGTAGCGGTGTGGGCGCCGGAACCCGGGTGATTTTGACGTTCGGATTGCCACAAATGCCTAGATCAAGCGGCAGCGCCGCAATCACAGCATAGACGAGCACCGCCGATCACGTTGGAGGAAAAGATGTCAGGGCAGTTTCTCGTTCGAAAACTGAACGCTTTCATTCCATTAAAGGCAGATGGTGAACAGGCCATCGACGCACTGGCGTCCCGCCGGGTCAAATCCCTTTTGCGGGGTCATGATATCATCAGCGAAGGCGAAGACCCGAAAACTGTTAATCTCATCGTCGATGGATGGGCTTGCCGGTATAAGATTCTCGAAGACGGACGGCGTCAAATTCTCGCCTTCTTTGTCCCAGGCGACCTAGCTGACCTGCATGTGTATATATTGGACGCTATGGACCATTCGATCGGATCGATCACACCGCTACAATTCGCGATGATCAGTCCTGCTGAATTTGAACGATTGGGCGATGAGCACCCAAGAGTGCTGCGGGCGTTATGGTGGGACTCGTTGCTTGGAGCCTCTATCCAGCGCGAATGGCTGGTATCGGTTGGTCAACGGAACGCCGTTGAGAGCCTGGCGCACCTCGCCTGCGAGTTGTTTTTACGCCTTAAAATGGTTGGGCTTGCCGAAAATGGACTGTGCCGGTTTCCGCTGACACAGTCGGACATTGGCGACGCGCTGGGGATGACGCAGCCGCATGTCAGCCGGACAATCAAGGATTTGAACGCGACCGGCGTTGCCACCATTCAACGCGGCACGTTGCGCGTCAATGACCTTAACGGCCTTCGCAAACTTGCGGTATTTAACCCCAATTACCTGCATCATCTGTATGAGGCTGCCCTATAAAAAAGGCCCGCCGGTTTCCCGACGAGCCCTTTTCAACTCCATGAACGAAGCGATTATTTATCGGTCGTATCTGCTTTGTCTTCCATGGCATCAGCTTTTGCGTCGCCCTTTTCACGGACAGCTTGTGCATCCGCTTCCATTTTATTTTCCGTGGTCGAATCCATGCCGTCTACTTTAGTGTCAGTCGCGTCGGCTTTTTCTTCCATAGCGTCAGCTTGGACTTCGGCATTGTCACGAACTGCATCAGCCTGATTTTCTTTTGCATTCTCGGTTGCGCCATCGCATGCGCCAAGCGTTGCAAGCGACAAAGAAGCTGCAAGAATCATAATGGACTTTTTCATAGATATTTCCCTCTTTAAAAAATTAACGGACGCTACCGCGACGTACGAGATTAACGATCGCCAATAGAACTACTGCGCCCAAGAACGATGCGATCAGCGACCGAATGTCGAAGGCACCACTTGTGATAGGGGCGCCGCCGATAAGTGGCGTGATGATGAATCCTGCAAGGAAGGCACCTACAATGCCGACGATGATGTTCAGGAAAATGCCTTGTTGACCGTCAGTGCGCATTACGATGCTGGCAAGCCAGCCCAAGATGCCGCCGACAACCAGAAGAATAATGATATTCATGTTAGTTCTCCCTTTCAGAGTGCGGGGAGAACAGTGCTCGTGCCAATTGGTTCCAACTGTACGTCCAAATCGTTCAACTGGCCTGATTCGACGGTATGAAGAGGAACGATGCGTTGGCCGACTTGTTAACATTCATTGTGCGAACCCAAGTCACTAGGAAAGTGAGCATCATGGCCAATTCAGATACACAGAAGAAATCGACCAACAATGGTTCCAACGGATCCGCGCAAGGCACAGCAAGCAATAGAAGCAAACCGAGCCAAGCGTCACGTCCCAAGAGTGCAACCAAATCCACAAAGACTCGAGGCGGGCGTGCAAAGGGTCAATCCATAGCTGGACTGCCATCTTGGTTTGGTGCGGTTGCCTCTGTTGTAGGTGCAGTCGTCGCAGTGGGCGCAGGACTATATGCCACGCGTAACCAGTGGCTTCCCAAAGCGGACGAATGGAAGAATGACTTTTCAGCCGCGTTCGCACATGACGAAACAGAGCAAGAAAATTTCGATCAAACGCGCAATGCCGGAACAGAATTTATGCGCGATAATCCCGGCGATGATTGGGAAGATGTTGATGATATGTCGGACGCATCATTCCCCGCCAGTGACCCGCCATCGTTCAATCCGGGAACGGCAGGCTAAAACTGGCTAAAGATCCAAACAGGGCTGTCAGGTTCATCCCCAGCAGTCCTGTTTGTTTGTCGTGACTTAGTTTGGATCTGTGACCGGCGATTCCAGCGGGGTTTCGTCCGGAATGCTTCCGGGGAAGTCCGTATCGCCTTGGTCCGGGGACACTTCATCGGGTGAAGTTCCAGGGACTTCATTTGGCGGACTGAATGGCTTTGGATCGGGATCGATCAGATTTTCAATATTGGTCATATAACCCCCAAATACACGATGATCATTGCTACGACCGCAAGGGTCAGCGAAACTGCCAGAACGTAACGCACGCCGACGCCGGTCTTGCCGGCCCGGGCATCTTCTTTTCCCACTATCATGCAGCTTCTCCTTAAATGCAGTGCTTAACGGTAACGCCCAAACACCAGCTTGGTTAAAACAGGGTTACAGGTGCCTTGAAACATCCGGATTTTTTTGAAACAACATTCAAAACCGGAGAGCAGGGCGAATGTTCCAACCGCTACTCTGTCGTTGCGCGCGGGGCTGAGATGCCATGAACGACCAGATCGGTATAATCACGGCTTGCCGTGCGGTTTTTGTGTGATAGCAATGCGCCATGGGCGGATTTCCTTTTAGCGCTATCGTCGGACAGGACGAAATGAAGCGCGCGTTGCTAATTGCTGCAGTCGATGCACGAATTGGCGGAGTGATGATTTTTGGGGACCGGGGCACCGGAAAATCGACGGCGGCGCGCGCGCTGGCGGCGACCCTCCCCCTCATTAAAGTTGTGCAAGGATGCCGGTTCAATTGCGATCCTGATCACCCGCATGATTGTCCTGACCATTGTGACGGAAGGCGTTCGCACAAGGTATCCGTGCCTTTCGTCGACTTGCCGCTTGGCTCGACCGAGGACCGCGTGCTTGGCACGCTCGATCTTGAACGCGCGCTGGCGCATGGGGAAAAGCAGTTTGAGCCCGGGCTCCTCGCCAAGGCTCATCGCGGCTTTCTGTACATTGACGAGATAAACCTACTTGAAGACCATGTCGTTGATCTGTTGCTCGATGTCGCGGCATCGGGCGAAAATCTGGTCGAGCGTGATGGGCTTAGCGTTCGCCACAAGGCGCGCTTTGTGCTGGTGGGTAGTGGTAACCCCGAAGAGGGCGAGCTGCGCCCACAGCTGCTTGATCGCTTCGGACTGTCTGTAGAAGTGCGCACGCCAGACGACATTGCCGACCGCGTCGAAATCATGAAGCGATGCGATACAAACGAGCAGGACGCAGCGGGCTTTGCCGAGAGTTGGGCGAGCGAAGACGCGAAGATATTGAAGCGCATTGCCAAGGCGAAGGCCGCCTTGCCCAAGGTTGAAACACCGGAGGCAATGCTCGAGGATATGGCGACCTTGTGCAAGGCTGTGGGTGCCGACGGGTTGCGCGGTGAACTGACATTGATGCGGGGCAGCCGCGCGCTGGCAGCGCTTGATGGCAAGAAAGTCGTGACACGCGCGCATCTTAAAACCATCGCGCCATTGGCACTTCGTCACCGGCTGCGGCGCAACGTGCTTGATGAAACCGGCTCCACGGTTCGGATCGAACGCGCACTGGAAGAGCTTTTCGGGTGAATGCCGCGAC
The DNA here is from genome assembly GCA_027486895.1 of Sphingomonadales bacterium. Taxonomy (GTDB): domain Bacteria; phylum Pseudomonadota; class Alphaproteobacteria; order Sphingomonadales; family Sphingomonadaceae; genus Sphingorhabdus_B. The sequence goes on from JAIXOE010000018.1 coordinate 31,023, forward strand.
TGCCGTTAAAGCGGTGATGTCAGACGCCGAATTGGCGGTTCATATATTTGTCCAGTGGCCGTCATCATTTGGCGGTATTGTCCTGCGTGGAGATGGACCCGCGCGGGATGAGATGGTCGCATTCGCAAAAGATGCGATTGGCAAATTTGGCTCCGTCGCGAAGATTCCGTCAAATGTGGATACAGAGCGTCTGCTTGGCGGACTTGACGTGACGGCAACGCTGTCGACGGGGCAAAGCGTCATGCGCGCTGGCCTGCTGGATAGTGCGGCGGGCGGTGTCGTCATCCTGCCGATGGCCGAACGCGTTGCCACCAATGTGGCCGCGCATATTTCGCAAGCCATGGACGGCGGCGATGTTGCCGCCATTTTGCTAGACGACAGCGCCGAGCCTGACGACGCGCCGCCAGCGGTCCTCACCGAGCGGGTAGCCTTTTACACTGACATATCCGCGTTGCGCAGTTTTCGCGCAGACATGCCGTTTGCCAAGCCATTAGCGCTTGCCGACGTTCAGCCCCTCAACGACGAGCAACTATATGCCATTGCGGCGACATCAGCAGCGTTAGGAATCGGCTCGGTCCGCGCGCTGCTTTTTGCCAATAACACTGCGCGGGCACATGCTGCACTAAACGGCCGCAATCACCCAAATGACGACGACATAGCCGCTGCCGTCCGCTTGGTGCTTGCCCCGCGTGCAACGCAAATGCCGCAAAGTGAGCGTCCGCCTCCACCCGAGCCGGAGAATGACCAGCCGCAAGACAATGAACCATACGACAGTGACAAAGACCGCAAGATCGAAGATATTGATCTTGAAGATATCCTGCTCGACGCCGCGGCCGCTGCAATCCCCAAGCATATACTCGACCAGATCGACGGCGCGACAAAGCGCGGTGGCAAAGGTCCGGCGGGTCGTTCTGGGCAGAAGCAGAAGTCAGCACGACGTGGTCGCCCAATGGGTAGCCGTCCCGGCGTTCCGGGCAATGGCAAAAGATTGTCGTTGATCGATAGTTTACGCGCTGCGGCCCCTTGGCAGAATATCCGCCGGCAAAGTGCAGCGGCCGATGACGCGCGCATTATCCATATTCGCAAATCCGACTTGCGCGTGCGGCATTATGAGCAACGCACGGAGAGCCTAACGATATTCGCGGTCGATGCTTCAGGGTCGTCCGCACTGTCACGACTGGCCGAAGCCAAGGGTGCGGTCGAGATGATGCTGGCGCAAGCCTATGTGAAGCGCAGCCAGGTCGCGTTGATTGCGTTCCGGCAATCGGCAGCCGAAATATTGTTGCCGCCCACCAGATCGTTGACGCGTGCGCGGCGTGCGCTGGCCGCATTGCCCGGCGGGGGTGGCACGCCACTCGCGGCAGGCCTAATGGCGGCACAGCAACTTGCGGAGGCGGCCCAACGTGCGGGACAAACGCCCACAATCGCAATACTCACCGACGGCAAAGGAAATGTCGCGTCCGATGGCACCGCCAATCGCGCCGTTGCGATGGAGGAGGCGCATCAGGCGTCGCACAGAATTGCTGCGCTTGGGTTGAATTGTATCGTGATCGATATTTCGCCGCGTCCACGCGACGAGGCCGCCGAGTTAGCCGCCGCGCTAAACGGGCGTTACTTACCATTGCCACAGGCGCAGAGCGCCGCGATGGTTGCCGCGATCGAAAGCCTAAACGCACAATGAGCGGGCGCTATCCTGATTGGGCCAGCGACGGCAAGGATTGGCCGAACCGTGACGCGAGCCAATTTGTTCGTGCCGGTGGCTATGAATGGCACGTTCAAACAATGTCGCCAAAAGATGAAGACGCTCCGGTCTGCCTCCTCATCCACGGCACAGGTGCCTCCACACATAGCTGGCGCGACGTCATGCCGTCGCTTGCGGAACATTATAGAGTCGTGGCGATGGACCTGCCTGGCCATGGATTCACCAAGTCCGGCGTAACGGGCAGAGTGACTGTTGACGGCATGGCGGCATCGGTTGCTGCCTTGCTCGACGCGCTGGACATAAAGCCCGATGTCGTCGTCGGTCACAGTGCGGGTGTCGCGATAGCGGCGCAACTATTGTTGGAACGGGGCTGGCAAGCGCCGCTCATTGGCTTCACACCCGCTTTGATGCCCTTCCCTGGCCTTGCCGCCAAGATCTTCCCGCAACTCGCCAAAATGCTGTTCACCAACCCGTTCGTCTCGATCATCTTCTCGCGCATGGCACAAGCCCCGGGCCAGACCGCCAAATTCCTCGCGCGCTCGACGGGATCGCAGATCGACGCCGCGGGCGTGAAATATTACACACGGCTGTTCAGCAAATCCGGCCATTGCGATGGCGCCATCCGGATGATGGCAAACTGGAGGCTTGAGGGGCTGGGGGCAAGGCTCAAGGATCTCGCATCACCGGTGCTGTTGGTCAGCGCCGCAAAGGACGCCGCGATTCCCAAAGCAGCGGTTGTTCAGGCCGCTGCGCTTATTCCCGGTTGCGAGATGCAGGAAATGGCTGCTTTAGGCCATTTGGCACACGAAGAAGATCCGGCGCAAGCGGTGCAGATTGTCCGGGCATTTGCCACAGCGAACATGAAAGACAGTTTACCATAGCCCTGAGCCGTCAGCGCATAGCGCTGGCGAACGTCGAATGGCGCCTCTCAGGTGTGGTGCAACATCCGAGAAGCGTGCTTCGACAGGTTCAGCACTACGGTAATAGTAAGAATGAGGTAGGAGAAGATCATGGAACCAAGCGCATTCGACAATATGGGTTGGATAGAAATCGTCTTCGGCGGCATTGTCACCTTGGGCTTCGGCTTTTGGCAATTATGGTCAATCAACCGCGAGATTGCCAAGGATAAGAAAAAGGCAGCGACCGACGAAGCTTCGAAAGACCGTTAAGTCTCCCGCGGCATTTTATATGGCAGCATGAATTGCACCACGGGGTTGATGAGGCGGTCGAGCGAAATGCTCTCCTGAATCGCGACAACGGGTTCCCCATAAATCCGCGCAGACACCGCCGTGCGTGCGTAGAAGGGGGAGTCTTCCCACGTTTTTATCACTGACGCATGGCCGCGATCGGCCCGCGTCTGCCGCTGCATCAACCAATAAGTAGGCGGCAGTGGTGCCACCAGTGGCAGTTCCTCTTCTTGCGGTGTTCCACTCGCGTCAAAGCGAAGCGCGCTCGCGAAATGGCTTCCGTCGCGGCGCTTGCCTTCATAGGTGACGGCAACCTGTTTGCCGACATGCGCACGTGACCAGTGCCAGCTTTGGAAGCCGTCCTCGATGGGTTCACTGCCGTGGTTGCTGTCGAGATAACCGCTGCCGTTCCACGCGATATTTGGCTGCTCCATCTTCACTTCGATGCGCGCGCGTGGGGCAATGGCTTGCCAGCAATGGTGACCAGCGGGATCAAGCTTGAAGCTGCGTTCGTTGAACATTTCAGGGTACAGAATGATCTGACCCTTTACCCGCCGCCGCCACGGAATACCCAGGCGGATGTCGCGTTCTTCGATGTCGATGATCAGCCGGTCCTTGTCCCATCGCATCGCGCTTGGTCCAATTTGCAGTGTGTCACGTTCTTGGCATGTGTCTGACGCTCCGCGCTCGGTCATCACCCAGCGCGCGCCCTTGCCGTACAGCGCGATGTTAAGGCAGCTATGGTCAACGGGAATGTCGCGACCCGATTTCTTGTAATAAGGCGAGAAAACGCTGCCCAGAAACCCGATTATGGTTAGCCCGAAGCGCCCATCATCGCTGAGCGCGTCGACATACCACCAGCGGTAGCCTTGCGGTGGAACCACGGTGTCGAAATATGGTCGGACAGCAAGGCTTGTGTCGCAAGCTTCCCCGACAAGGCGGCCATTGGTACTCCCGCGCCCGGATGGGTCGCCCCGCCCGCGCAATAAAGCCCACGGATCGATGTCCGGCTGCCTGGCCGGAGGAAGGACGCCGCCCACCCGTGCGAGGCCCGTCCATAAAGGGCTCCACCCGTCGCCGGGAAGAGTGTCGCGAAATCCGCCGGCGTCACCAGCCGATGCGGTAGCGGTTCTTCCAGTTCCAGTCCGCACGCGCGCAAGCGTGCCAGCATGTCCGTTGTGCATCTTTCTCTCTCCTTCGATGCGTAATTTTCCGTGTCGCCATTGGCCGGGGCATTGACGATGATTTGCAGTCTTTCAGGCTTACCTGCAGGAACAGCACCCTGCCCGCGATCAAGCGCGCA
>JAIXOE010000008.1 GCA_027486895.1 Sphingomonadales bacterium
GGGTCCATGACCTGTTTGCCAGCCGCAGCGAAGCGGGGCATTGGCTTGCCGTTCCAATCCTTCGCACTGCAACCGTTGCACGGCTTCCATTTGGCAGGAAAAATGACTTTACCTTTACGGTTCTGCGCAAAATCAATGAGGGTAGGCTTCAATTCGCGGCCGTGATTGACCAGCATCGAATATGCATTGACCATCTTGAGAACGGTCGTGTCACCCGCACCCAAAGCATAAGAAAGATAATCTGGATAATCACCGATGCCGACGTCGCGGAAGGTATTGGTCACATTGTCCATGCCCGACTCTGCGGCAGCACGCACCGTCATCAGGTTGCGTGATTGTTCCAGCCCCCAACGCATCGTTTGCGGCCCAGCGCCACTACCGCTAAAGTTGCGGAAGCATTTTTGGCCAAGTGATGCGCCCTGCCATACGCAATATGGTCCATCGACGATGATGGATGTCGGCGTCATGCCATTGTCGAGCGCCGTCGCATAAACGAAAGGCTTGATCGTAGATCCTGGCTGGCGTTGGGCCTGCGTGGCGCGATTAAAGCTTGAAATGCGATTATCAAAACCGCCCTGAATGGCCAAAACCCGTCCGTTTAGGGGGTTTTGCACAACCATACCGCCGCCCACTTCAGGTACGCTGCGCACGGCGTAGCTATTCGTACCATTGGGCGCGACAGCAATGACATCACCAGCTCGCATTGCCGCCGGGCTGCCATCTAAGAGCCCCACAGTGCCGTCTGCAAAACCGACCTTACCCTTGCCAAGTGCGACGCCTGCCCGCCAATTGGCGTAATCGATGGCGATGTTGGTCGCTGCAAATCGTGACGTCCACTTGTCATCGGACACGTCAATCGTGCCCATATTGGCTTTCCACGCTTTACCGGCGTTATAGCGCAGCAAACCATCGCGCAGTGCTTGGGTCGCAAGTATCTGGTAATCAGCGTTCATGGATGAACGCACCCACAGACCGCCCGAATAGACGCTATAGGGTCCGTCAGCATCGGTTTCGCCAAAGCGTTCAATGAGCTGGCGGCGAACTTCTTCAGCGAAATAGCCGCCGACATTTTTATATCCGGTACCGCGCTGCGCCACGAGGCCGAGCGGCTGGGCACGGGCGGTCGCTAGCTGCGCGTCGGTAATCCAATCATTCTTGCGCATTTCGCCGAGCACCCAGTTACGGCGGGCAATGGCAAGCTGTGCATTCTTAGCGCGACCGTAACGTTCTGGCGCCTTGGGCAGGATGGCGAGAAATGCCATTTCATGCAATTGAAGCTGGTCGACGCTTTTGCCGAAATAGGCCTGTGCTGCGGCCTCCACGCCAAATGCCTGTCGGCCGAGCGCGATTTCATTGAGGTAAAGCGACAGGATTTGCGGCTTCGTCAGCGCGTTTTCGATGCGCTTGGCCAAAATCGCCTCTTTGACCTTGCGGGTGTAGCTATACTCGTTGGTCAGCAACAGGTTTTTGGCGACCTGCTGCGTTATGGTCGAAGCGCCGCGCGAGCGTTTGCTGCTGAAGATATTGTCGAAAATAGCGGATGCGATACCGGGATAATCGATACCGCCATGGCTGAAGAATGTTTTGTCTTCAGCGGCCAGATAGGCCCGGACCAACAATTTGGGAAAATCGGCATATTCCAGTTGAACGCGGCGTTCGCGCGCGTAGCTGTGAAATGGTTCTCCGTTAATGTCGCGCACCACCGTTGGCAGCGGAGATTCATATTCGATCAACGCCTCGGCATCGGGCAGATTGCGCGCAAAAAGCACCCAGAACAGCATAAGAAACAGAACCAGCGCCCCAACCGCGTAGGTCGCGAGCCGAAACCGTTTACTTTGCCACCAGCCCTGCCACTTGCCGATAAATCCTTCGGCTTCGCGTTTCAGCTTGTAACTGACAGCAGTTGGCTCTTCGGTGGTCGGAGACGAGTTATCCATTATCGGCCCTCTCTAGCCGATTTGCCGGACAGGTCCAGAATGTTGTTCTGCAACTTAGCGCGATTTTACTGCGGCGGCTGGTTATCGGGTCGCGATTCTGCGTGCAAAGTGGACTTGAATCGCATTTGCCACGGCCCGTGCGACTTTTTGTTGGCCGTTTGACGATGCGAGAAAACTGACATCGGTTTCATTGCTGAGATAGCCGGTCTCAAATAATACCGATGGCGTATCTGGCGCTTTGAGCACGATAAACGAGGCAAAGCGGTGCGAATTTCCACGAATGCGCATGTTCGGCGTCGCCTCGCGCAACAGCAGCTTTGCGAAATCCGCTGACACATTCATGGTTTCGCGCTGCGTCAGGTCGATGAGGATCGACGATACATTCGCATCGGCTCCGCCCAGATTAACGCCATTAATGATGTTTGCCTTGTTTTCACGGGCAGCAAGCCGTTGTGCCTCACGATCAGACGCAACCTCGGACAGCGTGTAAACGGTGCCGCCGCTGGCTTGCCGATTTTCGGCGCTGTCCGCGTGAATCGAAATGAAAAGATCCGCGTTCAGTTTGCGCGCGATCTGATACCTGTCCTGCAGCACGACAAATTTGTCGTTGTCGCGCGTTAACGCAACACGCACGCGGCCGCTTTTCAGCATTTCGTCGCGCACCGCCTTTGCGATAGCCAATGTGACTTCTTTCTCGCGCTGACCGCCATGTGGACTTATCGCGCCCGGGTCGTGGCCGCCATGACCTGCGTCAATTACAACGAGCGGTAGGCTTGCATCCGCAGGTCCGCTTATTTTTGGAAGGCCTTTGGCGACATTTGTGCGGATTGGCGCAGTGACTTCATAACGCCTTTTTGGTGGTTCAGCGCGAAATGCCATGGGTGGCACGATTTGGGTTTTCCCCCGCCCCACTGCGCCCGAAAAAGCTGTGCGCGCAACGGACGACAGGCTAAGCTTTAGGCTTTTGCCATCCGCAGAAAATGTGCCGCCAGTCACAATGGCCGGTTCGGCTAGGTCGAGAACAATGCGCGCGGTTTCAGCGTTATATTGCCCCTGCCGAATGTTGAGAACGGGCCCGCCCGGCTGTACGGTGAAACCTGCTTTTGCACCGGACACGTCGACTGCTATCCGGTCCGGTCCAGTGAGCGCAAAAACTGCCGCCTTTTCGACAATATCATCGAACTGCACGATGATGGCGCCATCCTGCGCCGAAACTTGCTGAATTGCTCCGCCAATCGCGGGTGACGAGAAGACCGGCAAGGTGGCAAAAAGCGCGGCAGCGAGCATATGTCGCTTATGGGTTCTTGCTGTTGTCCTCGTCCAGAAATTTTTTTCGTCCACGCGCCAACTCCGCCCATATGATGAACGCGTTGTTAGCCATGGAAGCGTAAACCCTGGTGTCCAGATAGGGTTAATGGCGAATTAAGCGTAAAAACCGGTTTTTCGATCCATAATAGAAAGCTAATTCGCGCGATGCTCTTGCCGACAACAGGCTGGAGTGCTAGCGAATAGCTACAGGGAACTTCAACTGATCTTCCCGACAATCCGCCGTTGGTTCTTTTCCACTCGGCATATTAACAGGTTGACGCTACATGAGGCATGATATTTCCACCAACGCCGCCCGCACAGGGACTGGCGCATGGGTTGGAAATCAAGCGCGCGCGATACACGCCCGCCATGCACAAGCAGCAGACGCAATTCTTACATTCCCACCATATCGCTTTGCCGACAGGAACGCTCTGCGTTCGGTCTGGCAACGCATCAACAATAGAGCGAGCGGCCTTTGGCTGACAACCGAGCGCCATGCTCGCTGGAGTAATATCAATGACAACGCGTATGCTAATCGATGCGCGGCACCGGGAGGAAACCCGGGTCGCAGTCGTCACAGGAAACCAGATTGAGGAATTCGATTTTGAATCGGCCGAGCACAAGCAGCTCAAAGGCAATATCTACCTCGCAAAAGTAACAAGAGTTGAACCTTCGCTTCAGGCGGCGTTCGTAGACTATGGTGGCAATCGCCACGGCTTTTTGGCTTTTGCCGAAATCCACCCCGATTATTATCAAATACCGCGTGAAGATCGCGAGCGGTTGTTGGCTGAAGAAGCCGAAGCTGCTGCGGAAGAAGCTGCGCTGCGTGAGCAGGAAGAGGAAGAAAGCGACGAGCCTTCCGACATCATGCAGGGTTCTGCCGAGCGTGAAGACGACGTCACTGACCTGATTGAAGTCGACAGCGACGACAGCGTCGACACCATTGACATGACTGAGGGCGAAGAGCCTGATCTTGGCAGCAATGGTGACGATGCGTCAGACGAAGGCGATCGCGGCGAGAATGGCCGTAACAACCGCCGTCGCCGTGGACGTGGCGGACGCAATGGTGAGAGCCGCGCACCAAAAGCCAGCGACGAAGTCCGTGCAAAGCGCATGAACCTGCGTCGCCGTTACAAAATCCAGGACGTCATTCATCGCCGCCAGGTTTTGCTGGTCCAGGTCGTAAAGGAAGAGCGCGGCAACAAGGGCGCTGCCCTGACGACCTATCTTAGCCTTGCCGGCCGTTATTGCGTTTTGATGCCAAATACGTCGCATGGTGGCGGCATCAGCCGCAAAATTCACAGCGCCGCTGACCGTAAGCGTCTGAAGACGATTATTTCGGACCTGACTTTGCCATCCACCATGGGTTGCATCATCCGGACCGCTGGCCTTGCGCGCACGAAGCCTGAAATCAAGCGCGACTTTGATTATCTCGCGCGGCTTTGGGACGAAATCCGTGAGCGCACGCTTCGTGGTGCAGCGCCGATGCTGATCCACACAGACAGCGACCTCATTAAGCGTGCCATTCGTGATATCTACAACAAGGACATTGACGAGGTATTCGTCGAGGGGCCTGACGGATATAAGGCCGCAAAGGACTTCATGAAGCTGCTGATGCCAAGCCACGCCAAGCGTGTGCAGCATTATGCGGACCCGGTTCCGCTGTTCCAGCGTTACCATGTCGAAGATCAGTTGAACGCCATGTATCAACCTATCGTTCAGTTGAAGTCAGGTGGCTATATCGTCATCAACCCAACTGAAGCTTTGGTTTCGATCGACATCAACTCAGGCCGTTCGACCAAAGAACATGGCATTGAGCAAACCGCGCTTTCCACAAACCTGGAAGCCGCACGCGAGATAGCCCGTCAGTTGCGTTTGCGCGACATGGCTGGCCTTGTGGTCATCGACTTCATCGACATGGAGCATCATTCGAACGCCCGCAAAGTCGAGCGCGCGATGAAAGAAGCACTGAAGCATGACCGTGCCCGTATTCAGGTCGGTCGTATTTCAAGCTTCGGTCTGATGGAAATGAGCCGCCAGCGTTTGCGCACAGGCGTGCTTGAAGCATCGACCCGCGAATGTCCGCATTGTGAAGGCACTGGCCTTGTGCGCACGGCATCGTCCGCTGCTTTGTCCGCGCTGCGTCTCATCGAAGATGAAGCGGCCAAGGGCCATGGCAGCCAGATCGTTCTGCAAGCGAGCCAGGAAGCCACAATCTATTGCCTCAACAACAAGCGTGCAGAACTGGCCGCGATTGAAGAGCGCTATCACGTCCGCGTGCTGATTGTGCCCAATGGCGAAACCGAGGGTGCAAAGCTCGCCGTGTCCAGCTCAGGTCCACGTCCAGAGCGGCCAGTCGAGCTGCCGCCCATCATCGATTTCGACGACGATGATATCGAAGACGAAATCGACGATTTCGACGATGAAGTCGAAGCCGAAGAGGTTGCACGCGAACCACGCCAAGCGCGCGAAGAGCGTCCACGTGAAGAAGGTGAAGCCGGCGAAGGCCGCAAGCGCAAGCGTCGTCGTGGACGTCGTGGTGGCAAAGGCCGTGATCGCGATGGCCGTCCAGAAGGCGAAGATGCTGTTGCCAGTGAAAACGACACTGCTGAACGTCGTGAAGGCGACAGCAACGCGGAAACAGCCAAAACTGAGAGCGACGTCGAAGGCGAAACCAAGCCAAAGGCCCGTCGTGGTCGTCGCGGCGGCAGAGGCCGTGATCGCGACCGCGAGACAGTAGTGGGCGAAGCGACAACCGAAGTGCCAGCAACAGCTGACCCCGAAGTTGGTGAAGCACCTGCCGAAGCGCCCGCAAAACCGAAGCGTGCAAGCCGGGCAAAGCCCAAGGCTGAAAAGGTCGTTACTGAAGCCGAGGCACCGGAAGTGAAAGCAACCGAAGCGCCAGAAGCACCTACCGCCAAAGCGAAAGCACCAGCAAAGCCACGCAGCCGTGCAAAAGAAAAAGCACCTGCAACTGAAGCGGTAGCTGACGAAACGGCCGAGGCACCGAAGGTAAAAGCCAAGGCGCCACGCAAAAAAGCAGCCGCCAAGGATGCTACACAGGATGTAACTTCCACGACCGAAGCTGGTGGGGCCGACGACGGCGCACCTCGTTCAGGTTGGTGGCAACGCACTTTCGGTTAAACCCGAATGATCGTTCAAACAAAACCCCGCTGGTCAGTGACTGGCGGGGTTTTGTTTTGCACAACTTCTTCATTGCGCGTTCATGCGGTTCGGGCCATTCACCGCAAATGAACAATTCTGCAATTCGTGCCCTGCGAACAGCATTCGTGTTGTTTCTTGCCATATGGATATCGGTGCGGCCGGCAATGGCGCAATCCATTTTGCGCGATGCCGAAACCGAAGCTTTTTTCAAAGAAATTTCGGCGCCGTTGATTGCCGCCGCGGGACTTGATCCGAACAATGTCGACATCATCCTTATCAACGACAAATCCATCAATGCATTCGTCGCGGGCGGCCAAGCCGTTTATCTGCACAGCGGTTTGATCGACGCGGCAACGACCGCAAACGAAGTGCAGGGCGTGATCGCGCATGAGCTTGGCCACGTCGTGGGCGGCCACGCCGTTCGTTATGACGAAGGTGCTTCGGTCGCAAGCGGCATCAGCATTGCCAGCTTGATACTGGCCGCTGCGGCTATCGCTGCTGGCGCCGGCGAAGCTGGCATGGGAATCTTATCCGCGGGCCAACAAGCGGCGATGGGCAAGTTCCTCGCATATAGCCGTGGACAAGAAGGCACGGCCGATGCTTCAGGTGCGCAATATCTTTCAACCGCAGGCATTTCGGGCCGAGGCTCCATCAGCTTTTTCAAAAAGCTGCAGAATTTCGAATTCCGCCTCGGTATCCCGCAAGAAGATAGCTATGGGCGCACACACCCATTGTCGGGTGAACGTATTTCTGTGCTTCAAGACAAATATTCTGCCGATCCTGCTTGGAATGCGCCGCTGAACCCGAAGTGGGAGAATGATTTTAAACGGATCAAGGCGAAGTTGACGGGCTATCTTGCTGATCCGACGGCAACGATGCGCGATTATCCCGAAAGCGACAAAAGCATTCCTGCACGCTATGCCCGTGCCTATGCGTGGCATAAGTCAGCCTATCCGCAAAAGGCACTGGATGAATCTTCTACACTCGTCGCATCTGCCCCAGACGATCCCTATTTCCTTGAACTCCACGGACAGATATTACTGGAATCCGGTAGGCCAGTGGACGCAATTGTTCCGCTGCGCAAAGCTGTAAACCTGACCGGTAACCAGCCGCTGATCGCTGCCATATTCGGGCATGCCCTCATTGCGACCGAGGACAAGAAAAACCTCGATGAAGCCGCTCAGGTGCTGAAAGCAGCGGTCACGAAGGACAATCAAAATCCTTTTGCTTGGTATCAATTGGGCGTCGTCTACGAACAAAAGGGTGATACTGCACGTGCTGCCCTCGCCAGTGCGGAGCGTTACCTTATGGAAGGGGCTCCGCAACTCGCTTTGCCCAATGCACAGACTGCAATGGCTGGCCTACCCGAATATTCACCCGATTGGATCCGCGCTCAGGACATCAACATGGTGGCAGAAGCAAAGCTCGCGCAACTCAAGAAGCGGAAGCGCTGAATTGGCTGGCAACTGGGTGCGCCTGGAGCTAATTGGGCCGCTATGAACAACCAAACGACGACGCGTACGCCGCTTATCCTTATTCTTTCCGCTGCGCTTTTGCTGGCAGCAATCGGCGCTTATCTGTTCTGGCCCAAGTCACCTGAATCAGTGCAAGAACCATCCGGCGCTGCATCAGACGAGGCAAAGAAGGCGGCGGCAGTCGCGGGTATGAACGCCGATGACCGCAAAGCAACCGAAGCGATAGTACGCGCCTATATATTGGAAAATCCGGAGATTATCACCGAGGCCATCGGTGTACTGCAAAAGCGTGAGGCAACAAAGCGCCTTACCGCCGCGGGCAGTAAGCTGACAGTGCCCTTCCCCGGCGCAGAATTCGGTAATCCCAATGGCGATGTCACGCTCGTCGAGTTCACCGATTATAACTGCGGATTTTGCCGTTCAAGCGTTGCAGATGTGCAAAAGCTCATTGATGGCGACAGCAATATCCGCATTGTCATCCGCGAGGTGCCAATCCTCAGCGCGACGAGCCGCGACGCTGCCTTATGGGCGCTTGCAGCAGCCAAACAAGGCAAGCACAAGGCTTTCCACGATGCCATGTTCAGCGGTGGACGCCCTGACGCCCAAAGCATCCGCGCAGCCGCCTCAAAAGCAGGCATGAACCTTGCTGCAGCGGAAAAATTCGCAAGCTCGCGTGAAGCGATCGCTGAAGTCGAAAGCAACATTGCGATCATGCAGCAAGTTGGCTTTGGCGGCACCCCGACCTTCATTGTCGGTGACCAGATACTGGAAGGTGCCGTTGGGCTCGATGCCCTGAAAGCCGCCGTAGCGAAAGTGCGCGAGGCCGCTTAGGCTTTCTTGCCTTGGGCAATCACGTACCATTCCACCGAACCCTTGCGGCTTGCTGGAGGCTTGGCGTGTTTGACCGTGGTGAAGTTGTTCTTAAGAATGCTCAGCATCACCGGGTCAGTCCCCCCCGCAAACACTTTTGCAACAAAATCGCCCCCTGGCTGCAGGACCTGAATAGCAAAATCGACCGCAGCTTCGACCAAGCCCATCGTGCGTAAATGGTCGGTCTGTTTGTGACCTACGGTATTCGCCGCCATATCGGACAAGATGAGGTCCGGCGCGCTGCCGAGTTCAGCAATCAACCGATCAGGCGCGCTGTCGTGCATGAAATCCATTTCGAGCAGCACAACGCCTTCGAGTGGATCGACCGGTAACAGATCAATACCGACAATTGCGGCCTTGGGCTGTTGCCTGCGCACCACTTGTGCCCAACCGCCCGGTGCTACACCCAGATCGACGACAGCTTTCTTGCCGCGCAATATGTGAAACTTCTCGTCCAACTCAACGAGCTTATATGCCGCGCGGCTGCGATAGCCCTCGCCATGCGCGCGCTTCACATAAGGGTCGTTCAACTGCCGCTCAAGCCAGCGGGTCGAGCCTGCGGTTCGCCGCTTGGCCGTCTTGACCTTCTGCTTGCCCGCCAATGTCCGGCCGGAGTCTTTTCCACCAAATAAATTATCTGCCATTATCAGTTCCGTCGATTTCTGCGCTTGGCATCGCTGGCCATTAGCGCACGCAAAATGCCCTCGCGAATGCCGCGATCCGCAACGCCCAGCCGCTCACCGGGCCATATATCAAAAATAGTCTCAAGGATGGCGCAGCCAGCAACGACCAAGTCCGCGCGTTCATGCCCGATCGTCGGGAATTCAGCGCGACCCTCGATATTGCGGCGTGCAAGTTCACGGCTGATGTCGCGCATGGCGGCCGTGGGTAAATGCAGCCCATCCACTGCGCGGCGGTCATAGCTGTTCAGCTTGAGATAGACGCTGGCGAGTGTTGTTACCGTACCTGAAGTTCCCAAAAGCCTGCGGTCGCCGCCATCTTCGGGCAAGCGTGCAGCGAACTCGGCAAAGCTTGCCATCACCTTGGCGCGCATCGATGTGTAAATGGCGTTCAGTTGCTCGGGCGTTTCCGCCTCCGCCCGCTCGCTTTCGGTCAAAGAAACTACGCCCCAGGGAACGCTAACCCAATCCAATATTTCAGGAACAAGGCCACTGGTCGACACCAGCACAAGCTCAGTTGATCCGCCGCCAATATCGAATATCAGCGCGGGGCCAGCGCCCTGCTCCAGCAATGCGTGGCATCCCATGACAGCGAGCCGCGCTTCTTCCTTTGGGCTGATGATGTCGAGGTGGATACCCGTCTCACGTTTGACGCGCTCGATAAATTGCGCACCATTGACCGCCTGACGACACGCCTCTGTCGCAACCGACCTGGCCAAAACCACGTTACGTTTTTTCAACTTCTCGGCGCACACTGTGAGCGCCTCAACCGCGCGGTCCATGGCCTCGTCGCTCATCCGGCCAGTGGAGGTAAGCCCCTCGCCCAGCCGGACAACACGGGAAAACGCATCAACCACGGTGAAATCATCTCCGCCAGCCCGCGCGATTAACAACCGGCAGTTGTTCGTGCCAAGGTCAAGCGCGGCATAGGCCGTGCGCTCAAGCCAGTTGCGCCGCAACGCTGAGCTGTCCGGCTGAACAAAGCTTTTGGCTGCTTTCGGAGAAGTCTTGGATGTGTCCGCACGCGCTGCGCCCTCAGCCGAAGCTTGCTGCAGTTTTGCAGCCTTGGGTGCCGCATTCTTGCGACGGGGCGGTTTTTTACGTTTACGCCCGCGTCCCTTTTGCGGCGATGGTGCGACATTCTCGCCCATAGCCGTAAACTCACTTCTTATGTTCTATCCGGGCAGATGTTCTGCCGGTACCTGAAGCCGTGGTACGCGTTGTACGTTAAAAATTCAACATTTTTGAATATCGTCGCAGCCGACCCAATTCAGCGGGTTGACCATGCAAGGGCACCCGCATATACGCCCGGCCTCTGTTCCCCGGTCGTCTAACGGTAAGACTACGGACTCTGACTCCGTCTATTGAGGTTCGAATCCTTACCGGGGAACCATTTTTATCCAATAAATTATTGATTTATATTAGGAATATTAGGTTACCGCGAGGTCGTTCCCACATTTATTCCCACATTTCGATTTTGGTTTTTTTATCTCGCGAGCCGATTCCGAACGTCCGATTTTTGGTAAAGAAGCCTGTTAGTGGATCGCGGGCAACCCCTGCTTCAGCGTACTTTTCGGTCAGTCAGTGGGCAGCGCGGTTGGTGCGCCGGCAGCAATCCACCGTATCTCGCCTTAGCGATTTTTCATATCTCAAGTCGGCGCATCGACAACCGCATTGACCCATTCGTCTACCTCGCTCTCGACCCAGACAGCGCATTTGGGTCCGAGTGACCGCGATCGCGGAAATCTCCCCTCACCCATCAGGCGGTAAATCATCGAGCGCTTGATGCCGACGCGGGCAATTACCTCCGGCAACCTAATTAGGCGTACACGACGAGGGGCAGCATTTGCATCCTTACATTCAGCGGCGGGCGATTGCATTTCCATCGCCGCCGCTCAGCGCCCTAAAGCGAGCGACAAATCGCGGCTCGCAATGTCATCGATATGTTCTGACACCAGGCGCGCAACCAATTTGGACGTCCCAACAGCCCAGCGGGGTCGCACCTCATTGAGCTTGTCTTGCAGCGCGTCATTCAACGTTCCCGGCATTGATGATACAAGCTCATCCCAAAATTCTCCCATCTCGTGATGCATCCAACTCGCTGCCAGTTCCTCCTTGCCCGCAAGTGCCAGAAACAATGTTCCCCGCGCCGGGACACCAGCAGCTGCGAACAAGCGCAGCGCTTCATCGACAGTAACAGACCGGGTGCCGCGAATGACGCGTAACAACGCATCCTTATGGAAACCCGTCTCGCTCGCAATGTCGCGCTTGGGCCTTCCTGAATTCTCGATGGCCCTTGCAAGCGTGCGTGCAAGTACGTCTTCAATGGCTGGTGGCTCGGCAATTTGGTTGATCATAACCTGGTACTCCTTGGCGTCCATTATCTGAGTCGAAGCAATATTCCGACTCCACAACTGTAGGAAAGCAAAAAGAACAAAGTTAGAACATATAAGATTTCCTATTTTGAGACGATTCGACATGAAGCTGCAATTCTCGTCCGCCTCCGGCCGATTCGTCGGCCATTCAGGAACGCAAATCGGGCATTTCCTGCGTCATCTGCGGTCAGCATACGCCGCTTCGCTGCGATTTTCACCTCAAACACCTCGCTATCACTGTTCCCGCTTTCCTATTTCAATCCCCTAGTCCCAGTAAGAACGAACAGCGAACGAAATCGCTGCCACTCGACTGTTGGAGATTGAACCCCATGACTACTTTATCGCTTAAACCCCGCCGTGTTGGCGTTGGTGCAATATTGTTGCCGGTTGCCATCGCGGCGCTGGCTGCATCTGCTGCTTTTGCCGGTGCAGACACAACATTTGCCCCTGCCCTTACCAAATTCACGGATTTTCTCGAAGGCTCGGGCGGTAAAATCATCACCGTGTTGAGCCTGGCCGGCGGCCTCATTGGCCTCGCATCCGGCCGCTTCACGCTATCACAGATCGCGGTGCCTGTGGGCGTCGGCATCGGTGTTGGCACCGGTGTACCGATCGTCACGTCCGTCGTCACGGCCATCATCTGACGACGAACTGACGGAGGGCGGCATCATGACAGACCGGTATATTGTTCCCCGCAGGCTCGACGATCCTGAACTTATAGGGTTCTGGACACTCGATGAGTTTGCCGGGCTGATTGTCCCCTTCACCTGGGGCATTCTGACGCAGCATATTTTCATAGGCATCGCATTGGCTTTTGGAGCCTGGTTCACCTTGCGAAAGGCAAAGGCAGGGCGGGCAAGTTCATGGGTCCGGCACGCCGCCTATTGGTATTTGCCGCACGGGCTGACCGGTCTGAAGTGCACGCCGCCCTCACATTGCCGCCTGTTGGCGGGTTGAGGGAGAACGCACATGCATTTTGATATTTCACACGAACGCTCACAAAGCTTGCTGCGGCAACGCAACATGCTGGCGCTTACCAGCGCTGCCCTCGGCATCGCATTGATCGTCGCAACCGGGCTTGCGGCTACCCGCGACCGTGAGATCGTGCTGGTGCCAACTGCTTCCAAAGCTCTCACCATATCCAGCGGCGAAGTAACTGCTGACTATCTCGAACTTGTGACCCGTGATGCGGCTTTGATGCTGCTGAACCGGAGCCCTGAAAATCTCGATTACTGGATGGCGCAGATCCTCGAACTGGCCGATCCCAAATCGCATGGTTCGCTCAAATCGGAGCTCGTGCGGATTGTCGACGAGCAACGCGGTTCGGACGTCACACAGGCCTTCGTCATCAAGAGCATGACTGTCGATCCCCAAGGGCTCGCGTCCGAGGTTCGCGGCACACTTAAAACCTTTGTCGGAGCGCAAGTGATTGCCAGCGACGACCGCCGCTTCCGCTTCAGCTGGACCTATCAGGGTTTGCGCCTTGGCCTTTCCGGCTTCGCGCAAATCGCAGACGAAGACCCATCGAAGGACCCCCAATGATGCCCATGATAAAAATCATCGCTGCGTTGCTTCCATTGCTCGCCGTCGCCAGTCCGCTCTATGCGGACCAATATAAGCAGACCGCCGACGGCGGCTCGATCGACTGCATTGTATCGAAGCGCGAGCTGACACGGGTCAGCCTCATTGGCGACCAGTTTGCCAGCGTCTCGAAAATCTCGACCGGCTATCCGTATAATGATTTTGCGGTGACCAACGAGCCGGTGCGCGGCGATATTTATCTGTCGGTGCCCGACACCTATGCGGCAGCAACCATAAGCTTTTTTGCGACAACGAAGAAGGGTTTTGTCTACAAGTTCAGCTGCCGCGCTGAGCTGGTCGATGCCCAGCAGATATTCATCACCAATCCTGCGCTGGCAAAGTCCGACGCGGCGGATTGGGAAGCGGAAACGCCGCGCGGCGAAGCAGCGGTTCGTCTCATCCAGGCGATGGCGAACAACCAGAACGTTCCGGGATATGCAATCCGGCAAGCAGCCGTCTCGCCCACGCGCGTTGGCGATCTCGAAGTGCAGTTGGTCGCAGAATATCGCGGCAGCAGCCTGCTCGGCAAAGTCATCCGGCTCACCAACAGAAGCGCCGAAGCGCTGAATATCACCGAAAGCGACATTGCGCCGCGCGACAGCATCGCTG
Source organism: Sphingomonadales bacterium (assembly GCA_027486895.1). Classification (GTDB taxonomy): domain Bacteria; phylum Pseudomonadota; class Alphaproteobacteria; order Sphingomonadales; family Sphingomonadaceae; genus Sphingorhabdus_B. The sequence goes on from JAIXOE010000008.1 coordinate 14,001, forward strand.
TGAGCCTTTCCACTACCACACTCAAATCCGGCGCCAGCACCACTGCCTATCTGGTCGGTGCCAATAGGGAGACCTCAAATGACTGAGCCAGACAACAAAGCCGCTGCCACCGAGCTGCGCGAAACACAGCAATCGGGCCTCGCCTCGCTCAACGCTCGAACCGCCAAACGCCAGCAGTTGCTGCTCGCAGGCGTCGGCGCGGTGCTTTTGGGCGGTGCCAGCTGGTTCATCTTCGGATCGGACGATAGCGCCGACAGCGCAGACCCCAAGGCTGCGCAAACCATCGAGACGGCGGGTCTGGTCAACCGCGACCTGTCGCAGCGTGAATTTGTCGCGGTCTATGGCAACCGGCTCGATGCGGTCACCCGCGAGCAGAAAGCACTGAAGGAAGCGCAAGCCCCGCTCGAAGGTGTCGAAGCACAATTGGCGGCGCTGAAGGCCGAGAACCAGGCCATGCGGGTTGACGGGCAAGCGGCGATCGATGCGGTCTCGGCTGAAAATGCCGCTCTTAAAAGCCAGATAGCCGTTCAGGCGTCGGCCCCGCCTCCTGCAGCGCTTCCCGCTTACGGGCCGCAAGCAGGCGGCTATGATGCACGCGGCCGGACGCCAAGTTCGCCAATACCCAATACGGGCGGAGCGCCAAACGACGGACTGTCACCGGGTGAAGTCAAACTCCTGAACTTTGGCGTGAGCGACAAGGGTGGAGACGGCAATCGCGCGCAGCGGCCCGAAGTCTCGCCGCTGGTAGTCGAAGATTCGCCCGATTATTTGCCGCCCAACTCCTATGCGCCAGCGCGCGTAATTGTAGGCGTCGATGCATCAGCAGGCGTTTCGAGCCAGACCGATCCCCTGCCCGTCGTTTTGCGGATTACGGGTCCTGCCCGTTCTGTGATGAAGAACGGCAAGATCCTCACCACCCGGATCACGGGATGCGTGGTCAACGGCGCTGCACGCGGCGATCTCTCTTCGGAGAAAGTTTATGTGAAGCTCGCCAAAATGACCTGCGACCAGCCCGGCGGGCGCGTGGCAGTTTCCGAGGTCAAAGGCTTTATCAGCTTTGCCGGCAAATCTGGCGTGCGCGGGCGCGTGGTGAGCCGCGAAGGCAGCCTCATTTCGCAAGCACTGCTTGCAGGCATCATCGGCGGCTTTGGCCGCGGCTTTTCGGCCAACGCCAATAGCGTTTTTTCCGGCGTCACGACAAATGTGTCAGGCGAGCGCTCGAAGCTCTCAGGCGGCGATATATTGGGCGGCGGGCTTGGCCAGGGCGCCGGCGATGCCGCCGATACGGTCAGCAAA
>JAIXOE010000016.1 GCA_027486895.1 Sphingomonadales bacterium
ACGCTCGCGGGTGAACGTGGCGGGAGCGGCAATTTCTCCATCATCATGTCGGGTAAGTCGGCGCATGCCGGCAGAAACCCTGACGATGGGCGCAATGCACTTTTGGCGGCGGCAGATCTTGCGCTCCGGCTCAAGCGACTTTCGCGCGAGGGCCTATCGGTGAACCCGGCCAAGATCGACGGCGGCGGCCCCAATAATGTTGTGCCCGATCATGCAATATTGCGCGTAAACTTTCGACCACGCACGCCGAAGATTGTGCAACAGACGGACGCGGACCTGCGCAGGATTATGGCGGATATCGAGCGCGAGCATGATGTTCGTGCGCATCTTCATGGCAGTTTCGGTCGCCCACCCAAACCCATAGATCACGAAGCAGCGAAGCTGTTCGGCTTGGTCAAACAATGCGGTGCTGACCTTAATATTCCCATCGCATGGCGTTCCAGCGGCGGCGTATGTGATGGTAATAACATCGCTGCCTGCGGTGTCCCGGTCGTCGATACTATGGGCGTGCGCGGGGGCAGCATTCACAGTTCCGATGAATTCCTCATCGTCGAAAGTTTGGTCGAACGCGCGCAATTATCGGCGCTGACCATTATGCGTTTATCAGAAAAAGGGGCCTTATGACCTTCCTCATCCGTCCGGCAAATATGGACGATCTTCAGCCGATATATGAAATGGCCAAAAGGACAGGCGGCGGATTTACCAACCTGCCGCCCGACCGGAAGGCACTTTTGCAAAAGCTGGAGCGGTCAGCCGCTGGTTTTGATCGCGTGGGTGAGGAAGTCGCCGACGATTTATATGTTTTCGTTCTACAAAATACCGCGACTAACGAAGTGCGCGGCACATGCCAGGTATTTGGCAAAGTTGGCCAAAGATGGCCATTCTACAGCTATCGCATTGGCGCCCTGACGCAGCATAGCGTTGAACTCGAACGGACTTTCCGTGCGGACATTCTTAATCTGTCGACTGATCTGGAAGGCACGACTGAAGTTGGCGGATTGTTCCTGCATCCCGGAGAACGGGCTGGCGGCTTAGGTATGTTGATTGCGCGCAGCCGATATCTGTTCATCCGCAATCATCGTCAAAGATTTGCCGACCGCACGATAGCGGAATTGCGCGGTGTCATCGACGAAGCTGGTGGGTCGCCGTTCTGGGACGGCGTTGCTGGCCGCTTTTTCGGCATGAGCTTTCAGGAAGCGGATGAATTCAACGCCAAATTCGGCAACCAGTTTATCGCCGATCTGATGCCAAAGCACCCTGTCTACATTGCAATGCTTCCCGACAGTGCAAAGACAGTCATCGGCGTTCCGCATCCTTCAGGGCGCGCAGCGATGCGCATGCTAGAGAATGAAGGATTTGCTTGGGAAAACTACGTCGACATATTTGACGGTGGGCCGACGATGACCGCGCGTACAGACCAAATCCGCAGCATTCGTGACGCGAAGGATGTGACCATAACCGACATCAGCGACGCCGTTGGCGAACACAAGTCAGGTGACAAGAAGCTGATCACGCTTGGCCGACTTCATGGGTTTAAAGCTGCCTATGGCTGGATTGATGACAGAGGCAACGATGTCATCATAGACAGCGACTGCGCTCGCATTATGGGCATTTCCGTGGGTGACGCCGTAACTATTGTTGATCGGTCCTAATCATGGCTTTCGTCGAAATAAATTTTGATGGGATTATCGGTCCAAGTCACAATTACGCAGGGTTAAGCGTTGGCAACCTGGCATCGTCGAACAACGCAGGCACGCCTTCTTATCCAAGGGCTGCTGCGCTACAGGGCATCGAAAAGATGCGCACGAACCTCAGGCTAGGATTGGCCCAAGGCTTCTTCATGCCGCTTGACCGGCCGAACCAAAATTGGCTCACCGGGCTTTCAACCGACATGCAATCGGGAGAAGCACATATCCGCGCAGCGGCCTTTTCGGCGTCAGCCATGTGGGCAGCCAATGCAGCGACCGTCTCGCCCGCGCCCGATACCGCGGATGGCAAATGTCATCTGTCGGCCGCGAACCTGCTGACGATGGCGCATCGAAGCCATGAATGGACCGGAACGCTGGCGCAGTTAAAGCTGGCGTTTGCAGATGAAAAATATTTTGCAGTGCACGGACCAGTTCCAGCACCATTTGGCGATGAAGGGGCTGCAAACTTCATGCGCCTTTGCCGAACGCATGGTGAAGCTGGTATTGAAATTTTTGTCTATGGCAAAACGGGTGGTCCATTCCCGGCACGTCAGCACATTGAAGCATCGAAAGCGATTGCGCGGGCACATAAGTTGGACGCATGCAAAACGCTGTTCGTTCAACAATCCGAGATCGCGATTGCCGCTGGTGCGTTTCACAATGATGTTGTTGCCGTTGCCAACGAACATGTGCTTTTCACGCATGAGCAAGCGTTCGAACATCCAGAGCAGACTTATACCGATATCAAGCGGTTGATGCCCGATGCCGATATTATCATTGTACCAGCCGATCGTGTCAGCCTTGCCGATGCCATCCAAAGCTATCTGTTCAACGCGCAACTGGTGACTCTACCGGACGGCGGCATGGCGCTGATTCTGCCAAGCGAAGCGCAGGACAATCCACGCGTCTGGGGCTGGCTCAGCGAGATGGTGGCTGGCAATGGCCCTATTCGCAAGCTCGTCCCCGTCGATGTGCGACAATCCATGGCCAATGGCGGTGGCCCAGCATGTTTGCGTCTGCGCGTCGTTGCCGACCCCGCCACGGTCGACCCGCGCTTCATCGCTAATGAGGCTAAGCTCGACCAGATTGCCAGCGTTGTTGCTGAACATTGGCCTGAGTCGATTGTGCCGGACCAGTTGGGGCATGCGTCACTGATTGAACAGGTGCGTTCAGCGCGCGTGGCACTGTTAAAGGTGTGTGACCTAACCGCACTCGCATGACCGTCGGCTTTTCTTACAAACGTCGCATCGGTTAACCATATGAACCCGCGTAAATGCTGAGTTGGCACGGGCGTTGCTCTATAGTTTCTTAACTATGAAAAGCATCCTGCGCCTGTTCACGATCAAGACGAAACTGGAGGTCTTCATGATCACCTATGCGCTTGGCTTGGGTGCAGTGAAGCGTGGTCAGGATTATTTAATCCAGTATCCAGGCAACATCGGCAAGGTGTTTTTCGTGCTCTGCACAGGCGCCGTATTCATCGCGGCCGCCAAAATGCTTGAAGCGGTCGAACTGGACGCAGCCTTCGGCGTCGACTGAAACCAAATTTTCGCACGCAAAAAAATAAATCAGGGAAAGTCCCGGGATTCTGTTGCTCGGCTCCCGGGGGCCGCCGTAACCTTTCTGTTGCCCGGCCGGTCCGGCCGCGTTCTTTTAGTATAAGTTTAGACCGTGAGGCCCAAAATTATGCTGCGAGAGCAAGTGCTGAGTTATCGTTTGCACCTATTGGTTATGAACCATTTCACGGCTTATTCATGCCGGGCAAAAACAATGCTTTTCAACGCACGTCGATCCTAGTTCAGCCCCTCCAAGACCTCTGATAAACAGAGATTTTGGTGGAGCTGCCGGGTACCGCCCCCGGGTCCGCTGCATCTATTGCACATCGCAATTTATCACCATAGCCGGGCGAACCCGGCATCGACCTATATAGGCGCTTTTTCGTGAATGGGAAGTGAAGGCGGTTATAGGCCCTGCATATTTCGGCTCTCTGCCGGAATATGTACGACCAGTCCGTCAAGTTCAGGCGTCAGCACGATTTGGCAAGATAGACGACTGGTACGTCGCGCGCCGGTCGCGAGGTCAAGCATGTCTTCTTCGTCCTCGACAGACCGGGGAAGTTTATCGAACCATAGCTTGTCGATAATCACATGGCATGTCGAACAGGCCATCTGCCCCTCGCAAGTGCCTTCCAAAGGTTGTCCTGCGGCTTGCGCGATTTCAAGCAGGCTTTGGCCTTCCACCGCTTCCACGTCCTGTACATCACCATCGGCATTGATGAACGTGACTTTGATCATAACATTGCCTCTGCTGCCCGATTTATTTCCGCTGCAGCCATATCAATCTCTTCTACCGTCGTATAGCGGCCAAAACCCAAACGTATGGATGATTTCGCCTGCGTGTCAGTTAGGCCAAGCGCGCGCAACACATGGCTGGGGCGTCCAGAGCCACTGGCGCAAGCCGACCCTGCGGAAAAGGCGATGTTCCGACATTCTGATATCAACCGCGATGCGTCCACGCCGTTGCGGCGTATATTGAGATTGCCTTTGTAACGATCGGTGACCGAGCCGTTGACGGTCCAATTCGCAAATCCGCTGACAGCGCGGCCCCATAAATCTGCTACGTGAGCTGCATCAGCTTTCATGCGTTCAGCCGCCAATTTGGCTGCTGCGCCAAACCCTGCGCACAAAGCGGGTGACAATGTACCAGACCGCATGCCCTGCTCCTGCCCACCGCCTAGCATTTGCGGTTTCAGTACAATGCCATCACGCACCCACAAGGCGCCAATGCCTTTCGGACCGTGGATTTTGTGAGCGGATATGGCGATCATGTCAGGACCATCGGGAATAGGCATGCGACCAAAGGCCTGAACTGCATCGCATAGGAACAGATTGCCTTCGGCGTGTGCGGCTGCTGCGAGTTCAGCGATAGGCTGGATGGTCCCAATCTCGTTGTTTACCAGCATGATGGCAATTAAACTATGTCCACGAAGGAAACCGGACGCTGCGTTACCCTGTGTTTCAGGACAAATTAAGCCGGCACAATCTACGGCAAAAGTACTCCCACCCAGAAATTCAACAGTGTCTAGAACCGCAGCATGCTCCGTAGCCGCAGCGGTGACGGGTAAACCGCATCCCATAATCGCCAGATTAATTGCTTCAGTAGCGCCGGAGGTGAAGATGACGCGCCCGCCGGTTGGCAGCAACGCCGCGATTTGGTCGCGAGCAACCTCAACCGCCGCAGCGGCTGCCCTGCCCGCTGCATGGGCGCTGTGAGGGTTCGCAAATCCGTCCTTCAGCCAGGGCTCCATCGCGGCGAATGCCTCTGGGGCAAGCGGCGTCGTAGCTTGATAATCGAGGTAAATCATGCAGCTTTGGCGCGCGTCGCTATGCTACGCCAAACGTCCAGAAACCGCGCGACATCGCTTTCGCTGGTATCCCCACCGAAACTAACACGGATGACTTCGGATGCTGACCGGTCGTCCCAACCCATCGCGCCAAGCACATGGCTGGGTTTCAGCGTTCCCGATGAGCACGCGCTGCCAGCAGAGACCGCGACCCCTGCCATATCAAAGTTGATAAGCTGACTCGAAGCTGCAACGCCCGGCATGCGGTAACTGCCAATAGTTGCAAGTCTGCTGCTTTCTTCAGCAACCACAACACCACCGCTTGCAGTAACGGCTGCGTCCAACGTTTCGCGCAGCCGAACCGCTGTTTCCATCCATGCAAAACCCGCGGCAAGCGAAGCTGCGAATCCGATTGCTGAAGGCAAGTTTTCGGTCCCGCGTCGGTAACCCTGCTCCTGCCCACCTGTTGGCGTCAGCAGCCCGAGGTTGCGGACCAGCAGTGCACCCATTCCGGGCGGTCCGCCCAGCTTATGCGCGGATACAGAAATCAAATCAGCATCTGGCAAAGCCAGCTTGCCCGCGCTTTGCGAGCAATCGGCGAACAATATTCCTCCAACAGCGCGCACCGCATCGGCTATCTTCGCCATCGGTTGAATGACGCCAGTTTCGTTATTCACAGACTGAACGGCATAGCGCGCAGGGCTTTTTATCGCATCCAGATCAACATAACCGTCTGCATCAACTGGCAAACGCCTTGCGCCTGCAACAGCAAGGACCGCATCATGTTCAACGGCGCTTGCAACAGCGTCCTGGCCACGCAAGCCAATCGCAATGGCTTCGCTGGCGCCGCTGGTGAATAGGACCTCACCGTCCCAATTTAACGCCGCAGCTACGCGGGCGCGGGCGTTTTCAAGCGCCGCGCGGGCTGCCCTGCCCTCACTGTGCGGAGAGGACGGATTGGCCCATCGCGCCATCGTGTCGGCCATCGCTTCGCGCGCGGCGGGAATGACCGGCGTCGTTGCTGCGTGATCCAAATATATGCGGGCGTGGTCGGCCATAGTTTCCATGACAGTTGCGAAAATCGTCACTGCTTCTATATAGCGCTTCCAAATCCTGCAAAGCCCGAACCGTCGGGCAAAGCTCGGCACCAATCTAAGAATCGAACAATAATATGCCCGCTATTGCTATTCCCGGTCCCGAAGGCCGCCTCGAAGCCCGTTTTTCTCCACCGCCGCGCCCACGTGCACCGATTGCGATGATTTTGCATCCGCACCCGCAAGCTGGCGGAACAATGAACGACCGGATTACGCAGCAGCTTTACAAAACTTTTGTAGCGCGCGGATTTGGCGTATTGCGCTTCAACTTTCGCGGCGTTGGCCGAAGCGAAGGCGAATTTGACAATGGCATTGGCGAGTTGTCGGACGCCGCATCGGCGCTCGATTGGGTGCAAAGCTTCCACCCGGAAGCGTCAACGACCTGGATTGCAGGCTTCAGCTTTGGCGCATGGATTGGCATGCAACTTTTGATGCGTCGCCCCGAAATCCGTGGCTTCATCTCTGTTGCACCACCTGCCAACATGTATGATTTCAGCTTTCTGGCGCCTTGCCCTTCATCGGGCATCATCATTCAAGGTGTGAATGACGAGGTCGTCAATCCGAACGCTGTGCAAAAGCTTGTCGATAAACTGCGCACGCAGCGCCATATCACCATTCACCACGACGAAATTCCACGTGCGAACCATTTCTTTGAAAATGAAATGGACATGCTGATGGCGTCTGTGAACAACTATCTCGATTTCCGGTTGGACCCGAACTCACCCATCAAGTGAGTTACCTCGCTTCGGCAACAAGGCTTCGGCCTTGTTCGTCGGGCACAACCCAAATCGCGACATTTGCGAATATAACGAGAGCCGCAGCGACCATCAGCCACATTTGCTGACTTGCACCATCACGACTCCAGCGTTTCCATGCGCCATAAAGAAGCAGGAATGCGGACAGCATGGCGATGGATAAGACGGCGTTTAACATTTCGCCTCTCTAAAGCTGGTGGATAAGCCGCGCAATCGGGCAAATACCGCATGGCCTTTTGCCGCGCTCTGCCATAGGGGGAGCGTATTCCGACTCATGCTGCTACAGGATGTGCCATGCGTATCGCTATCGCTTCAGACCACGCCGCCCTTGCGCTGAAATCAGCGCTCGTGGATTATCTGCGGTCAGCAGGACATGACGTGAACGATCTCGGCCCTCATGATGAAAGCTCGGTCGACTATCCCGATTACGGATATAAGCTTGCAGATGCGATCGCTGACGGATCCGCAGAGCGCGGCGTTGCCTTATGCGGCTCAGGTATTGGAATTTCGATTGCGGTGAACCGCCATCCTGCAGCACGCGCGGCTTTGGTCTCCGAACCGTTATCAGCACGGCTATCGCGCGAACATAATGACGCGAACGTCATTGCCATGGGCGCGCGCTTGATTGGTATCGAAATGGCCAAGGCCTGCCTTGATACCTTTTTGACAACCGAATTTGGCGGAGAGCGCCACCAACGCCGCGTTGACAAACTATCCAACCCGAACACGACCAAGGAACCAGCATGAGCACTCGACCTGCCAACGACATATCTGATGTTCAGCCTGATGGATTTTTCACGCGCGGCTTGGCCGAAACAGACGCAGCGGTATTTGCAGGCCTCGCGCATGAGCTTGACCGCGAACAAAACCAGATTGAACTGATCGCATCCGAGAATATTGTCTCCAAGGCAGTGCTTGAGGCGCAAGGTTCGGTGTTCACGAACAAATATGCCGAAGGTTATCCCGGCAAGCGCTATTATCAGGGCTGCGCACCTTCTGATGAAGTCGAAACGCTCGCCATCGAACGCGCCAAGACATTGTTTAACGCGGGCTTTGCCAACGTTCAGCCGCATTCGGGTGCGCAGGCCAACGGCGCTGTGATGCTAGCGTTGACCAAGCCCGGCGACACAATCCTTGGCATGAGCCTCGACGCTGGCGGCCACCTTACCCACGGCGCGAAAGCCGCGATGTCGGGCAAATGGTTCAACGCTGTTCAATTTGGCGTCAATCCCGAAACGCACCTCATCGACTTCGACGAAGTAGAGCGCCTTGCCAAAGAGCATCGTCCAAAGATAATCATCGCCGGTGGCTCAGCCTATCCTCGCATCATCGATTTTGCGCGCTTCCGTGCGATTGCTGACGAAGTGGGCGCAATCTTCCATGTTGATATGGCGCATTTCGCTGGCTTAGTTGCTGGCGGTGTTCACCCCAATCCACTTGAGCATGCGCACGTCGTCACGAACACCACGCACAAGACGCTGCGTGGACCACGTGGCGGCATGATCATGACCAATGACGAAGCCATCGCCAAGAAGATCAATTCAGCTGTCTTCCCGGGCCTTCAGGGCGGTCCGTTGATGCATGTCATCGCGGCAAAGGCTGTTGCGTTTGGTGAAGCACTTCGTCCGGACTTTAAAACCTACGCCGCAGCGACGATCGCCAACGCAAAGGTACTTGCCGCGACATTGCATGAACGCGGCGCGAACCTCGTGTCGGGCGGCACGGACACGCATTTGGCTTTGGTCGATTTGACCCCTCTGGGCATTACTGGACGCGACGCGGATGAAGCGCTTGAGCGCGCATCCATCACCTGCAACAAAAACGGCATTCCGAACGATCCACTGCCACCCGTTAAAACCAGCGGCATCCGTGTAGGTTCGCCTGCCGGTACCACACGTGGTTTCGGTACGGCGGAGTTCCGCGAAATTGGTCACATGATTTCCGATGTTCTTGAAGGCTTGCGTCAGAAGGGCGAGCATGGCGACGCTGCGGTCGAAGCTGAAGTTCGGCTGCGTGTGCGCGAATTGTGCAGCCGCTTCCCAATTTACCCGTCTTGAATTATATAGGTGACTTACCCATCTAATACACAGAAGGGAAATAACCATGGGATTTTGTAACGAGTGTAACGCTGAATATAGCGAAGGGATGAAGTTCTGCCCGCAGTGTGGCGCAAAAACGCCTGAGCAGCTTGCGGCGGAGAGCATACCCAATCAGGCGCGACATTATGTCGGTGAAGCCGCTGACGAATTGTGGGGCGCAACCAAGGACGCGTTCCACACCGGCAAGCATTTGGCGGATCAGGATACGGTCAAGAAAGTTGCTGGCGGTGCCGCTATAGGTGCTGCTGCCGGTATCATTGCTCCAATCGGACTGGCAACGGGCGCATTGATTGGTGCAGGCATTGTTGCCTATCGCCATGTAAACAAGAAAAAGAATCAGGAAAAATAATTGCGCTGCCCATTTTGCGGAAACGACGATAGCCAGGTTAAGGACAGCCGCCCCACCGAAGACAATGGCGCTATCCGCAGACGGCGGCAGTGCGAAGGCTGCGGCGGTCGGTTCACGACTTTTGAGCGCATTCAGTTGCGTGAGCTTTTGGTTATCAAGACCGAAGGAAAGCGTGAGCCGTTTGAGCGCGAGAAGCTCGAACGCTCGCTCTCCGTCGCGTGCCGCAAGCGCCCCGTCGACCATGCACAGATTGAAAAGCTGGCCTCTGCCATTCAGCGGCAGCTGGAGACCTTGGGCGAGAGCGAAATTGAATCCAAGCGCATCGGCGAGTTTGTCATGGATGGATTAAAGGCGCTCGACAGCGTTGCGTACATTCGTTTCGCGTCCGTCTATAAAGACTTCAGCGAAGCGAAGGATTTCGAAGATTTCGCAGGGAGCGTGGTTGAAGCGGCGCAGAAATGAGCTCGTCACCCATAATCATTCTCGTCCGTCCCCAACTGGGCGAAAACATCGGTAAAGCTGCCCGCGCCATGCTAAATTTCGGCCTGACCGAAATGCGCCTTGTCGCCCCGCGCGATGGATGGCCAAATCCAAATGCCGGTCCTGCGGCTTCTGGCGCAGACATTGTGCTCGCCAATGCACAGGTTTTTCCGACACTCGCCGAAGCGACTGCTGACATCGCGCATGTCTATGCAACGACCGTGCGCAAGCGTGGCGTCACGAAGCCAGTCATCACACCGGAGGCAGCAGCGAAAGAAGTTGTTGGCAATGCCGGGCGAAGTGCAATCTTGTTCGGCGCTGAACGCTCCGGCCTTGAAAGCGATGAGGTCAACGTCGCGCGCGCCATCATTACTGTTCCCATTAATCCGGAGTTCGGCTCGCTCAATCTGGCGCAGGCAGTAATCCTTTGCGCCTATGAATGGTCAAAAACACAGTCGCTCGCCAGCCCACCCAAAACGGATCTGGAACCGCCAGCGTCACAGTTCGAGCTGGACGGCCTGATCGCGCAGTTGGATGCGATGCTGGAGCCATTGAACTATTTTACGCCAATCGATCGCGCGCCCGTCACGCGGCGGACCTTGCGCAACTTGCTCACAAAGCCTGCGTGGAATGCATATGAAGTCAGGACCTTGCGCGGCGTCCTCACAACATTGAAAAGAATGCGACCAACGGAAAAATAGGGGCTTGGTAACGGCGACCCGGCTGTTTACACCAATGCCCAACAAGGAGCATTTCATGATTAGCACTGTAATTTTTAGTCTTCTGTTGGCCGCCTCTGTGACATCCGAGTCAGCGCCGAGCGCGGCAGATGCAACCGCGCAGGAAGCACCAAAATCCAAGCCAAAGAAAATCTGCAGAACGACGGGCCTCACCGGTAGCCGCATTGCGAAAAAGCAATGCAAGACTCAGGAGCAGTGGGATCAGGCAGAATCTGCGTCTGAGCTGAGTGTCAAAGGCAAGGCAGGTACGACTATGCCTCCGCAAATGGACACCAACATCTAACGCTTAAGCGCGATTGGCATCCCATTTTTCGAGTTCGTAGGCGATGGAGGCTTCGACAAGAAGATCCCACAAGTCGCCAACGACCTCGACCGGAATGTCAGCGTCGCGAGCGGCGGCTTTCACATTCGTCAACACCTGTTGCTTGCGCGCTTCATCCCGGACAGCATTGCGTTCGGTTTTGATGCGTGCAGCGGCGTCCATATAACCAAAGCGTTGCGCGAGCAGTTCGACTAGCTTGGCATCGACGGCATCTACGCCTGCCCGCACTTCAATCATGGTCGTGCAACTCTCGGGATTTTTTGGGCTGTCGGTGCTGCTCATGGCAGCGCCTTTAAAGTTGAGCGGGCGTAAAGTCGAGCCAGATGTTGACATACCGCCGATCTGCGGCCATAGGCGCCGCTTCGCAATTGATCCTGCATTCCGGTGAAGCAGGTGTCCGGCACATTAATAATGTGTCGCGCGGGACCGGAAACAACGTTGTTAGCAATTGGAGACGCAAAATGTCGATGCGCAAAAGCTCGAAGTATAAACTTGACCGCCGTATGGGTGAAAACATCTGGGGCCGTCCAAAATCACCTGTGAACAAGCGCGAATATGGCCCAGGCCAGCACGGTCAGCGCCGCAAGGGCAAGCTGTCCGATTACGGCATCCAGCTCCGCGCCAAGCAGAAGCTTAAGGGCTATTATGGCGACGTAACTGAAAAGCAGTTCAAGCGCGCCTATCAAGAAGCCAGCAACATGAAGGGCGATACGTCGCAGAACCTTATCGGTCTGCTTGAGCGTCGCCTTGATATGATCGTATATCGCGCAAAGTTTGCGCCAACGATTTTCGCTGCACGTCAGATTGTGAGCCACGGCCACATTCGCGTTAACGGCGTGAAGTGCAACATCGCAAGCCGTCAGGTTGCAGTGGGCGATGTCATCAGCCTCGGCAACAAGGCCAAGGAAATGGCGCTGGTTATCGAAGCTCAAGGGCTCGCTGAACGCGACATTCCAGAATATGTTGCTGTAGACGGCAACGACAAGGTGACCTTCGCGCGTATCCCAACGCTCGACGAAGTGCCTTACCCCGTTAAGATGGAACCAAATCTGGTTGTCGAATTCTATTCGCGTTAATCTTACATTCTAATCTTACAAAGAAGGCGGTCCTTGTGGCCGCCTTTTTTGTTTGAGCCTGACCGATGGGTCTGGCAGAAGGCGCGCAATAATATTTCCCCTTAGGAGAATTTCATGCGCCTGCTGTCTTTGGCCCTTGTATCCGTTCTGGCTCTCACGACCGCGTGTCAAAAGGATGCGTCGCTGGACGTTGCCGTTGACGCACTGCCGCAAGTCGAAGTCCCTGCCCTGTCAGAGGCGACAATGAAGGATGTGACACGTGAATTGTCGCTCGACAGCTATGAAGGCCGCGCGCCGGGATCCGTTGGTGAAGAAAAAACCGTTGCCTTCCTGATATCGAAGTTCAAAGCGGCCGGACTTGCGCCTGGCAACAATGGCAGTTGGACTCAAGATGTGCCGCTGATCGAGATTACCGCGAAGAACGTATCTGCGCTTACCATTGCCGACCGCAGCGGCAAGGCAATGTCATTTGCTTATGGCAGCGAATATGTCATTGGCAGCTACCGCGAGACACCCAAAACAGACATTAAACAAAGCGAGATGGTGTTTGTCGGCCATGGCATTGTCGCGCCTGAAAAGGGCTGGAACGATTATGCTGGCGTCGACGTAAAAGGCAAAACAGTCGTCGTCATGGTCAACGATCCTGATTTTGAAAGCGCTGGCCTTGATGGCCCGTTTGGCGGAAAGGCAATGACCTATTATGGCCGCTGGACCTACAAATATGAAGAAGCTGCCCGCCAAGGTGCCGCTGCCGTCTTGATCATCCACGATGACGCCCCCGCCGCCTATGGTTGGAACGTCGTTAATTCCAGTTGGACTGGTACGCAATTCCTGGCGCAGTCAAAGGATGGCGGCAAAAGCCAAACTCAGGCCAATGGCTGGATCCAGAAATCCGTAGCGAAGGAAATCTTCGCAGCTGCCGGTCAGGATCTCGACAAGCAAATGGCGGCGGCCAAGCAAAAGGGCTTCAAGGCGGTTCCGCTGAACCTCACTGCTTCGCTGAACTTTGAAAATGACATCGCTCGAAAGGCGAGCAAAAACGTCGTTGGCGTTATGAAAGGCACCAAGCGTCCTGACGAATATGTGCTTTATACCGCGCACTGGGATCATCTCGGACGCTGCACCGCCGCTGCGGATGGCGACGACATCTGTAACGGTGCCGTCGACAACGCAACGGGCACAGCGGCGCTGGTCGCGTTGGCAGAGGGCTTTGCTAAATCCGGAGCACCCGAGCGTTCGGTCGTATTCCTTGCAGTGACCGCGGAAGAAAGCGGCCTTCTTGGTTCGAAATTCTATGCAGAAAACCCTGTCTTCCCGCTTTCGCAAACCGTGGGTGGTGTAAACATGGATGCGTTCTCAATGTCTGGCCCTGCGAAAAACCTCACCGTCATTGGCAAAGGCAAATCGCAACTTGATGCCTATCTTGGCGCTGCGGCGAAGTCCGAAGGGCGGACACCTGAAATGGAACCCACGCCGGAAAAGGGCTTCTATTACCGGTCTGACCATTTCAGCTTTGCCAAGCTTGGCGTGCCAATGGTGTATTTTGAAGGCGGAGATGATCTGGTTACCGGCGGTAAGGCCGCTGCAAAGGCCGCAGCAGAAGATTATGAAAAGAACCGTTATCACGCACCGGGCGACGAATTTGACGAAAAATGGGATTGGTCCGGCGTTATGTCTGACTTGAAGCTATACTATCGCGTCGGACGGATGTTGGCGATGACTGACGCTTGGCCAAACTGGAACGAGGGCGACGAATTCCGCGCCGTTCGTGACAAGAGCCGCAGCGGGAAATAAGCCAATGACGTTGCGTATGCCCGCCGAGTGGGCACCCCATGAAGCCGTCTGGATTGGCTTTCCCAGCTCTGCGGAATATTGGGGTGCGCCGCTCAAACGCGCGCAGGAGCAGATTGCAGCCTTTGCCAATGCTGTGCACGCATCGGGCCACGGCGAACGCGTGCATGTGATTGCTGGCAATGCAGAAGCTGTGGCCGCCGCCAAAGGACTTGTCGAGGCAGGCGTGCATGTGGAGTTACGCCAAATTGGCGATGTGTGGTTGCGCGACACGGGCTGCATCATCGTCAAAGACGGCGATCAGCGCCTTGCGCGTAATTTCCGTTTTAACGGTTGGGGCAACCGGTTTGACTATCCCGGTGATCAAACCATTGGTCATGAGTTGGCAGCCGATTTTGGCCTTGAGATTACAAAGGCTGACTGGATACTTGAAGGCGGATCGATTGATGTCGACGGTGAAGGCCTAGCCGCGACGACCGTCGATTGCCTGTTAAACCCTAACCGCAACCCGGCGTTGGACAAGGCCGCAATTGAAGACCGGCTGCGGGCTGACTTGGGGATTGAAAGACTGCTGTGGCTGGGAGATGGCCTCGCCAACGACCATACCGACGGCCATATTGATAATCTGGCACGCTTTGTTGGTGCCAATCATATCCTGATTCCCAGCGCCGCAGGCCCAGACGATCCCAACCTCGCTGCTTTTGAAGATGCCCGCGCGCGTGCCGAGGCGTTCGGATGCCAAGTGACGCTTATGCCTTCGGTTGGCCGGTTTGAACAAGATGGGGAAGCGGTGCCGGCAAGTTATATGAATTTCTACATCGGCAACCGCGCTGTCATAGTACCTATCTATGGAAGCGCTAACGATGATGCCGCGATTGAAATGCTGGCAAGTATCTACCCTGAACGGGCAGTTGTCGGCGTCATGGCGGATGCTGTATTAACCGGCGGCGGAAGCTTTCATTGTTCAAGCCAACAAGTACCAGTTTGACTGTATTGGATTTCGACGCGAATTATTGCACATTCAAGAGATAACCAACCAAGAGGACGCCCCCTATGAAAAAGACTTTTCTTATTGCCCTCGCCGCCACTGCGCTTGCAGCCCCAGCCAATGCTGACCATCACAGCATGAGCAAAGCCGAGCATGACAAAATGCATAAGGAACATACCGAACGGCTTGCAAAAATTCTTGCAGACCCCTCGCGCGTTGCCGATGCCAAGCGCGATCAATATCGTCATCCTGCTGAGACGTTTGAGTTCTTCCGCCTGCACCCCGACCACGTAATTGGCGAATATGCGCCAGGTGGTGAATGGGTTTCACGTATCCTTGGCCGTTATGTAAACGAAAAGGGCAAATATACGGGCCTGTATTTTGGCACAAAAAGCTTCTTCAGCGATCAACAGAAAACCGGCATCGCCGCCGGCATCGCAAAATTCCCCGCTGATGTTGCTGCGGTATCCGGGCGTCCAGCGACCGATTTCAACGCATTTTCGCTCAGCGAAGTTCCAGACGGCGCAAAGGGTAGTTTTGACCGTATCCTTGTAATGCGCATGATGCACAACATGATGAACTGGAACATTGCCGACGCCGAAATCAAGGCGATGCGCGACCTGTTGAAGGACGATGGCTTATTGGGCATCGAACAACATCGCGCAAAGGCAGATGCCCCGTTCAGCTACACCAATGGCACCAAAGGCTATATGCGTGAGGCAGACATTATCAAGTTCATGGAAGTGAACGGCTTTGAGCTGGTCGCCAAAAGCGAAGTTAACGCCAATCCAAAGGACAGCGCAAATTGGCCAGATGGGGTTTGGACGCTTCCGCCAGCTTTGCGTTTGAAAGACGTTGACCGTGCAAAGTACGAAGCGATCGGTGAATCCGACCGCATGACATTGCTGTTCAAAAAACGGCTCTGATTGAAACATGACTGCATTTGCAATCCGGGCCATCCTTTCGGGGATAATCATCGCACTGATTGCATTTGTAAGTCGAAAAGCACCGGCAGCGGGCGCGCTTATCGCGTCGCTGCCGCTCATTTCGGTTATCGGGATGATCTGGCTGTGGCGTGACACAACTGACCCGCTGCTTCTTGCCAATCATGCAGAGGCGACGTTCTGGTATGTGTTGCCCAGCCTGCCGATGTTTCTGCTGATGCCTTGGATTTTGCGGTCTGGTCATGGCTTTTGGGTCGCGCT
>JAIXOE010000022.1 GCA_027486895.1 Sphingomonadales bacterium
CCCGTTTCGAGCGGGCGGCCTTCGGCTTTCCATTTGGCGATACCACCATCAAGAATGGCGACATCGTGCGCGCCGAACAAGGTCAGCATCCACCATGCGCGCGTTGCGGATTTGAACGGGCTGTCATCGTAGACAACGATTCGGCTGCCATCGCCGAGGCCAAGCGATTGCATGCGGCTGGCAAATTTTTCCGGCGGCGGCAATGTGTTGGGCAGGCTGCTGTTGGCATCGGCCAGTTCTTCAAGGTCCATGAATACGGCACTTGGAATATGCCCACCTTCATATTCGGCCTGCGCATTGCGGCCAGCATCAGGCATAAACCAGGTGGCATCCACCACACGCAAATCAGACGCGCCGATTTCTTTCGCCAACCATTCGGTGCTTACTACCAATTCCATGTTTTTGTCCTTGCCCGCAATTTTTGATTCTTGTGCGCCGCAAGATAAGCAGCTTTTCCGAACTAGCCAAGCGTTTCGAGAAATTGCTGTGCCTGACCACGCAGCGCAACTTTATCGGCCTCCGCCATCCGGTCCCAGTTTTTATATGGCATCGCCATCCGGGGGTTTTTGCGGAGCTTACTCTCGTTGCGCGCAATGAATTCCCAGTAGAGCGCATTGAAGGGGCATGCTTTGGGACCTGTCCGTTGTTTCACATCATAACGGCAGCTTGCGCAGTAGTCGGACATGCGGTTGATATACGCACCGCTGGCCGCATATGGTTTCGAGGCCAGCATGCCGCCGTCTGCAAACTGGCTCATGCCGAGGCTGTTGGGCAATTCAACCCATTCATACGCGTCGGCATATACCGCCAGATACCATTCATGCACTTTGACGGGGTTGATGCCCGCGAGGAGTGCAAAATTGCCCGTAATCATCAGCCGCTGGATATGATGGGCGTAGGAATATTCGATTGTCTGACCGACGGTTTGCGACAAGCAATGCATCTCGGTTTTGCCGGTCCAATAGAATTCCGGCAACGGGCGTTCGGCGCCGAGCGCATTGCTCTCGACATATTCAGGACCAGCATGCCAATAAATACCGCGCACATATTCGCGCCAACCAATGACCTGACGAATGAACCCTTCAGCAGCATTGATGGGCACTTTGCCCGCCTGATATCGTTCTTCGACCGCACGGCACAATTCCAGCGGATCAAGCAATCCGGTGTTGATGTAGGGCGACAAAATCGAATGCCATAGAAATGGCTCGCCGGTGAGCATCGCGTCCTGATAATCGCCAAAGGATGGCAAGGCATGTTCGACGAAATGTGCTTGCTGTTTCAATGCATCGGCGCGCGTGACCCCAAAGCCGAATTTTGCCGTCTGGCCCATATTGGTGGCGAATTTTTGTTCGACCATCTCGATGACATCCTGCGTGATATCATCCGGCGCGAAATGCAGTGGTTGTGGCATCGCCAGATCGCGCTTGGCTGGCTTCCGGTTTTCTGCGTCAAAATTCCACTGCCCGCCAACGGGGGCATCGCCATCCATCAGCAGCTTGGATTTACGTCGCATGTCGCGATAGAAATATTCCATGCGCAGCTGCTTGCGGTCCTTGGCCCAATTTTCGAATTCGGCATGACTGCACAAGAACCGGTCGTCGGCGCGTACCTCTACGGGCACATCAAACCGGTCGGGCCAGCTATCCAGCATAGCCTTCACGCGCCACTCGGCCGCTTCGGTGACACAGATAGCGGAAGCGCTATGGCGTTCCATCGCGCGGGCGAGTTCGCCGGTAAAGCTGCCGCTGTTGTGAGGCTCGGTCAGCTTCACATAGTCGACTGTCCATCCGGCAGAACGCAGATCTTCGGCATGGTGGCGCATGGCGGATAATATGAACGCCATTTTGGATTTGTGATGCGGCACATAGGCCGTTTCCTCATCCAGCTCAGCCATCAAAATGATGCAGGCGCTTTTGTCCTGCCCGGCCAATGACGAAAGCGAATGGCTGAGTTGGTCACCGAGTACCGGAATGAGTGTCGTCATAGCTCGCGTGTTAGCCAGACCGCGTGGCTGACACGATACAGGTTTTCAGGAAACAAGCGGGCGTTGCCCCAACCTGTCGAAACTGCGTGTTCCCTGATCAAGCCGCAACGGCCCCATTTTTGGCTGAGGTGGAGTGGCTTCGCGGCCGACCATGCAGGTGATGCGTGCCACCTCTCCCATATTGTCGGACAGACTTGCGACAAGGATGGGAACGAGCAGCGACTTGCCGTCCACCATGAATGTTTGCATTTCGTCCAACGCAATCGACAGCTCAAGATTCAACCCGATTTGGTCACCGGGTTTTACAGAAACTATCGGCGAGGATGTTATCGCTTGCGGTTGCGCAAAGAAGTGGTCGATGGCGTCCTGTTGCTGCTTGCTGGCCGATATAAGACCCGCGCGTAGCGACAAATGATCGACAGAGTCGCTGCCTTTATTGGTTATCTGCAGTTCGCCCTTCATCATCAGGCTTTTGATGCTGACCGAGGCGTTGCGCGGCACAAATGCCATGGTGATTTGGCTAAACCTAGGTGCAGCGGGCGGCTGCGGCGCGACGCGTTCTATGGCTGGCGGGGTAGCGCGAGGTGCTGGGTTTGGCCTTGCTTTGATTACTTCAGGAGCATCTGGACGCCGGCGGCGGCGTCGCCATACAAGCAAACCAATGGATACAAAAACCAGCGACAGGAGCGCTGCGACACCAAGCTGTACCGCACTAAAGCCAGTTGCCGCAGACGGTTTCGGCGTAGCATTGGCGGGCAGAGGTGCAGCTGGGGATTCCGGAGCGTCCGTAGGTGGTGCTTGCACGGCAGGCAAAGCTTCCACCATTGGTTCTGCGGAAGGTTCATCAACGGGCGCGTTTTGGACTGGCTGCCGGGACGTCTGGTTGACTCGCGGCGGCGTAGAACGGGCAGTAGGTGTCGCGGTGGCGGGTGGCGTATCGGTTGGTTCTTGGCGCGGAGCCGGCGCTGGCACAACAGGCTCGGGAGTAGGTGCGGGCGGTGGGTCGAGACGAAAATCGCGCAACTCAGGCGGGGTGTATGTACCGGCGTCCTGAGCAAATGCAGGCACCCCACCGGCGACGCACATCAGAAGCGCGACGGCAGTCAGTCTCATGCCGTTTGATATTTTAGGTCCACAGATCGCCATATGCGGACAAAGCCCAATGCGTTTTTGCGTGAACGGGAAGTGAATATTTATGACAACGGGCATGACCCGTTTGCTTCCCGTGGTGAAACGGCTAAATGCGCAGCTATGACTGACGAACTAAAGCCAATGTATCTCGGTGCGCAAAGCGCATTACCCCAAACGCCTGAAGAGGCTGAGCTGGATTATGTCCCAAATCCGCGTCCCGATACGCTGTATCTGGCCCGCTTCGCCGTGCCTGAGTTTACGTCTTTATGCCCGGTTACGGCGCAACCCGATTTCGCGCATCTGGTCATCGATTATGCGCCGGACAAAACCATTGTTGAATCGAAATCGCTCAAGCTTTTCCTTGGTTCCTTCCGCAACCATGCCGCCTTTCACGAAGATTGCACCGTTGGCATAGGGCAGCGGCTTTTTACCGAAATGAAGCCGCATTGGCTCCGCATCGGTGGCTATTGGTACCCGCGCGGCGGGATTCCCATCGACGTGTTTTGGCAATCGGGGGAGCCACCCAAGGGGTTATGGCTGCCTGACCAAGGCGTCGCGCCTTACAGGGGGCGTGGCTAAGCCTATTTAAACAGGCTGCCCAAGATTCCCCGGACGAGGGACTTGCCGAACGATCCCGCCACCTGACGGCCGATGGATGTCGCAGCCGAACGCGCTGCCGATTGCAGCATCTTGTCTGCCATGCTTGGCTTTGCAGCCTCCCGCGCTGCCGCGGCCTGCTGCCGTGCCAGTTCCTTGGCGGCAATGGCATCCGCCTTTGCCTGTTCCTTTGCGGCGGCAGCGGCTTGCTTGTCGGCTGCGACCATCGACTTTGCTTCTTCGGCTGCGGCTGCGGCCTGCGCGCTTTTGGCGGCCAATATTTCCTCTGCCGATTCACGGTCGATCAGCGTGTCATATTTGTCGCCGATCGCGTCAGTTGCAATCATCACGCCGCGCTCTTGCGGGGTTAGCGGGCCAACGCGGCTGGCCGGTGCCTTGATAAGCGTGCGCTGGACAATCGATGGCGACCCGTCAGGCTGAAGCAAGGATACCAAAGCCTCACCGATTTTAAGTTCGGTAATGACCTGTGCGACGTCAAGATCGGGATTGGGCCGGAAGGTGTCCGCAGCCGATTTCACCGCCTGTTGATCGCGCGGGGTAAAGGCGTTCAGCTTGTGCTGAATGCGGTTATTAAGCTGTGCTGCGACGGTATCGGGAATATCGATCGGGTTTTGCGTGATGAAGTACACGCCCACGCCCTTTGACCGAATGAGCCGAACGACTTGCTCAATTTTCTCAAGCAGGGCCTTTGGCGCGTCGTTGAAGAGCAAATGCGCTTCATCAAAGAAAAAGACCAATTTCGGTTTTTCCGGATCGCCAATTTCGGGCAGCGTTTCAAACAATTCGGACAGCAACCATAACAGAAATGTCGAATATAGCTTTGGGCTGGACATCAGCCTGTCTGCAGCCAGGATATTGACGACGCCGCGCCCGCTGTCATCACAGCGAATAAGGTCCTCAAGCTCAAGCGCCGGTTCGCCGAAGAAATTCTCACCGCCCTGCGAACGCAGCTGAAGCAACGAACGCTGAATGCTGCCCACCGACTGCTTGGAGATATTGCCATATTCGAGCGTCAATTCATCCGCGCGCTCGCCGCAGCTTACCAGCATGGCTTGAAGATCGTCCAGATCGAGCATCAGCAAGCCATCTTTGTCGGCTACGTGAAAGGCGATTGTCAAAACGCCTTCCTGAACTTCGTTTAGGTCCATCAGGCGCGCGAGCATCAACGGACCCATCTCGGAAACGGTGGTGCGGACAGGGTGGCCTTGCTCGCCAAAAAGGTCCCAGAACTGCGATGGGTTATCTTTGTAGGCCCAATCTTGCTGGCCGATTTCTGCCGCGCGTCCGGCAAAGATTTCATGTGTTTTGCTTTGTGGCGAACCCGCCATCGCCAGCCCGGACAAGTCGCCTTTCACATCGGCGACAAATGTCGGCACGCCCGCTGCGGAAAATCCCTCGATAATACCTTGAAGGGTGACGGTCTTTCCGGTGCCGGTTGCACCAGCGATCAGGCCATGGCGATTTGCCCTTTTCAGGTTGAGCAGCTCGGGACCGCTTGCGTGCTTGCCGATAAAGATGCTGTCCATATGTGATCCGCCCATGAATTTCAGAATGTCACAAGAACAACTATGGAGTGGGCGTTAGGTCAAGTAAATCCTGCAATGGATTGTAAACTGTGCCCCAAATACATGCGTTCCTCTCGTCGACGCAGGGGAATCATTCGTCGCAAAAATTACCTTTGTCGGTGACAGATGGACCGCGAGGCCTCTATTGTAACGTCATGGTTCAAATGTTTTCGAAGACTGAGAAGCGCGTCCACAAAGCGGGCCAAACAGGCCTTGCTTCTTTGGCGCTGCTGTCCATTTTATCCGGCTGCGTATCAGCCGAACGCGCGCCGGTCCGTGGAGGAACTGCTCCGCCGGCAGCGCAAGCCGCAAATACAAAAGTGCCAACCCGTCCAGTACCAGCAGTTGTAGCGCCGGCACGCCCCGCGATTACGCGCGCTCCTGTGGGCCTTGAAAATCTGATTCACGATCAATGGCGTCTGTTTCCCGGTCGGACAGGTGTTGCCATCATGCGCGTTGACGGTGGCGAATGGGTTTTGGGCCGCAGGATGGATGAATTGTTTCCCCAACAAAGCGTATCCAAAACGTGGGTTGCCCTCACCGTGTTGGACATGGTTGATCAGGGGAAGCTGCGCCTCGACCAGAAAGTAAGGATTACGCGCGACGATCTGGCGGTTTTTCACCAACCCATTCGCGATGAGGTGATCGCAAACGGCAGCATCGAGCTTTCTGTGCTTAGCCTGCTTGAGCAAGCCATTCGCGCGAGCGACAATACCGCCAATGACTCGCTCTTGCGCACCGCAGGCGGACCGCAAGCGGTAAACAGTTTCATCGCCCGGAAAAATTTGGGTGCAATCCGTTTTGGACCGGGCGAACGCGCATTGCAAAGCGGCATTGCCGGGCTTGAATGGAATCAGGAATATGCAATCGGCCGGCGCTTTTATACCGCGCGCGATGCAGTGCCGTTGGCTGCGCGTAAGGCTGCGCTTGACCGCTATCTGAATGATCCCATTGACGGGGCCAGTCCGCAAGCAATTGTCGGCGCATTGGCAAAGCTCGCCAAGGGCGAATTGTTGTCCGCATCCTCTACACGCCTTATGCTCGATATCATGTCGCGCACGTCAAGCGGGCCTAACCGGTTGAAAGCTGGCGTACCTGCTGGCTGGAGCTTTTTGCACAAGACAGGAACGGGGCAGGTGTTGCCGCCGGTTTCCACGGGATATAATGATATCGGGATTATGACGGCGCCAGATGGCACGCGTTATGCTGTTGTGGTGATGATGGGCAGCACGACCGCGTCCATTCCGCAGCGGATGACTTTCATGCAATTTGTCTCGCGCGCCGTGGCCTCATACCACCAGAACTAACGACCTATTGCGATGTTTGGGGTGCTGCGCTGCGCTCGGCATCTTCGGCATCGACGCCAAGCCGTGTGGTGGAATCGGATGCGTCACCGCAACCGGCTGATAAAAGACATAGCGAAATTGATAGGAGTATGCGCCGCATGATGCAGTTCTATCATTGCTACAGACAAAGAAAAGGGCCGTCCTGCAAGCAGAACAGCCCTTCTCAAAAGCTTTCGCTAAAAAGCGCGAATATTACTTCGCAGCTTCTTTCGCAGCGTCTGCAGCTTCACCAGCCTTAGC
>JAIXOE010000033.1 GCA_027486895.1 Sphingomonadales bacterium
GCAAAGCCAATGAGGCGCATGTCGTTTTCCGACACCTGCATTTCAGTGAACACGGTGGCGAAATCGTTGGTCTTGCCCAATGCGCCAAGCGTGCGCGCGCTGGCCTGCACCAGATAGCCGACGCCATTGACGTCGATCACCAGATGGTCAACGCCAGTTTCGTCAATGCGGCCGTAAAGCTTTGCGATCATTATCTCGGGTTAGCGGCTCGCTCCCACATCGGCAAGTAAAAGAGAACATCGTAGGAACAGGAAGTTTATTTCACACAGAGGCGCAGAGGGCGCAGAGATTTTGTCGCAAATGCCTCGTCTGCGGTCTCTGCGCCTCTGCGTGAACCGATTTTAAGATCTTGTGTGATGTGCATGCGTTATCGCCACGGCGAGTGCATCAGCGGCATCTGGCCCAGCGATTTTCAGCCCTGGCATCAAGATGCGTAGCATCGCCTGCACCTGCTCTTTTTCGGCCTTGCCGGTGCCAACGACGGATTTTTTCACCAACCGCGCGGCATATTCGGTGACGGGCGTTCGGTTGCGGGCTGCACCCAAAAGCACAACCCCGCGCGCTTGCCCAAGCTTCAGCGTCGACTGCGGGTTTTTGTTGACGAACACTTCTTCGACAGCGGCACAATCGGGCCGGAAATGATCGAGCACCGCGTGCAGTTTTTCATCGAGCAACACGAGCCGATTGGCCAAGGGCAGCTTGGCATCGGTGGTAATCTCGCCGTTATCGATATGCGAGAGGCGGTTGCCTTCCTTGCGGATGACACCCCAGCCAGTTGTACCAAGGCCGGGGTCGAGACCGAGAATGATCATCCCAGCTTCGCCATCACCTCGTCGGAAACGTCATAATTGCCCCAGACAGTCTGGACGTCGTCATCATCTTCCAAGGCATCGATCATCTTGAGCAAGGTCGCGGCATTGGCTTCATCGACCTCGACAAGAACCTGCGGCTTCCATGCAAGCTTGGCACTTTCCGCTTCACCAAGTGTCGCCTCTAGCGCCTTGGCGACTTCGTGCAGGCTGTCCATTGCGGTCCAGATGCTGTGTTCGTCTTCGGTCGACTCAACATCTTCAGCGCCTGCTTCCAACGCAGCTTCAAAGACGCTGTCGGCGTCGCCTGCGCTGATTGGATAGGTAATCAGGCCCATGCGGTCGAATCCGTGGCTCACCGCGCCGGATGCGCCAAGATTTCCGCCATTTTTGCTGAATGCCGTGCGCACATTGGTTGCGGTGCGGTTGCGGTTGTCGGTCAACGCCTCAACGATGATTGCTACGCCGCCGGGGCCATAGCCTTCATAGCGCATTTCATCATAGCTCTCCGCATCGCCGCCCGCTGCCTTGTCGATCGCGCGCTGGATATTATCCTTGGGCATCGATTGCGCCTTGGCCGCGTTCACCGCAAGGCGAAGGCGCGGGTTCATGTCGGGATCGGGCATGCCCATTTTCGCCGCAACGGTAATTTCGCGCGAAAGTTTTGAAAATTGCGCAGAACGCTTTTTGTCCTGCGCACCCTTGCGGTGCTGGATATTTTTGAATTTGCTATGGCCTGCCATGGCTCTGCTCTTCTCTGGCTAAAGGATATGAAGCCGCGCCCTTACATCAGGCGCGCCCCATTGGGCAAGCCATGTGGTTCAGCTCAACTTCACCGCAGTCCCCGACGCGGTGACCATCAGCATTGAGCCTTCTTTGCCCAGCACTTCATAATCAAGGTCGATACCGATCACCCCGTCGGCGCCGAGATTTCGTGCTTCGGCGGACAGTTCGGCCAAGGCTGTCTGGCGCGCGTCGCGCAATGAATTTTCATAGGCGCCCGCGCGGCCGCCGACGATGTCGCGGATGCCAGCGAAAAGATCTTTAAAGATGTTCGCGCCGACAATGCATTCGCCCGTTACAACGCCGAGATATTCGCGGACGGGTTGGCCTTCAACGGACGTGGTTGTGGTCATCAACATATTTTCATCTCCTTATGGGGGAGCGGAAATTATGCCAGACCAAGCGCCGATTTGTAAGTATCCAAAATGGCTTCCATTTCCTGACGGTCGTCTTGGCTCATTTTGCGCAGGCGAACGATCTGACGCATGATTTTTGCGTCATAGCCCTGGCTCTTGGCTTCCGAATATACGTCGCGGATATCGTCAGCGATGCCTTTTTTCTCTTCTTCCAGACGCTCGATGCGCTCGATGAAAAGACGCAGTTGGTCGGCGGCGACATTGCCTTCAGCCATGATATTCTCCCTGTGGTGTTGGTTGGTGCCTGCGCACCCGAATCAAGATGACAGCGCCTTAATGCGATGGCGCGTTCTTCGCCACGCTTTCCTGCATACGGGTCAGTTGCTCGGGCGTCGCTTCGGTCTGATGTTTCGACTTCCATTCCACAGCAGGCATGCCGTGGATGAGCATGCGCGCTTCATCCTTGGTCAGAGCACCATCTGCCTCCATCACCCAATCCGCGAGGCAATTGCGGCAAAAACCGGCAAGGCCCATCAGGTCGATATTCTGCGCATCGTGCCGGTGCTGCAAATGGGTGACAAGGCGGCGAAATGCGGCTGCGGCGGCCGCGTCTGAAATTTGCTTGTCCTGTTGCATAGCTATGCGCCCTTTCCGTTGGTGAGATGCCTCGTTATGGGGAGGGCGAATAACAAAATCCAGTCAGCGGAGCTCTTTCAATGCAATATCACAAGCCACGCATGCGCAAGGTCCGCATATTGGCGACATTGGGCCCCGCGAGCGACACGCCCGAAATGATCGAAAAGCTGTTTCGCGCTGGTGCCGATGCCTTCCGGGTGAACATGAGCCATGGCGAACAAGCTGACAAGGCGCAGCTGATTGCCAATATTCGCGCCCTAGAAAAAGCCTACAACCGGCCAACGACAATCTTGGTGGATTTGCAAGGCCCCAAGCTGCGCGTTGGAACCTTTGCTGAGGGTAAGGTTGAACTGCACACCGGGGACAATTTCCGGCTGGATACCGATCCGACACCAGGCGATGCCCGCCGCGTGCATTTGCCGCATCCCGAAATATTTGCAGCATTGGAAGTCGGCGCGCGGTTGTTGCTCGACGATGGCAAGCTTGTTCTGCGCGTTACCGAAATTGGACCGGAATATATCAATACCAAGGTCGAAGTTGGCGGCGCATTGTCGAACCGCAAGGGGCTGAATGTCCCGGACGTCGTCATCCCGATTGCCGCGCTGACCGAGAAGGATCGCTCCGACCTCGCCTTTGCACTGGAGCAAGGCGTTGACTGGATTGCGATGTCCTTTGTGCAGCGGCCAGAGGATGTGGCCGAGGGCAAGAAGCTTATTGGTAATAAGGCGGCGTTGCTGGCCAAGATTGAAAAGCCAGCGGCAATCGGACGGCTCGAGGAAATTCTGGAACTCGCCGATGGCGTGATGGTTGCGCGCGGTGATTTGGGTGTCGAGATGCTGCCCGAACAGGTGCCGCCGTTGCAGAAGAAGATCGTTTCGACCGCGCGGCGCATGGGCAAGCCGGTGGTCGTGGCGACGCAAATGCTGGAATCGATGATTGTCTCGCCATCACCGACGCGCGCCGAGGTGTCGGACGTTGCGACGGCGATTTATGATGGCGCTGACGCAGTGATGCTCTCTGCCGAAACCGCAGCAGGGGCGTGGCCTATTGAAGCCGTTTCCATCATGGACCGGATTGCACAGCAGGTCGAAAGCGACCCCGATTTCTACAAACGTATCCACTTTACCGAGACCCCAGCCGATTCCACCACGGCGGACGCTCTGGCCGAGGCCAGCGGACGGATTGTCGACACCATAGAAACCAGCGCCATTGTGTGCTTCACCTCATCGGGTTCGACGGCGCGGCGGATATCGCGCGAACGGCCATCCGTGCCGCTTTTGGTGCTCACTGCAAGCCAATCGACCGCGCGTCGCTTGGGGTTGTTGTGGGGCGCTTTTGCCGTGCGGACCAAGGATATTGGATCGTTCGAGGAAATGGTCGCCAAGGGTAAGCGCATGGCGCTTCGCTATCATTTGGGTCAGGCCGGCGGGCGGATTATCATCATGGCGGGCGTCCCATTTGGCACGCCGGGTTCAACAAACGTGCTGCACATCGTCCGGTTGACCGGCGACGAGTTGAAGGGACATTAAAGGCGGGGGATGGACGCTAGCTTGCGGGTGAATCCGTCGCGCTGTCCTTCGCCTCTTTCTCGTCGATAAGCTTTAATAACGCCAACGCCTTTTTCTGTTCGACCGATTCATGCGGCGAGTAAGCCAGCGGCCGCAGGGTACGGCGGGCCTCTGCAAAGCGAGCGCGTGCCATGAGTTCGCTGCCCAGCGTCAAGCGCGGAGCGTCAATTTGCGGGATGGTGTCAACGACTTGGGCGAGGCCGGCAACTGCAACCTCGGGCGCGCGCTTGCCTTCAGCGCCAAAGCTTTGGTGATAAAAATAGAGCGGTTCATGCGCTGGCGGGTTCGCGGCATTGGCTTTCAGCAGCCAAGCTCTTGCATCCTTGAACACGGCTTTTTTATCTGCGTCGGCTGCTGTGTCCGCCAGTCCCAAAAGCGCCTGCCCTTTGCGCAACATTGCCTCCCAATTGTCGGGTTGCAGTGCCAGCGCTTTATCGCTGCTCATCTGGCACGCGGCAAAATCCTTGGCCATGCATTCGGCATGCGCTTGCACCGTCCATGCGAGGCTATTGCCGGCATAAGCTGCGGTCTTGCTGCGCAATTTCTGCATCCATTTGTCGCGGCTGGTCGTTTTCTCGCGATAATATGTGTCGAAATCCTTCTTCACCGGATATTCGGTTTCAGCGCGCACTTTGACCCACGCTTCATACTCATCTTTGGTGGAAATCCGCGCCAGCCGCTCCATGGTGATCCGGTCGTCGATAAAGTCCGCCTCCGCCAACGTAATCGGACGGATCACCGGTGCCTTTATGACTTCAGGCGGCAAGGGCGGTGTTTTGTATGGATAGCTGCCGCTGTCGACATAGATGCCGACTTCGCGGGTGAGATCATTGACGTCGCCGAAGATTTTCGCAGCTTCTGGATATTCTTGGCCTGCGTTGATCGCGCTCAGATAGGCTTTCAACTGGCCTTTGCGCTTTTCCGAGAAGGTCAGATAATGCGTTACCGCCCACGCATCGCCATAATCCCAATTTTCGGCGTCGCGACTTTCGTCGAGATAACGTCCGTCAACCATCTTGGCGGCCGGATAGCGCCTTGTGTAGCGCAACTCGCCCTCGCGATGACGCGCTGGCTTGCCATAGGTGATGGCGCCCTCGCGTTCGAATGAAGCGGTCGAAATCAGCTCGGCAAAGCCTTCCACATACCACGCGGGATAGGCTGCCGCCTGATATTGCAGCATGAAGTGGTGGGCATATTCGTGGAAGAGCACGAGTTCACCGGAGAATGTGCCGCTATTCCCTGCATCGCGCGGGATGACTGAAATCGGTCCTGCAAGTTGCGGATCATAATAGCCCGCCGCATCCGCGCTTGGGTCGCCAAGGAGCCGCTGAACATCGGCGACACTCGCGACCGAATACACCTTCACCTTGACGATATTGGCGTCGTCGGGCTCGCGCATATTGGTCGCGATTTTCAAAAGATAATGGATGGCCTCCAACCGGCCGGACAGCCGCGCGAGCGATTTTTCATCGCCATCGCTGTAAATTTTGAAATGGTCGCTTTCGGCTTCTTTCCATTTGCTTTGCGCCTGCCCTGTGACGGTGATGGCTTGATCTTGGGCCAATGACGGTGAAGCCGCCAAAGTCATCGCGCTTAACATGGCAAAGCCACCAATCAGTATGCGTCCCATCATCGCTCCCAAACAGATTATGTTGGACGATGTATCGCCGCTAATTTTTGCGCGTCAAGCGCTATGCGTTCTGCGGCGGCAGTAAAAGACTGCTGTCGCCATAGCTGTAAAACCGGTACTCTTCGGCGATTGCATGGGCATAAGCCGCTTGCATTGTCTCGCGGCCCATGAGCGCGCTTACCAGCATGAACAGGGTCGATTTGGGCAGATGGAAATTGGTCATCAGGCCGTTGATGGCCTTAAACCGATAGCCCGGCGTAATGAAGATATCGGTGTCGCCTTCAAACGGATGCACCACACCATTTTGGTCGGCGGCACTCTCGACCAGGCGCAGCGAAGTTGTGCCAACGGCAATCAAGCGACCGCCATTCTCGCGAATACTGTTCAGACGATATGCTGTCTCGGCATCGATGCTGCCCCATTCGCTGTGCATGCGATGGCTTGCCGTATCGTCGACCTTGACCGGCAGGAATGTGCCCGCACCCACATGCAAGGTAAGCGTTGCCGTTTCAATGCCGGCATCCTGCACCGCTTGCATCAGTTCGGGCGTGAAATGTAGCGATGCAGTGGGCGCGGCAACGGCGCCGTCTTTTTGTGCGAACATCGTCTGATAATCTTCGGCGTCGCGCGCATCGGTCGGCCGCTTGCCCGCAATATAGGGCGGCAAGGGCATCGTGCCCGCGCGCTCCAGCAGCACTTCGACAGGCTCGTCCCCTTCAAAGAAGAGCGTGAAGCTGCCATCGGCGTGGCGGGCTTCAGCGTTCGCTATGACGCCTTGGCCAAAATCAACGCTGTCCCCGATATGCAGCCGCTTTGCATTACGGATGAAGGCCTGCCAGCGGCGCAGATCTATGCGCTTGTGCAAAGTCGCACCAATTGTCGCGTCGCCCCTGCGGCCGGTCAGCTGCGCGGGTATGACGCGCGTGTCGTTGAAGATCAGGCAATCACCCTTGCGTAAGCGTTGCGGCAGGTCGCTGACAGAGGCGTCGGCCATGTCGCCCGCGCCACCGACGCACAGCATCCGCGCCGAATCCCGCGGGCTAACGGGTCGCAACGCAATCCGCTCGGGCGGAAGCTCGAAATCAAACAGGTCTACGCGCATATGATTGCCGAAGCGGTTAGCTGCCGCTTAGTTGATCTACGGTAATGGCTTTTTCGGCGGCGGGTTGCGCAGGAAAGGCGGGCGGCGGAACATTGTCCGCTGCAATCGACGCCTGCAGCACCTTGCTTGGGCTCGCTGGCGGTTCGCCACGTTCGATGGCGTCGACGAATTGCATGCCTGATGTTACGCGGCCAAAGACCGTATATTTATTGTCGAGACTAAAGCGCGGCTGAAAGCAGATGAAGAACTGGCTGTTGGCCGTGTCTGGCTCGTTCGTGCGCGCCATCGACACTGTTCCGCGCAAATGCGGCATTTTGTTAAACTCGGCTTTGAGATCGGGAAGCTCTGATCCGCCTTGGCCGGTACCCTGGGGATCGCCCGTCTGGGCCATGAATCCGTCAATCACTCGGTGAAAGACGACGCCATTGTAAAAGCCCTGGCGAGTCAACGTCTTGATACGCTCAACATGTGCTGGCGCAACGGTGGGCAGCATCTGAATGGTCACGCGGCCGCCCGTCGACAAATCGAGCACCAGCATATTTTCAAGGTCTGGAGCGGTGGGGGCTGGAGCAGCAGGCGGCGTTTGCGCGATGGCTGGAGAGGCTGCGATGAACAGCCCGCCTAAAATAAGCGCAGTCAGCTTCGACAAAAATATGCGTGATAACATCAAAAAAGACCGCCTTTATAACTGAAGTGCCGCTCTAATAACGAAGGACGCTGTCGCTGTCATGAACGATTTTCGGACGTCGCGATGCGGGCATTAAGTAAGAATGCGCCTGTGGATAAGCCACTGTTGCATAAAGGTGACAGCGCCGAAATATTATTGTCATACGTGCCCAATTTGTTGCGCAAACCTAGGAAATCCGCCACAGCGCCTCCAACCCGGAGAGACTTCACTCTGCTTCGTGCGCGCATCGCGTGTAGGATTTGAGTGAAAAAGCTGGGGAGTTTAACAGCCACCAGGACGCGGGCAACCGTTGGAGTGGGGCGATATTATAGGGGCTATACCGTGAAAAACACACGTATCAGCAATTTGAAATATGCAGCGGCGCCGCTTGCACTGAGCTTGGCGTTGATCTCAACGCCGTCGTTCGCTCAGGACGCGGCACCTGAAGATGAAGCGCCAGCCAGCGAAATCGTCGTTACTGGTTCGCTCATCCAAAATCCAAACCTCGTGCAGTCGACACCAGTCAACGCAACGACAGCTGAAGACATCGAGCTTTTGCAGTCGAACGTTGCTGAAGAAGTTCTGCGCGAATTGCCTGGCGTTGTTCCAAGCATCGGTTCGGCCGTGAACAACGGTAACGGCGGCGCATCGTTCGTCGACCTTCGTGGCCTTGGCTCGACTCGTAACATCGTTCTGCTTGACGGCAACCGCATCGCGCCTTCCGGCCTTGCTGGTCGCGTCGACTTGAACAACATCCCGCTTGCTCTGATCGAGCGTGCGGACGCACTGACCGGTGCCGCTGTGACCACTTATGGTGCAGATGCTATCACCGGTGTTGTCAACTTCATCACCCGCAAGGATTTTGCTGGTCTCGAAGTTTCGGCTGCTACCCAGCTGACCGAAAAGGGCGACGGTAACACCAATCGCATCGACGCAACCATCGGCGCGAATTTCGACGATGGCCGCGGTAACGCAGTATTGTCGATCGGTTATCAGCAGTCTGACGCTGTCTATCAGGGCGACCGTGACTTCTCGAAGGTGCAGATCAGCAGCTTCACCGGCGGCGCTGGTGGTTCGGGTACTTCGGTTCCATCGCGTTTCTCGGGCACACGTCCTTTGATCGCTGGCACCAGCACTCCAAGTACTGACCCAGCCGTTGCAAACGGTGGCGTTCGTCAGATCAACGCTTCGGGCCAAGCTGTTCCAACGTTCCAGACGTTCAACTTCAACCCGTACAACGTGTTCCAGACACCGTTCAAGCGCTTCAACATCTTTGCCCAGGGCAATTATGAAGTTTCCGACGCGGTCGAAGTATACACACGCGGCATGTTCTCCAAGAACACCGTTGACACCATCATCGCACCTTCGGGTTCGTTTGGCGGCACCGTCACGATCAACTTGAACAACCCATATCTGCCTGCGACGCTTCGCAATCAGTTCTGCGCGTTCAACGTTGCAACCGTTGCTGGCACATACACACCGCGCTTCACACCTGCGCAATGTGCTGCTGCTGCAACTGCAACTGGCCGTACCGACGTCAACTATCGTGAAGTTACAGCGACTCTGAGCCGCCGTACCACTGAAGTTGGTCCACGTATCTCCAACTACCAAACGACAGTCTTTGATTATCGCATTGGTGCACGTGGCGGTATCACCGACAGCATCGATTGGGACCTCAGCGGTGCCTATGGTGAATCTGAAAACATTCAGACCATCAAGAACTACACGCTGCAGTCACGTTTCCGTGAAGCAACCTTGGCAAACAGCACAACGGCTTGCCAGAGCGGCAACTCGGCTTGTGTGCCAGTCAACATCTTTGGCCCAGAAGGCGCAATCACGCCAGCTATGGCGAAGTTCCTGACTGCCAACTCGTCGACAGTCGTTCGTACGACTTTGGCACAGGTTCGCGGCACAGTTTCGGGTGATGCTGGTATTGCTTCGCCATTCGCTGTTGAACAGGTTGGTTTCGCCGTCGGTGGAGAGTATCGCAAATATGGTGCAACCCAGGCGTCCGATCTGCTTGCGCAGACGCCAGGCGAACTCGGTGGTGCCGGTGGCGCTGCTCCAAACATCAATGGTGGATACGACGTGTATGAAGCCTTTGGCGAAATCATTGCGCCATTGGTTGAAGACAAGCCATTGTTCCACAGCCTGACAGCTGAAGCTGGCATTCGCTATTCCTCGTACACTGTACCAGGTGCAGCTACGCAGAACAAAACAACGACTTGGAAAGCTGGCGGAAGCTGGGAGCCTGTTGAATCGCTCAAGATTCGCGGTAACTACAGCCGTGCCGTCCGTGCGCCAAATATCAGCGAATTGTTCACACCACAGACTGTTGGCTTGACCAACCTGGGTACGGACCGTTGCGCCGGTGCCGCTCCTGTAACTGATGCTAACCTTCGTGCAGTTTGTATTGCTCAAGGCGCGCCAGCAGGATCGATCGGTTCGATTTTGCCACCGACCGCTGGTCAGGCAAACATCACCGTTGGTGGTAACTTGAACCTGCAGCCAGAAAAGGCAAACACCTGGACCCTTGGTGCAGTGTTCCAGCCTGACTTCTTGCCAGGTTTCAACATGTCGCTTGATTATTACAACATCAAGATTTCGAACGTGATTGGCACTGCATTGCCAGGTGACATCGTCGCTGCATGCTTTGGTAACATTACGGCGGCAAGTGCAACGGATACTGCTTGCACAAGCATTCGTCGTAACCCGATCACTGGCGGCCTTGACGGTGACCCAGCGACAACCGGTGGTCTTTTCGGCCCAACCAACAACCTCGGCAAGTTGGCAACAGACGGTTTCGACCTTCTCGCTAACTGGAAGGGCGACATTGGCTTCGCTGATTTGTCACTTGCTTTCGTCGGCAACTGGACACGTTCGTCGAAGTTCAATGCTAACCCAGCTGACGCTGCTTCACTGAACCGTGAATGCGTTGGTTACTACTCGGTCAACTGTTCGTTCACTGGCTCCATTCAGCCAGAGTTCCAGACCACAACACGTGCGACGTTCGGTATCAAAGATATCGACCTTTCGTTCTTGTGGCGCTGGATTGACACTGTGAACTACGAACCACAGGCGATCATCGAAGACGGTGGCGACGCTAACTCGGTCTTGCCGCAGTTCCGTTCGATCCCTGCTGAACATTACTTCGACTTCACTGGTCGTTGGAAGGCTACCGAGAACTTCTCGTTCACCTTCACTGTTCAGAACCTGCTTGATAACAAGCCAAAGGTTGTCGGTAACACGATCGGTTCGACCAGCTTCAACAGCGGTAACGTCTTCCCGTCGACATACGACGCGCTGGGCCGCCGCTTTGGTGTTGCAGCGAAGCTGACTTTCTAATCAGCTAAGCACGTATAAGTTTGAAGGGGGCGGGCAGCGATGTCCGCCCCTTTTCTTTTGGCAACCGGCAGCTTGACAATCCGGCACACTTTGTCGCTAGTCGCTATGTGACCAGTCCAGATCTCGACCTTGCCGCAGCCCAATCGCAGGCCGCCATTACCGCCGGAACTGGCGATGCCTACGACCACGCTATCGTCGCGCTGGCGCTGTCGGCACAAGGCGACTTTGCTCGGGCCGACACCCTTTTCCAACGCGCACTAGAGCTCGAGCCGGGCAATCCATCCACCTTGACCAGTCTGGCCATCCATTACCGCAACCAAAGCCGGTTCCGCGATGCCGTGTTGGCCTGTGATGAGGCAATACGACATTATCCCGATTATCCTGACGCTTGGCTTGAGCGCGGGGCGATATTGGCGTCCGGCGGGTCCAACGAAGGCGCGCGTGCCAGCTTTACAAAAGCCGCCGAATTGGCCCCGCAACATCCCGCCGCTTATGCCGGATTGGCGGCGCTGGCGGCCCGTGAAGGGCGTCACGAAGACGCGCGACATCAGGCGGCGGCCGCACTGAAGCTGGACCCGCAAAACGCCGTGGCGAGCAATGCACTTGCCAGCGCGGAATTGGCCGAAGGGCGACCAGCCGCAGCCCGTGACTTACTTGAGCCGCTTGTTGCCCGCCTCAATGTAGCCAGTCTTGAACGCAGCCTCGCCTATTCCACGCTGGCAGGCGCGTATGACAAGCAATTCGAACATGCTGCCGCTTTTGCCCATTATGAACGCGCCAATGCCGACTTTGTCGCTATCCATGAAGGAGCCGGGGCCGACCATTTGGACAACACAAGCTTTGTTGAGGCTATAGCCGAGGGGCTTGCTGCCACACCAGTGGATGCATGGCGAACGCCGATTGCGGCTCAACCTGCAAATGCTGCGGCGCGGCATATCTTTTTAATCGGCTATCCCCGCTCGGGAACAACTTTGGTTGAAAATATTCTGGCGTCGTTGGCTGGAGTGTCTGCGCTTGAGGAGCGCCCAACCTTGGCCATGACTGACCAAGCGTACATCGGGGGTAATCGCGACGGCATTATCGAAGGTATCCGTGGCTTTGCGGCACTTGATACGGACGGACTTGACCAGCATCGGCAGGCCTACTGGGACAAGGTAGTCGCCGCAGGGGTGCCTGCAAGCGCGCCTTGCTTTGTGGATATGGACCCGTTGAAGGGCACACGCCTTCCGTTTATCGCGCGTCTTTTCCCCGACGCACGCATTCTGGTGATGCGCCGCGACCCACGCGATGTGGTTTGGAGCTGCTTTCGCACCAATTTCGCCATGAGCAGCGGCACGCTGGAATATACCAGCCTTATACGCGCAGCCCGCCATTATGATGCGTTGATGCGCTTGACCGAACTGGCGCTCGAACGCTTGCCTGTTCAATATCATATCGTCCAATATCACAAGATCGTGCAGGATTTCGACGCCGAAAGCGCTGCTATGTGCGCGTTTGCCAGGCTGGAATGGAATGAAACTGTGCGTGATTTCGACAGGACAGCGAAACGCCGCGGCGTGACCACCGCAAGTGCGGGGCAAGTCCATCGCGGGCTCTATGACGGCACCAAGCAATGGCAGCCTTATGCCAAATTTCTGGAGCCCGTCCTGCCCATCCTGCAACCGTGGATCGACAAATTCGGTTACACCGAACTATAGCAAGCGGGCTGGCAAATGGAGTGGGACGCCCGCAGTTTCTGCTACCGCCTTTGCCCAAACCAGAACCTTTTCAATTTCGTCACCATAAGCTTCGGCTGCGGCCTTATGTTCGGCTGCGCGGTCGTTCGAGTCGAACGCACCGCCGAATTTGCTGTGCGTCGCAAATGCGGGATGTCCTGAAATGTTGTCTTGATGCGCCTCAAGTCCGAAATGTTTTGTGGCAGACGTCAGCGCAGCCTCTGGGTTCACGGTCAGCGTTTCACTGTCCAGCGTCGCAATGCGCGCAGGACCGAATGTGCCAACCATGGCATTAAAATGCCGCTGCTGCGCTATCCAGCCAACGGCAGCCACTTGCAGGTCGGACATCCGAAAATAATCGCCGGGCTCGAAACCAAGGTTCGTCATCATGCCGTCGGTGATGAGGCCCTCAAGCAATTCGCGACACCATAGACGGCACCACAGGCCCTTGCGCGCGACGGAAATCAAAAAAACCGGCAGCGGGGCATATAGCAATATCGCCTTGCTGGTGGGCCGCATGGTGAGCGCCAGCGGCGCAAGCGCATTGAACACGTTCGACGGCTTCACCACGACTGCCCGATCGCCTTTGAATGGCCGTGCGAGCATATGAAGGCTATGGTCAAGCCGCTCGGCCACCGCAGCGGGCGGGGCGCCGCGCCGACGCCAACCGACAATATCGTTGAGCAGGACTGGCTCCTTCAAGCCCATGGACACACCGGGAAGATTGAAACCCCGGGCCAGCATAGTCGAAGCACAAAACGCGGAATGCAGGATGAAGTGCAGGGGGTTCGTCTTCGCAACCTGCTTCATGGCCTCGTTGCGGCCGACGATGAATGGATTAGCGTCCACGCCCAGATATTCGTCGGTGATAAATGTAGCGGCATCATGCTGGTTACGGTCGAGTTGCCGCAGATGAAAGCTGTCGGCATCCTCGTCGTACCGATGCGTAAGCCATTCACCATATGCTAATATATTTTCGAGACGCTGTTCTGCCATGATCCAGCAGACCTTGCCGTTTGTCCCGCTAAATGGCAAGCATAGCCGTCATGGATCAAAATGCACCACCCGCCGAAGCCGCCCGTTTAAACAGTCAGGGAATGCTCGCATTGCGTGCAGGCAGCTTCGCTGAGGCCGAAAGGCTATTCCTAGAGGCCACACAACATGACAAAAGCGCAGGCGCATTGTGGCGCAATGTTGCCACCGCACGCCGTGCACAGCGCGATGACGCTGGCGAGCTACACGCGCTGAATGCAGCAATCGATGCAGATCGGCGCGATTTTATGGCATGGTTGCGTAAGGCGGAACTACATCAGCGCCGGCAGGAAGATGCAGATGCTGTCGCCGCGTGGCAGGGGGTTTTACAACTTGCCGCGCAGTCGGATGATTTGCCCCCTGAACTCAGTCAGGCATTGCGCA
Organism: Sphingomonadales bacterium; assembly: GCA_027486895.1. Classification (GTDB taxonomy): domain Bacteria; phylum Pseudomonadota; class Alphaproteobacteria; order Sphingomonadales; family Sphingomonadaceae; genus Sphingorhabdus_B. Next base: position 14,028 of record JAIXOE010000033.1, read on the forward strand.
ATGGGCAAGCATTTGTTGATCAAGCCGTGGCCCGTATCTCCCATGCCGTAGAAACCCAAGTCGCATCAATCCAGGCTGCAATGGATGAAACCGAACGCCGCCGCAGCGCCGCTTTTGTAGATGTCGCCTTGGGCCGGCGCCCTATTTATTCCAACCAATGCGAAGGCTTATGTTATCCGTTTTTGCCAGCGGACGAGTTTTTTGATCGGCGGCATTTTGACTGGATGCCGCAGATTGAGGCGGCAACCCCGGACATCCGCCGCGAGCTTGAGGCGTTGCTTGCTGACCCGGGCGAAGCGCTGCGCCCTTATGTCCGAATGGAAAAGGGACTTCCCGAAAATGTCTGGACCAACCTTGACCAATCGCTCGATTGGGGCGCTTGTTTCTTGTGGGAATATGGCAATCCCAATAATGTGGTACTTGACCGATGCCCCAAAACAGCAGCGGCATTGGCGGCTTTGCCATCCGCACATATCCCCGGCCGGTCACCAAGCGCATTTTTTTCGCTGTTGAAACCCCGGACCCGAATTCCGCCGCATACGGGCGTGACCAATACGCGGGCCATCGTCCATTTGCCGTTGATAGTTCCCGATAGCTGCGGCTTCAGGGTTGGCGGCGAAACACGGTTGTGGCGTGAGGGTGAGGCATTTGCGTTTGATGACACCATTGAGCATGAGGCGTGGAACGACAGTGATGAACTGCGCGCGGTTTTGATATTCGATGTATGGAACCCGCATCTGACGCTGGCAGAGCAAGAATTGATCACGCAATATTTTGCAGCGGCGGATAGCACAGGTCTTAATCCTGTAATATGATGTTGATTTCATACGATAATTATCAACTTTAGATTATTGTGAGAATGTAAAAGTCGTGATACTTCTATGTCATCACCCCCAAAGGAACAGAATATGCGTGTATTTATTTTGGCCATTGCGCTGACTACTTCATTGTCAGCAGCTCCAGTCATTGCAGGCAATGAGAATGCAAAGCCGGTGAAAACGGCATCTGCCGATCCAGATCAGGCGATCAAGTGCCGCAAGGTGGAAGTTACGGGTTCACTTGTCAAAAAAGGCAAGGTTTGCAAAACTATCGCGGAATGGAAAGAAATCCAGGCCAATGGTAATCGCACTGCGCGAGCTATCATCGAGAGCGGTGCGATATGCTCTGGCGGTACGTGCGGTAACGGGAACTAGGCACGAGAACTGTTCATGGCGAGCGTATAGGTGTGCCGCTGCGCAGCTATTTGACCGCCAAACAAAAGTTTGAAGTTCACACCTTGAATTTCAAAGCGCCGTCGCCTTCGTCGATCAAAACTGTTGATCCGTCGGGTATTTCCCCGCGCAGCAATTGGTCCGCCAGCGGGTCTTGCAAATAGCGCTGGATTGCACGCTTCAGCGGCCGCGCGCCGTAGACTGGATCATAACCCACGCGGCCAAGCCAGGCCTTCGCCTCTTCGGACAGCGCGAGGGTAATCTTGCGGTCCTTGAGCAGCTTCTGCACGCGCTGCACCTGAATTTCGACAATCGGCGCCATGTGATCGGCGCCAAGGCGGTGGAACAGGATGACCTCATCGAGCCGGTTAAGGAATTCGGGACGGAAATGGCCACGCACGATTTCCATGACTTGCGGCTCGACCTCTTTGACATCCTGACCATCCTCAAGTCCCGCGAGATACTGGCTGCCAAGGTTCGACGTTAAGATGATGAGCGTGTTCGAAAAGTCGACGGTGCGGCCTTGGCCATCGGTCAGGCGGCCATCGTCGAGCACCTGAAGCAGGATGTTGAAGACATCGGAATGCGCTTTTTCGACTTCGTCGAACAACACGACCTGATAGGGCCGACGCCGCACGGCCTCGGTCAGAACGCCGCCCTCTTCATATCCGACATATCCCGGAGGCGCACCGACCAGTCGCGAAACGCTGTGCTTTTCCATGAATTCAGACATATCGATGCGGACCATCGCATTGTCATCATCGAACAGGAATGACGCCAGCGCCTTCGTCAGTTCAGTTTTACCAACGCCCGTTGGGCCAAGGAACAGGAACGAGCCAAGCGGCCTGTTCGGGTCCTGAAGCCCTGCGCGGCTCCGACGGACCGCCTTGGACACGGCTTCCACGGCATCTTTTTGGCCAATAACGCGCGCGCCAATAAGCTGCTCCATATTCAGCAATTTATCTCGCTCGCCCTCAAGCATCTTGTCGACGGGAATGCCGGTCCATCGGCTCACGACGCTGGCGATATCCTGCGCAGTCACTTCCTCGCGCAACATGGCGTTGCCTGCTGCGCCTTCGGCTTCAGCCAATTGCTTTTCGAGTCCCGGAATGGCCCCATATTGCAGCTCGCCTGCCTTGGCGAGGTCGCCCGAACGTTGCGCCTGCTCAAGCTCAATGCGCGCGGTATCTAGCTGTTCCTTGATCTTGGCCTCTGCCGAAATCTTGTCTTTTTCCGCTTGCCAGCGCTGCGTGAGTTCGGACGATTGCTGCTCCAGATTGGCAAGTTCATTCTCAAGAGCAGCAAGCCGGTCCTTGGATGCCACATCGCTTTCCTTACCAAGCGCCTCACGCTCGATTTTGAGCTGGATGATACGCCGGTCAAGCGTCTCGATTTCTTCGGGCTTCGACTCCACCTCCATGCGCAACCGCGACGCGGCTTCGTCCATTAGGTCGATGGCTTTATCGGGCAGGAAACGGTCGGCAATGTAGCGGTGCGATAAAGTCGCTGCGCTCACCAGCGCGCTGTCGGTAATCCGCACGCCATGGTGCAGCTCATATTTCTCTTTCAGACCCCGCAGAATTGAAATGGTATCTTCGACAGTGGGCTCGCCGACGAACACGGGTTGAAACCGGCGTTGAAGGGCAGGGTCCTTCTCGACATGCTTCTGATATTCATCGAGCGTAGTTGCGCCAATGCAATGCAATTCGCCGCGCGACAATGCTGGCTTGATGAGGTTGGCGGCGTCCATCGCGCCTTCGCCTTTGCCCGCGCCAACCAGCGTGTGCATTTCATCGATGAACAGGATGATGTCACCTTCGGCCTGCTTCACTTCATCGAGCACGCCCTTTAGCCGCTCTTCGAATTCGCCGCGATATTTCGCGCCGGCAATCAATGCGCCCATGTCGAGCGAGAGTAACTTACGGTTTTTCAAACTGTCTGGCACGTCGCCATTGGCGATCCGCAGCGCTAGACCTTCGGCAATCGCGGTTTTGCCGACGCCGGGTTCGCCGATGAGAACAGGGTTATTTTTGGTCCGGCGCGCCAAAATCTGGATCGTGCGGCGAATTTCCTCGTCGCGCCCAATGACGGGGTCAAGCTTGCCCGCGCGGGCGACCTCAGTCAGGTCACGCGCGAATTTCTTCAGCGCATCATAACGGTCTTCGGCGCCAGCGGTGTCGGCGGAACGACCACCACGCAGCGCATTAATCGCAGCGTTCAGGCCTTCAGCAGTGACAGCAGCGGCAGCCAAGGCCTTACCGGCGGATGTGCTCGTTGCCAAAGCAAGCGCAAGCAACAGCCGCTCAACGGTCACGTAGCTGTCACCTGCCTTTTGCGCGACCTGTTCAGCGGAATCGAGAACGCGTACGGCGTCATTATCAAGCCCGGGTGTCTGCTGCGCGCCGCCGCCGGAAACCGCAGGAACCTTGGCAAGCGCCGCATCGGTCTCGCGCAATGCAGTCGCGGCGTCGCCCCCTGCGGCCTTGATGAGACCCGAGGCCATGCCTTGCTCATCCTCAAGCAACGCTTTGAGAAGATGCTCAGGCCCAATGCGCTGATGGCTCATGCGAATGGCTACGGTCTGCGCGCTTTGCAGAAAACCCTTGGCCCGGTCGGTGAATTTCTCAAGGTTCATGCGCTATTTCCCAGATTGCCGTTGCTGCCCCTGTGGAAGGCAAACGCAACTCATACTAAGAATGTAGTGCTGCATTTTCGCAACACAAGACGCACTGATGGTCGAGACGCCGTTAACTTAAGGCGACCAGCTGTTTTGTATCCGCTGCCTCGGAGACCTGCAGAACACCCGCTTCACCGGTTGCGACAAAATGTTCCACGCTGTGCATCATCCGCAAGAATGCGACTTCTGCCAGATCATGGGGGTTGCCTTCTTCGTCGAAGATGTCGTGGAACCAGGCATCGGCCGGGAAGTCCTTAAGCGGACTGATCCAGTTGGCCCAAGGCAGATGCGTCTGCGTTTTCCCGCGCACGAGGCCCCAGCAAAACATGCCGATGCGGTGTTTTTGCGCAATGGGCAAAATCGCCTGAAATGTGCTGCCGGCTGGCCGCGCCATATATTCGGAACACATGATGGGGCGACCATAAACCTCAAGCCACGCCACCCGCTTTGCGAAATCTTCCGAACCACCATAATTGTGGAAGGTGATGATGTCAGAATGGTCAATCTGCGCCTGCTGAAGCAGCGTCATTTTGTCGTGATCCGACCAATCGCCAATCCAGATCGCACTGGTCAGCGGTTGAATGGGATCTGCTGCCCGTGCCCAGCCAAAGGCATCAACCATGAGCGGCCGGACCAGATCTCCCTTGATCCGCCATTCTTCGGCATCGCAAAGGGCAACATCAGGGCCATTGTCGGGTTCGTTCCAGATGTCCCATGCCAATATGCGCGGGTCGTGTGCAAAACGGCCGACAACACCGCGCACATAAGCTTCCAATCGGGGGCGTTGCGCCGCGTCAGCAAGCGCCTTCATGCCTGGCGCCTGAACCCAGCCGCTGTTGTGGACGCCGGGACGTGGCGCGCGTTGCGGTCCAAGTGCAGGATCGGGGTCCCAGCACGAATCGAACAAGACAAACATCGTCCGGATTTTATGGGCATCGGCATGCTGCAAAAATGCCTCGATACGCGCCATGAAGCCCTCGGCATCCTGAAGCCATAAGAGGTCGTGCAGATATACCCGAACGGCGTTCATGCCGACCGATGCGGCGAGCGCCAGTTCGGTATCAATGGCATGCAAATCAAAGGTTTCGGCTTGCCACATCTCCAACTGATTGATGGCATAAGAAGGCGCGAAGTTGCATCCGCTTTGCCACGGCAAAGCTGTATACCAAGTGCGTGCGGTCGATGACTCCCAAAGTGTTATCATGTGCGCCCCTTGCCGAATTCCCGTTCGGCCAACAGTGTGTAACTGCGTGTGATAAGCCCCGCAAACTATATGGGGCATTAATAAGAAGGAATCCCCAAAACACGCATTTCCGCCAAAATGCGACGAAGCGAATGGACGATATCATCGTCGGCTCTGGCAATTGAGCGGTCGAGGGGACGCGGCGCATCACGTAGATTGCATGGAAGCACTTTCCTTTCGCAAAGACTTGGTTATGCCCTGCGTTCAGGGAAACGGACCGGAATGATAAGGTCTCGTCGCGTGGGAGAGAATGATGCGTAAATTTTTGTGGGCGTCCTTGGCGCTTGCCGGTGTGGTTGCAGGCGCAGGCGCCTTGTGGGAGCCATTGGCAGCGACGGAATATGAAACCGCCAAGCGGACATATGACGCCGAAATCGTTCGGGACGAATATGGCGTGCCGCACATCAATGGCGCGACTGACGCCGACACCGCTTATGGTCTTGCCTACGCGCATGCCGAAGACGATTTTGCGACCATTGAAGATGTCGTGGCGATGACACGTGGCCGTTATGGGGCGCTTGCCGGCTCGGAGGGTGCAAAGGTCGATTATGTCATGCATCTGCTGGGCGCGCGGGAGACCGCAGAGAAGCATTATATGGAATTGTCGCCTGAAGTCCGTGCGGTGTGCGAGGCTTATGCCGCAGGGTTAAACTATTATGCGTCGAAACATCCAGGCGAAGTCAGGCTGTCGAAGCTCTTTCCCGTAACCGGCAAGGACATCGTCACTGGTTTTGTGCTGCGCGCGCCGTTCTTCTACGGGCTGGACAGCACGATCGCCGCGCTTACGGAAGGCAAGCCTTTGCCCAAGGACAGCGCTGCGCCAATGACACCCATTGGTCGTGATCCCGAAATGAATGGCTCCAACGCCTTTGCAGTTTCACCAAAGCGCATGGCCGATGGTAAAACCTGGCTGATCTCCAATTCGCACCAGCCTTATGAAGGGCAAGTCGCATGGTATGAGGCCGTGACTCATTCAGGTGAGGGGCTGGATATGGCTGGCGCCCTATTCCCGGGATCGCCATTCGTGCTGCTTGGGCACAATCGCAATTTGGGTTGGACCAACACCGTCAACCGTCCTGACCTGACCGATGTCTATAAGTTGGTGATGAACGAGGCTGGCGACAAATATCGTTATGACGGCAAATGGCTGCCACTGACGAAAACGCGCGTGTGGTTGCCTGTGAAAATGGGGCCATTCAACTTGCCCGTGCCGCAGACGGTATATCGGTCTGTCCACGGACCAGTGCTTAAAAACGACAAGGGCTATTTCGCCATCCGTTATGCCGGCATCGACAGCGTCAAGGCTGTTGAGCAATATTATCGCAACACCAAGGCGAACAATTGGGAAGAGTGGACGAAGTCGATGTCGATTGGCGGGATCCCTGCCACCAATTTCATTTATGCCGATAAAACCGGCCGCGTTGCCTATATCTACAACGCGCTCTTCCCCGATCGTAAGCCCGGATATGATTACACCAAGCAGCTTCCGGGCGACACGTCCGCTGCGATGTGGTCCGGCCCCGTTGGCTTTGACCGCTATCCCAAGATCGTCGATCCAGCCTCGGGCTTTGTCCAGAACGCAAATAACACGCCATATCTGGCGGCGGGTCCGGGTTCGGAAATGAACCCCGCGGACTATTCGCCTTATTTGGGTATCGAACGTGGCATGACCAACCGCGGGCTGCGCGCAACCGAGCTGCTGACTGCGGACACGTCGATCACGCCAGAAGAGCTGCTCGCGATCAAAATGGACATGATATACAGCAAGCAGAGCTGGGTCGGGCCATGGATGGCGTCCTTTGCGGCGTTGGACCTGAAAGACGCACCCGAGCTCGCCAAGGCCCAAAAGCTGCTGGCCAGCTGGGATTGGTCAAGCGACGGGAAGGGCGATGCCGATGCATTTGCCGAGCGTATCATTCGCTTTGGCGCACGTCCGAACTGGCGCGGTGACCCGATGCCCGATGCCCGCAAAACGCTGCAGGAAGCCGTCGATGAATTCACCAAACGCTTTGGCAGAATTGACCCGCAGCTTGGCGATATTCAGCGGCTGCGGCGTGGCAATGTTGACTTGCCGATGCTTGGCGGAAGTGATGCGCTGCGCGCGACCACGATGTGGGATGCTGACCAAGCCGATGGCAAGGTCCGCGTCCGGCATGGCGATAGCTACATCATGCTCATCCGTTGGGACAAAAATGGCGGCGTCGTATCAGAGTCTATCCAGCCTTATGGTGCGGCAACCACTCGGCCCGAATCGCCACATTATACGGACCAGATGAAGCTGTTTGTCGCTGGCAAATATAAGCCGGTTCATTTCGAATGGGCCGACGCTGTAAAGCACGCAAAGCGCCGTTATCGGCCCTGAACGGCGTTTGTCGAAAAGTTCAGGCCGCAAGATTGTGTTTGTCCGGTTCGCCGCTATTTCTGGCGGCAGTAAAATTAGCTTTGGGAGCATATCATGATGCGTAAATTGACCCTCGCGCTACTCGGCGCAACGATGCTTGTCTCGCCAGCGCTCGCCGCTGACCCCGCGCCAGTTCCGGCATCGGCTCTGGTCAAGGAAATCAATATCCCGCATCAGCAATTCACGCTGAAAAACGGACTGCGCGTGATTGTCCATACTGACCGCAAGGCCCCGGTAGTCGCGGTATCGATCTGGTATGACATTGGCTCGAAGCATGAACCCAAAGGCAAAACAGGCTTTGCCCATCTGTTCGAGCATTTGATGTTCAATGGTTCGGAAAACGCGCCTGGCGATTTCTTCCAGCCGCTGCAAAATATGGGCGCGACCGATTATAACGGCACCACATGGTTCGACCGCACCAATTATTTCCAGACTGTACCAACAAGCGCGCTCGACCGGATGTTGTACCTTGAATCTGACCGGATGGGCTATTTGCTCGGCGCGGTGACTCAAGAGAATCTCACCAACCAGATCGGCGTGGTCCAGAACGAAAAGCGGCAGGGCGACACACAGCCATATGGTCTGGTCGAATATGCACAGATCAAGGGCATGGTTCCTGAAGATCATCCCTATGGCCATTCGACAATTGGCTCGATGGCCGATCTCGATAGCGCGAGCATGGAAGACGTCCGTGCCTGGTTCCGTCAGCATTATGGCCCGAACAATGCCGTTCTGGTGCTTGCAGGCGATATTGACGTGCCGACCGCAAGAAAGCTGGTCGAGAAAAATTTCGGTGCGATCAAGGCTGGACCCAAGCAAAAGCCACTCAAGGTAGACGTGCCGACACTGGCCGCAGCTAAATCCGAAGTGATGAAGGACAAGGTCGCAACCACGCGCATTTACCGCAACTGGACGGTTCCCGGTATCGACAGCGCAGATTCAGTGCCGCTTGAGGTTGGCGCATCTGTTTTGGGCGGTCTTGCGAGTTCGCGGCTGGACAATATTCTGGTTCGCCAAGAAAAGCTCGCGGTGAATGTGTCTGCTGGATATCAGGGCTTTGCCCAACTGGGTGGGATCGAGATTACCGCTGACGTGAAGCCAGGTGTTGATCCGGCCACTGTTGCAAAGCGTCTTGATGAAATCATCGCTGACTTTGTCAAAACCGGCCCGACGGCCGATGAGGTGCAGCGCGTCCAAATGCGTACGGTTTCAAGCCGGCTTGCCGGACTGGAACAGGTCGGCGGTTTTGGCGGCAAGGCAGTCGCTTTGGCCGAAGGCGCACTGTACCGGGGCGACAGCAATTTCTATAAGAAGCAGCTTGATGAACTCGCTACGGTGACCCCCGCGCGCGTGACATCAGCAATGGGCCGTTGGCTGAACCGTCCGGTTTATGCACTAACCGTCGAACCTGGCGAGCGCGCAGCTTATGAAGAAGCCAAAGCACCTGCGACGCCGAAAGTCGCTGCGCCGATTGCCACAGTAAAGCGTTCGCCCGCGCCAGAACTCGGCACGATTTCCGATCTCGCATTTCCAAAGGTGGAGCGCACGAAGCTGTCGAACGGCATCGAGATCGTCTACGCGCAACGCAACGCCGTGCCGTTGACGCAGGTTGCGCTGAGCTTCGACGCAGGCAATACCGCCGATCCGCGCGACAAGTCGGGGACTCAGTCGCTGATGCTCGCATTGCTCGACGAAGGTGCGGCGGGCATGAATTCCACGCAAATCGCAGAAGCACAAGAGCGGCTGGGCGCAAGCATCGGCACCAGCGCGAGCATGGACCGGACAAATGTCAGCGTGACATCATTGTCCGCCAATCTGGCGCCGTCTTTGAAACTGTTTTCGGACATCGTGCTGCGCCCGGATTTCGCACCGGCTGAAGTCGAACGGCTACGTGGTCAGCAACTGGCGCGTATCCAGTCTGAACTAACCAGTCCGCAAGGCATCGCCTTCCGCACATTGCCGCCAATTTTGTTCGGCAAGGAACATCCATACGGCATCTCCTTCACCGGAACCGGCGATGTTGCAACCGTCGGCAAAGTGTCGCGCAGTGAGATTCTCGATTTCCACCACAAATGGTTTCGTCCGGAAAAGGCGACTTTCTTCGTCGTCAGCGACAAGCCACTCGCGGACATCAAGGGTGCACTGGAAGGCAGCTTTGGCAGTTGGTCCGCAACCGGCCCTGCTGGTGTCAAGGACATGTCAGCGACGCCTGCTGCTGCCAATCCGCGCATCATCTTGATCAATCGCCCAGGTTCGCCGCAATCGCTCATTTTGGGTGGCCAAGTTCTCGCGACCAAGGGTACTGCCGATCTTGAGACCGCGATTACCGCAAATGAAGCGTTAGGGGCAGGGTTCCTGTCACGCATCAACATGGATCTGCGGGAAACCAAGGGTTGGTCCTATGGCGTGCGCGGCAGCATAAACCGCGTCGAAGGCGATGTTCCTTACATCATCTCCGCCCCCGTTCAGGCGGACAAGACCGGTGAATCGATCGCTGCGCTGATGAGCAACTATAAGGCGTTTTTGACCGACAAGGGCATCACTACCGAGGAACGTGACCGGATCATCGGCGGCAATATCCGCGAGCTTCCAGGCAGTTTCGAAACTTCGGGTGACGTGCTTGGTGCAATGCAGCGCAATGCCTTGTTCAAACGCGCTGATGATTATTACGCGACGGTGGCGAGCGAATATCGCGGCATGACTCAGGAAAAGCTCGACGCTTCGGTGCGTGCGCTGGTCAATCCCGACAAGTTCACCTGGGTTGTTGTCGGCGATGCTGCGAAGGTAAAGCCACAGCTCGACGCACTTGGATTGCCAATTGAAATGGTGACCGAAGCTGCTAACACCACTGCAAGTAAAACAACCAAGTAAGGAGCAAGAACATGGCAGCAGTTGATGGTGACTGGGACGTAACAATCAAGAGCCCAATGGGTGACCAAAAGGCCGTTTTGACCGTCAACAGCGACGGCGGCAGCTTTTCCGGACAAATGTCCGGCGGCCTTGGTTCGATGGACATTGCCAATGGCACCGTCGATGGCGATACGCTGAGCTGGGGCATGGACATCACTGTTCCAATGCCAATGCATCTGGATGCAACTGCAACCGTGTCGGGCGATGCCATGACCGGCGAAGTAAAGGCTGGCGCCTTTGGTTCGATGGGCCTTTCGGGCACACGCAAGTAAGCAACATTCCGGGCGTGTTTTTCGTGCCCTAAATTGAAACAATAGGCCGTCTGCCCCAAGGGGTGGGCGGCCTTGTTCTATTGTGGCTGAGTGCTAATGTGTTGATAGACGGCTTTTCTCCCGAATCGCTCAACACCGCTGGAGCCATGGCATGAACCAGATTGCATCCGCATCGCAGCTTCGCATGTCGTTATTGCGTTGGGCATTGTTTGTCATTCCTGCGGTCATGCTGCTCGGATTTTTGTCAGGTTCTGTTTCCGGGTCGACGGCAGAGAACGCATGGTATCAAACATTGATTAAACCAGACATTCAGCCACCTGGCTGGGTGTTCGGTGTTGTCTGGCCAACATTGTATTTTCTGATGGGGTTGGCATTTGCCATGGTGCTTCACGCGCGCGGCGCGCGGCATCGTAATTTGGCGATCAGCCTATTCCTTTTACAATTTGCGATTAACCTGACGTGGTCGCCGATATTTTTTGGACAGCATAAAGTAACAACCGCATTCTTTATAATTTTGGCGATGCTCGCCGTGGCAATTGCGACAACCTTCGCATTTGCGCGGGTTCGCAAGGCCGCCGCATGGCTGATGGTGCCTTATCTGGTGTGGATCAGCTTTGCATCGATACTGAATTTTCAGATCGACCAGTTGAATCCGGATGCAGAAAGCCTTTACGTTCCGGCTGCGAGTTCCCAGATAGGCAATGGCGGTTAATCCCCCGACCGCAATGGAGTGAATGACATGCAAAGCGAAAAGCGCATTTTTGATGATTTGGCCAAGGTATTGAACGGCGTGGCTGGAACTGTCGCTGGCATGGGCCGCGAAGCCGAAGCCAGCATGCGCGAACGCGCCCGCGAATGGGCTGGCGGCCTTGACCTTGTCAGTCGCGAAGAATTCGACGCCGTGAAAACGCTCGCGGCGAATGCCCGCGCCGAAGCTGATGCGCTTGGTAAGCGGGTTGCTGCGTTGGAAGCCGCGCTTCAGGCGAAAGGCGGCGCTGCGCCAGCAAAGGCCAAGCCTTCCAAATAAGTCCATAATCAGTCCGATTTGAACTTTTCCACAGTCGGCCCACAAGCTTGTGTTGCGCATCGCCGCAAGCCCCTTGCGTGCGAGTCAGTCAAGGGGCAGACTCCACGCAACACGACAGGCACCATCAATATGCACGACGCAGACGAACAATATGAGCAATTTGAACGGGACGAATCCGCGCCTGTAGACATGCTCGCCGCTTTGTTCGAAGCGCGTGGCTGGTCTTTCGAGCTTGAGGGCGAGGACGAAATTACCGCCGAGTACAAGGGCAGTTGGGCAAGCTACCAGATCCGCGCGATTTGGCGTGAAGACGACAATGCGCTTCAGCTTATCATCTTGCCTGATATCACTGTGCCCGCCGACAAGCGCGCGAGCGTCTACACCGCGCTTGGGCTCATCAACGAACAATTATGGCTTGGGCATTTCGACATGTGGTCCGCGAACGGCATATTGTTGTTCCGCCATGGCAGCTTGATGGCTTCCAATGGATTGTTGGGTGTGGATCAGGCGCAGACCATCATCGATGTTGCGATTGACGAATGCGAACGTTTCTACCCGGTGTTCCAGTTCATCATCTGGGGTGACAAATCACCTGAGGAAGCCATCGCCAGCGCGCTCATCGAAACGCACGGCGAAGCGTAACGTCAGGCGGCGTCTTCGCGTTTGGCCTTAATCAGATAATGCATATAGCCCATGGCGATGGGCTTATCCCGATCATCCTGCCACGCGCGGGCTTCGACATTGGCCATAGTGCGGCCAAGCCGCGTCACTTCACCCACAGCATAGGTCATCTGGTTCAGACCCCCGCGCATGAAGTCGACCGTGACGTTGACCTGCTTGATGGCGGAATCGCTACCCTTGGCCTGCAACGCGCGGTGAATGGCCGCGATGGCCGCGATTTCGAGCAATCCGGATATCGCGCCGCCATGCAGAAACCCGGGCCGGCCCTGCACACGGTCGGCAAAGGGCATGCCGATAACCGGCGCACCATCGATTTCGTCGACGATCGTCATATCCAACGCTTGGGCATAAGGCGGAAGGGCAGATAGGGTATCGGTCATGATACGCGATCTCCGATACGGATGAACGTGCCGCTTGCATGGGCCAATGGTTCGTCAGGATTACCATTATGGGCAAAGCCGCGCACAAAGCCGATGCTGTTGGTTAAATGATAGCAGATGCCACGGCCATATACCCGCTCGCCCGAAGGTGACGGGCGCAGATAGTCGATCCGCAGGTCCATCGTCACTTGCGGTCTGAATTCTCCGAGCTTTGTCCAAATTGACATGCTGGTGGCATTGTCCATCAGGCTGATAATCACGGCCGACGCTAATATGCCGGTTTCCGGGTCAGCGACGAGATCTTCACGCCAATCTATGGCGAGTTCAACCCAGTCGGTGCCATGGCCAACATATTCCATGTCGAGAAACCCGCCATGGCCAAATTTGCCCATCATCTTGTTCACAAGGGCAGGGTCAAATTCAGCGCCTTTCGGCACGATACTGCCTAAATCTGGTTTGCCGAACGCCATTTACTTGCTTTCTAAAGTTGGCCGCAATTGCGGCGTGACGCGCGCTTTTGACAGCTGCTCATAAGCATAGCCAGCTTTCAATACAGCATGGTCATGCCACTTTGGCCCAATGAAGCTTAAACCGACAGGCAAGCCAGCAGACAGCCCCATGGGCACCGTCAAATGCGGAAAGCCCGCAACGGCTGGCAACTGGCTTGCGCTTGGACCCGAAAAGGCATCGCCTTTGCCAAGCGTGGAGAGCCATGCCGGACCGTTGGTCTGGGCAATTATGACATCAACCTTGTTGTTGGCAAAAAGCTGATTGAGCGCGCCCGAGGCGAGACCACGCGATGTGGCCAATGCTTCCAGATAGGCAGGGTCGTCCAAGCCCTTTTCCTTATCTGCTGCTTCGAAGGTGTCCTGTCCAAAATGCTGCAGTTCCTTGTCGGCATTCGCCTTGTTGAACGCGATGATATCGGCCAGCGTCTTATGTGGAACCAGCCCTTCTGGCAGGCCTTGCAAATAGCTTGCAAGGTCCGCCTTCAGTTCTGCCAGCAGAACCTTGAATTCGCCTTGTCCTATTTTCTGACGGTCAATCTTGCTGCCATCCAGCATGACCAATTCGGCCCCGCCAGCCGCTAATTTGGCAAGGGCCGCATCGAACGATGCCGCGTCGACATTTGGCGCGCGAAGGACGCCAATGCGCATGCCTTTCAGCGCGTCAATGGAAAGACCGTTGCTGTAATCGCCGCGCCATGTGTCCGCATCTGCGGTTGCGGCGTCCTGTGGATCGGTGCCCGCCATAGCACTGAGCATTATGGCGGCATCGCGGACCGAACGGGTCATCGGGCCAGCGGTGTCCTGGCTGTGGCTGATGGGCACGACATAACGACGCGAAACGAGACCGACGGTTGGTTTGAACCCGACCACGCCGTTTACGCCAGCGGGGCAGGTAATCGACCCATCGGTTTCAGTGCCAATGCTTCCCGCAGCAAGGCCAGCAGCGGTTGCAGAACCACTGCCGCTGGACGAACCGCAGCTGTTACGGTCAAGCGCGTGCGGGTTCTTTGTGAGCCTGCCCACTGCGCTCCATCCGCTGGTGGAGTTATCCGACCGGATATTAGCCCATTCGCTCAAGTTGGTTTTGCCAAGAATGACTGCACCCGCCGCGCGCAGCCGCGCAATCAATGGTGCATCGCGATTGGTGATGTTGCCCGCCAATGCCAATGACCCAGCAGTCGTTGCGATTGGACCTGCGACTTCGACATTGTCCTTCACCAAGACGGGAATGCCGTGCATTGGCCCGCGATATTTGCCAGCGCGCAGTTCTGCGTCCATCGCGCGTGCTTGCGCAATCGCATCGGGAAAGGTTGCGATGACTGCATTCAGCATGGGGCCGCTGTCATCTACCGCTGCAATCCGCGCCAGATAAGCGGCAGTAATCGCTTCGCTGTTCAGTGCCCCATCATCGATGCCGTCGGCCAATTGGGAGAGGTCGAAGCTTTCAATGGGGCCAGCTTTTGCAAGGTTGGCGGCAGCCTGTTCTGTCGACGGCGGCGTCGCGACCGTTGCGAACACTGGCGATGCAAAACTGACGCAGCTTAAGATGAGTGCAATTTTAAACTTCACGTCCCGTCTCCTTTTGCAAGCTCAGCGCCCCTGTCACGTGCGGCGCGCAATGTATCGGTTACCAGTTCGTTCAACGCCCCGCCTGAATCCAGTACCGCAAGCCCTGCGGCAGTCGTGCCGCCCGGACTGGTCACGCGCTTCGCCAGATCAGCGGGCGTTTCCGATGCGGTCGCGGCCAATATTGCTGCACCCTCGGTCATAGCCAATGCCAGTTGTGCCGCAATATCACGCGGCAATCCAGCGGCTTCGCCACCTTGGGTCAGTGCATCAATAAAACGATAGACGAACGCCGGGCCGGACCCTGCAAGTGCTGTTACAGCGTCCATATGCGCTTCGTCGTCGATCCAAATGACAGCGCCAAGTGGAGACAACAGCGACGCCGTCTCTGCCCGTTGCTGCGCGTCGTAATGCGGCGCGAAAACACCAAGTGGTGACTTGCCAATAGCTGCAGCAAGATTGGGCATGAGACGGATGATCCGCGCATCGGGAAAATCGGCGGACAGTGTTTCGGTTGTTGTGCCGGCGAGGATCGATATCAATGTTGCACCAGACGCGAGTACGCGTGCGATGTCTGGCGCTAGCTCAGCCAAAAGCTGCGGCTTGATACCCAGCACTACGACATCAAAGGTCGACTCCAATGCGGCTGACGACCGATGGACATGGACGCCTTCTGGCAGATTTTCAGCAACCGGATCAATGATGTGAAACGTGGCAGGTGCGACATTGGCAGCAAGCCAACCGCGCAACATGGCGCCCCCCATATTGCCGCAGCCGTAAAAGCAAATTTTAGAGGGGAAAGCGGGCACCATGACGACCTTGCGACTGTTTACGCTGTCGTCATGCCCTATCCTTGCGCCAACGGCAACCGCAGGAACAATGACAGGCCCTCGGGCGGTACCACCGGTGGTGCACTTGGATGCCGAACGGCATCTGCGCGCGCACGATTGAGGATCGCCGCTGGCACGCCGGGGTCATGAAACACATTGTCCGCTTCGCCAAGGAGACGCGCCGTTAGCAACGTGAGGTCGTCGGGATTGGCGGAGAGCAATGCAATTTCAATCAGACGGTCGCCCTTGGGATTTTCCGCCTGCATGATCCAGTTGTCGACGGTTGCCTCGTCATGCGTGCCAAATGGGTCAAGCATGCCACCGGCGGCGAAACCCTGATCCAATGCACGTCGGCGCTCGGCCCCTTCGGACCAACGCGCGCGGATTTTGCTGCGCGCTTTGGAAATGGCTTCTGCAAGTGGACCCACTGTTTCAGGTAACAGCGTCTCGATACGCTGGCGAATAGCCTTTGCCATGCCAGCAGAAGCGCCGCCGGTACCGACTGCAATCAACACAGGGGTTCGGTCGACAATGGCTGGCGTTGTAAAATCGCAGATTTCGGGACGGTCGACGACGTTGACCAGCAATCCGCGTGCTTTCAAATCGTCGGCAGCAGTGCGTGCTTCAGCCTCGTCCGCTATGGCAACAAAGGCAATGCGTGCTGCGTGGTCAGCGGCGTCGACGCAAATACCACCGGCGCGTTCAATCAACCGCCGTTTGGCATCCGCCATTTCGCCCTCACCGACCAAAATGACATTTCGGCCCTTCAGATTTACGAAAATGGGCAGTTGGTCCAAAACTTTATCCTTATTTCAGCCAATCGGGCACATGCTCGGCAGCCAAAATCGTCTCAGGCGAAATACGTTCCGCAACAACAGCGAATTTATCGCCGTCTACCAACACTTCGGGGACGAGCCCGCGGCTGTTATAGGTGCTCGCCATCGTTGCCCCATAAGCGCCTGCCGTGCGGAATACAGCGAGGTCATTCGCCTCGACGACATCGATTTCGCGGCCCATGGCAAATGTATCGCCGGTTTCGCAGACGGGGCCGACAATGTTCGCGGTCATTTTGCGGCCATTTGGTTCAACCGCGTCGAAATCATGCCACGCGTCATATAATGCTGGCCGGGCGAGGTCATTCATCGCGGCATCGACAATCGCAAAGGGCGCATTGCCGGACCCGGGCTTCACGCGAATAACGCGCGTCAGCAGGACACCCGCATTGCCGGCGATGACGCGGCCGGGTTCGAACATCAAACGCACGCCCCACTGCTTGGTTACGCGCGCGACCATCGCGCCATATTCGGCGGGTTCAGGCGGATTGTCGCCGTCGCGGTAGCGCACGCCAAGGCCGCCGCCCAAGTCAACATGGGTGACTGTGTGACCCTGACCGCGCAAATCACGAACGAGCGCGCCGACCTTTGTGAACGCTGTCTCCAACGGCTCAAGGCTGGTCAACTGGCTTCCGATGTGCAGCGCAACGCCGCGCATATTCAGCCCAGGCAAAGCATTTAGGCGGGCATAGATTTCCGGGGCACGGTGAATGCCGACGCCAAATTTATTGTCTGCTTTCCCCGTTGAAATTTTGCCATGTGTTCCGGCGTCGACATCCGGATTGATGCGCAGCACGGCATTGGCTTGATAGTTCAAAGTGTCCGCAAGCATCGCAAGCTCGCGGCCCTCTTCTTCGGACTCGATATTGAACTGCCCAATACCCGCCTTCAGCGCGCGGACGATTTCTTCTGCCGTCTTGCCAACGCCTGAAAACACAATGTCTTCTGCCGCCATGCCAGCGGCAAGCGCGCGGTCCATTTCGCCGCCCGAGACAACATCCGCGCCATAACCCTGACGCGCGAGCACTTTCAACACAGCAAGGTTCGGGTTGGATTTTACGGCAAAGGCCAAATGCGGGTTATCAAGGCCCGACAAGCCCTCGCGGAACACCTGCGCATGACGCTCCAGCGTTGCGCGCGAATAGACATAGACAGGTGTACCAACCGCCGCGGCAATATCGGGCAGGGCCACATCTTCGGCGTGCAATACGCCATTTATGAGGTCAAAATGATTCATAGAAATGGGTACTTATTTGGGAGGGGATTTCTCGGGCGAATTGGTCTGTTCGGGATCAAAAGGTTTGGGCTCTTCCCCCGGCGGGACATCGAACGGGTCATCCTCGCGTCGTTCGGAGCGTTTCAAAAGCTCGTCAGTGCGCCCGGGCCGTGCCTGAACCGATGGCGTCGTAAGCACCTTGGCGGTTTGGTCGATGGTCTGGCCATAAGCTTGTGGCGGCAGGGCATTGCCCGTGCGCGGTTCAAGATCGCCCACTTTGCCGCAGCCCACAACGCACATGGCGACGCCAATGATGAAGGTGATGCGCGCGGGTTTCATACCTGAAGTTCCTTTTTGGCAGCCATAATGGCTTCTTTTACCCGAACAGGCGCCGTGCCGCCAGCGCTCGTCCGGCTGTTCACTGATCCTTCGATCGACAGATCAGGTAAATCGCAGCCAGCCAATGCCGGATTGATGGCAGAAAGGTCGTCCACTGTGATGTCGGACAGGTTCAAGCCACGCGCCTCGCAGGATTTGACGACGCTGCCTGTGACATGATGTGCCTCGCGGAAGGGCATTCCAAATTCGCGCACCAGCCAGTCGGCCAGATCGGTCGCGGTGGAAAATCCGCTGGCCGCAACCTCGTGCATCCGCGACGTGTTAAACGTCACATTGGCGACCATTCCGGTCATTGCAGCGATAGACAAAGCCAGCAGGTCATAAGCCTCAAACACCGGAGGTTTATCGTCCTGCATGTCCTTGGAATAAGCGAGCGGCAGACCCTTCATCGTGATCATGAGGCTGTTCATGCAGCCAATAATCCGTCCTGCATGTCCGCGCACCAGCTCAGCCGCATCGGGATTGCGCTTTTGCGGCATGATCGAGCTTCCCGTCGACCATGCGTCGGGCAGGCTGATGAACCCATAAGGCTGTGATGCCCAGATAATCATTTCCTCTGCCAACCGTGACAAATGCAACGCGGTTTGTGCTGCGGCCGTGAGGAACTCCAGCGCGAAGTCGCGGTCGGAAACAGAGTCGAGACTGTTGGCCATGGGTCCATCAAAGCCAAGCGCCAATGCCGTTGCGGCGCGATCAATCGGGAAGGATGTTCCGGCAAGTGCGGCCGCGCCCAAGGGCGACTGGTTCAGCCGGCTGCGGCAATCGGCAAAGCGGCTGCGGTCGCGCTTTGTCATTTCGTAATAGGCCATCAGGTGATGGCCAAGCGTTACGGGTTGGGCGACCTGCAAATGCGTGAATCCGGGCATGATGATATCGGCATGCTCATCCGCACGCGTCAACAGCGCCGACTGGAATGCGCGCAGGCCAGCATCGATTTCGTTTGTCGCATTGCGCACCCACAAGCGGAAGTCGGTCGCCACTTGGTCGTTTCTCGACCGCGCCGTGTGCAGTCTTGCTGCCGGCTCACCAACCAATGCGCGCAACCGCGTTTCGGTGACCATATGGATATCTTCAAGCGTCAGGTCTTCGGGCACGCCATTGGCTTCATATTCGGCGTAAATGCTATCCAGCCCGCTTTGGATTGCGGCATTGTCTGACACCGCGATAATCCCGTTTGCGGCAAGCATATCGGCATGCGCTTTGCTGCCCGCAATGTCTTCCTGCCAAAGACGCTTGTCGAATGGGATTGAGGCATTTATCTCGCGCATAATAACGCCAGGGCCTTCGCCAAACCGGCCGCCCCACATGCTATTGGAATCAGAGATGCGCTTTGTAATTGCCTTAATCCTTTTAGTGCTGGCTGGGTGCGATAAAGAAAGCCAACCCGAGGGGCAAGCGCAACCCGCATCCACTGGCACGGCAGCCGCGTCTGACAAGGCGGAAATCGGTCTTGAAAGTGCCAATGGCATGCGCGCCACATTAAGCTACAAATTTGCCGGTCAAAAAGCACCATCGGCACCTTTTGCCGACGCACAAGGTCAGGATGTCAGCCTTGCCGATTTTGAAGGCAAGCCATTGTTGCTCAATATCTGGGCGACCTGGTGTGCACCATGCAAAGCCGAAATGCCCACATTGGATGCGCTGGCGGAACTGGAAAAAGACCGCATGAAGGTGATCGCGGTGTCGCAAGATCTCGAAGGACGCACTCCAGTGACGGCGTTTTTCACGGAAACAGGGGTCAAGAATCTCGAGCCCTATACCGATGCTGACAATGTCTTGCTTGCGGCATTTAACAACGCCATCGCGCTACCGACCACCATATTATATGACAGCGATGGCAAAGAAGTCTGGCGTGTGGCTGGCGGTGTAGAATGGGATGACGCCGAAATGGCCAAGCTGCTGCGCGAAGCCGATTAAAACCAGTTTTACATTAATATGCGGCGGACGCGCTGCTTTTCGGCTTTTCTTACCGGCAGTGATTCGGTCAGTGGTCGAACGACAACATGTCTGTGCCGGGGATCATTGCAATTGGCGATTTCCGATTGTTCGGTTTCGCGGGCAAAAGCCGCCTCTGGAGCGCACCCAGCCGATAATATGACGATGCCTGTGCCCAAAGTTGTGAAAAGTCCCCGCATTCGGCCAAACTGCCAGCAGAAAGCTTTCTGTACGATGAACGAAAATGGAGTTTCCTGCATTTTTGGTGCCTCTATCGGCCGTAATCCAAAAATGGTGGGCGCTAACGGGCTCGAACCGCTGACCCTCTCGGTGTAAACGAGATGCTCTACCAACTGAGCTAAGCGCCCCTGTACGGGAAGCGCGCCTTTGCCAAAGCGTTTTGGTTTTTGCAAGCCTAATCAGATGATCGGAGCAGAACGTGTGCCGATTGCGACAAAATAATCGTCAAGCTTGGCCGAGGTCTCGTCAGACAGTTCAATGAAAACCCGCCGTGCATCGGCTGGATCCTGACGCCGGACGAGCATGCCGCTTTCGGTCATTGCGGTGATCCACCGCAACGCAGTCGTCGGTGGAACCGCAGCGGCAATACACAGGCTGGAAACCGACACATGCTGCCCTTCTTGCCCGGCAGCCTTCAGATCCAGCAATATATCCCATGCCGGATCCGCGAACAGATCAGGCGGAAAAAATCGTTCCCGCATGCGGCGCAGCTTGATGATGTCGCGCAGGGTTTGGGCATCCATTGCATCCGAGCGCATGGGGTTGGCGGATGGAAATCCCTGAAACCCGCTTAACGGTGCTGGCCGAAAGGAAATAGGTTTGTCGGACACGCCGGATTTGCGTTCCGAATCAGCCATGCGCGCAAGGGTGCGGGCAAATTCTGCAAGCTCGTCGCTGATTCGGTGTAGCGATCCGAATGGGACGTCGCGGTTCCTGTCATGCAGTCGGTCCATATCGCCCCGTCCAAACGCCCCCGCCAAAATCGGCATCGCCTCGATATCGTCAGCGTCGACGATGAAATGGCACTGGCCTTGCGGAAGCGCGGCATAAGCGTCCTCCAGCCCCTCCATCTTGGTCCACACCAACGCAGTGCTGCGATGGGTCTGGAGATACTGCGTAATGCGCGACAGGGAATCTGTGGGTATCTCCGTTTCGGAGGAAAGGTCGACCAGAAGGAAATCCGCGCGCTGCGCGTCATCCATCACAAGCGGGGTGCAGCCCGTTACGGCAACCAATCGATGGAGATCAGCGATGCGCTCGTGCGACCCGCTGACGATCATCGCGGTGCGACCAATGGCGCTGGAACCGAACGGGGACGGGAATTCTGCCATATCTGTTTCTCCCTGCAACGGGATTAGGCGCATCATTTGGCGAACACACCATAATAGCGGCTGCGGTGATGTAAAATTTCGCTCCGTTTCGGAGGAAACAGTTTTGGCCCACTGGTTGTTTGCAAGGCGGGCCCGATGCGCTAATCCTGTGTCCATGGAGCTCGGGAATACGAGCCGCTAGAATCAGAGGAGCATATTCAGGTGAAAACGGGAAAAATCATGGCGAGCGCAGCAGCGCTCTTAATGTCAGGAGTAGCGATGACTGCGGTTGCACAAGCGAAAGAAACAAAGACCGGCCAGATGGCAAATGAACCTGCCTTGCTTCAGGAATGGACGGGGCCATATGAAGGCGTGCCGCCTTGGGATCAGGTTAAAGTGGCCGAGTTTCCAGCAGCCTTTCAGGCAGCCATGAAGGCATCCAAGGCTGAGTTTGAAGCCATGCTCGAAAAGCCAGAAGCCATCACTTTTGACAACACCATCACCGCAAGCGAATTGTCGGGCGAGAAAATCGGCCGTTTGTTCTCGATCTGGGGCGTGCATTCATCGAACCTGTCCAACCCTGAAGTCCGTAAAATTCAGGCTGAGTGGGAACCAAAGGTTAGTGCGTTTTTCTCCGAACTCTCGCTCGATGCCCGTTATTTTCAGCGCGTAAAATTTCTTTACGATCAACGCGCCTCGCTTGATCTGGATGCCAAGCAAATGCGGCTTTTGGAACGGACCTATGACGGCCTGGTCCGCAATGGAGCGATGCTCGACGCGGGCAAGAAAGCGCAGGTCATCAGCATAGAGACTGATCTTTCCAAGAAATTCTCTGCCTTCTCCGAAAAGGTTCTCGCGGATGAGGAAACCTTCATTCCGATCACCGACGCGGCGGACCTTGCTGGATTGCCCGAAAGCTATGTCGCAGCGATTCAGGCGGCAGCCAAGGCAAAGGGGCAAACTGGCTGGGCAGTCGTCAACACCCGCTCCGCGGTGCAGCCTTTCCTTGAAAACTCAACGCGGCGCGATTTGCGTGAAAAGGTCTGGCGTGCGTTTACGATGCGCGGTGATAACCAAAACGCGAACGATACCAACGCAACCATCGCCGAAATCCTGAAGCTACGTCAGGATCGTGCAGAGATACTCGGTTTCCCGACGCATGCACATTACCGCATGGCCGACACCATGGCGAAGGACCCGAACAAGGCGATGGACCTGATGATGAAGGTCTGGCCGGCTGCGGTGGCCCGCGTGAAGGAAGAAGTTGCTGACATGCAGGCGATCGCCAATGCCGATAACATCACTATCGAGCCATGGGATTATCGCTTTTATGCGGAAAAGGTCCGCAAAGCGAAATATGACCTCGATCAGGAAGCGATTAAGCCATATTTCCAGCTGGATAATATGGTTGCAGCGATGTTCGACGCTGCGGGCAAGCTATATGGCATGAGCTTCAGCGAAAATACCGGCACGGTTCCTGTTTTCGAACCCAAGGTGCGGACATTTGAAGTCAAGCGCGACGGCAAGGTCGTTGGCCTATTCTACCTCGACAACTTCGCACGCGCCGGCAAGCGTTCGGGCGCGTGGATGACGACCTATCGCAGCCAGCATAAACTGGGCGGCAAGAACAACATCGTTCTGGCGTCAAACAACAACAACTTCGTGCCCGGTGCAGACGGCGTGCCAACGCTCATCAGCATCGATGACGCATCGACATTGTTCCACGAATTCGGCCATGCCATCCATTATCTGAACTCCGACATTACGTGGCCCGGCCTTGGCGGCACACCGCGCGATTTTGTCGAATATCCAAGCCAGGTAAACGAAAACTGGCTCCTGACGCCTTATGTGCTCAACAATTATGCCAAACATTATAAGACGGGTGAGCCAATCCCAGCAGCCTTGGTTGAGAAGATCCGCGCGAGTGATACGTTTAACCAGGGCTTCTCGACGGTGGAATATCTGTCGAGCGCAATATTGGATATGAAGTTGCACAACCGCAGCGAACCCGTGACCGATGCGCGCGCGTTCGAGCGCGATACGCTGGCGGAAATCGGGATGCCCAAGGAAATGGCAATGCGTCACCGTTTGCCCCAGTTTAACCACCTGTTTGCCGACGATGGCTATTCGGCGGGTTACTACAGCTATCTGTGGTCCGAGACGATGGATGCCGACACATGGGCGGCCTTCACTGAAAAGGGTGATGTCTGGGACAAGGAAACAGCCGAACGTTTCCGGTCGATGTTGCTGGCGACGGGTAACGAAACTGACCGGATCGAAGCCTATCGCGCCTTCCGGGGTCGTGATCCTGATGTGAAATACATCATGAAGAAGCGCGGATTTCCAACTGGAGAGTAAAGCTTTCGCATCGCGTTAAGAGAGGGCTGCGCAGGCGAATATCTGCGCAGCCCTTTTTTGTTGCCTTCTCTCTAAAATGATATAAATATGATATCATCTTTTCAGGGAGATTATCATGACCGACGAATCGAATAACTCGCTTATTGCTAGCCGGGAAATTGCTGCGCGCAGCTTCAATGGCTATTTGATGCTCTTTATCATGTTGGCGAGCATGGCCGGTTTCGCATGGGGTTTGTTGAATGCGATTGGTGGTGCCGGTCCCGGCGCTAACATCGTCGCGATGGGCTTCAGCACTGCCATATTCCTTTTCGTCTCCATCGGCTTTTACATGCTTCAGCCTAACCAAGGCGCAGCGCTCACCTTGTTCGGTTCATATCAAGGTACGGATCGGAATGAAGGTCTGCGCTGGATGTGGCCATGGATCGGCAAGGCGAAGATTTCGCTGCGTGCAAACAACCTGATCTCTGAGAAGATCAAGGTGAATGATCTGCGCGGTAACCCCATTGAGATGGCAGCGCAGGTTGTCTGGCGTGTGACCGACACTGCGCAGGCCTTGTTTGATATCGATGATTATAAGGCGTTTGTGCTTGCCCAGATTGAGGCTGCTGTCCGGACCATTGGCGCGCGTTACCCTTATGATGATTTCACGCATCAGGAAGTGACGTTGCGCGGCAATCACGATCAAGTCGGCGGCGAATTGCGGCTGGAGTTGATGGAACGTTTGCGTGTTGCAGGTATCACCGTCGATGAATGCGGCTTCACCCATCTGGCTTATGCGCAGGAAATCGCTGGCGCGATGCTGCGTCGCCAACAGGCCGAAGCAGTGGTTGCTGCGCGCAAGACCTTGGTCGAGGGCGCAGTCGGCATGGTCGAAATGGCGCTCGAAATGCTGTCTGCGAAAAACGTCGTCGAGTTGGACGATGAACGCCGCGCAGCGATGGTCTCCAACCTCATGGTTGTTTTATGCGGTGAGCGTGACACGCAACCTGTGGTCAACACCGGTACATTGTACAGCTAGGCCAGTCACGTGTCCGCTCCGTCCAAAAAGGCCTTCCCGCTCCGTCTCGATCCAGCGCTGTTCGCTGCGGTGGAACGGCTGGCGGCGGCCGATTTGCGGAGCGCAAATGCCGAGATTGAGGTATTGTTGCGTGAGGCTTTGGCCAAGCGCGGGGTAAAGGTCGGCGTTAGCGAGATGCCAAAGCGCGGGCGTCCACCAAAGGAGATTTGAGATGCGCGATGAAGAAAAACCCTTTGTATATTATAAGTCGGGATCAGGCGTAAAAATATCACCGCGCAATGCTGCAGGGTGGCGGGCATTTGCTGTTTGGATGCTCGCATTGTTCGCCGCTTCAGGGATCTTCGTATGGGCAAGCGCGGTTGCTGATGAAGCGGGATGGGACGATAGCAAAATACTGCTATATTTATTGCTGCCATTTCTAATTGTCACCACCGTCTGGGCGCTCGCTATGTTTCGTTACATGAAGGCACGCAGTGAGATTATCGACGTAGATAATCTGCTGCAAATCAAGCGTGATATTGAACGCACCGATAAGCAGAAGCGGCGTTGAAAACAGAGGAGTTAAATATGCTACATCTGTTTCTGGAAAAAGGCCCTTGGTTCCGGGCGAAGAAATTCGGTTACGGTGCTGGCTTGCCCTTCAAATGGCAGGGATGGGCCGTTTCGGCTTTTTACGCGCTCGCAATGACTGGCTTGGGTCTGCTTGCGGACAATAATGAAGCGATGCCAACGATTGCGACTGTCGCGCTCATGCTATTTGTTACCGGCATTTTCCTCGGCATTGTGCGTAAACGCACGGAGGGCGGCTGGAAATGGCGCGGGGATTTCGGCGCTTAACGCAGCGCTTCGTCTAACAACCGCGCGAGCCTGATACCGCCACGTTCAACCTGTTGGCGCAATGCAGCGCGTGAGGCCGCGACGTCCGCCTCATCAATGATCACGGGCGCCGTTGGCTTTGCACCACATGGGTCGCCATCCATAGCGCGCGGATATGCGATATCGCGTGATATGGCCCAATTCTCTTCGCTCCACAGCCGGACATTGCCTTGTTCGACAGCGGCTTTCTCCGCTGGCGAAAATGCGCGGACAATCGCTGGCGCGGCAGACAGCGCGCGGTCGGCCAGCAAGCCGTCCCACACCGAATGCAGATTATATCCGGGCATGACGCCATAAATGGTCTTCAGGTCATTTCCGCCACGGTCCGCGTGATCACCGGCGTGCAATGGCTGGTGAATGTCGCCTACAAAATGCACGAGGAAAGCCAGCGCTTCCAAACGAACATGCGCGGGCAGGGCCTTGTTCGACAGCAACGCGACGTTGCGTTCGATCTGTGCAGACACGCAGTTACCGTCGGCACAAGCACTCTTCAGGTCGAACGGCTTGCAGATGTCGACATTCTGATAATGCCAGCTGTTGGTATAGCCCCAGCGCACCCGGTCGCCTTTGATGCAATCCGCCCAGACGCTGACGTCCGCAATGTTGCGCATCGCGCATTTTGGCGTGCCCAGCATCGGCGCCGCGCGCAACAGACGCTGCATATTGGCGCGCGCTTGTGGCGACATATTGGCCTGCGCGATCTGTGCGACGGTTTCATGGCCATATTCCCAATATGCGTTGGCAGGCGCAAGTGGCGCGAGAAGAAGGATGAGGGCCGTGAGCAAACGTTTCATATCGGCGTCTTAGTTTGTAACCATGGGTAAATCAAAGCGCTTAGCGTCATTCGTCGCCATATATGGCGACATATTTCTCGCCTGCGCTGGTTGCCCGCCCGCGATACATTCCGGGTGTGTTGAAACTGAATGTTGCTGTCCCGTCAGGCGCAGTCACGATCACGCCGCCCGTTCCGCCCAATTCTTCCAGTTCGCCGATTACATGGTCGGCAGCGGCTTTAGCATCATCGCCCAACATCCGCATCCGTGCGCAGATTTCATGCGCGACGCCCAGACGGATGAAAAACTCGCCCGCACCTGTGGCGGACACGGCGCAGGCGCGATTGTCTGCATAATTGCCCGCGCCAATGACGGGCGAATCGCCAATTCGGCCCCAGCGTTTGCCCGTGAGGCCACCCGTCGATGTGGCAGCCGCGACATTGCCGTCATTATCCACCGCCACCGCGCCGACAGTGCCATATTTCATATCGATATCGTACCAGCCCAGCTTCTTCGCCTTTAGTTCTTCCAACTGGCGCCAGCGTTCGGGGGTCGCGAAATAATCGGGGTCGACTTGGTCCAGCCCCTGTTCGCGGCTGAACTCGTCCGCGCCTTCGCGTGAGAGCATGACATGCGGGCTGTGCTCCATGACGGCGCGCGCAAGCAAGACGGGGTTGCGCGTATATCGCGCGCCAGTCACGGCACCAGCGCCGCGCGTCTTGCCGTCCATAATCGCGGCATCGAGCTCGTTAATGCCTTTATAAGTGAACACCGCGCCATGCCCGGCGTTAAAATGCGCGTCATCTTCAAGCGCCATAACGGCGGCGGAAACGGCATCCATGGCGCTGCCGGAATGGGCAAGCACAGCTGATCCCGCGTCAAGCGCCGTTGACAGGCCAGCGCGCGCGCCTTCATCCTGCTCGGCAGACAGCTTCCCGCGCACCATGCTGCCTGCGCCGCCATGAATCAGCAGGGTCCATTTTGGTTGGGTCATCAATCTGTTCCTTTTGGACTTCCGGTGCAGGCGGCTATGCTATGCCAATCCGGATAGTATCAAAAGCAACCAGATGACATGCTGAAAATGTGCGTCACCCAAAAGATAATCAGAAACGCATCGCGACGCTCACGCCGCCGCTCGTGCTGTCGCCCCATGGCAAAACCACAGCCTGTCGTGCACTACGTTTACGCGTGATCAAAAATCCGGATGCGGTGCCAATGCCCGCGCCGACCACGACGTCATACCAATGGTGCTTGTCTGCCTGAACGCGGGCCAAGCCGACAAAGCTTGCGGCAACCATGGCAGGCAAGCCAATGTCGGCGCCCTGGCGATTATACAATGTCGCAGCGGCGGCAAACGCGGTGCTCGTGTGGCCTGATGGGAAACTTTTTCGGTCGCTGCCGTCGGGACGCAATTCGGGGAATGTGTTCTTCAAACCGGTGGTGACCAAGGCCGATGCGCCAAGTGAACCCGCTGCCTGAAATGCACCCTGCTTGTCACCATTCGCAATAGGAAGGCCAAGCGCCAGCAGGCTTAAGCTTGCAACGCCAACATCGCTTGCAGTCGCCCATGCCTTCTCATTCTTCGCTTGTGCTTGAATGGGGGCTGCCGCCAGCAAAAGGGCCAGAGAAATCCGGCTGATATGCTTTTTCATATAGCGTCCTTTGTTGTTTTCTATCGCCCCGACGGGCCCTATAGGCGCGGACAAGCAGACCGCCCATACAATAAAAGGCTATGCCAGCGCGGTCCCTTAAGGATGATGATTGCGGGAATATTCCAAGCCGCCTATATCGCCAAAATGTCTTCCATTCGCCCTTGGCGCGATATCGCGCGTCGTCAGTCCCGCCAGATCATGGTCGGTAACGTTCCTGTTGGCGGAAATGCCCCGATTTCGGTGCAAACGATGACCAATACGCTCACCAGCGATGCGGCAGCGACCATCGACCAGATCCGCCGCTGCGAAGACGCAGGCGTTGATATCATCCGCGTATCCTGCCCTGATGTGGAAAGCACCGCTGCACTGAAGCAAATCGTGCGCGCCGCCAACGTGCCCATCGTCGCGGACATTCACTTCCATTATAAGCGCGCGTTGGAAGCGGCGGATGCAGGCGCGGCGTGCCTTCGCATCAACCCGGGCAATATTGGCTCGTCCGAGCGCGTGAAGGAAGTTGTCAACGCGGCCAAGGCCAATGGTTGCGCCATTCGTATTGGCGTCAACGCAGGGTCGCTGGAAAAAGACCTGCTCGAAAAATATGGCGAGCCTTGCCCAGAGGCGCTGATCGAAAGCGCGCTTGACCATATCAAGCTGCTTCAGGACCATGATTTCCACGAATATAAGGTCGCGGTAAAAGCCTCCGACGTGTTCCTTGCGGTTGCGGCTTACATGGGGCTGGCCGATGCGGTCGATTGCCCCATTCACCTTGGCATTACCGAAGCCGGCGGACTGATTGGCGGAACGGTCAAATCCTCCATCGGCATGGGCAATCTGCTCTGGGGCGGGATCGGCGACACCATCCGCGTTAGCCTGTCTGCTGAACCCGAAGAAGAAGTCCGCGTTGGTTATGAAATTCTGAAAGCATTGGGACTGCGCACCCGCGGCGTCCGTGTGGTCAGCTGCCCCTCATGTGCTCGCCAGGGTTTCGATGTCATCCGCACAGTGCAGAAACTGGAAGAGGCGCTTGGCCATATCAAGACGCCGATGTCGCTCTCGGTACTTGGCTGCGTCGTCAACGGCCCCGGCGAAGCTCGCGAGACCGATATCGGCATCACCGGCGGCGGCAATGGCAAGCATATGGTCTATCTGTCGGGCGTGACCGATCACCATGTCGAAAATGACGAAATGGTCAGCCACATCGTCAAGCTGGTGGAAGCGAAAGCTGCGGAAATCGACGCGGGAGCCAGCGTCAGCATGGACACGCTGCACGGGAAAGCGGCTTGAATAATTTCTAGAATTCTACTATTAAATTCTAGAAAGGAATGGCGATGGGTCTCAGCATTAAAAATGAAGAAACGGAGCAATTGATCCGTGAACTTGCCCGCCGCAAAGGGGTTGGCGTCACAACCGCAGTTCGTCTTGCCGTGCGGAACGAGTTGGCTAAAACACCTCCGCTAAAGAAAAGTCCGGAAAAGATTATAGCGGCCGTTCGTAAGATTCAGGGGCTCGCGGCAAAGCTACCTATCCTCGATGATCGTTCTGCAGATGAAATCTTGGGCTATGATGAAAAGGGACTGCCGAATTGATCGTCGTGGATAGTTCGGCCCTCACAGCGATATTACTGTGCGAAAGCGATCATTCCGAATTTACGTCCGCCATTGCCGATGCAGAAGAATTGTTTATCGCTGCGCCGAATGCCCTCGAGTTTTCGATGGTAGCCATAGGGAAATTTGGCGACGAGGGTAGGCTTATGGCTGAAGCGTTGATTACAGAGACTGGGCTTACTGTTGTCCCTTTCGACGAGAGGCAATTGGCCATGGCCTTGGATGCATTTTTACGTTTTGGTCGGGGCCGAAACCATCCCGCCCGACTCAACTATGGTGACTGTATGGCGTATGCTTTGGCACAATTTCTGGATGCCCCTTTACTTTTTAAAGGCGAAGACTTTTCTAAGACTGACATACGGTCCGTTTTATGATCCTCTCAATCCGTCCGGCAATCGCCGCCGACATTTCACTCATCGGTCAGTTCATCCGCGACCTAGCGGAGTATGAAAAGCTGGCGCATGCGGTGCGTTTTGACGAAGGCATCATGGCGCAAAAGCTGTTTGGGGCGCGACCCTATGCAGAGGTGCTGATCGGCGAGATTGACGGCACGCCGCAGGGATTTGCCTTGTTCTTCCACAATTTCTCGACCTTCGAAGGGCGGCCGGGCATTTATCTCGAGGATTTGTTCGTTCGGCCCGAAGCGCGTGGGTCGGGGCTTGGCAAGGCGTTATTGGCTAGGCTTGCGGCGCTGGCGGTGGAGCGCGATTGCGCGCGGCTGGAATGGTCCGTGCTCGATTGGAACACACCCGCGATTGATTTCTACAAGGCGCTTGGCGCGCGGATGATGGATGAATGGACGGTCATGCGCGTAGATGGTGCGGCGCTTTCCGAATTGGCAGCCAAATGATGTTGTCTCTTGCCATGCTGATGCTGGCGCCCGTGTCCGAGGTCAGCCCAACCGCGTCAGCACCGCTGTCGGCCCCGGCAAAAAACCGCTATGATACAGTCGCATTTGACCCGACAGCGAATGCGCAATCTCAACTTGAGACTAAGTTGAATGCCGCAAAGAATATGGATCGCAAGCTTCTGGTCATCATGGGCGGGAATTGGTGTCATGATAGCGCTGCGCTGGCCAACTTGATGGATACCCCGCGCTTCGCCGGGATGATCGCGCAACATTATGAAGTGCTGTTCGTCGACGTTGGTGTTCCGCAAGTTGGAAGGGGCCGCAACCTCGATATCGCAAAGCGTTTCGGCATCAAAAAGGTTAAAGGCACCCCGACCTTGCTGGTGCTATCGGCCGACGGTCAATTGCTGAACAGCAAAAAAGATGCGGCCAGCTGGCGCAATGCAGCAAGCCGGAGCGACGACGAAATTTATCGCTATTTCGCAGAATTTAAGCCGTCGACGAAGTAAACGGTAAAGCACAGGCAATGTCGCAACTTCATCCCCGTCCTTTCGTCCCGTTCATGGTAGCGGCTTCCGGTATTGGCACATTTTCGCTGATGGACGCGGCGATGAAGGATCTGGCGCTGTCGATGGGCGCGTATAATGCGGTGATGTGGCGCAACACACTTGGCGCATTGTTGATGGGCGTGTTGTTCATTGGCACGCGGCAGAAATGGCCATCTGCGCATTTGTTGAAAATCCATCTTTGGCGCAGCATCGTCGTCTCGGTCATGGCGATCGGTTTTTTCTGGTCGCTGACCAAATTGCCCTTGGCCGAAGCTATTGGCCTTAGCTTTATTGCCCCTGTCATCGCGCTGTATCTGGCGGCGGTCATGTTGGGGGAGACAATTGGCAAAGAGGCAATCTGGGCGTCGCTGGCGGGCTTGGGCGGTGTTGTCATCATCATGGCTGGCCGGTTAAGCGGACATT
This sequence comes from Sphingomonadales bacterium, assembly GCA_027486895.1. Taxonomy (GTDB): domain Bacteria; phylum Pseudomonadota; class Alphaproteobacteria; order Sphingomonadales; family Sphingomonadaceae; genus Sphingorhabdus_B. The sequence goes on from JAIXOE010000033.1 coordinate 45,551, forward strand.
ATACCACTGGGCATTTATGGGGCGCTGCGGCGGTGCTGTTTTCCGCAGTGGTGTTTGCCTATAATCTCATTCTCGCCCGGCAGCAGGCGCAGGTGGCGGGACCGATCGAGATTGCATTTTTTCAAAATCTGTTTGTGGCAGCAACGCTCAGTCTGGTTGCGCCCTGGTTTTTGCGGCCGATTGCGCTGTCGGATGTGCCGATGATCGGCGGCGCTGCAACGCTGGCCATTGTGTCGCTGTTGCTGCTGAGCTGGGCCTATGCGCGCGCGGAGGCGCAAATCTTGATTCCGGTCGAGTACACCGCCTTTGTCTGGGCCGCGTTTTTCGGCTGGCTGTTCTTCGCAGAGCCCGTCACATTGCCGGTGCTGATGGGAACCGCCTTGATTGTGTGTGGCAGTCTGATTGCCGCGCGCGCAAAACCGGTTCCAGTTAACCAAGTTGAAATCGCCGCCGTATAAGGCGTTGCCGATGAATGTCGCAACACTCTGGCCGGCCGTGCGCCGCAAGACGGGCGCTTGGCAACACAGCCGCGCCGTTCGCGACATATTGGACACCCCGCCCATCGTGCCAGCAGACGACGGGGTCATCCTGTTTTCGATGATTGGTACGGCTGTTTTGCTTCCCTATCTGGTCGCTGTGAAGTCACTTCATGCGCAATTGGGCCGGGGCCGCGTGATGCTGCTCAATGACGGAACGTTGACTGCGGCGGACAAAATGTTGCTCGCGCACCATGTTGGCAATCCGGTGATACTGGATTTCGCGGATATCGACTCTGCGCCATGTCCGAGCGGTAATTGCTGGGAACGGTTGTTGGCGATACTCGATTTGCGCCGTGATCATTATGTCATTCAGCTCGATTCCGACACCGTAACGCTTGGCCCTGTGCCGGAGGTTCGGGACGCTATTGATGCCAATCGCAGCTTTACTTTGGGTGGCGGAATCGAGGAGGTCGCACATGGATTTATGACGGTTCCGGACATGATCCGCGACATCTATCCCGCCGGCCCGCGGACCCCGCATATCCAATCCGTGATTGAATCGGCACTGCGTGACGTGCCGGGTGCAGAAGACTTACACTATATTCGTGGTTGTGCTGGCTTTGCCGGGTTCAGCAGGTCGGATATGGGCCGTGCATGGGCAGAACGCTTCGCGGTCGATGCTGCCGCTATTGTCGGCCCGCGCTTCCATGAATGGGGCAGCGAACAGGCGGCATCAAACTTTGTGATCGCTAATGACCCCGATCCCATTCAGCTGCCCTATCACCGCTACACCAACCATTGGGAGGAGGCGTTGCCCGCTGACCCTGCCTTCATCCACTATATCGGCACTTACCGTTATGACCGTGGAAGCTATGTTGCGTCGACGGCGCAGGCGATCAGGCAGCTAAAGCAGAATAAATCATCGTCTTAATTTCACGACGGACCGGGTAGGTGCTCGATGGCATCAACTGGGTCATGAAAATCATGATGATGTCCTCGACCGGATCTACAAAGAATGCGGTGGAATACATCCCGCCCCAATAGAAATCACCGGTCGAGCAAGGCGTCAATGTCGCTGCGCTGTCGATGGTTGTGGCAAAGCCAAGGCCAAAACCAATGCCCGCCATTTCTGCTTCGCTGAACAAGGACTTCGACATTTGCGTCAGGTCCTGACCACCGGGAATATGGTTGGCGGTCATCAGCTCAATCGTTTTCGGGCTCAATATTTGGACGCCATCCAGCGCGCCACCATTGAGCAACATCCGGCAAAAACGGTGATAGTCGGACATGCTGGAGGCCAGGCCGCCACCACCCGAATTGAACGACCAGCCCTTGGCCCAAGCGCTTTCGGACCCAGCCTTGTCGAACAGCTTCATTTTTGTATCGGGATCGAAACCGAAACCTTCGGGGATGCGTGGCGCCTTGTCCGCCGGAACGCAAAAGGCGGTATCGGTCATGCCCAACGGCGCAAAAATATGCGTCTGAAAATAATCGGGCAGCGATTGACCGCTGATCCGTTCGACCAGCACGCCAAGGACATCGGTCGACACCGAATAATTCCACTGCGTACCGGGGTCGAACTCCAGCGGGATTTGCGCGAGCGTGTCGATGAAGCTTTGCGATGTGTTCTTGGTCCAGCTTTCAACATCGGTTTTGCGGTAGGCCGCATCGATATTGCCCTGTTCCTGAAAGCTGTACGTAAAACCTGCAGTGTGGCGCAGCAGATCGACGATGCGCATCTGAGTCGTTGGTGGACGCGAGACAAAGGGTACATTGCCGCCGCCTGCGACAAACACGCCAAGCTTGGCAAATTCGGGGATATATTTTGCGACAGGGTCCGTCAGCGCAACCTTGCCCTGTTCAACCAGCTGCATGAACGCGACCGAAGTGATTGGCTTTGTCATAGACGCGATACGGAAGATCGCGTCGTCAGCGACGCCCGAGCTCCACTGAAGCGCAATGTCGTCGCCGCGCCCGACCAGCAGCGCCGCAAAGGGCAATTTGCCGCTGTCGAGATATTGGGTTTGGATGAACTCCGGTATCCGGGCAAGCCGATCGGAAACAAAGCCTAGATCTTCGGCGCTCATACTGCGGTCTGTCCTGTCAATTGGCGGGTTACGGGGTGTGAGCTGGAAAGGCCGCCATCGACGGCAATGGCTTGACCGTTGACATAGCTTGCCTGATCGCTGGCAAGGAACAAGGCGACATTGGCGAGCTCCTCGGGCTGCGCGCCACGGCGTAGCGGGTTGAGGCGCCCGATCTTATCGGTCACGCCCTTTTCCTTGGCATAATCGAATGTCGGCTTGGTCATACCGGTTTCAGTAAGGCCGGGGCAGATCGCGTTGCAGCGGACATTGGTGCCTGACAATTGCTGCGCGGAAACCATCGCCAGATTGATGACGCCGGCTTTCGATGCCGAATAAGGCGGACCGCCAGCGCCTGAACGGATGCCCGCGACGCTTGCGGTCAGGATGATTGAACCGCCATTGCCCGCATCGGCCATGACCTTGCCTGCATGCTTCACCATCAGCCATGGGCCAATCAGGTTGACGCGCAGCACGCTGGTGAAATTCTCGACAGTGTTATCGAAGATGCCTTCCATGCCGCCGGAGATGCCAGCGTTGGCAAATGCAACGTCCAGATGGCCGTGCAGTTCGATGGCCTTTGCGACAATCGCGGCGACATCAGCCTCATCGCCTGCATCCATTTGGATCGCGGTTGCGGCATCGCCAATCATTGCTGCGGTGTCATGCACCGACGCCGCCATGTCGCCCAACACGACCTTAGCGCCTTCAGCCGCAAAGCGGATGGCCGATGCGCGGCCAATGCCTGAACCTGCGCCCGTGATGATAGCGACTTTGCCTTCTAATGCGCCGGTCATACCACGACACCCCCATCAACCACGATTGTCTGCCCGGTCATGAAGGTCGAGGCGTCCGAAGCGAGATAGACGGCGGCACCTGCAATCTCACGCGGCTCGCCAATGCGGCCCAATGCTGCGCCAGAGGTCGACGCTTTCAAATTTTCGGGATTTTCCCACAATGCCTTGGCAAAATCCGTCTTGACCAGTCCCGGCGCGATTGAGTTGATCCGCACATTATACGGGCCATATTCGCGGGCGAGGTTTTTGGTCATCTGGATATCCGCCGCCTTGGTGATCGCATAAGCGCCCAGGATCGGCGATCCACGCAAGCCACCAATGGATGAGACAATGACAATTGACCCAGCACGCCGTTCGATCATTTCTGGCGCAACCATCTGGATCAGCCAATGCTGCGACACGATGTTATGATCGAGTGTCTTGCGGAGTTGCTCGTCCGTGATGGTCGCCATTGGGCCGTAATGCGGGTTCGATGCCGCGTTGCAGACCAGAATGTCGACTTGGCCAAATGCCTTGCGGGTTTCATCCACAAGGTTTTGCAGCGACTCTTTGGACGAAAGGCTTGAGGCCACAGCAATCGCGGCGCCCGGATGCTTGGCGTTGATGCCAGCAGCCACCTTTTCACAATCTTCGATATTCCGGCTGGAAATCGCAACCTTTGCGCCTTGCCCGGCCATTTCTTCGGCAATCGCCTGACCAATGCCACGCGACGAACCCGTTATGATTGCGACCTTACCGGTCATATCGAATAATGACATTGATCTCTCTCCTGTTCCTCCCACCAGCGGGGAGGATCTTATCTTTTACGCCCCGGCCTGCTCGGCAAATTTCCATGCGGATTGCGCGAGCGGAAACACGCGTTCGGCCATAGCTTGCGCATGTGACGAACTTGCGGTGCCGTCTATCACGCGTTTTTTTATCCCTTGAATAATCCCTGCCAGACGGAAGAAGTTGTACGCAAAGTACCAGTTCATATCGGGCACGCCGTCGCGGTTCGTTGCCGCGCAATAGCGTTCGACCATCGCGTCGAGTTCGGGAATACCAAGCGCCGCGCGGTCCAAATCCATGACGCCCGAGCGGCCTTCATTATGCGTGACCCATGCCATGGCGACATAGGTGAAATCCGCCAGCGGATCGCCAAGCGTCGAGAGCTCCCAATCCAGCACCGCCACGACATGCGGGTCCTTGGCGTCGAAAATCATATTGTCGATGCGATAGTCACCATGGACGACGCTTGTGCGTGTTTGCTCTGGCAGCGTCTTGGGCAGCCACTCGATGAGCCGCTCCATTTCGGGCATGACTTCGGTTTCGGACGCCCGATATTGCTTGGTCCAGCGATCCACCTGACGTCCGAAATAATTTCCGGGTTTGCCGAAATCGGACAGCCCCGCAGCTTCAACATCAATGTTGTGGAGCGCGGCCAGCGTGTCGATCATCGCCTCATAAGTTGCTTTGCGCTCTGGCGGGTTGGACCCCGGCATGGCGCCGTCCCAGATCGTGCGGCCCTCGACCATGTCCATGATGTAGAACATGGCACCGATAACGCTATCGTCGGTGCACAGGCCATAGGGCTTGGCGACTGGAAAGCCAGTGGGATGAAGCCCCGCGATGACTTTATACTCGCGGTCCACGGCATGCGCGCTGGGCAACAAAACACCGAGTGGCTTGCGGCGAAGCACGTATGAGCCGCTTTTCGCATTCAACCTATAGGTCGGGTTTGATTGCCCGCCAGCAAATTTCAGCGCCTGCACGGGCCCTTCAAAACCAGCGACATTGGCGGTCATCCATTCGGCCAGCTTGGCCTCATCCAATATGTCCGCACCAGTAGGAGCAACGGTTCCGGTAAAGGCCGTCTGCGCGTCAATCGGTGTCGGCGCTGCGCTCATTGGTCGAATACGATGACCGACCGTGCGGCATCACCGCGCTTCATCTGGTCAAAGCCTTCATTGATACGTTCCAGCGGAATTGTCTCCGAAACGATGCTGTCGAGATCGAGCATGCCGCGCATGTAGAAGTCCACAAGCCGAGGGATATCCACCGGAAAGCGGTTGCCACCCATGATCGCGCCTTGCAGTTTTTTGCCGGAAAGCAGGTCCATTGCGGACAGACCGACCGAATGTTGCAATGGCATCATGCCCAGGATCGTTGCTGTCCCGCCGCGCTTGAGCGACTTGACGGCAAGCTCACCCGATGCCGGACGACCCACAGCTTCAATCGCATGATCGACGCCGCCCTTGGTCAATTCCTGAATTTGCTTGGCTGCATCAGCATCCATGGGATCGATGACATCCGTTGCACCCAGCTTCATCGCCAGTGCGCGCTTTTCGGGCATTGGGTCAGCGGCAATGATGCGGCCAGCACCAGCGATTTTCGCAGCATTGATGGTCGCAAGACCAACGCCGCCACAGCCGATAACTGCAATGGTTTCACCGGGCGTTACCTTGCACGCATTGAAAATCGTGCCAGCGCCCGTGGTCACCGCACAGCCAATGACTGACGCCTTGTCGAGCGGCATTTCGGGGTTAATCGCAACGCACGCATGTTCGTGCACCAGCATCATTTCGGCATAAGCCGACAGGTTCAGCATCTGGTTGACGATGCTGCCGTCGGGGCGTGTCAGGCGCGGGGCTTCGCCGGGCTTGCGCCGGGTTTCGCCGCCAAGGCACAAGGACATCCGGCCAGTGACGCAATATTCGCAATGGCCGCAGAATGCGCTCAGGCAAGTTACAACAGCATCGCCGACCTTAACGGTGCGCACTTCGCTGCCGACCGCCTCGACAATACCCGCCGCCTCATGACCCGGAATCGCGGGCAGGGGATGCGGATATGTGCCTTCGATAAAGTGCAGATCGCTATGGCAAAGCCCGCAGGCCGCAGTGCGGATAAGCACCTCATGCGGCCCGGGGTTTGAAATATTGACCTGTTCAATCTGAAGCGGTTTGCCCGCTTCGATCAGGACGGCAGCCTTCACCGTGTTGCCCCCATGTCACCGCTCGACATGCCTTCTTTGCCACGTCCGCCATGCTTGCCCAATTCCATACGGGCAATGGCACGTGCGTGCACTTCGTCGGGACCATCGGCCAAACGCAATGTACGCTGATGCGCCCAAGCTGATGCCAGACCGAAATCATCGGACACACCGCCGCCACCATGTGCTTGAATGGCATTGTCGATGATGCTCAGCGCCATGTTCGGTGCCTGCACCTTGATCATTGCTATTTCGGCTGCTGCGGCCTTGTTGCCGACCTTGTCCATCATGTCCGCGGCCTTGAGGCAAAGCAGGCGAGTCATTTCAATGTCGATACGGGCACGGGCGATGCGTTCTTCCCACACGCTGTGTTCGGCAACGGTCTTGCCGAAAGCAACGCGCGACTGGAGGCGCTTGCACATTTTTTCCAGCGCTTCTTCGGCGGTGCCGATGGTGCGCATGCAGTGGTGGATACGGCCAGGTCCAAGGCGCCCTTGTGCGATTTCGAAACCGCGGCCTTCGCCAAGCAGCATGTTCGACGCAGGAATGCGGACATCCTTCAGTTCGATTTCCATATGGCCATGCGGCGCATCGTCATATCCGAACACGGGAAGGTGACGCAGAATGTTCACGCCTGGCGCATCAAGCTCCATTAGCACCATCGATTGCTGCGCATGACGCTTGGCTTCGAAATCGGTCTTGCCCATCACAATCGCGATTTTGCAGCGCGGATCGCCGGCACCTGACGACCACCACTTAACGCCATTCAGGACATATTCGTCGCCTTCACGGCGGATCGATGTTTCGATGTTGGTCGCATCTGACGACGCAACGGCTGGCTCGGTCATCAAGAATGCAGAACGGATTTCGCCGTTCATCAGCGGAAGCATCCACTTTTCTTTTTGCTCTGCCGTGCCGTAACGCAGGAACACTTCCATATTGCCGGTGTCTGGCGCCGAGCAGTTATATACTTCGGACGCAAAGCCGATGCGGCCCATTTCTTCGGCGCACAAAGCATATTCCATGTTGGTCAGACCGGGGCCATCAAAATGGACGCTGTCGTCGACATGCACGCGGCCTGACGTTGGCGGCATGAATAGGTTCCAAAGACCAGCGGCTTTCGCCCGTGCCTTTTCCTCTTCAACGACCTGAAGCACTTTCCAGCGGTCGCCTACAGCCTGTTCTGCATAATAATCGGCAACGCGTGGACGCAGGAAGCGTTCATTGTGGTCGCGGATACGATCCCGCCAGTATGTTTGCTTGTCGTTGAGATCGAAATCCATGACTCAGTCCTCTTCCATATTTAATTGATCGGTTAACTGGCAGACTCTGCCGATGTGTTCAAGGCGCGCAAACGTTCATTATGACTTTCACGCGAAATCGGGAAGTGGCGCAAGATAAGAATGCCCGTAATTCCGACGACCAGCACCGTAGCCATATAATATAGCGCAAGGCCGTCGAGTACGGCGGGATCAACATTGCCCGCCACCGCGTCTTGAGGGAATTCAGAGAAGGTCAGGATCATGCCGGCAGCAAATGTGCCGATGCCGACGGCGCATTTCTGCATGAAAAAATAGCCTGCGAAAAACAGCCCTTCGGATCGGCGCCCTGTTTCTTGCTGCGATGCCTCCACGACATCGGCCATCATCGACGATGTCAGCATCATCATGCCGATAGCCGTACTGTTCGAAAATATGAGGAAGGAAAACATGAATGCGACTGACGGGTCCGATGGGCCACCGGGCACAAGATCAAGCAGCCAGCTCGCGTACAAAGCGGTGTTGAAGGTGAGCGAAAGCAGCGCAAGCAGGATAGCGCCGTTTTTCTTGCCAAGGCGCGCAGAAATCGGCGGAACAATGAAAAATGCGACGATGACCGTGCCGAACAGCAGAAGCGCGTAATAAAGCATCTCCATCTGCTGTAGCTGCCACAGAAACGCGAGCTGATAGTTGCTGAGCGCAAAGGTGAGACCCTGATTGATAAGGCCAAATAACGCGGCAGATACCAGCCAGAGGAAGGCTTTGTTGGATAAGGTCGCCTTTACCTCGGCAAGCGCATGGCCAAGGCCTGCGCCGCGCGGGGCAGGGGGCGATTGCTTTGCCACATGGCGATGCTGGCCAAGCGCTGAAATCAGCACGGCGCCGCTCATCATCGCTGCGCCCCACACGGAATACGCATCATAACCCGCAGGATCGCTGACCCCGTCTTTGCCTGTGAAGAAAATGCCATAGGCAAAGATCAGCATGAGCAAGCCGCCGGCCCAGCCAAATAGGAAACGGTAACGCATCAGTCGCGTGCGCTCGTCATAATCGCCGGTGAGTTCAGGTACGAGGGCGATGGACGGAACCTCACACATCGCAACCAAGGTGCGCGCCAGTACCGCTGTGCAGAATAACCAGATGATCGTTCCGGTCTGCCCCATTTCGGGCGGGTGCCATAGCAGCATCCAGATAATGCCAAGCGGGATTGCGGCGCTGTACAACCATGGAAGGCGGCGCCCCCATTTGCTTTGGGTTCGGTCAGATAATTCGCCGATGATGGGATCTGCAAAGGCATCGAATATCAAAGCAGCCATAATGACTACCCCGACAAGGCCAGCGTCAATGCCAAGCACCTGATTATAGAATATCAGCAGGAAGACCGAAAAGCCGTTATCCTTAACGCCATAGGCAACCGAGCCAAGGCCGTGCATGACTTTTAAGGATCGGGGAAGTGGGACTGCGGGTGTCATTTATGATTAAAACTGGCAGCGCGAAAAGGCGCATTTTCGGGCGAATCGCACGTTGTTTCTCTCCTATATCCCGCGGTCATGCTAGGCATGGTTCCCTGCCTGTCAATCGCGATGCAAATGACGTTACGGCATGCATCACTCACCGATAAGCGCTTGCGTTTCGGCGCGTGACAGCCCAAAAATTCATCAAGCAATTAACTTAGGAGAGCATGATGTCCGACCTTGAAACTTTCCGTGCCGAGGCGCGCGCTTGGCTGGAGGAAAACTGCCCGGCTGAAATGCGCACGCCTGCAAAGGGTGACGAAGATGTCTGCTGGGGCGGCCGCAATTTTGTTTTTCAATCCGAATCCCAGAAGCTTTGGCTCGAGCGCTGCATGGCCAAGGGATACACCGTGCCCGATTGGCCCAAAGCTTATGGTGGCGCAGGCCTCAGCCCGCAGGAAACCAAAGTGCTGCGTCAGGAAATGGCGAAGCTGGGCTGTCGCTCGCCGCTCAATAGCTTTGGCATCTGGATGCTTGGACCAGCCCTGCTGAAATTCGGCACGGAAGAGCAAAAAGTGCATTATATGGGCCAGATTGCGCGCGGCGAAATCCGCTGGTGCCAGGGCTATTCCGAGCCCGGTTCAGGCAGCGATCTTGTGTCGATGCAGACCTTTGGTGAAGACAAGGGCGACCATTGGGTCGTCAATGGCCAGAAAATCTGGACGTCTTATGCCGACAAGGCGGACTGGATTTTCTGCCTCGTGCGCACCGACAAGACCAACAAATATCAGGGTATCAGCTTCCTGTTGTTCGATATGGAAACGCCCGGCGTTACAACCAAACCAATCAAGTTGATTTCGGGCAACTCGCCCTTCTGCGAAACCTTCTTCGACAATGTCGTCGTGCCAAAGCACCAGATTGTTGGTGAGCTCAATCGCGGATGGGATGTGGCGAAATATCTGCTGGGGCATGAGCGCGAAATGATTTCCGGCATGGGCGGCGATGGCGGGGTAACCTCCATCGGTGCGGCGATGAAGGCTGTATTGTCCGAAGAACCCGTACTGCGCGCGCAAATGGCGTTGTTTGATGTCGAGAACCTGACATTCCGTGCGCATGGCGAACGGTTCATGGACGAATGGAAAACGGGCAAAGCGCATCCAGCTTATTCCAACCTGATGAAATATGTTGGGACCGAGCTGAACAAAAAGCGCAACGAACTGGTGATGTCGATTGGCGGAACTCAGGCGCTTGAGTGGGAAAGCGAACGCTCCAATGGCGGGTCGAAGGCCCGCAACTGGTTGCGGACCAAGGCGAACTCGATTGAAGGTGGCACCAGCGAAGTGATGCTCAACGTCGTGTCCAAACGCATCCTCGAAATGCCGGGAGCTTAAGACCATGGCGATGACATTGAACGATGACCAGAACATGCTGCGCGACAGCGCGCGTGATTTCATGGCGAGCGAAGCCCCTGTCACCCATTTCCGCAAGTTCCGCGACATGGGTTGCAAGGATGGTTTCAGCCACGGCCTGTGGAAGCAATTTGCCGAAATGGGCTTCACCGGCATCCTCATTCCCGAGGCAGAAGGCGGCATGGGCATGGGCCAGATTGAGGCTGGAATCGTGCTTGAAGAAATTGGCCGTAACCTTTCACCTTCGCCGTTCCTGACGACATCGGTTGCCGCTGTCGAGGCGTTGAAGCTCGCCGACAAGGCGATGCGTGACCGCTGGTTCCCAGGAATTTTGGCGGGTGAAACAGTTATCGGCATTGCGATTGAAGAAGGCGTGAAGCACCGGCCCGAAAAAATCGCCTGCGTTGCGGAACGCAGCGGCAATGGCTTCAAACTGACCGGACAAAAGCAATTTGTCGTGCAAGGCGCGTCGTCGGACATGCTGATTGTTGCTGCACGGACCGCCGGCGCTGCAGGAGAAACCGACGGCCTAACGTTGTTCGCCATCGACAAGGATGCGGCGGGTCTGTCGATGGAGGCTGCACGCCTCGTCGATTCCGCAATGGCCGCGCATGTGAAGCTGGAAGGCGTTCAGGTTGATGCCGACGCCGTGATTGGCGAAGTCGATGGCGGCTGGGCTGTGCTTTCCAAGATGCTCGATGCTGGCCGCGTGGGTGCTGCCGCTGAAATGGTGGGCGTTGGCACAGGCGCAATGGACATGACGTTCGATTATCTCAAAACCCGCAAGCAGTTCGACCGCGTGATCGGCGAGTTTCAGGCGCTTCAACACCGCGCCGCGCATCTGTACGGTGAAATGGAAGGCGCGCGTTCGATCGTGCTGAAGGCGCAGTCGCTCATGGATGAAGGCCACGCCAAGGCGGAACTATATGTTGCTGCCGCCAAAGCGAAAGCAGGCCTGGCATGCAATCTTGCCGTACGCGAAGGCGTGCAGATGCATGGCGGCATTGGCATGACCGATGAATATGATATCGGCCTGTATATGAAGCGCGATCGCGGTCTGAACGAATTTTTCGGCGATGCATATTATCACGCAGACCGCGTGGCGACGATGAACGGTTATTAAAAGGACACCGCAAATGGACATTCAAACTTTATTCAACCTTGACGGCCGCGTTGCCCTTGTCACCGGCGGCTCGCGCGGGATCGGCAAGATGATTGTCGAGGGCTATTTGAAGGCTGGCGCCGCGCGCGTGTATATAAGCGCGCGCAAGATTGACCAGATCGAAGAAACCGTCGCTGAATTCGGTGACAAGGTCATTGGCCTGCCCTGCGATCTCTCGACGGTCGATGGTTGCCTTTCGCTCGCAGCGCAAATTGCCGAGCGTGAGGAAAAGGTCGATATCCTTGTGAACAATGCAGGTGCTGCATGGGGCGCTGATTTTGGCCAATTCCCTGAAGCCGGCTGGGACCGTGTCATGGACCTGAACGTCAAATCCCTGTTCTTCCTGACGCAAGCTTTGCACCCGCAATTGAAAGCGGCAGCAACATTTGATCGGCCGGGCAAGGTCATCAATATTGCATCGATTGACGGCCTGCGCATCAATCCGTGGCAAACCTACAGCTATCAGGCATCAAAGGCTGCCGTCATTCATCTGACCCGTCGCCTTGCGGCTGAGCTGGTCAAGGACAACATTCTTGTGTCGGGTATTGCGCCCGGTGCATTCCAGTCCGACATGAACAAAGCGGCGCGTGACCATGCCGATGCGGTCGGCAAAAATATTCCGTTCCCGCGCATTGGAACGCCCGAGGATATGGCGGGACTCGCGATTTTCTTGGCTGCCCGTGCGGGCGATTACATCGTTGGCGAGACAATTGCGTGCGATGGCGGCATCGTCAACGCATCGCTTCCGGGTAATGGGATTGCGCCTTAACGGCTAATTTCGCTCCTGAATTCGAATGCGTTTGACGCATTTCTGGGCAAAATGGGGTGAGTTGCAAAACGTGCAACTCACCCCATTCTTTTCGCAATTGCAGCATAAACGGTCCGCGCCTATCTGGTGCTCAACGGCAAGCAATTGCCGAAACGCACATTGACCGGGCGGCTTTCTCCTCCTCTCTCCCTCGCCCCCGGACAATATTACGGCCTCCATGCACTGCGTGGAGGCCGTTTCTTTTCCGGCATCAAAAGTTGTTCTCCATTTTGTCCACCGCGAACTGCTGCGCCTGTGGATAACTCGGCTTTTCCGGCTTTGCGCGACTCGAAAAGCATGAGACCTTCAAGTCATCAGGCAGACACGCTTCGATGCAAAGCGGAACCGGAAACGGGAAAGCGGAGCGGAACAGAGTGGATGAAGGATCACCAAATCAGCAGGCAATCAGTCGCAAGACTGAAAATGTGGCGGAGGCGGTGGGTACAAAGAAAACGAATATCATGTGCGGCTAATCGCAAGAGAAGCAACGCCGGGTAGGATACCCAAAGTACCAAGGTGAACCGAAATGACCTTCGGGTGAGATTGGGGAGCCGGACGTCGGAAAGCGGAAAGAATGGCCCTAGTGGCCAAGGACTTCCAAAATCAGACGCAGTGGGCGCTGGTAGCAATACCAGCGCCCATTTATTTTATGTGGCGCAAAAATCGCCGCCTCGCTAAGGCCGTTTCATGTCTGAAATCACGCCCCAAATCGTCGCCGACCATGGTCTCAATGAAGAAGAATATGCGCGCATCTTGCACGCGATGGGGCGTGAGCCCAACATAGTGGAGCTTGGCATATTTTCGGTGATGTGGTCGGAACATTGTTCCTACAAATCCTCACGCATCCATTTGAAGAAACTGCCGACTGAGGCGCCGTGGGTCATTTGCGGTCCCGGCGAGAATGCTGGCGTTATCGACATTGGCGAAGGTCCGAATGGCAGCAAGCTGGCCGCGATCTTCAAAATGGAATCGCACAACCACCCGTCTTACATTGAGCCCTATCAGGGCGCGGCGACAGGCGTCGGCGGCATATTGCGCGACGTGTTCACCATGGGCGCGCGGCCAGTGGCGAATATGAATGCGCTGCGTTTCGGACGGCCAGACCATCCCAAGATGAAGCATCTGGTGCAGGGCGTTGTTGCGGGTATTGGCGGCTATGGCAATTGCGTCGGCGTGCCCACTGTGGGCGGCGAAACCAATTTCCACCCTGCTTATGATGGCAATATTCTCGTCAACGCGATGACCGTTGGCGTCGCCGATCAGGACAAGATTTTCTATTCTGCCGCGACTGGCCTCGGTAACCCGATCGTCTATGTAGGGTCCAAGACGGGCCGCGACGGCATTCACGGTGCGACCATGGCATCTGCCGACTTTGGCGCGGACATCGAAGAAAAGCGCCCGACGGTTCAGGTCGGTGATCCGTTCACCGAAAAGCTTTTGATTGAGGCCTGCCTTGAACTGATGGCGTCGGACGCGATTGTCGCCATTCAGGATATGGGTGCCGCTGGCCTCACCAGCTCAAGCGTCGAAATGGCGACCAATGGCAAGGCTGGCATCATCCTCGACATGGACAAGGTGCCATGCCGCGAAGAGGGCATGACGCCTTATGAAATGATGCTGTCCGAAAGCCAGGAGCGCATGCTCATGGTGCTTAAGCCCGGCCGCGAGGAATTCGCCAAGGCGATCTTCGACAAATGGGAACTGGATTTCGCGGTTATCGGCGAAGTCACTGACTCGGGCCATATGGTGCTGACGTGGAAGGGCGAGGTCGTCTGCGACATCCCGCTTGGTCCGCTGGCTGAAGATGCGCCTTTGTATGATCGCCCTGCAGCGTCGAAAGACGAATATAAGGCTTGGGCCAACGTTAAGCCACTTGGCAACATTCCCGCCAGCGCGGACATTGGCGCGGACCTGCTCAAGCTGATGGCCAGCCCTGATCTCGCGTCACGCGCATGGATCTGGCAGCAATATGACAGCCAGGTCGGTGGCGACACCGCACAGCTATCGGGCGGCGATGCAGCCGTCGTCCGCATTCACGGCACCAACCGCGCACTGGCGATGAGTACGGACTGCACGCCGCGTTATTGCTATGCCGACCCGTATGAGGGCGGCAAGCAGGCCGTTGCCGAAACCTATCGCAACATCAGCGCGGTCGGCGCAACGCCGCTTGCGATCACCAACTGCCTCAACTTCGCCAACCCGCAGCGCCCCGAAATCATGGCGCAAATCGTCGGCTGCCTCGAAGGGATGGGCGACGCATGTCGCGCGCTTGATTACCCAATCGTGTCGGGCAATGTCTCGCTCTACAATGAAAGCAAGGCGACTGGCGGCGGCAGCGCGATCCTGCCAACACCGGCCATCGGCGGCGTCGGTGTGCTTGAAGACGTAAGCAAGATGGCGACGATTGCGTTTAAAGCTGACGGCGATGGCATCTTCGTCATTGGCCACAACAATGGGCATCTTGGCCAGTCCTTGTGGCTACGCGAACTGCACGGCCGTGAAGATGGCACTGCGCCGCCTGTAGATCTCGGCAAAGAACGGGTACATGCCGAATTTGTCCGCCAACTTATCCACGACGGCAAGGTGAATGCCGTGCACGATGTTGCCGACGGCGGTTTGCTTGTTGCGTTAACGGAAATGGCGTTGGCCAGCGGTCGTGGATGTGCGCTTGAGGAAATCGGCGATGCCTTTACCGCATTTGGCGAAGACCAGGCGCGCTATGTTGTGACCAGCGCTGCTGCTGATCAAATTCAGGCGGCAGGCATACCAATGACGCGCATAGGCACTGTTGGCGGAGCATCGGTTGCAGGGCCGGGCTTTGACGTACCCATCGCAACATTGCGCGATGCCCATGACAGCTTCTTCAAGGACTGGATGGAAAGCTAAGGCTGTACGCCGACCTGTCCGCATCAGGTGGAAGAGAGCCCTGGTTTGACAGCGTACATCAAGGGCGCCGCCGGCTTGCGCGCGGCACGGACGAAGCAGGTGTTAAACGGCTGGTGCCAGCAGATTATAAGGATCAATACCGCCAGAACGCATCGCTTCATGGGCGGCTTTGTAGGTCACCGGCTCTGCGATGCCCAAACGCTTGCGTGCGTCGGCCAGCGGCTCGCGCAACAAGGCTGCGATGTCTTCCTGAACGATGTTCTTTGCCGCTTTGCCGATGCGATAGCCTTCGTGGACCGCTTTCATAATCGGTGCCGACTTTGCGACGCGATATTTCAGTTCCAGTCCGCCGGCATAGGCAATGAAGCCGACGCCTAGATTGTGGTTTTGCGCATAGGTAAAGCCAAGCACGCATTGTTCACCCAGTGCATCGCGGCCATAGCCAGTGAGGATGTGCAGCATGTCATGGGTATCGCGCAGGCGGTCGCCATAACGTTCAACCACATCGCCGAAATCGGGATATGATGTCCGGAACTGGGCATACTCAGCCTCGAGACCCGCCGCGCTCAGGCCTTCGCGCTCCATGAACTCAACATAGGCACGGCCAACCGTCCCCGCTGGCAGCTTCTTGATGCTGTCATGATCATCAAGCATGTCGATCAGGCGCTCATTGCTTTCAAGCAACGCCTTGCCCTTGGGTGTTTGCCAAAATTTAAGGGCCATTTGACCGAACTTGCGACCACTGAGCGCTGCAATAATATGAAACACCTGCTCGGTGTCTTCTTTGTTCGCGATCAGCTTACGAAAATGACGCCACGCTTTCAGCGGCTGAATCTTAGCGGTCGGGCGATCAGGATGGGAGAAATAAAGTTCGGTCATGGCGAATCCAAAGCTATTTATATGATTGGGATATTTGCTACCTACACTCATGTCAATAACTAAAGTTTAACGCGCTGGACGGGTTTCGCCTTGTCCTGTATTAATTGGATAATACAGGGGGTGTTATGCAGAAATCGGAGAGCAGGTACATCACGCTGGACGCCATGCGTGGTTTTGCGGTGATGGGCATATTGGCCATGAATATCATCGGCTTTGCGATGCCCGAATGGGCCTATATCACCCCCGCAGCCTATGGCGGTGAAACCGTTGCCGACCGGATGGCATGGCTTTTCTCGTTTGTTTTCATCGATGGCAAAATGCGAGGGTTGTTCTCGCTGTTGTTTGGCGCAAGCCTGATTTTGATAACAGATCGTGCGTCCTCCAATGGCGAAAGTCCCGCACAAGTCCATTATCGACGCATGGCTTGGCTCGCGGTCTTCGGCCTCGCGCATTATTTCTTCATCTGGTTTGGCGACATATTGTTCCTGTACGCCATGGTCGGGATGGTCGCCTTTCTTTTCCGCGACTGGGACGCCGCGCGCTTGGTCAAATGGGCACTGATCATCTTCAGCCTAGGGGTCGTTCTGTGGGGACTGCAATTTGGCGGGCTTCAAATGCTGCAATATATGGCGACCCAGCCGGGCGCGTCGGCGGATTTGGTGCGGCAGTATAATGACGTGAAATCGAGCCCTGAATTCAGCTTTGATATCCCGGCCCAAGTCGACCTGCACCGCGGACCATATTTACAGATTGTGGCGGACAAGCTGGCCGATTGGACGGCATTATTTGGCACGGTCTTTATGTCGATAGCGGAAACGCTGCCGCTGATGATGATCGGCATGGCAATGAACAAAAGCGGCTTCATGCTGGGCAACTGGGCGTCAGCGGACTATCGGCGCTGGGCATGGCGGCTGGTTCCCGCCGGTCTGTTGGCGACTGGTCTGCTCGCATTATGGATGATTGCCAGCCAGTATAACTCGATTACGGCGCTCGCCATTTTCTTCTTTTGGGGCGCGATACCGCGTCTCATGCTGACGGTAGGATATGC
Source organism: Sphingomonadales bacterium (assembly GCA_027486895.1). GTDB lineage: Bacteria > Pseudomonadota > Alphaproteobacteria > Sphingomonadales > Sphingomonadaceae > Sphingorhabdus_B. The sequence goes on from JAIXOE010000033.1 coordinate 62,784, forward strand.
GGCGGTGCTGATTTTACTCATCGCGCGTTTTGGCGATAGCCCATGGATAATGCGCGTTGCCGCCGCCGGGCGGGCGGCCTTTAGCAATTATTTGGGCACCAGCATCATCATGACGACCATATTCTATGGCTACGGCTTTGGCTTGTTCGGCGAAGTTAGCCGCCTTGGCCTATGGGCCTATGTGCTGACGATGTGGGCGTTGATGCTTTCATGGTCGCAACCATGGTTGCAACACTATCGATACGGACCGCTCGAATGGTTGTGGCGCAGCCTGGCGCGTGGACAGATGCAGCCGATGCGCCGCTAATGCTATTGCAATCAATTCGCATTAACGCTAAGGATATCTCATAGGAGATAATCCATGGTCGTTTGCGTGTGTAATGCCATCCGGGAAAAAGACCTGCGCGCTGCGGTGCGATGCGGTTCCGAGCGTCCAAACGATGTATATGCCCGCCTTGGCCGCAAACCAAAATGCGGCCAGTGCCTGACATTCGCGCGAAACATTATCAGCGCCGGACCTGCGACCGCGTAGCATTAGCGCGGGCAGAAATGCCGGGTTTGCGTTACTTTGCGCCTTCAACTCAGTCCTGTTTCACGCTATCTTGCTTCGATAAACGACAAAGGAATGTGCCATGAAGGGTGATGCAAAGGTCATTGAGTATCTGAACGAAGCGCTCAAAAATGAATTGACCGCGGTGAACCAATATTGGCTACATTATCGCATGCTCGACAATTGGGGTGTTTCCAAGCTGGCGCATTTCGAACGGCATGAGTCGATTGACGAGATGAAGCATGCCGACAAACTGGCCGAGCGCATCTTGTTCCTAGATGGGTTACCTAATTTCCAACTTCTTGGCCGTCTGCGCATTGGTGAAACGGTCGAAGAAATACTGAAGGCGGATTTGGAGCTCGAATATGAAGCCCTACCGCTGCTGAAAGATGCCATCGCGCATTGCGAATCTGTACGTGATTATGTCAGCCGGGATCTGTTTGCAGAAATTCTTGAGAGCGAAGAAGAACATGTCGATGTGCTGGAAAAGCAGTTCGATATGATTGCCCGCATGGGCATGGAAAACTACGTTCAGTTGCAGTCGAAACCGCCGGAAGACTAATCAGCCGTAGCGCATTCCGCCAAGGGCGTTGCGTTGTCCGGTGCCAGCGGGACGGCGTTCGACCAGTGGACTGGTTTCTGATTCCAACGCCGATAATGTCTCTTCGAAAACGGGACGCAGTTGCACGACCTTTTCAACGAGTTCAGACGGATCGATCTGGATTTCGACATAATGGCGCGCGGCGACTTCAATTTCTTCGGCCAATAATGCCAAGCCATGCGCGCCAAATTGCCAGGCTTCGCCTTTCAAGGTGTGCGCAGGGATGACGAGCTTTGCCGAATCTTTGAGGCGCATGGCCTCTTCAATCGCAGCCACTGATTTCGTACCGTCTTCGCGGAAATAGCCCAAAATGCGCACGAAGCCTGCACCCAACAGGTTGCGGGTTTCGCCAAAGACTTTCCAGTCGATCAGTTCATCCGGTTCGTCAGTCAACTATTCGCTCCCGGGACGCGGAAATACGCTCCGGCACGACATTACACTGACAGAAGTAAACAGAGCGTTGACAGCGTCTGTTTGCCACATGCGCCGAATGCAGTGTTAATCCGCGAACGGGTTCTTCGATGAACGGAAATTGATGCGGACGGGTACGGCGCCGAAATCCAAGTCGCGGCGAATACCGTTGAGCAAATAGCGCGCATAGCTGGCGGGCAGTTCGTCCGTCCGGTTCCCGAAAATGACGAACGTCGGTGGCCGGTTGCGCGCCTGAGTCATGTAACGCAATTTGATCCGCTTGCCGCCGGGGGCAGGTGGCGGGTTTGCAGAAATCGCGGCTTCAAACCAGCGGTTGAGTATGCCCGTGGGCACCCGCTTGTTCCATGCTTCACGCGCATCAAACGCTGCCGATATCATCTGGTCCAGCCCCTTGCCGGTCAACGCAGACACGGCAATCATCGGAACGCCCTTCAACTGCGACAGGCCCTCTTCAAGCGCGGCGCGAATGCCTTTGAACAGGCCGCTACCGTCTACCGCGACATCCCATTTGTTGATGGCGATAATCAGCGCGCGGCCTTCTTGAATGACGTGGTCCGCAATCTTCAGGTCCTGCACTTCCAAACCTTTGGTTGCGTCCAACAGCAGCACGACAACTTCAGCAAAATCGATCGCGTGCCGGGCATCGGCAACCGACAGCTTTTCAAGCTTGTCCTGCACCTTGGCGCGCTTGCGCATGCCAGCCGTATCGATCAGGCGCACGCGCCGTTCGGTCAGCATCGGCGGGATATTGCCCTCTTCGTCTGGCTCGCGTTCTTTCGGGCTTGGGTCGGTCCAGATCCAGTCCACCGAAATACTGTCGCGGGTAATTCCTGCCTCAGGGCCGGTAATCAACCGGTTCTCACCCAAAATCTTGTTAATCAGCGTCGATTTGCCTGCGTTCGGGCGACCAACAATGGCAAGCTTCAATATCGCGTCAGGTGCTTCGGGGTCGGGCACTTCAAATGCGCCGCCGTCGATATGCGGCAACAGCGACTGGAACAAGTCGGCCATGCCTTCGCCATGTTCGCCGCTGATTGCTATGGGGTCGCCAAAGCCAAGCGCATAGCTTTCCAATATGCCATTATCGCCCTGCTTGCCTTCGGCCTTGTTCACGGCCAGCACGACAGGCGTCGCGCTGCTGCGCAGCCAACGGGCAATTTCTTCATCCAGCGGCGTAACACCGACACGGCCATCGATCAGGAACAGCGCAACCTGCGCGCCTGCAATCGCGGCCTCAGTCTGCATCCGCATCCGGCCGGGCAGGGTATCGGGATCTTCATCCTCATAACCTGCAGTATCGACAATGGTGAATTCGAGATCGAACAAGCGACCTTCGCCCTCACGCCGGTCGCGGGTGACGCCGGGCGTATCGTCGACAAGCGCCAGCTTCTTGCCAACCAGACGGTTGAACAATGTTGACTTGCCGACATTGGGCCGACCGATAATGGCTACCGTCGGCAACATGCCGGCATTACTCCTTTAAGGACTTAACCCCGGAACGCAGAAATGCGGCCGGAGTCGTCAAGAATGTATAATGTGTTGTTCGCCACGATCGGGGCAAGCGACACGTCACTTTTCAGATTGAATACTTCAGTGGCCGTCCCTTCGTCAGGCGAAACCGACCAGACAGAACCACGCGAATTGGCGACGACCAAGCGGCCACCGGCGAGGACTGGGCCATACCAGCTGATCGGGCCCTTTTTCTTCTCTTCATTGTTGTAACGCTGAAGCTTCGAAATCCACCGGACCTTGCCGCTCGAACGGGCAACGCACAGGAGCTTTGCTTCGTCGGTCATCACGAATACCCATTCGCCCGCCGCGACAGGTGTCGAAATGCCGGCAATATTGATTTCCCAAATACGCTGGCCACTGACCAGTTCATAGGATGCCATGCGGCCACCCTTGCCAAGCGCAAAGACGCGGCCACGGTCAATGACGGGATCGGCGTCAATATCGGTCAGCGTTGAAACAGAAGTCGACATCGCGGTGCGCGACAAAGTGTCGCTCCACAGGCTGCGGCCATTTTCGTAGCGATAGGCAGCAAGCTCGCCGCTTGAATAGCCAGCGATGACCGTACCTTGCGCAGCGGCAGGTGCGCCAACGCCAAAGATGCCCGACGCCGCCACTGGACCAGCTTCGTTCCATTGCGGTTCACCGTCGCTTTGACGCAGAGCGTAAATTTGGTTGTCCTGAGTCATGACATATAGATTGCCATTGGACAGTGTGGGTGCACCGCGCAGCGGCCCTGCAGGACGCTTTTTCCATGCGAGCGCGCCCGTATCGGCAGCAAGCGATGCGACATCGCCGACGCCGTTGGTGGCAAACACATTGGTGGCCGTTGCGCTTACACCGCCGCCATAACGCGACGACTGGCCATCATCTTCGACTTCAAGCGCGTTGGTCCAGATTTGCGCGCCAGTGTTCGCATCAAAGGCAGTGACCCGCGCAGTGGTGTCGACCACATACAAACGTCCGTCGCTCATCACCGGGCTCGCGGCGAGGCGTGCACGCGGGTTGGCACCTGTTACGCTTGCAGTCCAGACACGCGCCAGACCTTGGCCGAGTTCGACGTGGCCGGGTGATTTTGATGCGTTGCCGCCGGGCTGTGCCCAGGCGTCGTTAACTATCGCTGGTGGCAAGATAACAGCGACATTGGCCAGCGCGGCATCAATATCCGTATCGCGCTCGGTGCCCAATATGTCGACGCGGTTGCCGACGGTGGGCGTGTTGTTTTTCTTTCCGGCATCGCCGCGCACGCTGTCCAGAACGGCACAGCCGCCAAGGGTGGTGGATGCAGCGAGGACCAATAAAAGCTTAGTAACAGTCTTCAATTTCACTCTCCCTTGGAGGCGGTTTCATCCGCCTTCGATGCCGCATTGCGCTTTGCGTCAACCTGAACAGTATCCACCCCAAGCGCGCCAGCCATTTGTTGCGCACGGCTGCGCAGCGACTGGGGCAGGTCATCCTGCTTCGCAATCTGGGCAAAAATGGGGCCAGCCAAATTGTCCTTGCCCATCTTCACATAGGCCAGAGCCGTCAATTCACCTGCGCTGCCGAACCATGCATGGCCGGGGGTCGCAAGTGGCTTCAAACGGTCAACAACCTGTTGCGGCGGAATTGCGTCAAACTCGGCGCTGACTTGGCGAATGAGTGCGAGGTCGCGGAATGTTTGCGGCAGGCTGCCATCAGCAGCGACTTTTGCATATAATGCGACAGCTTTTTTGGTCTCGCCATCTTCGCCAAGCAAATTGGCTTCCACCAGTTGCGCCATTGCGCGGTATCCGGGCTGGTCCGCCTTGGCGATTGTTGCGAGTTGCGTGCGCGCCTCTTTTTCCTGACCGGCGCGCAACTTATCCATCGCATCGACGAATTGCTCGCTTTGTAAGTCAGCCGCCGCCTGCTTCTGGTTGTGATACACTATCCATCCGCCAAAGGCGAGCAAGCCAGCGACAATCGCCCCCAATGTCCAACGTCCGTAACGCGTCCAGAAATTGGTGAGATCGCTTGCGCGGACGGCATCGTCCACTTCGCGCAGGAACGCCTCGTCACTTCCGCTCCTGTCTTTTTCAGGGCGCTGTACTGTCGGTGTCAAAGCCAAAAGGGCCTCCGATTGTGAATAGTCTTGATTGGTTGGAGCCGTCCTTAGCCCGACTCGGCTTGTTAGGCCAGCCTGCTTTATGCAGGTTGGTACAGCTGGTCAGGTCCGGGGAAGCTGCGGTCACGCACGCCGGCTGCATATTCGCGCACAGCCTCTTCAACGCTGACGCCCATATTGCCGAATTTCTTGACGAATTTCGGGACGCGGTCGAACAGGCCAAGCATGTCTTCAGCGACCAGCACCTGTCCGTCGCACTGGGCTGACGCACCAATGCCAATCGTCGGGCAAGCAATCTTCTGTGTGATCTCAATCGCGATAGGCTCGAGCACGCCCTCGATTACCATCGCAAAGGCACCGGCATCGGACATCGCGATTGCGTCTTCGACAATTGATTTGGCTTCTTCGGGGCTCTTGCCGCGTACGCCATAGCCGCCCAAGATATTCACGGCTTGCGGGGTGAGGCCAACATGCGCCATCACCGGAATACCGCGTGAGGTGAGGAATTCGACCGTCGGCGCCAAAACTTTGCCGCCCTCCAACTTGACCGCAGCTGCGCCTGTTTCCTTCAACAGCCGCGATGCATTCACAAATGCCTGCTCGGGCGATGCTTCATAAGAACCAAAGGGCATGTCGACGATAACGGCGGCATGATAGCTGCCGCGCACAACTGCGGCGCCATGCGCGGCCATCATTTCCATCGTCACTGCCACAGTGTGCGGCAGGCCATAAATAACCTGACCAAGCGAGTCGCCGACCAGCAGCATATCGCAATGCGGGTCCATCAATTGCGCCATGCGCACGGTGTAGGCCGTCAACATAACGAGCGGCTCCTTGCCCTTTTGCTGACGGATGCGCGGCACGGTCAGCCGCTTCATCGGCGAAGGCGTAGGGTTCGCGCGGCTGGTCGATGTGTCGAAAGTGAGCGTTTTTGAGTTTGTAGACATGGGGCGGGGGCTTAGCCGCTAAACGAGCTGCACGAAAGGAAGAACGGGAAGCATGTTATATATGTTTGACTCAATGTTAAATATATATAACATATAGTTCGAAAAAGATAACATCGAGGTTCACGATATGTCGTTTCGGGAAAAAATTCACTGGATAGCTTTTGTTTCTATCATGGGCACCTTCGGTTGGTACTTTTGGACGTTGCCGGCGGCTGCTGATGCTGGCCCCCAAGGTTTATGGGCTTCAGCGGGACTGTTGCTAGTTCCTGTTTTGGGCATCACCGCGGTTACGACAATCGGTACAATCATATTCGCGCTTCGGAATCCGAAAGAAGCAAATGCACAAGAAGATGAGCGAGATCGCAGCTTTCAAATAAGGGGTACCCATCTGGCATATTATCCGATGGTCGTTGGAAGTTGGCTCTGCATCGGGTTGATTTTTGGGGGCGTGAGCCAGCCGATGTTGCTACGCATCATTCTTGGCATGGTCGTCGCCGCTGAGTTGATCCGTATTGGCTCGCAGATTTATTTCTACCGTCGGGGCTACTGACCCGATGGCACAAACACCCTTCCTCAACGACATCAAAACACTGCGTTTTTTGGCTGGCGAAATGACGCAGGGCGATCTGGGCGACGCCGTGGGCGTCACGCGTCAAACGATTGCAGCTATCGAACAGGGCAAATACTCACCCTCGCTTGAAGTTGCGTTTCGGATTGCGCATGTTTTTGGAAAGCCGCTCGAGGAGGTTTTCCGGTGGCAGCAAGCGTGACGCGACTGCCTTTTTGGTTAGTGGCCCCGCGCTGAAACTGCTTCTGCCACATTATCACTGAAAATGCCGTCGACACCGGCCGTCAAAAACGCCTGCATTTCAGTTTGAACATCACCAATGCTGCGCGGGTCGACGCCTGATTTCTGGCCAAGCGGCAGGAAGTAATTTTCGCGGCGGAATGTCCATGGGTGCACGGCAAGGCCGACCTTGTGCGCATCGGCAACGAGGCTCGTGGGCGTGCCCAGATTACCGATGAGCGTGCGCGGAATCACCAATCCCTTGTTGGGACCAACACCGTCGGCATAAGTCGCAACAATTTTCAGGCCCTCGGCAGACGCCATTTGCGGGTAAGTTAAATCGCTGCGGTCTGGCGGGCTGCCCTTTTCATCCATCAGCTGGATCAGCCGTAATTTGGTCTTGGGCCGCAGCGCTTTCAGATTCTCGACCTCGAACGACTGGATGAAAACCGGCGCGTCTTTTGTGACATGGCCAAATGTCGTCAGCATCGCCAGTAACGGCGCCTCATGCGGCAAGCCAATGGACGCGAAATAGCTTGGGTGCTTGGTTTCTGGATAGACGCCGACCCCATGCGCCTTGGCCAGCGTCAGAATTTCTTCAAAGGTCGGGATTTCAAACTGCCCGTCAAACGCCATATTGTCTTTGCGCAATTGCGGCAGGCGTTCCTTGGCGCGCAGCGTTTTCAACTCCGCCAACGTGAAGTCTTCAGTGAACCAACCCGTCATTTTCCGGCCATCGACGGTCTTGGTCACATTGCGGTCGGCAAATTCGGGCTTGTCGGCAACATTGGTGGTTTCCGAAATCTCGTTTTCGTGCCGCGCGACCAATACGCCGTCTTTCGTCAGTACAAGGTCCGGCTCAATATAATCCGCGCCTTGTTCAATGGCCAAAGTATAAGACGCGATGGTGTGTTCGGGCCGTTCACCCGACGCGCCGCGATGAGCAATGATGATGACTTGGCCGTCTAAGGGTTTTTCCATGGCTTGGGTTTCCGGGGTCGAACATGCGCTCAGCAGCGCTGCGATAAACATGAGAGAAGTTTTCATATGCGTGTCATTGCCCAGCACTGTGTAAGCGCAATGACAGCGGCGGACGTTAACTGACCTGAACGCCCTTCCAAAAGGCGATGCGGTCGGTAATTTCGGATGCTGCGGATTTGGGTTCAGGATAATACCAGGCGGCATCGGCGTTGGTTTTGCCATCAACGATCAGCGAATGATAATGCGCGGTGCCTTTCCATCCGCAGACCGAGGTTTTGTCGCTGCCCTGAAGGAAATCGACATTCACGGAATCGCGCGGGAAATAATGATTGCCCTCGACCACCACCGTGTCATCCGACTGCGCAATGATGGATCCGTTCCAGCGTGCGACGACCATATCGATTTCCTTGTTCTAGAAAGTTTCGCCATCATAGACCGCCGGGCTAAACCCGACCAGCAAAGTCTTGCCACCTTCGACCACTGGCCGTTTGATCATCGACGGGTTGGCAATCATCAACGCGATGGCCTTGGCCTCGTCAATGTCGGCCTTGTCGCTGTCGGGCAGTTTCTTGAACGTGGTGCCAGCCTTGTTGAGCAGCTTTTCCCAACCGACTTGGCTCGCCCAGCGCGCAAGATGCTCTTCGGTCACCCCGACCTTTTTATAATCGTGAAATGCAAAGCTGACACCGCGCGCATCAAGATAGGTCCGCGCCTTTTTGACGGTGTCGCAATTGGGAATGCCGTAAACTGTGAAGGTCATGACGCTGGTCCGTAATTGATCGTAATTTTCTCTGCCGCAGCCACCGCAATTGCGCGCGCTGCATCCGTGTCACCGTTGTTCACGCGCGCCAGCGTTACTGCCATGCGGCGATAGGGGCGGGTAACGGGCTTGCCGAAGATGCGCGCGTCGACGAACGCCTCATCGGTGCCAAGCGCAAGCGCATCGGCGAGGCCGGTGATCGTGAAATCTACCGCATCGCGGTCGGCAAGGACAACCGCGCTGGCAGACGCGCCTAGCAAGTTGATGTCCGGAATCGGCAGGCCCAAAATCGCGCGTGCGTGCAGGTCAAACTCGGTCAATGTCTGGGACACCAACGTGACCATGCCTGTGTCATGCGGACGCGGGCTGAGTTCCGAGAAGATGACCTCATCGCCCTTCACGAAAAATTCGACACCGAACAGGCCATAGCCGCCAAGCGCGTCCACAACCTTCGCCGCCATATCCTGCGCTGATTTCAGCGCTGCGTTCGACATTGCCGCCGGTTGCCAGCTTTCGCGATAATCGCCGCGTTCCTGACGATGGCCAATTGGCGGGCAGAAATGGACGCCGTCGCGCGCACGCACCGTCAGCAGGGTAATTTCATAATCGAAGTCGATAAATTGTTCAGCAATCACGCGCAGCCGGTCGCCGCGCATCCCGGCGGCGGCATAATCCCATGATGCGTCGATATCGGCGTTAGTCCGCATCGTGCTTTGCCCTTTGCCCGATGACGACATCACGGGCTTAACCACCAACGGCAGGCCAAGCTGTGCCACGGCGGCGTGCAATTCTTCGCGGCTTTCAGCGTATAGATAGCGCGACGTGTTCAGCCCCAATTCGGACGCCGCCAGATCGCGGATCGCATCGCGGTTCATGGTCAGCTGCGCCGCGCGCGCCGACGGCACGACGGTGAAGCCCTTGGCTTCATAATCGGCGAGCACTTCGGTGCGGATCGCCTCAATCTCGGGCACGATAAAATCGGGCTGATGCTTTTCAATCGCCGTGCCAAGCGCTGCGCCGTCGAGCATCGAAAACACTTCGGCTTCGTCCGCGACCTGCATCGCTGGGGCCTTGGCATAGCTGTCACACGCAATGACATGACAGCCAAGCCGCTTGGCCGCGATCACAAATTCACGCCCCAGTTCGCCCGAACCCAGCAGAAGTATTTTTGCAGTTGGTGTCATTTATAATGCTCCCGCCGGTCGCCGAAATCACGCACACGCTTGCGCCACGTGCGATAGCTGCCGGGCTTAAGCTGCTTGCGCATAATTGCCTTTATCTCGTCAGGTGTAACGCCGTGCTGCGCTGAAATCTGTGTAAAACTGATATGGTCGGACAGCGCCATTTCAATGATCTCGCTGATCTGCGCGGGGGTGAGTTCAACCGCCATCCGTTAGACCCCAAACAGATTCTGCCAGCGCGGGTCGGACTTTGCGACCTTCACCAGAAACGGACAGGTCGGCCGTGCTTTGACGCCCATCGCTTCGATCTGTTCAAACACACCCTTGGCAAGTCGCGCGCCTGCACCAGTCCCGCGCAAGGCAGGCGGCACTTCGGCATGCGGCAAGACCATCACGTCACCATCCCAACGAATCGTCACAAAGGCGTCGCCAGCCTCGGTTGGCATGTTGAAGCGATTGCGTTCGGGTTCGTAGGTAATTGCCATGGCTGTTTAAGCCTTATTCCCACTCAATCGTTCCGGGTGGTTTTGACGTATAGTCATAAACCACGCGGTTGATGCCTTTGACTTCGTTGATGATACGCGTTGAAACACGGCTCAGGAACGCGCTTTCGAACGGATAGATGTCCGCGGTCATGCCATCGGTCGATGTCACTGCGCGCAAGGCGCAGACATTGTCATAAGTCCGGCCATCGCCCATCACGCCGACGGTGCGGACGGGCAGCAAGACCGCGAACGCCTGCCAAATGGCGTCATATAGTCCAGCGTTGCGGATTTCTTCGAGATAGACCGCGTCCGCCTTGCGCAACACGTCGCAACGTTCCTTGGTCACTTCGCCGGGAATGCGGATGGCGAGGCCGGGGCCAGGGAAGGGATGGCGACCGACGAACTGGTCATTGAGGCCAAGCTCGCGGCCCAAGGCGCGCACTTCGTCCTTGAATAACTCGCGCAACGGCTCGACCAGCTTCATGTTCATCCGTGCGGGTAGGCCGCCGACATTATGATGGCTTTTGATCGTGACCGAAGGCCCGCCGGTGAAGCTGACGCTTTCGATGACGTCGGGGTAAAGCGTGCCTTGCGCAAGGAAATCAGCGCCGCCGATTTTCTTGGCTTCTTCCTCAAACACATTGATGAACTCGCCGCCAATGAATTTGCGCTTCTTTTCGGGGTCCGTAACGCCAGCCAATCCAGCCATGAAGCGTTTTTCGGCATCCACGACGACGAGGGGGATATTGTAATGATCGCGGAACAGGGTTTCGACCTGTTCGCGCTCGTTCATGCGCAGCAGGCCGTGGTCGACGAAAACGCACGTCAGTTGTGCGCCAATCGCTTCGTGGATGAGGATGGCCGCGACTGAGCTGTCGACGCCGCCCGAAAGCCCGCAAATGACGCGGCCGGAGCCAACCTGCGCGCGGATTTCGGCAATCTTGGTCGCGCGGAACTCCGCCATCGTCCAGTCACCGGCTAGGCCGCAAACATTGTGGACAAAGCTGGAAATCAGCTTTGCGCCATCGGGGGTGTGCACGACTTCTGGGTGGAACTGGATGCCATAATATTGCCGCGCTTCGTCGGCGATGAACGCATATGGCGCGCCGTCGCTGGTGGCGACAACTTCAAAGCCGGGGGCAAGGCTCGTGACCTTGTCGCCATGGCTCATCCACACCTGATGCTTGTCGCCGGTCGCCCATAGGCCATCAAACAAAGCGCAAGGCTTTTCAACTTCGATAAATGCACGGCCAAATTCGCCGCCTTCGCCTTCGCTGACATGGCCGCCCAGCTGCATCATCATGGTCTGCTGGCCATAGCAGATGCCAAGGATGGGCAGGCCGCTGTCGAACACGCATTGTGGCGCACGCGGTGAATCTGCTTGCGTGGTTGATGCGGGGCCGCCCGACAGGATGATGCCCTTTGGCTTCATGCGTGCGAATGCGGCTTCAGCGGAATTGAACGGCGCAATTTCTGAATAGACCCCGGCCTCGCGCACACGGCGTGCAATCAATTGAGTCACTTGTGACCCGAAATCGATGATCAGGATGGAATCGGAAGGTTGAGCGTGTGTTTTGGATTCTGGCATGGCCAGCCGATAGTGATTGCGGCCGCCGCTGTCCAGTTGCCCCGGTGACTTTGCCCTTTGCCCTGACGCGTTTCGGTGCGCTATAGTATAATGGTGACGAAACCTGATACCAGACGCGCCGACATCATACAGCGACTGACTGCCTATGTCCTTGCAGAAGGGCTTTCGGCATCGAGCCTGCGTCCGCTTGCGAAAGCCGCAGGCACCAGCGATCGGATGCTGCTCTATTACTTCAAGGATAAATCCGAAATCATCACCGTTGTGTTGGAACAGATTTCGGCGCAACTGGTCGAGATGATTGGGGATCGCACCGCGACCGAGCCCATGCCGATGGACGCACTGCGCCGTAAATTGGCAGGGGTTTTGTTCGAGGACGCTCTATGGCCCTATATGCGGATCTGGCTCGAGGTCGCCTCACGCGCGGCAATGGGTGACCCATTTTACCGCGCGGTCGGCGAACAGATTGGCCGCGGATTTCTGGAATGGGGCAAAATGCAGTTGCAATCGGACAGTGACGCGCAACGCGATATCGATGCCGCGCAATTACTCGTCAGCATCGAAGGGATGCTGTTCCTGAAAAGCATTGGCCTTGACGACGTTAACGCCAATGCACTTTAGCGCCTGAGCGTTGCCCGCGCCGGTCCGAGCAACATGGCGGCAATGTCACCCTTTGTCTGATAGCTCACCACAAGCAGATATCCTGCCAGAAACGGCGCGCCAAGATTAAACGCGGCAAATCCAAGAACGAGCCCTGCCACGGTAAATTGGTGACGCCATGCGACCCAGAATCCCGAAAATATCAGAAAGCATAAAAAGTCGAGATTGAACTGCCCGCGCCACGTCATGTCCGCCATGTCGCCGAAAAATATTGGGAAAAGCCCCATGCCATGGTTTGCGATGGTGATTGCGGTGTAGGCGCCGACAACGGCAATGATGGTGATAAGTAACAGACGGAACAAGGTCATGGATGCGCCTCCGAAAACGGGTGCGTCTTCCTAACAAAATGTAGCGACTGCTACAATATCTATTTTCCGGTCTGGTAGCGTCCCTAAAAAATACCGATCCGCGTCATCCTGAACTTGTTTCAGGATAACAAATCACGGTGGCGTGTTATCCTGAAACAAGTTCAGGATGACGATTCTTTCGTGCCAGGAATACCGAACTATTAGCGTTGAGAATCCCCAAGTGTGGCCTTAGTCCGTCAGTTCGACCCAAGTAGGCGCATGGTCGCTCGCCTTTTCCCGGCCGCGATGGTCCTTGTCGACGCCGCATGATGACAAGCGGTCGGCAACCACTGGGCTCAGCAAGAGATGGTCAATGCGAAAGCCATGGTCGCGCTGCCATGCACCCGCCTGAAAATCCCAGAATGTCCAGATGCCCCCTTGCGGATAATGCGTGGCGAGCGCGTCGGTCCATCCCTGACCCAGAAGCGCACGGTAGGCCGCAATGCTCTCCGGCTGGCGCAACGCATCGTCCAACATCGCGCCCGGCGCCCAGATGTCATGCGCGTGCGGGATGACATTATAGTCACCCGCCAGAACGGCGGGGATTTCCGCGGCCAATAATTCCGCGGCGCGGTCATACAAGCGCTTCATCCATGCAAGCTTATAGTCGAATTTGGGTCCCGGCAGCGGGTTCCCATTGGGCAGGTAAATGCTCGCAACGCGGATGCCAAAAACATCAGCCTCCAGATAACGGGCATGTTCGTCTTCGGGGTCGCCAGGCAAAGTGCGCTGTGCTTCGACAGGCTGCGCGCCCTTGGCGAGGATGGCTACGCCATTGAAAGACTTTTGCCCATGCCAAATGGCGCCATAGCCAGCGCGTTCAAACTCTTCGACCGGAAAGCCTTCGTCCTGCGACTTGACCTCTTGCAGACAGGCGATGTCGGGCTGGGTTTCTTCAAGCCACTCAAGCAGGCGGGGAAGGCGGGCTTTGACGCCGTTGATGTTGTAAGTCGCAATACGCATGCGCGCGACCCTAGCCGCGCATGGCTATTGCATCAAACCGAAAAGCTGGATCCGCAACCGCAACCGGCTTGTGCCTGTGGGTTGGTAACCTTGAAGCTCTTTCCGCCAAGCGATTCGACGAAATCAACCGCCGAGCCACGCACCAGATCAAGGCTGATGGGGTCGACGACCAAAGACGCACCTTCGCCTTGTGCGGTGATATCATCTGCCTCGACGCTGTCAGCGAGGCCGAAACGATATTGAAAACCCGAACAACCGCCACCTTCAACCGACAGCCTAAGCACGGGATCTTTCCCGAGCTTGGTTGCGATTTCGGCCACGCGGCGCGCGGCATTGGCTGTCATGGAAATGACTTCGGTTTCGCTCATAGGGGATATGTAAGCCATGCTTCGGATAAAGAAAAGGGGCGGCGCAGTATCCCGCGCCAGCCCCCAAGATTACACCCTCTCCCAAAGGTGATGCGTTTGGCCTGTCCGCTTACTCTCCGTCAGCAGGACCGCCGATAGCAGTGCTATCAGTAGTTTTTGCAGCGAGCAAGATTTTTGCGCCGCTTGGGTCAGATTTCATCGGCGACAAGAATGCCGTCGGGTTGATGGCTTCACCGGCGATGCGTACTTCATAATGCAGGTGGCTTCCGGTGGAGCGGCCAGTCGAGCCCATATAGCCCAATATGTCGCCCTTGCGGATGCGCTGGCCAGGTGCAACGTTCATGGCCGACAAATGGCCGTAGCGCGTCTGAACGGCGTTGCCGTGGTTGATTTCTACGAATTTGCCATAGCCGCCAACCCATTCAGCGCGGCCAATGGTGCCGTCTGCTGTTGCGAAAATAGGTGTGCCCACTGGGCCGGGAATGTCGATGCCCTTGTGATTGCGGCTGGCGCCACGCGTTGGGGCGTTGCGATTGCCATAACCGCTGGAGAATTTCATTATTTCAACTGGGTTGATCGATGGAACAGCAACTTCAACCTTGGTTGTGGTGCCGTTGATGCGGCCCCAGCTGTCATTCAACGCGCGAAATTCAGGGTCCGACACGCCAAGAGCGGTCTGGTTAGCCTTCAAATCTTCTGGAGAAATACGGAAAGTGTCTGAAGAGGCGGCGGCTGAGTTGGCGAAAGATGGTGTTGCTGCGGTGAAAGCGGCGACCATTACAAAAGCAGATACAGCTTTAAGGATCAGTGATTGGCGAGTTGCCAAAGCGCTGGATACCATAATGTGTCATTACCTTAATGTTGCGACCCGCGCTTTTACGCAGTCCCGAAGTTTGACCAAGGCAGTTGACCTGCCCACCCCTTATGAGAAGCGTGGTGTCCGATGGTTCAAATGAATGCAACATTCCCGTCATAATCGCGGGACAAACCGCCGCTCAAACGCGTTGAGTCGTTGAATGGAGGCTATAGCGACCATCCAAAGTGGCGGTTTACCAGTATTTTCCAGTAAGGTTTCGGTAATAACTGGCGCTCGGAACAACCCACCGCAAACTGATTTGTTCCCGCTAAGACGTACGAAATTTCGTCATTAAAGCTAGCATTACGCATGCAAACGGTCACCGAATCGCCCGATGCTTCGAATCGGGTGATGGTTACCCGTTGTCAGTTGCAAGTTGCCCGGCTGAAGATACCGTAGTCCTGAGCAGCAGGCGCGTAGTGTCTGCGACCGTCGAAGGACGGGAGAAGGGCAGGATCGTTAAACGCCCTTCGACAGGCTCAGGGCTACGGTTTCCAAATAGGAATCGAGCGTTTCAGCCGATCGCCTTCGCCGCAGCCAATACCTCAGCCGCGTGATCCTTGACCTTTACCTTGCGCCACACCTGCGCGACCTTGCCGTCTTTGCCGACCAGATAGGTTGACCGATCAATGCCCATATAGCTTTTGCCGTACATTGATTTTTCGACCCAAGCGCCCATTTGCTCCGTCGCGTCGCTGGCTTCGTCCGACAGCAAAGTGACATTGAGTTCATATTTCGCGGCAAACTTGGCAAGCTTAGCGGGCTTGTCCTTGGACATGCCGTAAACTGGGCAATTCAGCGCCGCAAAATCCGCGGAAAGTGTGGTGAAATCCTTCGCCTCATTGGTGCAACCGGGCGTGTCCGCCTTCGGGTAGAAATAGAGCACCAGCGGGCCATTGAGCGCCGCCAGATTAACCGCATTGCCTGCGCTGTCCGCAACGGTGACGTCGGGCAGGGTGTCGTTAACATCGGTCATCACTTATTCCTTTTCAAAAATCGCGTGGTCCAAATAGGCGTTCCCACTGGCCCATGACAACCCCGCGATAATCCCTAATCGCCGAGGCCAGAGCGCCCCAATCCGCATAGCCAAGGCTGTCGGCAATCAACGCCTGCGCGGCCTCTGGCGGGGTCGCACAATCGGGTGCGACGAGGCGCACCATCACCAACAGACGCGCAAACAGCGCATAGGCTGTGGCAAAGTCTGCGGGCAAATGTCCCTTGGTCACCAGCGCATCAATCGCGGTCCCAAGCTGCGGCACCAACCCGTCATGCGTTTCCAGCTGAAGCCGATGGATGATGAATTCCATGTCGACCAACCCGCCGGGCAGCAGCTTCACATCCAGATCGCCCTTTGGCGGCTTATGCGCCGCCATGTCCTTGCGCATGCTGGCGATGTCGGTCTTCAGTTTTTCGGTGTCGCGTTTGCTATGCAATACATCCGCGACAATATCACTCACCTGCGCGCGGGCATCGCTGGACCCAAAGAGCACCCGCGCCCGCGTCAACGCCATATGTTCCCACGTCCAGGCATTTTCGCGCTGATATTGGTCGAAGCTTTTGACCGACGCGCACAGCAACCCGTCGGCGCCCGATGGCCGAAGCCGCGTATCAACTTCGTATAACGCGCCAGACGCGGTGGGCACCGACATCGCGGCAATCACGCGTTGCGCCAGCCGGTTGAAATATTGCGTCGCCCCCAGTGGACGCGGCCCATCGGATTCGGCGAGATGATTGCCGGTGAACAGCAGGATGAGGTCAAGGTCTGACGCATGTGTCAGCGCTTCGCCGCCCAACCTGCCCAGCGCCAATATCACCAGTTCGCTGCCGTCAACTGTGCCATGCGCTTTTTCAAATTCGGCGACCGTCGCGGCAGTCAGAATTTGCAACGATGCCTCCGCCAAATGGGCGTAGCTGTGCGCGATATCGAGTGCGTCGCTTCGGCCCTCGATCAGCTGCACGCCAAGCGCAAAGCGCTTCTCGCCGACATAATCGCGGATAATATCAAGCGTGGATTGATAATCGGCATCGCCAATCCGGCGCGCCATTGCGTCATGCAGCGCGGCCATGTCGCCTGGCAAATGCATTGCGCTCGTGTCAATCAAAGCATCAAGATAACGGCTCTGCCGGCCAAGATCGTCGGCCAGCGTCGGCGCATAGCTCAATATGTTGGCGACCAGTTGCAACAGTCCGGGCCGGGCCTCCAGCAAGCGGAAAACGTTGATCGCGCTGGGTATCGCCTCAATCATATTTTCGAAACGCGCGATGGCGCGTTCCGAATCAGGTGCAAGCGCCAAGGCTTTCATGATCGCGGGCAGGACGGCTTCAAATGCGTCGCGCGCCGATGCGCTGCGGATGGCGCGAATCTTCCCGCTGCGCCACCGCTTTATGCGCTGCATGATTGCGGCGGGGTCGGCATAGCCCAGATCGGTCAATTGTTCTTCAAGCGGCAGACCTTCGTCGGCCATGCGCGGCCCCTCGCTGCCGCCTGCGTCGACCATCCGGTCATAAATGGCCGCGACTTGCGTGGTGATTGGGCGGATCGCGTCAATCAGCGCATCGGCATCCGTCAGCCCATGCAAGCGCGCGACGGCATCAGCGGTTTCGCGGTTTGCGGGTATCTCGTGCGTCTGCCGGTCGCTGTGCATTTGCAAGCGATGTTCGAATGTCCGCAATTGTTCATAGGCCGATGACAACGTCTCCGCCTCTTGCGGGCTAACCGGGCCAGCCGCCGCCAGCCGTTGCAGCGCCTCGCGGGTGTCAGGCACGCGCAGCACGGGATCACGCCCACCATGAATGAGCTGATGCGCCTGCGCGAAGAATTCGCATTCGCGGATCCCGCCATGGCCACGCTTCAGGTCGAACCCAAGCCCCATTTTCTGGCCCTTGGCATAATGGTCACGAATGGCGGCAGTCATCGCGGTGATGTTTTTCAATTGCCCGAAATCAAGCGACTTGCGCCAGATAAACGGTTGAATGGCGTTCAGGAAATAGTCGCCCAGCGCGCGGTCGCCTGAGCTGACCCGTGACCGGATGAACGCTGCTTGCTCCCATGCCAGCGCGCTCGATTCATAATAGCCAATGGCCGCTTCGACGGGCAGCACGATCGGGCTGACCTCAGGCGATGGCCGCAGTCGCATGTCGACGCGAAAAACATAGCCATCGCCATCCAGCGCGGACAAAAGTTCGATGACGCGGCGGCCATAGCGGACGGCGGCCTCCGCCACATCGTCGCGCTCGCGGTGGGGCAGGGTTTTGGGATCGAACAGGAATATCGGGTCAATGTCCGACGAATAATTCAGCTCGCGTCCGCCATGTTTGCCCAAGGCAATGACGGCAAAGCCTTGATTCGGCGCACTGGGCACGCGTTCTTCAATGGCGGCGGATATGGCTTGGTCGAGCGCATAGTCGGCAAAATCGGACAGGATGTGCGTGACGCGGGTGAGGTCCCAAACATCCGCAAGATCCGCAATCGCGGTGACAAGCGCAACGCCTTGCCGCTGTAGGCGTAACGCAGTGCCGACACTGTCCGCAGTTCGGGAAAGGGAATGCATGAGCGCGGCTTCAAATTCGCCGGCCACGATCATCGCCATGAGGTCCGGGTTGCGTTCCATCAACCCGCTAAGAAACGGGCTGTTGGCCTGGGCGCGTGCGATGGCTTCCTCGACGCGCGTCATGGTTTCAACTTTGGTCTTTCCCGCGCACATAATTCCGCCGGAAATCGGAGGCAAATGCCGCGAACCGTCCTTCGGTTATCGCCGCGCGCATGCCGGCCATCAGCATCTGGTAATAATGCAGATTATGCTGAGTCATCAGCATCGCGCCCAAAATCTCTCCTGAGCGGATCAGGTGATGGACATAAGCGCGGGTCCATGTGGCGCACACGGGGCAGGTACACTGGTCGTCAATCGGTCCTTGGTCTTCGGCAAATTTCGCATTGCGGATGTTGATCGGGCCGTGATGGGTAAAGGCCTGACCATTGCGACCAGATCGTGTCGGCAGCACGCAGTCGAACATATCGATGCCGCGCTCCACTGCGCCGACCAGATCGTCGGGCTTGCCCACACCCATCAGGTAACGTGGCCGGTCGGCGGGCAATTGATCGGGGGCATAATCAAGGCAGCCAAACATCGCCTCTTGCCCTTCGCCCACAGCCAAGCCGCCAACGGCATAGCCATCAAAACCGATGTCGATGAGCGCATCGGCTGACCGCTTGCGCAGTTCTTCGTCCAATGATCCTTGTTGAATGCCAAACAGGGCCGCGCGCGCGGCATGCTCGCCGCCGCTGTCGAATCCGTCGCGCGAACGCTTGGCCCAGCGCATGGATAGTTCCATCGACTTAATCGCCTCGTCGCGGCTCACGCCATTGGCGGGGCATTCGTCAAACGCCATGACAATGTCGGAACCCAACAGCCGCTGGATTTCCATCGAGCGTTCGGGCGACAGCATATGTTTCGACCCGTCGAGATGGCTTTGGAACGACACGCCCTCTTCGGTGATTTTGCGCAAAGCCGACAGGCTCATCACCTGATAACCGCCGCTGTCGGTCAGTATCGGCCGGTCCCAACCCGAAAACTGGTGCAACCCACCCAATCGTGCCACGCGTTCAGCGCCGGGCCGCAGCATCAGATGATAGGTGTTGCCAAGGATGATATCCGCGCCCGTCGCGCGCACTTCGGCCGGACGCATCGCCTTTACTGTCGCGGCGGTGCCCACTGGCATGAAGGCAGGCGTGCGAATTTCGCCGCGCATCATCTGGATGCTGCCGGTGCGTGCCTTGCCATCAGTGGCGGAAATCGAAAACTGGAATCGCGTGGTCATTGGGGGGCTTTAGGGGCTGATAACCGATTTGTCATTGCTGCCTTCGCCAAACTCTCCGTCATCAGAAGCCAAACCCTCCGTCATCCTGAACTTGTTTCAGGATAACAAACTGCCGTCGCCCTTTATCCTGAAACAAGTTCAGGATGACGAAGCGGAGAGGATTTGCGCATCATCGATACAAATTACCCTTTCAACCTCTGTCGCGCCGTCCCATATACGCAACATGACTTACACCGATCCCCGCTCATATCTTTACCAACCCGGCCTTCTCGACCCTGACGCCGCACAACGCATCACGCGTGATGCGCTGAAGGCGTGCGATGATGGTGAGCTCTATTTGCAATATAGCGCGACCGAGAGTTTCGGTTTTGACGATGGCCGTCTGAAGATGGCGGATTACTCGACGGGTTCGGGCTTTGGTCTGCGCGGTGTGTCGGGTGAAATGACTGGTTTCAGCCACGCCAATGACATGAGCGAGGCGGCGATCCGCAGGGCAGGCGAAACGCTGAAATTGCTCGATCCGGCAAAGGAGCAACCTGCCCCGCCGCCGCGTCAGAACAACCGGCATTTGTACACGGACGGCAATCCGCTCGAGATGATTCCCTTCGCGCAAAAGGTCGCGCTTTGCCAACAAATCGATGCTGCCGCCCGCGCGCGTGACCCACGCGTAGCGCAAGTGAGCGTCAGCCTTTCGGGCAGCTGGACTGTGGTTGAAGTCGTCCGTGCCGATGGCTTTGTCGCCACTGACGTGCGGCCTTTGGTTCGCCTTAATGTTTCCATCGTCGCGCAAGACGGCGACCGCCGCGAAACCGGCACTTATGGTTTTGGCGGGCGTTATCTGTACGACAAATTGTTCGAAGATCATGAATGGGAACATGCCATTGATGAAGCGTTGGCGCAGGCGTTGACCAACTTGCGCTCGGTCGCCGCACCCGCTGGCGAAATGACTGTGTTGCTTGGGCCAGGCTGGCCTGGCGTGTTGTTGCACGAAGCCGTCGGCCATGGCCTTGAAGGCGATTTTAACCGCAAGGGCAGCAGTGCTTTCTCCGGCAAGATTGGCCAGCGCGTTGCTGCACCCGGCGTCACCGTTGTCGATGATGGCACAATGATGAACCGCCGTGGCTCGCTGTCGATTGATGACGAAGGCACGCCGACTCAGGAAAATGTCCTGATCGAAGACGGCATCTTGCGCGCTTATATGCAGGACCGCATGAACGCCCGCCTGATGGGTGTTGCCCCCACGGGCAATGGTCGCCGCGAAAGCTACGCCCATGCACCTATGCCGCGCATGACCAATACATTCATGCGCAGCGGCAATGACGACCCAGCCGAACTGTTGAGCCGCGTCAAAAACGGTATCTTCGCCAAAAGCTTCGGCGGCGGGCAAGTCGACATCGTGTCGGGCAAATTCGTGTTCAGCTGTACCGAGGCGTATTTGGTCAAGGACGGAAAGCTTGGCGATCCCATCAAGGGCGCGACATTGATTGGCGACGGCCCAACCGCGCTGAACAAGGTCATTGGCCTTGGCAACGATATGGCATTGGATGATGGCATCGGCGTGTGCGGCAAAGGCGGTCAAAGTGTGCCAGCCGGTGTCGGGCAACCCACGACCCTGGTCAGCGCGCTCACCGTTGGCGGGACCGCGGGGTAACGCTTGCTTCGCGGTCCAATAAGCATATAGTCGAGACATAAAAGAAATCAGGTCGCTCATCGGCCGGAACGCGGTTCCGGACAAAGGGGAGATTTGACCATGCGTACTGCGTTTCGATTTGCTTCACTGACTGCCGTTGCCGCCATGATTGCCGCCGTTCCGGGTTCGGCCCAGAAGACGACGGGGCCTAAGGCGAATTATAGTATGGATGTGTCCACCATGTCAGGCATGGGCATGGGCGCGATGATGGGCGGTGGCCTTGGTAGTTTGCTGGGTGGCGGCAAGAGCGACAATTATCTTGTCGATTTGCGGCTGACCTCAGCTGTGCCTTCGCCGCAGCAACCCGAACGCGCGGAGCATTTCTTTTTGCCCGCTGTCAAAATGGGCAAGTCCGTCATTTTGCTTGGGGACACGCCATCAAAGCCGTCCAAGCCAGAGCGCGGCTATGACCCCGGCAGCATGGAAAAGCCCAAAGGACGGCTGCTGATGTTTTGGGGCTGTCATGTGAATGCGCCCAAAGGCCAGCCTTTCATCATCGATTTTGCCAAGATGCCCACTGCGCAAATGCCGGCCAATATGTCTGCGCAGATGCGGGGATATCAGGACAGCAGGTCGGCGTCGGCTGATGCCAACGCGGCATGGTGGCCAAACGGCCAAAATAGCAAGCAACCCAAATCAGGTTCGTCGCTGCGCGGTGAGCATCGCGTGACCAGCATATTTACGCCCGAAATCAAATTTGCGGTGATGAATGATTATATGGCGTCGTTGCAGGTCAATCCTGCCGATCAAGGCGCTGCGATTAACCTTAATTGGAACGCTGTGCCGACAGCGACGGGTTATGCCGCTTGGGCGATGGGCGGCATGGAAAACGCCGGGCAGGGCGGCGACATGGTGATGTGGACGTCGGCAAACAATCGTGACGGGGCGACGGGGATGGACTGGCTTTCACCCGCTGAAGTGTCGCGACAAATTGCGGCGAAGAATGTCATGCCACCATCGCAGACCAGCTGCGCGATTCCCGCCGAAGCCAAGAAAGCGGCTGGCGGGATGATGTTCGGCAGCATGAATGCTTATGGGCCAGAAGAAAACTTTGCCTTTCCGCCCAAGCCCGCTGATCCCAAAGCCGTTTGGAATATTGACTGGACCGCAAAGGTCCGCTTCCGCGCGTTCGCCAGCTTCATGACGGGGATGGGCGACATGGGCGGCATGGGCGGAATGGATCGCGCGGATGATGAAGCGGCGGGCGAGGCACCAAAGCCCAAGCCTAAGAAAAAGTGCAAAGGCCCGCTTGGCATTCCGATACCGGGGACTGTTTGTTGACCGCACTCTGCTAGGTTGCGCTTGTCCCGTTATTCGGTCAGAACCTTAGCATGTCTGATTTTACTGAAGCGCTGACTGACAAGCAAATAGACATGATCGGCAAGCAACCGGTTTTTTTTGTCGCGACCGCCGCCGCCGATGGCCGGATCAACCTGTCGCCCAAGGGTTATGACTCATTTCGGGTGCTGTCGCCAACGCGCGTGGCGTATTTGGACTTGGGCGGGTCAGGCAATGAAACCCATGCGCATCTGGCTGCCGACGGACGTATTACAATCATGTTCTGTGACTTTGACCGGCCAGCCTTGATCTTGCGGATTTATGGCAAGGGCAGGCCGGTTTTGCCGCAGGATGCCGAATGGGAAGCGCTTGTCGCGCATTTCACGATCTTGCCCGGCACGCGTCAGATTTTCCTGATTGATGTCGAAAGCGTTCAGGGCAGCTGCGGCTGGGGCGTGCCGTTCATGACGCTGGAACGTGAACGCGACACATTGACCAAATATCATGCGCAGTCCGATCCGGTAGCGTGGGTCGCCAAAACCAAAAAGCGGACACGCAGCATTGATGGCCTGCCCACACGTGCGACCGACCGGTTTTTCGGCCCCGCGAATTAGGCGGGTGCACTTGCGATGAGCCACGCACTTAAGGTTGCGACCTATAATATTCGCAAGGCTGTCGGTCTTGACCAGCGGCGCAATCCGGAACGCATCTTGGCGGTGCTAAAGGAAATCGACGCCGATATCATTACCCTGCAAGAGGTGGATCGCCGGTTCGGCGCGCGTGTCAGTGCACTGCCGCTTGCACTGCTGGAGGCGGAGACGTCTTGGATGCCCGTGCCTTTGCATTTCCGTCCCGCCGCCATTGGCTGGCACGGCAATGCTATTTTGGTGCGTAAGGGTATGGAAGTGCGCCATAGTCAGCCGATTGACATGCCAACACTTGAACCACGCGGCGCAGTGATGGCGGAACTGTCCATTTCCGGGCATCCGCTGCGCGTTATTGGCGTGCATCTCGATTTGTCCGGGCTTTGGCGGCGCAAGCAAATCCGCGCGTTGTTGGCGGCCATCGATGCGAGCCCACGCCATATGCCCACTGTGTTGATGGGTGATTTTAACCAATGGTCCGACAGCGGCGCATTGAACGAACTTGCGTTTCATCATCACCGATTGGTGCAGACACCCAAAAGCTTTCACACCTCGCGGCCTGTCGCGCGATTGGACCGGATAATCGTCAGCCACGATGTGAACGTGACCGCTGCGGACAGCCACATTTCACCGCTTTCGAAACAAGCATCCGACCATCTGCCTTTATGGGCATCGATTGAGATTGGCTGATTGCTTAATATTTAGGCAATGCTTAACTGCTGATTAAATTTTAGGCATATAACGCGCTGACCCTTGTTGGATACACTGCCGCAATTGGCTGAAATGACGCGTTTAAGCGCTTTCCCATTTCTGGCACGGCGTTTGCATATTGCACTGCACAACCACAATGGGGGGCGTGCATGAAATATATTATTGCCATCATTAAGCCGCACAAGTTGGACCCGGTGCGCGAAGCGCTCACGGCGCTTGGCGTGTCTGGCATGACCGTGACTGAGGTCAAAGGCTTTGGCAGGCAAAAAGGGCAGACCGAAATTTATCGCGGTGCCGAATATGAAACCAACATGGTGCCCAAGATGAAAATCGAGATCGCTTGCGCATCCGATCAGGCCCCAGCGGTGATCGAAGCCATTCAGCATGCCGCCGAAACAGGCGCGATTGGCGACGGAAAGATATTTGAATTCGAGCTCGCTGGTGCGTTGCGCATCCGCACCGGCGACACCAACGAAACCGCGCTTTGACGCGATAATAGCAAGCTAGGGGAACCATATAATGTCCAAGACACTAAAGTTTCTAGGCGCGGCGGGGGCGACATTGTTCGCCGCTTTGCCCGCCTTTGCACAGGAGGCGGCTGAGAAAGCTGCTGATGGCGCGGCAGCGGCGGGTGCCGCTGTGGCAGAAGTCGCAACCGCGGTTGCCGTCGCCGACGGCCCCATCAAGGGACCAACCGTTGAACAGATGGCCGGCATGGTCGACAAGGGCGACACAACGTGGATGCTGATTAGCTCGGCGTTGGTATTGCTGATGTCGATTCCCGCGCTTGCGCTGTTTTACGGCGGCCTTGTCCGTACGAAGAACATGCTCAGCCTGCTGATGCAGGTGTTCATGATTGTTTCGGTCGCCGCGCTTGTCTGGGTGACTTATGGTTACTCGATGGCGTTCACCAGTGGAAACGCCTTCATTGGTGGCTTCTCGAAGATCTTCCTTCAGGGTGTTGACGCGACAACCTACGCGGCAACGTTCAGTAACAATGTCTATATCCCCGAATATGCCTTTGTGGTGTTCCAGATGACCTTCGCCTGCATCACGCCGGCGCTGATTGTCGGGGCCTTTGCAGAGCGTATCAAGTTCACACCGTTGATGATCTTCACGGTATTGTGGCTCACCTTCGCCTATTTCCCGATCGCACATATGGTATGGTATTGGGCCGGCCCAGACTTCCTGGTTGATGCACCAACTGACATGGGTCTGCTGTGGGGTTGGGGTGCGCTCGACTTTGCTGGTGGTACTGTCGTTCACATCAACGCTGGTATTGCAGGGCTTGTTGGCTGCCTCATCGTTGGCAAGCGTGTCGGCCATGGCAAAGAAGCAACGCCGCCGCACTCGATGACCATGACGATGATTGGTGCGTCTTTGTTGTGGGTGGGCTGGTTCGGCTTTAACGCTGGCTCCAACTTGGAAGCCAACGGCCTTGCTGCACTCGCGTTCATCAATACTTTCGTCGCGACCGCAGCCGCAGCCGTGGCATGGTGCCTGATCGAACAGTTCCACCACGGCAAGCCTTCGTTGCTCGGTGCGGTTACCGGCGCCGTTGCTGGTCTGGTTGCGATTACGCCAGCCAGCGGATTTGCAGCGCCAATGACCTCCATCCTGCTTGGTTTTGCGGCATCGGGTCTCTGCTATGTCTTCGTCGCTTATGTGAAGAACAAGCTTGGTTATGACGATACGCTGGATGTCTTCGGTGTCCACGGCATCGGCGGTATTGTCGGTGCGATCGCCACTGGCGTGGTCGCTGACCCCGCATTGGGTGGCCAGGGCTGGATCGACTACACGGTCTTCCCAGCCATCCCCGGCGAATATGACATGGCTGGTCAGGTGATGACTCAGGTCTGGGCAGTGGGCACGACGGTATTGTGGACTGCTGTAGTCTCCGCCGTCCTGTTCTACGGCCTGAAACTCACCATGGGCCTGCGTCCCGCAGAAGATGCAGAACGCGAAGGCCTAGACATCACCGAACATGGTGAGCGCGCTTATAATTACTAATCGGGAGTGCGGCAGAAAAAGTGGGAACCGGTTTTTCGCTTCGTCCGCACGACCCATTTAAAGTTTTACGACTTGGCGGCGGGGCGTTCTCTCCTCTCCTTATACGCTCCGCCCCCTCCCGATGTTCCTCCCGCGAACATCCAACTTCGGGCCCGGACCAGAGATGGTTCGGGCCATTTTTATGTGCAGAAACCGCTTTCCTACAAATAACCATATCGGTTATTTGAATTGCGTCATGCGGGCAGCGGTCTAGAACGCGGGTCGGGATGACGGGAACGCTGGCGGGGAAACCTGCTGGCACGGTCGGCGCGATAGGGTGCGTGCTTCAGCCTCAAAAAGGGCCTGTTGCATCAAGCTCTGAACAGCGCAAACATAGCTGGGTGTGGCGGGAAACCGTCCTGTCCGTGCGGACAGCCCTTGGGATTTTACGAACCTTTATCCCGAAGGAAAACATGCCAGCCAGCAAAGGCGGCCCGGGGCTTTAGCCTGATGGAACAAGCGGGCCTTAATCAACC
>JAIXOE010000004.1 GCA_027486895.1 Sphingomonadales bacterium
ACTCAATTTGTTTCATCTATTCAGTGGATCCACGCATCAGGTTTAATGCCCTGCGCAAAAAGCAGAGCCGTCAAATCATTGTGACGCACCGAAAAATTGGCGGCTGCAGCGAGTTGCGGCCTAGGATGATACCCCACGCCAAGCCCGCCGGCGGATACTGCTTCTGCAATCATGGGCATGTCGTTGGCGCCATCGCCAACCGCAAGTGCAGATTGAAGGTCTAAACCGAGAGTGTCTGCCGCGGATCGAAGCACCTGCCGCTTCGTCGCTGCATCCACAATATCTGCGGCGAGAGCGCCCGTAAGACGGCCATTTTCAATCTCTAGGACATTCGCATGCACCTCTGCAAAGCCAAGCTTGGCCGCAACAGGACCAGTAAAGCTGGTAAAGCCCCCCGACACCAGAACCGCATGCGCACCCCATGCGGTCATAGTGCGCAACAATATCTCAGCGCCCGGCATAGGACGCACACGTTCGTGTAGGCATTGTTGAATCATGTCCGCGTCAAGCCCGGCTAGCAAGGCAACACGCGCCTTCAATGCTTCCGCAAAATCCAGCTCACCAGACATCGCGCGTTCAGTAATGGCAGCAATTTCGGGCTTTATGCCCGCAAAGTCCGCCAGCTCGTCGATGCATTCGACCGTAATCATCGTACTGTCCATGTCAGAAACCAACAACATTTTGCGCCGCTGATTTTCATTTTGGACGACAATGTCGAAACGATCTTCAAGGTCCGCGACTGCAGTGCGTGCGTGCACCAACGCGCCGTCAAAAAAGATATCGATCGCCTTACCCTGCGCAAGCCAGTCAACTTCGGCCGAGACGCAGCTGTGCGCAGCCAAACGGTCGCAGGCTTCTGAAATTATGCCGCTTTCCAAAGAATCTGCTGCTATCAGGGTTAAGATGGGCATTTCGAATCCTAAAAAGATGGTCGCGCTTATTGCGGGTCCCACCGCAAGCGGCAAGACAGCATTAGCGCTGCAACTGGCGAAGTCGCGCAATGTCGTGATTATTAACGCCGACAGCGCGCAAGTTTATTCCGATCTCCCCATACTCAGCGCCCAGCCATCAGAAATTGAGCAGCGCAGCGCGCCGCACCGTTTATTCAGATATCTGGATGGCCAAACGCATTGTTCAGCAGCACGCTGGGCCAATGATGCCAAGGCGGCGATTAACGAAGCGCATGATGCCGGTGCACTGCCGGTACTCGTCGGCGGCAGCGGCTTATACATTCAAACATTGCTCAATGGCATCGCACCAATACCTGAGATTGAGCCCGAATTGCGTGCATGCATTCGGAAAATGCCAGTCGCACAAGCTTATGCAGCGCTTGAAAAGCTGGACCCAGTGGTAGCCGCGACCTTGGGTCCTGCGGACATCATCCGTATCAGCCGTGCTCTAGAAGTCATGGAAGGTACAGGTCGCAGCATCAGCGAGTGGCGCAAAATCAAAACGGGGGGCATCGCGAAGGACATCAATTTGCGGCCACTTCTTCTCCTGCCGCCACGCGAATGGCTTTATGGACGTTGTGACTTGCGGTTTGAGCAGATGATCCACAACGGCGCTATTCAGGAAGTCGAGGCCTTGCTGGCACAGCAAATGCCGCACGATGCGCCAGTCATGCGCGCTATTGGCGTTCCCGAGATTACTGCGCTTCTCGACGGCAGCATGTCACGGTCCGAAGCTATCGAACGCGGCAAAATTGCGACCCGCCAATATGCAAAGCGGCAGTTTACCTGGTTCAGGAACCAAGCCCCCGCTGAATGGCCGCGAATGACTGACGAGATAAATGATTCAAATAGAGGTAATTTTGAAACTATATTTCAATGAATACCGTTGACATGTCATTTTCTAATCTTTAGCTAGCCCGCTCTTGCCTACTCTGTTGCGCTGCAACATAGGGCAGCATCATAATGAATGAGGACTTTACAGTGCCCGAAAAATCCGGCGCAGAAATATTGATCGATACCTTGGTCGAACAGGGTGTAGACACCGTTTTCGGTTACCCTGGCGGCGCGGTCCTGCCTATTTATGACGCGCTCTTTCAACACACAAAAATCCGTCACGTCCTCGTCCGTCATGAAGCTGGCGCTGCGCATGCAGCAGAAGGTTATGCGCGATCGACAGGTAAGCCGGGCGTTGTTCTGGTCACGTCAGGCCCTGGCGCGACCAATGCCGTCACCGGAATTGCGGATGCCTTTCTGGACTCCATTCCGCTCATTGTTCTGACTGGCCAAGTCGCGACCAATTTGATCGGCACAGACGCATTTCAGGAAGCCGATACGGTTGGCATCACACGCCATTGTTCGAAGCACAATTATCTTGTCAAAGATCCTGCTGACCTCGCGTCCACGGTCCGCGAGGCATTTGCTATCGCGACCAAAGGTCGTCCTGGCCCAGTCGTCATTGATATCCCTAAAAACGTTCAGGTTGCGACAGCAGCCACTGACGTAAAGCGCCCAACGGCATCGCGATTTAGCCCAGCAGGTGAAGCGGACTATTCTGAAATCAATCGTGCGGTTGAGCTGCTCGCAAATGCGAAAGCGCCAATCCTATATACCGGCGGCGGGATCATTAATTCCGGCCCCGAGGCAAGTGCGGCGTTGCGTGAGTTGGCCGAATTGAGCGGCGCGCCCGTCACATCTACACTCATGGGCCTTGGCGCTTATCCTGCCTCCGGCGACGCATGGCTTGGCATGCTTGGCATGCACGGGACATATGAAGCCAACATGGCGATGAACCAGTGCGACGTCATGCTATGTCTTGGTGCACGTTTTGATGACCGTGTGACTGGCCGGCTGGATGCCTTCTCACCCGACAGCATAAAAATTCACATCGATATTGACCGAAGTTCCATCAACAAAACGGTTCGGGTCGACCTCCCTATCGTGGCCGATGTTGGCGCAGCGATGCGGCAAATGATCGAGGTCTGGAAAGGCCGTAAGTATAAAGCTGCGGCCTTGGATGACTGGTGGGCACGTATCAAGGGCTGGCGCGCGGTCGACTGCCTCAGCTACGCTGGCAGCACGCAGGAAATCATGCCGCAATATGCGATCGAACGCCTATTCGCGGCAACGAAGGACAAAGCGCCAATCATCACAACTGAAGTTGGGCAGCACCAGATGTGGGCGGCACAGCATTTCCATTTTGATGCCCCCAACAAATGGCTCACGAGCGGCGGCTTGGGTACGATGGGCTATGGCCTGCCCGCAGCCATCGGCGCGCAAATGGGCAATCCGGACGCACTGGTCATCGATATCGCAGGCGAAGCATCGATTCAGATGAATATTCAGGAAATGGCGACCGCGACGCAATATCGTTTGCCGGTCAAGGTCTTCATCCTGAACAATGAATGGATGGGCATGGTCCGCCAGTGGCAAGAACTGACTTATGAAAGCCGCTTTTCGGAAAGCTATTCCGACAGTCTGCCCGATTTTGTTGCGCTTGCCGAAGCCTATGGCTGGAAAGGTATCCGCTGCAGCGATCCCGCCCAGCTGGACGAAGCGATTGCAGAGATGCTTAGCTATGACGGCCCAGTGATGTTCGATTGCCGCGTGCACAAAACCTCGAATTGCTTCCCGATGATTCCGTCAGGCGCAGCCCACACGGACATGATCCTCAATTCCGACGAAGTATCCGGAACGATGGACGACGAAGCAAAGGCGCTCGTATAATGCATATCAAACAGGAATTGACCGAACGGCATGTGCTGACGCTGACCGTCGACAACGAAGCCGGTACGCTCGCGCGGATCGCGGGCATGTTTACGTCGCGTGGCTACAACATCGACAGCTTGACCGTTGCCGATATCAGCGAAGACCATACCACCAGCCGGATCACCATTGTGACCAAAGGCCCGCCGCCGGTTATCGACCAAATCATTGCGCAATGCGAGCGCCTTATTCCGGTGCACAAAGTCACTGACCTGACGGAGGCCGGCCCCCATGTGGAGCGCGAGCTTGCATTGGTAAAAGTGCGCGGCGCTGGCGACCAACGCGTAGAGGCGATGCGCCTTGCCGACATTTATCGCGCACGCGTGATTGATGCGACCGTCAACAGCTTCATTTTCGAGAT
This sequence comes from Sphingomonadales bacterium, assembly GCA_027486895.1. Lineage (GTDB taxonomy): Bacteria > Pseudomonadota > Alphaproteobacteria > Sphingomonadales > Sphingomonadaceae > Sphingorhabdus_B. Next base: position 4,075 of record JAIXOE010000004.1, read on the forward strand.
AACCGGCGGTCCCGACAAGATCGATACATTCGTCACATTAATGCGCGAAGTCGGGCTGGTTGAAGTCGGCAGAACCGGAATTGTCGGTCTGATGCGTGGATCCGAAAGCAGCTAAATATAATCGTCATCCTGAAGGTACTCAGGAGCTTAACATTGCGCCGTTGTAAGTAAGATCCTGAAACGAGTTCAGGGTGACGGCAAACAAGAGGGACAGATAAATGAAAGTATTTTACGACGCAGATTGCGATCTTGGCCTGATCAAGGACAAGAAAGTTGCCATCGTAGGCTACGGCAGCCAAGGCCATGCACATGCCCAGAACTTGCGCGACAGCGGCGTTGCGGACGTAGCCATTGCGTTGCGCGCTGGCTCAGCCACCGCCAAAAAGGCAGAGGCTGCTGGCTTCAAGGTTTTGGCGAATGCCGACGCCGCAGCATGGGCCGACATCTTGATGGTGCTTGCGCCAGACGAGCATCAGGCTGCCATTTATGCTGATGACTTGCATGCAAATATGAAGCCCGGTGCGGCGCTTGCGTTTGCCCACGGCCTGAACATCCATTTCGGCCTTATCGAACCACGTGCAGACATTGACGTTATCATGATCGCGCCAAAGGGCCCTGGCCATACCGTGCGCAGCGAATATCAAAAAGGAGGCGGCGTGCCTTGCCTCATCGCCGTTGCACAAGATTCCAGCGGCAATGCCCATGACATCGCGCTTGCTTATGCAAGCGGCGTTGGCGGCGGACGCAGCGGTATTATCGAAACCAACTTCCGCGAAGAGTGTGAAACCGATCTGTTTGGTGAACAGGCCGTGCTTTGTGGCGGTATCACGCACCTCATTCAAGCGGGCTTCGAAACACTGACCGAAGCGGGCTACGCGCCTGAAATGGCGTATTTCGAATGCTTGCATGAAACAAAGCTCATTGTTGATCTTCTGTACGAAGGCGGCATCGCCAACATGCGCTATTCCATCTCAAACACCGCGGAATATGGCGACATCACCACTGGCCCTCGGATCATTACGGATGAAACAAAGGCTGAAATGAAGCGCGTTCTCGCCGACATTCAATCCGGTCGGTTCGTGAAGAATTTCGTTCTCGACAACCGTGCTGGACAGCCTGAACTCAAGGCTGCGCGTAAGGCTGCAGCAGCGCATCCGATCGAAGCAACGGGCGCAAAACTCCGCGCTATGATGCCTTGGATCGCAAAGAATAAGTTGGTGGATCAAGCAAAAAACTAATCTTCTTCGCACCTTGACAGTTTGAGGGGAGACATCGACATTGATGTCTCCCCTTTTCCATGTCTGGAGCAACCCTATGCGCAAGCTTTTATGTGCCCTTCCCCTCTTCGCTGCCGTACCCCTTATCGCCCAGAGCGCGCCGCAAGTCCCCGGTGTATTGGACGTCACGCGCGTTACCGCAGGAACATACAACACAGATCCCGGACATACGCTCGTTGGTTGGCGCGTCAGCCATTTCGGCTTCAACGATTATTTTGGCATCTTCGGTGATGCGACAGGAACACTCGTTTTGGACCCTAAAAAGCCAAATGCGTCAAAGGTCGATATCACTATTCCAGTCGGCAAAGTCACAACCGCCAGCGCTGGCCTCACGGGCCATTTACTGCGTGCGGGCAAGGACGGCGGCAAAGCTGACTTTTTCGGCCCCGCGCCAGCAGACGCAAAGTTTGTCTCCACCAGCGTGGTCGCAAAAGGTACGACGGCCAAAATCACCGGTAACCTCACACTGAATGGTGTAACCAAGCCCGTCGTTCTCGACACGAAGTTTTCCGGCGCGGGCAATAACCCGTTTAATAAAAAGCCAACGGTCGGCTTTCACGCGACAACGACCATCAAGCGGAGCGAGTTTGGCGTAAGTTACGGCATCCCGGTCGTATCGGACGAAGTCAAACTCGACATCAGCGTCGCGTTTGAAAAAGCCAGCTGAGTCCGAATTCTAAACAAACGCAAAAAAGCTAGGGCGCAAAGTAGATGGATGTCTGCTTTGCGCCCTTAGCGATTGTACATAGCAATATTGCATGCGCTGCAGGGTAAACCCTACCCCCGGTAAGCGGCATCCAGTGCAACCTTCGCGGCGCGATATTCGGCCTCAAGTTGGTCGACAAATTGAGCAACTGTCTGCACTTCCTTGATCGCGCCGATGCCCTGGCCTGAGCCCCAGATATCTTTCCAAGCCTTGGCCTCGCTGTTCCCGCCCGAACCAAAGTTCATCGTCGAAATATCACCCTTGGGCAGATTGTTGGGGTCCATGCCAGCACGCTCGATCGATTGGCGCAGATAATTGCCGCTGACGCCCGTAAACAGGTCGGAATAAACAATGTCCGCGGCCTTCGCCTCAACGATATTGTCTTTATAACCTTCAACCGCATTGGCTTCCTTCGTCGCGATGAACGCGCTTCCGATATAGCCAAAATCTGCGCCCATGGCTTGCGCTGCGAGAACTGAAGCACCGTGCGCAATCGAACCCGACAGTGCCACTGGCCCGTCAAACCACTCGCGAATTTCACGCATGAGCGCAAAGGGCGAAGTCACGCCAGCATGCCCGCCAGCGCCTGCGGCAACGGGGATAAGGCCATCGGCCCCCTTCTCGATAGCTTTGTGCGCAAAACGGTCATTAATGACGTCGTGCAAGACAATTCCGCCCCAACTATGGACCGCCTCGTTCAATTCGACCTGAGCGCCCAACGACGTGATCGTAATCGGCACCTGCCATTTGGCGCAGGTCGCTATATCCTCTTGCAGGCGGTTGTTCGATTTATGGACGATCTGGTTGACCGCATAAGGTGCAGCGGGACGCGTTGGATTGTCGCGATTATGCGCAGCCAATTCTTCTGTAATCTGGTGAAGCCATTCATCAAGCTGCGCCTGTGGGCGCGCGTTGAGCGCCGGGAATGAACCGACGATACCGGCCTTGCACTGGGCAATCACCAACTCTGGTCCCGACACGATAAAGAGCGGCGAACCGATCACTGGAAGACGAAGATTATCGAATATTGCCGGAAGTGCCATGCGCCGAATCCCTTGTTAATTGACTGTTTAATCGTGGCGTAGCGCCTGCATGTCGCGGCTGTCAAATGGGTGGCAGAGAACGCGCCTTTACGTAAGGTTATGTTATCGCCTGTGCAGGCTTCTTCCCAGTTTTTCCAAATTCTCCAAAATGTGCGCTCCCAATTTAAACATTTCAACGCCCGGCCGTAAACATCGGAACTGATTATGTAATGCTTACGTAGGGGACCAGAGTGAAGGGTATCATTTTTCATATTGTCGAAGAGGTTGTCACCGCAAAACTTGGGCCTGAGGCATGGGATGCGCTACTTACCATGACAGGCTTGCCGGGCATTTACACCTCCTTGGGCAGCTATCCCGATGCTGAACTTATGGCGTTGGTTGACGCAGGCGCGGAGATGACGGGCTTGGAACCCGCTGATCTGCTACGGATGGTTGGGCAGGATGCTATCCCGCTACTCTACAATCGTTATCCCATATTCTTTGAAGATGCACCAAATGCGCGATCCTTCATTCTCTCGCTAAACACGATCATCCATCCCGAGGTCCGCAAATTATATGCAGGCGCGGCGTGTCCGCATTTTCATTTTGTAGAAACGGGCAATACAGTCACCATGGGATATGACTCCCCCCGCCGCCTATGCCACTTGGCACACGGCTTTGTGCTTGGGCTCGCCGATCATTTTGAAGAAACCATAGAAATTGAACATCCCGCCTGCATGCATAGCGGTGCCCCGATGTGCCATATCAAGTTGGTGTGGAAATGACATTAGAGCCAAATGCGAACCTGTTTCAGACACTCGAAGATTTGAACGAAAAATGCCAGCGGCTCGAACGTGAAATCATTCGGGAGAAGGCCGCACGGCGCAAGGCCGAGGACATTGCTGAACATGGCCTTCGCGATCTGTATATCAGCAGAGAAAAGTTGCAGCTCCTGAACACGATTGCGAGCTATGCCAACGATTCTGACTCCCCTACAGACGCGCTCAATTTTACGATCCAGCAGATTTGCGAGAAACAGAACTGGCCTATTGGGCACGCGCTGTTGCGAACGGGCCCGGAGGGCGATGAAAGGCTTGAAGGAACGGACATCTGGGTCGCCAAATATCCGGATATCGCCTTTCCGTTTTTAGAAGCATCACGCAAAATCGTGGCATGGCCCTGCGCATCCGCGCCGGGTCGGTTGTTTATCGAACAAAGCCCTATCTGGACTGCTGATATCTATGCCCAGCATGCCTTCACGCGAGCGCCGGCAGCACGACGTGCAGGGTTGCGCAGCAGCATCTCTGTTCCAATCATCATGGGTCAAGAGCTCGTTGGCGCGATGGAATTCTACCAGACTGAATCCGTTGAGCCCTCACAGCAACTCATGGATCTTCTTCTGCAAATCGGCACGCAACTTGGCCGTGTATTCAATCGCCGCCGGCATGCCGATATTCTGCTGAAAAATGCATCCAGTGATCCATTAACGGGCCTACCAAATCGGTCGGCATTCGAAACCGAAATGAAGTCGGTGTTTGAAAAGGAACAGCAAACCGCGGATTATCAAACATCAGTCATATATCTCGACCTTGATGGGTTTAAACTTGTCAACGATACACTGGGTCACAGCGCGGGCGATCAGTTGCTTGTGGCTATGACAGACAGGCTTCGCTCCGTTGTCGAAAGCTTTGAACGTCAGCATTGGGTTGAAAAAATCATGCTCGCGCGCGTCGGAGGTGACGAATTCGTAATCCTGTTACGCAGCGCGGATGTCCGCGACGTCGCCACAGATATTGCCACCGAAATCCACAAATGCTTGCACCCTATTCACCGCATTGGGGCAAATGATGTACAGGCCGTTGCCAGCATTGGCATTGCGCTCAATGGTCCCGAATATCAAAACGCCCAAGATCTCCTGCGTGACGCAGACGTCGCGATGTATGAGGCAAAGGCACAAGGCCCCGAACAGACATATCATTTCACGTCGGAAATGCGGCATGCCGCGCTGGCCCGGCTCGAAATGGAGGTTGATCTGCGACGAGCGGTAGAAAATTCCGCGTTCGAATTACAGTTTCAGCCGATCGTCGCTCTGTCCGATCGCCAGACCGTCGGCTTCGAAGCGCTTGTCCGGTGGCGGAAGGAGCCTGACACCGTCATTATGCCTGATGATTTCATTTCAACCGCGGAAGCCTGCGGCTTGATTGTGCCCATCGGCACGTGGGTGCTTCGCGAAGCATGCCGGTCTGCGGTCAGGTTCCATGAAAGCAACCCATCCAATCCGGATTTATATGTAAGTGTCAACGTTGCGCTTCAGCAGTTTCAGCAACTCCATTTCGTCAAATTGGTGAGGGACATCTTGCTTGAGACGGGTGCTAATCCGAAATGGATCCGGCTTGAACTAACGGAAAGCACTGCGGCGACAAACCCCGTTCATGCGGCGCGGACCATTACCCAGCTGAATGACATGGGTATTCAGGTAAGCATTGACGATTTCGGTACCGGATATTCATCGCTCGCCCACCTGCAAACCATGCCGTTTGACACGCTGAAAATTGACCGCTCGTTTATCGAGAAACATTCGGACAATACAGCAGACTGGTCGTTCGTGCTCGCCATGAAGCAACTTGCAGACTCACTGGGAATGAAGGTTGTTGTCGAGGGCATTGAAAATGAATTCCAGCAGGCAGAACTGGAATCCTTTGGATGTCAGTTCGGCCAAGGCTGGTTATTTGGCAAGCCGCAAACAGAGGCCTTAGTCATGGCCACGCGCGCCCTGCCCGCCCATTAACGCCAGCTTACGGGGGCTTAAACGCCGTTAGCTGCGCTCAAAATTGCCCTGACAGAAGCGGTCGCGACATCCCTGCTGATCCCGACGCCGAACAAAATTGGTCCATCGCCGACGCGGCACTCAACATAAGCAGCAGCGCGTGCGTCGGTGCCATGTCCGATTGCGTGCTCGCTGTAATCGATTATGTCCAGCGGCCCTCCAAGGGCTTCCTCAAGCGCATTGGCAAGGCTTGAGATAAGTCCGTTTCCGCGGCCGCTAACGCTTTGTTCGACGCCATCAATGCGGATGTTGCCTGCGAAGATACGCTCGTCTAACTGCCGCTGACTTTGGCTCTCGCGGAAATCGAGCAACCGGAACCGTCCTTCACCTTTCAGATGGTAACGCGCTTCAAACGCCTCCCAGATGTCCGCACTGGTCAACTCACGGCCCGTAGTGTCGGACAACTCCTGTACCGTAGTGGAGAAATTTGCCTGCATCCGCTTGGGCAATTTGAGGCCGTGGTCCTGCTCGATAACCCAAGCCACACCGCCCTTGCCGCTTTGTGAATTCACCCGGATCACGGCTTCATAAGAGCGGCCCAAATCAGCCGGATCGATGGGCAGATAAGGAACTCGCCAGATTTCATCATTCTGCCGTTCGTGCGCGGCAAATCCTTTCTTAATGGCATCCTGATGCGATCCGGAAAATGCCGTGAACACCAGTTCCCCCGCATATGGATGGCGCGGATGAATGGGCAATTGGTTGCAATATTCCACCGTCTGGATGACTTCATCAATATTGCTGAAATCGAGACCTGGGTTAAGCCCTTGGGTGTACATGTTCAGCGCAAGCGTAACGAGGTCGACATTGCCCGTACGTTCGCCATTGCCAAAAAGGCAGCCTTCTATCCGGTCACCACCAGCCAACAAGCCAAGCTCCGCTGCTGCAATGCCGCTGCCCCTGTCGTTATGCGGATGAAGGCTGATGACGACGGCGTCACGCGCACTGATATGTTTGCACATCCATTCGATCTGGTCGGCATATACATTGGGCATCGCAGCTTCGATGGTGGCGGGCAAATTCAGGATCAGCGGCTTGGCAGCGGTCGGTTTCACAACCTCCATTACCGCTTCGCAAACCTCAAGGCTGAATTCGAGTTCGGCGGTGGAAAAGGTTTCCGGGCTATATTCGAAATGCCAGTCGGTTTCGGGGAAGCGCGCCGCTTGCTCCATCAAGATATTTGCGCCCTCAACCGCGATGGCCTTCACGCCTGCTTTGTCGAGGTTGAAGACAATGTCCCGCCATGCTGGACTGACCGCATTATACAGGTGCACAATCGCACGCGGCGCGCCCGCCATGCTTTCAAACGTCTTTTCAATGAGATCACGCCGCGACTGTGTCAGGCTTTGGATAGTCACATCGTCGGGGATGCTTCCGCTATCCACCAAGCCGCGGATAAAATCGAAATCTGTCGCGCCAGAACTCGGAAAACCAACCTCGATTTCCTTTACACCAACTTTAAGCAGGAGATCGAAAAACCGGCGCTTTTTCTCTGCACCCATTGGGTCAATCAACGCCTGATTGCCGTCGCGCAAGTCGGTCGAAAGCCAGCGTGGTGCGAAGTCGATCGTGCGACTTGGCCATTGACGGTCAGGCAGGTCAACTTGCGGGAATGCGCGGTATTTACGAGATGGATCGGCTATCATCATGTTCTTTGCAACTTCACTATTGCGCCCACTATGCAGGCTGTAAGACTTGGCGGGGTTTCATTAGCCCTTAGGCGGCTTGCCGGACATGGCCGACATCGAGCACACGCCTAAGGGCGTGTAAGTCGTAGAAGAAGCAAGTTTACGCTGTGCAAAGACATTATGTTGCGGCGATAGCCATTGAAAGCAACATTCGTCCAGTCTAAAATTCACTGTCGGTCATTTAGTTGCCAACCAAATTGCATCGCATGCGCTATCGAGATCGTGGAAACTGGCGCTGCTGTTGAACGGGTCACGCTGATTTAACGACATGCGTGGAGATGTTCGGCGCAACACAGCCCGCAGGGCTGATGTGAGCAAGTCCATGCGCTGAGCGGCATCAAATCGCGCACGCGGTTGCGAACTGGCGCGATCGAAGTCTCGAAAGATCGCGGCAACGCGATAGGCGACGAGTTCATTGTACCGGCGATGTGGTCCCCGGTGCAGCGGTAAGCCTGATCGTATGGCAGCGACCTCGGTGGCTGGCAAAAACACGCCGTTGCGTTGAAACTGACGCGCATCAAATCCATGGCCAGACAAAGCATCAAACTGCGCCGCAAAGGCCGGCCCGGCAAAGACGCCTACAGGAATAATATGGTGCGACTGGTGATGCAGTGGGGCCGCCGCGCGCGCGTGTCTGGGAAAAGTGCGCATCCTGCCTCCACCAACATAGTCGCCGGCCAGATGGCGCGACTCATTTGTTACTGGGGCGAGTTTATGGCCTCTTTACGGGTAACCAAGCTTGCATTTACTTTACCGTCTTCAAGACCAGGTGTCACCAAAACGACCTCATCTGCCTTCAAACCGGGAACTTCAAGTTCGCGATCATATGCCCCTTGCGTTGCGAGATCGTGCACAAGGCGCACAACGTAGCGCATAGCTTCATGCGTTGGCATCTGCGCATGCTCGAAGGTCAGTTCCTGACCGCATAAAGATGCCAATCCCGTTGTTTGCACAATACCAGTCTTGGAAGTATCAAAGTCAACGCACAACAATGCCGGAAAAGCTGCACCTTGCGCATATTGCACCACCGCTTCGGCATAATAATCATACCCGGAAACCACAGCAGCCGGAGACCAAAACACCGCTTTGATGGCCAAGTTGCGTCCCAAAACTTCGCCAAGTTCCAGCATGACTTGCACAATCGCAGGAACCGTCCGGCCAGACGCGACCGCTGCGCCCAAATCGATATGAACCGCAGACCGAATATCCGTGAGATCGGCATTGCAAAAAATGTGGTGCGTCGCCGCGGGCGCGGGGCACGACTGCAATTCATAGGCGAAAGCGACGCCGCTAAATACCAGACTGCCCGACATGCTCGCCGCGTTAGTGCCGTCACCAAATGTAATGCCAAGCTGGTCGAAATCGACTGATTGCCAAATTTCTTTGAATTCGACGAAGCTACGCACCGAAAGTAATGAAATAACCGACATACGATTTTCCAATCGAAGTTCCTTTTTTGTTCTTATTGTTCAAAACAAAAAGGTTCAAGCGATTTTGCGACAACGAACCGTGGGCGCGACGTGACTAATTAAATTTCAACTTGGCTTCCAAGCTCTACAACTCGATTGCTCGGCAGCTTGAAAAATTCCATCGCGTTTGCGGCATTGCGCAACATCCAAGCGAAAACCTTTTCACGCCAAATCGCCATACCCGGTATCTTCGACGCAATAAGTGTCTGCCGCGACAGGAAGAAGCTTGTGTGCATCATATCAAACTTAGGACCACACAAATCGATCATATCGAGCGTCGCGGGGACATTGGTTTCCTCCAAAAAGCCAAAGCGCATTTTGACGCGATAGAAACCTTCGCCCAAATCCTTGCAGATGATCCGTTCGCCAGTTTCGACAAAGGGCACATCTTCGATTTGCACCGTCAGTATGATGACGCGTTCATGCAATATCCGGTTATGCTTGATGTTGTGCAGCAAAGCCGACGGAACACCACTCGCGGCTGACGCCATGAAGATTGCAGTCCCCGGAACCCGTGTTGCGCTGTTCGCAGCCGATTTGATGAATATCTCCATCGGCATGGTGCTTTCAGCCATACGTTCGCGCATTAGCGCGCGACCACGTGACCATGTCGTCAGCAATGTGAAGATAACCAAGCCAATCAATAGCGGCACCCAACCACCCGACGGCACCTTGAGCAGGTTTGCGCCGAAATAGGCAAAGTCGACGATGAAGAACAACGCCAGTATCGGGATGGCCTTCCATTTTGGCCATTTCCAAAGCGACAACAGCACGACGGCGATAAGGCACGTATCGATGAACATCGCACCCGTAACGGCGATACCATAAGCAGCGGCAAGGTTTGACGACGACTGGAAGAAAAGCACCAACAGCAAGACCATCACCGCCAGCCCCCAGTTGATCGCCGGAATGTAGATCTGGCCAGCGGCTTTTTCGCTTGTGTGAAGAATGCTCAAGCGTGGCATAAAGCCCAACTGGATGGCTTGTTGGGTCAGTGAAAATGCACCCGAAATCACAGCTTGGCTGGCAATAATCGCGGCCATGATCGTCAATATGATGACAGGCGTGCTGATAATATCTGGCACCATCAAGAAGAACGGGTCACGAATGGCCAGCTGGGCTTCCTCAGGCGTCATCGACAATATCATTGCCCCCTGCCCCATATAGTTCAGCATCAAGGCAGGCAGAACGAAGAATAACCAGCTAAACTTGATCGGACGCCGCCCGAAATGCCCCATGTCGGCATAGAGCGCTTCAGCGCCAGTAACGGCAAGCACGACGGTGCCCATCGCCACGAACGCGCGGAACCCGTCCGCGTAAAAGAAATAGAACGCATTCAGCGGGTTAAGGACGTCCAAAATGATCAGCGGCATCTTTGTAAGATGCATGATGCCAAGACCCGCAAGCGTCGCAAAATAGACCAGCATTATTGGACCAAACCATGCGCCAACCTTAGCCGTGCCACGCGACTGGAACGCAAAAAGTCCACCGATAATTACGATCGATATGGGCAGTATCCAGGCGCTAAAGCCTTGGCTGACATATTTGAGACCTTCAGCGGCGGACAGGATCGACATCGCCGGCGTAATCATGGAATCGCCGTAGAATAATGCGGTTGCGAAAACACCGAGCATCACGAAAGGTGCTGTCCATTTTGCGCCTGCGGTCTGCCGGTTAATGAGCGCAAGAAGGGCAAGACTTCCGCCTTCGCCCTTGTTGTCAGCCTTCATGATCGTAAAGACATATTTGAATGTCACAACGATCATCATCGACCAGAATACGAGACTCAGAACGCCATTGATGTGGATTGGATCTGGCGTGATGGGATGATGCCCAGCGAATGTTTCGCGGAAAGCATAAATCGGGCTCGTCCCGATGTCGCCAAAGACGACACCTACTGTGCCAACGCACAGGGCAAGCAACGACCCTTTCGGGGCATGACTTCCCTGATGATCTTGCTCGCTATGACCAAAATCGTCTGCGGCTTGCGGTCCAACCATTTCGTTTCCCCGGCGTTTGCCCTGATTGCCCCTAGAAGCAGTCCGGACGGGCGCATTAGCATGGGCACCACCCCATCACAACAAAGCAATAAAGCCCGTCTGTGGCAGCAAAAACAATTTACATCAGCTACTTAGCCGCGTTAGTTGCTTGAGCGCTTGCAGCCTGCGCCTGCAATGCCTTTGCCGCTTGCAGTTGCGACTCAATACGTGACTTCCACTTGGCTTGCGGTGTCGCGAGCGACACGGTCTTTTCCCAGAGCAAAATGGCGCCTTCAAGGTCACCGGCAAAGAGCCGTGCAAGCCCCCCGAAGTAATATGGCGCAGGATAATTCGGACGAATGGCCCGCGCCTTATCAAATGCCAATTGCGCCGGTGGCGACATTTGGCCTTCGCTCGCGAGCATGAGTTGTAAACCCAATGCGGACCACAAATCGGGGTTGTTCGGATCTTTGCGCAAACCCGCTTGAATATAGGATGCCGAAAGCGGGTAGTCGCCCTGCTTGGCAAATGAGTCCGCGGTGACGAGCCAGCGTTTTGCACTACCAAAGCTTTGGTCCATGTCCGCGCGTATCTCGACCAGCTGGGTCGCGGCGACTTCGCTTGCCGCCAGTGGTTTGGCCGGTGACGATGGTGACAAGGGGCGTCCCTGAAGCGCGTATCCTGTCATACCCAATAGCACGAGCGCGGCAGCGATTTGCCATAAGCCTTTGGACGAGCGAACGTTCCAAACGAGCACGGCAAGGCTAAGAAGCGCAAGTATGCCAAGTGCAACCCAACCGTTCATGCGCGCCTCCTAAATAGCCCGCGAGCCAGCCATATACCCGCGATCAGGACCAATAAGGGCGTAAGCCAAAGCAACAGCCCTGCCCCCTTCATATCGGGTTCGAAACTGACCCATTCGCCGTAGCGCGCGATCATCCAGCTACGAATGGCCTCAGGCTTTTGCCCTGCTGCAATTTGTTGACGCACCTCAGCGCGCATCGTGCCCGCCATCTGCGCATCGCTGTCCGCGATCGATTGGCCTTGGCACTGAATGCAGCGCAAGCTGTGCATCAGCTTTGTTGCCTCCGCTTCCTTTTCGGGATCAGGCAACTGACGGTTCGCAAATGCAGGCGTGGGGCCACTGCCTTGCGCAAACACTGGTGCTGCAAGCATCAGGACGATGAGCGCCATTGTTCTCATTTCGCAGCGTTCACTTTTTCAATCAGCATAGGGACATGCTCGGCCCGAATGTCCCCGATATGCTGATACAATATCGTGCCGTCACCACCGATGACATAGGTTTCCGGTACGCCCGACGAGCCAAGCTTAAGCTGAACGGCCATTTCGCTGTCCGAACCAATGCGTCGGAACGGGTTGCCGAATTGGGTCAGGAACGCAGCAACGTCTTCGGGTCGATCGCGAATAGCGATGGCGTCAATTTCGACACCTGCCTTTTTCAACGCTTCGAGATATGGCGCTTCTGCTTTGCACGGGATGCACCAGCTGGCAAAAATGTTAAGCAAACGGGGCTTTCCATCCGCCATGTCGCCGCTTGCCAAGCCTTCGACACCATCTGTTGCCGAGGGCAATGAAAATGCTGGTAGCTTTTGGCCAATCATCGCCGAGTGCACTTGTTCGTCTTTTGGTACCGCCAGACCGTAGATCGCAAGACCACCTAGCAAAGCAATCACCGCAAGCGGGACCCACAAAAGCCAAGGCCGGTTCACGCCGTCTGCCACTTGTTCTTCACAGGTTTTTTCGCGCGCCGGAACATGCGCCCAAGCAACGCAACGATGCCGCCGAGCGCCACGAGGAGGCCACCATACCAAATGAACGGCACAAAGGGTTTCCACCACAAGCGCACTTGCCAGCGGCCATCGCCCTCTTGGTCCGGCTGGGCAATGACGGCATATAGTTGGCCATTCCAACGCGTCAGCAGTGCAGCCTCGCTTGTTTGCATTTCAGGTTTGAAAAACTGCCGCGACTGCGGGCGAAGCAGAAACGCATTTCCATTTTTCACGGCATGCATTTCGCCCTCGACTGCAACCCAATTGTCACCAACGACGGGCTTTACGTCGTCTAGCTTTACCTGCCAGCCAGCGACTTTGGCACTTTCGCCCGGGGCAAGTGCGGTCAAGGTTTCCGATGAAAAGCCGGACTCTGCCGCCATACCAAAAACGCTGACTGCAATGCCGAAATGCGCAATGACCATGCCGAATACCGGTAACGGCGTGCGCAGCAACTTGCGGCCGCGCAACGGAAGCCAGGCAGCAACTGCCAACGCGAGGGACAAAGCAATTCCGAGCAACGGAAACAATCCAATGTCAGGCGCGAATTTCCAGACGGCAATACCGCTCCACACCAAAATTGCCGCTGCTCCGATAAGCCAATATTTAAGACGCTTGAGATCATCACGGCGCCAGCGCAGCATCGGCCCGATCAGCAAACCCAGCATCAATAGAACCGCAATAGGCACCGTTGCCTTGTTGAAATAAGGAGGGCCAACGGAGATTTTGTCACCCATCGCCTCGGCTGCCAGAGGATATAATGTGCCTATCAACACTACCGCCAGAATGACGCTGAGGAAGATGTTGTTGGCCACAATACCGCCTTCGCGGCTGACGAGCTGGAATGGCTCGCCTTGCTTCACCGAGCCAATGCGTAGGGCAAAAATCACAAATGCGAGGCTGGTGTAGATCAGCATCAATGCAAGGATGAACGAGCCGCGTTCCGGATCGACCGCGAATGCGTGAACGCTTGTCAAAATGCCAGACCGCACCAGGAACGTTCCTGCCATCGACATCGCAAATGCGACGAGCGCCAGCATGATTGTCCAAGCGCGCAAAGCGTTGCGTGTCGCAAGGACACTCACCGAATGCAGAAGTGCTGTCGCCGCAAGCCACGGCATCAGCGATGCGTTTTCAACTGGGTCCCAGAACCACCAGCCACCCCAGCCAAGCTCATAATAAGCCCAATAGCTGCCTGCAGTAATGCCGATGGTAAGGAATATCCACGCAGCCAACACCCAAGGCCGCATTGCACGCGCAAATGCCGGGCCGACCTGATTGGTCAACAGCGCGCCCACGGCAAAGGAGAAGGCAATCGAGAGCCCTACATAACCAAAATACAAAGTTGGCGGATGGAACGCGAGGCCAACGTCCTGAAGCAATGGGTTAAGCCCATTGCCCTCAATTGGCGCAGGGACAAGGCGCTCAAACGGGTTTGAAGCAAACAACAGGAACGCAAAAAAACCCAGCGCAATGAATGCCTGCACCGCGAGCGTCGCGTAGAGCGTTTTGGACTCTATCCGCTTTTCAAGCAGCGCAATCGCAGCCCCCGACACCGACAGTACCGAGACCCACAGCAGCATCGATCCTTCATGGTTGCCCCATGTGCCCGCAAGCTTGAAAATCAGCGGTTTATCAATGTGGCTATTGCTGGCGACCAACAACACCGACAAGTCGGTCACGTAAAACAACCACATCAGCGCTAGAAATGCGAAGGCGCATAAAGCACCTTGGACATAAGCCGCTGGTTTGATGAGCGAGACAAGCTGCCCTGCTCCGCCGCGCAACAATGTCATACCGCCCACAAGCTGAAGCAGCGCCATTGCAGCGGCTAACCACAATGCAGCAAGTCCTGCCTCCGCCATCATGTCAAAGCCTTCATTTTGAAAGCGTGTCCTTTGTGTGTTCAGCGGCACTCATGTCGATGTCCGCCAGTTCTTTCGGCACATAATTTTCGTCATGCTTGGCCAACAAACTGTCAGCAACAAAAACGCGGTCGGGGCCAAGCCGGCCATCTGCAACGACGCCCGACCCTTCAACAAACAGATCAGGTGTAATGCCGCGATAGGCGACCTTTTGGGACTTGTCCTTGTCCTGCACCGTGAAGGTGATTGAAACGCCATCGGCGGCGCGCACTATCGAGCCCTTTTGTACCATTCCGCCAAGCCGGATGGCCTTGCCCGGCGCAACATTGGCGCTGGCCAGCGTTGTGGGCGTATAAAAATAGGATGCTTCCTCACGCAGCGCGGCAGCCGCGATCAGGCCCGCGCCAACGAGGGCAGCTATAGCAATTACGGCCAGCAGCAGGCGTTGATGCTTAGGCTTCATTGCTGTTGCCTCAATTCGTCTGCCGACGCTTCTGTGCGGCGCATGGATAAGTAGCTTGAAAGCACAAGCCAAGTGATCCCGACGCCGGTGACTGCAAAAGACGCAATGATGAACGGTGCGTGCGGCATCAGTAATCCGCCATCCGGCGCATACGCGCTTCAATACGCATTTCAGCGAGCGCTGTGCGCATCCGCATCAACACCAATGCGCCGAACAACAGGCTGAAGCCCGCGACAGAAACAAAAAGCGGCACAAGATAGGCTTGATCAATGGAAGAACCGCCCAGCGTAATGCTCGCCTTTTGGTGCTGGCTTTCCCACCAGATGACGGAGCGGTTGATGATTGGAATGTTGACTGCACCAATGATGCCGAAAACGGCGGCAACGCGGCTTGTATCGCCCTTCTCGCTCGATGCGTTGGAAAGCGCGATATATCCGAGATACAGGAAAAAAAGTACCAGCATCGATGTGAGCCGGCCGTCCCACACCCACCATGTGCCCCATGTTGGCCTGCCCCAAATCGATCCAGTGATAAGGCAAATCGCGGCAAAGGTCGCGCCGGGGACAGCAATCGCTCGTGCGGACACGCCCGCAAGCGGGTGGCGCCAAACCAATTGAACGATGCTTGCAATAGCAATCCCCGTCCATCCACCCATGCCCAGCCAAGCGGCAGGTACGTGCACAAATATGATTTTCACGGTATCGCCCATCAGGCGTTCAGTGGGCGTGAAAAACACACCCCAGAGGCATGCGCCAAGTGTCAAAGCTATGCCCAGCCATAACAGCCAAGGTGTTAATGGCTTTGCGATACGCAAAAAACGGGCAGGATTGGCGAAACGGTGCATGACTCGGCGATGCATCTAGCACTGCCGAAGCGTTACGCCAATGGATTTGGTATCAACGACCAATAAGCTTTTGTGCCATATTGTCTGCGACTTCAGCCGGCGTATTACCGGTCGAATCACTTTCATTCCAGATCGCCGCCAAGCGGCCTGCGATGGCATCAATGCGCCGATTAATCTCGGCATCGTCGGCATTTTCAATATGGCGCAGCACGTTGATGATGCCGCCTGCGTTGATGACATAATCTGGCGCATATAAAATGCCTCGGTCAGCGAGCATTCGGCCTTCGGGCCCCGTTGCCAACTGGTTGTTTGCGCCCCCGGCCACAGCGCGCACTTTCAATGCAGCCACACTGGCTTGCGTCAACACGGCGCCAAGCGCGCAAGGGCTGAACACATCGGCTTCCACTGTCATGATGGCATCTGCGGCGACACTTTGTCCGCCGAGTTCATGTGCAAGGTCTGCAGCGCGCTGCGCGTCGACATCTGCGAGGGTCAACTTTGCACCCTCAGCCGCGAGATAACGGGCAAGCCCGCCGCCAACGCTACCGACGCCCTGAATGGCCACATGAACGCCATTCAGGTCATCAGTGCCAAGCGCGTGCTTCACAGCCGCCTTAACGCCAAGGAACACGCCCCGCGCGGTGTATGGTCCGGGATCGCCTCCTTGATCAGGCAGCCCGGCAACATGCGGTGTCACTTTCGACAGCGAAACCATGTCAGCTTCGGACATGCCAACATCTTGTGCGGTGATATATTTGCCGCCCAGCGAATCCACAGCGCGCGCAAATGCATCAAGCATTTCCTGCGGCTTTGTGCGTTGAGGATTAGCGAGAATGACTGCCTTACCACCGCCTGCAGATAGCCCGGCCATCGCGTTTTTGTAGCTCATGCCGCGAGACAAACGGAGCGCATCGGTTATCGCCGCCTGTGAGTCGGCATAATGCCAGAAGCGTGTTCCACCCGCTGCTGGCCCCAGATGAGTCGAGTGCACTGCAATGACAGCCTTGAGACCGGTCGCGCGATCATCAAATACATGAACGGCTTCATGCGCGTCAAAGTCTGGCAAATCCCAAATAGCGGGCATCTCGTCACTCCCAAATACGGACGATTTGATTCCAAGAGGAGCCGGAATCAAATTACACATTAGCGTAATAATATTACGCAACGTGAATGTCACTCGGATTATGCGGGGGGAATAAATGGGGCGACCGAGGGGTCTTGAACCCCCGACCTCTGGTACCACAAACCAGCGCTCTAACCAACTGAGCTACGGTCGCCATAGCGCCACTAAGGCAGGCGCGTTCCTATACTTTGGCCTTAAGATTATCACATGCCGGGCGTCAACCCGGCACGCGGATTATCTTACTTCTTGAGGCTAAGGCCACCAAAGCGCTTGTTGAACTGAGCAACGCGGCCGCCCGTGTCGAGCATACGGCCCGAACCACCGGTCCATGCTGGGTGCGAAGTCGGGTCAATATCCAGAGCCAGCGTGTCGCCTTCCTTGCCCCAGGTGGAGCGTGTTTCGAAGACGGTGCCATCGGTCATCTGCACCTTGATCATGTGATAATCGGGGTGAATGTCGGCTTTCATACATAAATCCTTTGTTCAGCAACCGGTTTCCGACCGGAAGCCCTAAATTCGGAAGCGCCGCGCATAGCGGTGGATGCTAGCGATAGCAAGATTCAATTATCGGCAGGCGTCATCCTGAAACAAGTTCGGGATAAACGATGACGTTATCAAGCAGGCGGGTCCGCGATCATAGCCATGAACTCTGCCTCAGCAGCAACCTGATCACCCATCATCGCACGACCGGCGAATTTGCAGACACGTGGACGCTTCTGCACAAATTCGACATTCAGATGCAGCAAGCAACCGGGCTCCACTGGCGCCCGGAACTTCGCATTGTCGATCGACATGAAATATACGAGCTTGCCTGAACCGACGAGGTTAAAGCTTTCCATTGCCAGAACGCCAGCCGCTTGTGCCAGCGCTTCGACAATCATCACGCCAGGCATGATGGGCCTTCCAGGAAAATGTCCCTGAAAGAACCCTTCATTCATGGTTACGGCTTTGATCGCGCTTATACGCTCATCAACGATCAGCTCTTCAACGCGGTCAACCAGCAACATCGGGTAGCGGTGCGGAAGCACCGACATAACCCGGCGGACGTCATAGTTGCTAAAATCAGCTTCACTCATTCCGCTTAGCGGCTTTCAGGCTGTGCTGCGGGGGTTGCTGGTGCTGCTGCACGTGGCTGCGCGGCGGCTGCCTGAGCTGCCTGCATCTGTGCTGCATTGTTAAACAGTTGCTGAATCTGCTGATACAACGTGCCAATCTGACGCGATGGGCGCCAACCGGCTGGCGGCACGATCGCTACGGATGGAACCGATTTGTCCAACTCGGCGGTGATCGCGGGTGTTACGTCAACTGCCTCAGGCGCCCAGACGAAAGCGTCCGGTGCCAAGATAACATTGATTTTCTTTGCGGTGATAACAGCCTGCTGGGCAGCTTCATATTTCAGGGCAATCTGCTCAACGGAATATAATTGCGCCAAGATGATTGGGTCCTGAAGTGTGTTGATTTCCTTTTGCTTGGCATCAATCTGCGCCAGCAATGGGCTTTTCGCCTTAATCGCAACGTCGAGTTCGGCCTGCGTCAGTTCCTTGTCCTTGTTGGTATCAAGCTGCGCATTGATGTTGTTAATTTCCTGACGTTTCGTCTGCATCTGCTGAGCAACGGCTGCGTACTGTGCGCCGATCTGCTGGTACGCTGCTCCAAGTGCCTTTGAACGGGCAATGGCGACGGATGTTTCGGCTGTTGCGATACCAGAAACCTGAGCCGTTGCAGGAACAGCAATGGCTGTTGCTGACAAAAGAGCTGCCGCGATGGCGGTGTTACGAATTTTCATTAGAATTGAGTTCCTACGTTGAATGTAAATAATTTGGTGTCGTCGCCGGGCTGTTTGAGCAGCGCGCGGGCAATATCAATCCTGAACGGACCAAAGGGCGAGTTCCAGTTAACGCCAAAGCCTACCGACAGACGTGGTTTCCAAGTATCGCCAAAGAAGCGCTCTTCGAAACGCAGCGCCGATACACGTGCCGAGCCGTCCGCATTGGTCGCGGTGGTGGAGGTCTGTAATGCACCCGCAGTGTCGACGAAATAGTATAAGGGCGCTCCCTGCGTTCCATCAGACAAGACTTCGCGCTGTTGAACGGACTGCAATATAGGCCGGGTTACATCGAACACGGAGCCCACATCCATGAACAGCGACGGACGCAGACCCAATTCCTTGGCACCACTGCCCAGCGGAATCTGAAGCTCTGCACGGCCGAGATAATAGAAACGACCACCAATGGCGTCGTCTTGAATCTGGTTACGATCCGTCAATGGCGCGTTTACTGCAATGCCGTTGACGACTTGCCCTTCAAAGAACACGCGCTGCACCCGGGGACCAACGCCGCGAATGTCAAAGCCGCGCATCTGAGGTTCACCGAGATAGAAACGATCCGTCAAACGCACATCATCAATGCCCAATGACGAGAGGCCACGATTTTCGAGTGGGTGGATATATCCGCCCTCAATCGAAAGGCCGAGCACGAAGTTGCCAAATGGCTTCCAATATTTGTCAGCATTTATGCGCGTCTTGATATATTTGACGCTGCCGCCAAGCCCTGCGAAATCCTGACTGATACCCGCGCTTTGGCCGCGCGTTGGACGCACGCGGTTATCGCGATCATCATACAACAAAGTGTAGCCAAGCGAGGAGGTCAGACGCTTGCCAATGGCATCGCACAGGAAGCGGCCAGCGACGATTGGGTCGCAAGATGCAGGTAGCGGACCTGCACCATCTGGGTCCGTAAAGAACGTGTTTTGGTCAAGCGAGATGTCATCTTGGCTGAGACCGTAGCGCGCCTGGAAATAGATGTACTCGTTTACCGGTACACCAACGCGCAACTGGAACCCAGTCGTCGCCTGCTGATAAGTGGTATTGCGTTGGTTATTGAAGAAGTTGAAACTGTTCAAATCGCGACGAAAAATATCGCCTGACACCGCAATCGAACGGTCAAACAGATATGGCTCGGTAAATCCGATTTCAGCGGATTTCGAGTAAGACGAATACGAGATGTTCGTCCGCAATTCCTGGCCAAGACCGCGGAAGTTCCGCTGCTTGATCGAACCTTGGAAAATGAAGTTTTCAATCGAGGAGAAACCAGCCGACAGCGACAATTCGCCTGTAGCTTTTTCCTCGACGTTTGTCGTCAGTACGATACGGTCGGGCGCGCTGCCTTGCGCTTGTTCGACTTCGAGGTCTTCTTGGAAATATCCAAGCGACTTGATGCGCTCTGCGGTGCGCTTCACCTGGATGCTGTTAAACGCGTCGCCTTCGTTCAGACGGAACTCACGGCGAACCACCTTGTCCTGAGTCAGCGTGTTACCGTTAATGTCGATACGTTCAACAAAAACGCGTGGCGACTCAGCAACGTTGAACGTGATGCCCATGGTCAGCGTTTCTTTGTCGCGCTGGAAATCCGGATTCACGTCGGCAAAAGCATAACCAAATAGGCCAGCCGTTTCCGAGAGGCTTTCGACGGTGTCTTCAACCATCTTGGCGTCGTACCAATCGCCCTTTTTCATCCGCAATGTCGTCGTCAGACGCCCTGAGTCGAAATCGCGTATCTGGCTTTCAACCTTCACGTCGCCAAATTTGTAGCGATCTCCTTCTTCCACCACATATGTGATGATGAAGTCCTGCTTGTCAGGTGTCAGTTCCGCAATAGCAGATACGACGCGGAAATCGGCGTAGCCCTGCGTCAGGTAAAACTGTCGCAGCTTTTGTTGGTCGAATGCCAGCCGGTCGGGGTCATAGCTGGTGCCTGAGCTGAAGAAGCGGTAAAAACGCGCTTGCTTCGTGACCATTTCGCCGCGCAGCTGACCATCTGAAAACTTGTCGTTCCCGATGATGTTGATCTGTTGGACTTTAGATTTGGGGCCCTCAGTGATTTCGAAGACGATGTCGACGCGGTTCTGGTCCAGTTGCACCAGCTTGGGCTCGACCACAGCGGCGAAACGACCCTGACGCTTGTAGAGTTCGACAATGCGCGCAACATCGGCCCGAACTTTCGAGCGCGAATAAATCTGGCGCGGTGCCAATTTGATTTCGGGTTCAATCTTGTCATTCTTGATACGCTTGTTGCCTTCAAGAATGATCCGGTTAACCACAGGGTTTTCGCGAACCTCAATAACAACTGCGCCGGAATTATTGCGGACGGCGACGTCAGCAAACAATTCAGTTGCGTATAAATCCTTCAGCGCTTGGTCGGCAGAAACCTGAGTCCAAGGCTGCCCTGTCCGCAAACGGATGTATGACCGGACCGTATCCGCCTCGAGTCGCTGCGTTCCAACAATGGTGATGGACTTGATCTGATCGACCTCAGCTGGCGCGGCGGGTGCCGGCGGCGTTGCCTGCGCAAAGGCCGGCGTCATGGTACCAGACGCCGCAAGAGCGGTTGAACCCATCAAAAAAATGCCAACGCTTTTGAGGTTGCCGAAACGTCTACTTTTCATTGTCATCCGATCTGATGTCCGGCCCCCACCGGGAGTTGGCGAATTGCCGCTAAAACGGTTTTGCGTCCCTGCCCCATGCAGCGTCCGCAATCAAGTATGCAATGCCTTCAGCCGCTTTCAAAAAGCCCGAAAGACGCAAGGTCATTAAATGTCACCATAAGCATGAACGCGGCCAGCATCGCAAAACCTGCACGGAATGCCCACTCCTGCACCTGCGGCGTTGCTGGGCGCCTGCGTACCGCCTCAATTCCGTACAGCAAAAGATGTCCTCCATCGAGCATCGGGATTGGCAGCAGATTGATGAACCCCAAGTTAATCGAGATAAGTGCCGCGAGGCTTATAAACGTCAATATGCCAAGGCTCATCGCCTCACCGGAAACTTTCGCGATTTTCAACGGCCCGCCAAGTTCGGAGAGCGGACGCCGACCCGAAATAATCTGCCCAAGGCCAATCATCTGCTGCCGCAATACGTTGCCCGTTTGCACGACAG
Organism: Sphingomonadales bacterium; assembly: GCA_027486895.1. Taxonomy (GTDB): domain Bacteria; phylum Pseudomonadota; class Alphaproteobacteria; order Sphingomonadales; family Sphingomonadaceae; genus Sphingorhabdus_B. Next base: position 26,060 of record JAIXOE010000004.1, read on the forward strand.
CAGCCCAAGGCGCCTCTAATATCCCGACTTCACGAACTTCCACCTTACTCGCGCCAACGCCAATGCGGCCGATGCGGTATTCATTACCAAAGCGATCGGCTTCCTTAACCTCGGCAACCAAGGTCTCTTTTGCTAGCTTTTCGCCATTGCGTTCGATCTCGATCGCAACACGTTCACCAGGGATCATGATGATCTCATTTGCCATCTGGTCAAACGTTTCGATGCTGCGTCCGTTGAATGTCAGAACCCGGTCGCCAGGCATTAAACCAGCGATAGCGGCAGGACTTCCCGGTTGAACCACGTCCAACACAGGCGGTGTGACTGATTTACCAAATGCGAGCAAAAAGCCCATGGCAATAAGTATTGCGAGCAAAAAGTTCACCGCTGGCCCGGCAAACACAATCAATGCACGCTGCCACAGCGTCTTAGACTGGAATGTCTGATTGCGTTCGGCCTCAGGCAGTTGCTTCCAGCTTTCATCGGCCTGGCTCGATGGGTTCATGTCACCAGCAAACTGCACAAATCCGCCCAGTGGCAGCAATCCAATGCGCCACAACGTGCCGCGCTTGTCGACCCT